>NZ_AAXW01000053.1 GCF_000169335.1 Crocosphaera chwakensis CCY0110
TCCACTTAAAGTAAAATTAGCTGAAGTAACAATAATAATTTTATTATCAACAACCATAAATTTATGGTGCATTAAACCTGTACCCTTCGAGCCATCTTCGGTATCATCAATAATAGGAATATTGCTTTGATTCAAAATACTCAGCGCATCTCTTTGATTAAGTTCTTTCTGAGTAATTTTATTATCATTATTAAGATCAATAAATTGAAAATATTGATTATATCTTTGTTTCTCTCTTGTGGTCATTTCCGTAATCATCTTGGAAGTAAAATCAGTAAAAGATTGATGATAATTGTTTTCTAAAATAATACGAACCTTGATTCCTTTTTCAGCTTGTTTAACTAAAGCTTTAGCAATATTGGGAAGACGAAACTCCTGGACAGCAATATCAATGGTAGATTGAGCAGAATTGATAGTATTGATAATAATTTTTTCTAAATTATCCCCAGGCCGATCAATGTTACGATAAGGATCACGATAATCAGATCCTTTTGCTTCATTTAAGTTAAAATAGACCTCAATCAAAGGATCTTGAGGAAGAGGCTGTGATCGCTCAATCTTGACCGAATTATCACAAGCAATTAATCCTAAAAAGATAAATAATAATAAACCAATAAACTGTAGACTTTTTTGATAAAATCTTTTCATAAGAAGCAATCTTAGGGTTTATATCTAAACCATATTATATTAATAAACAAGTTTTTCATTTCTTATGAGATAATAAAGTTAACAATCCAAACTGAGCAAAAATTAAATTAATTATCAATTATGGATTTATTGCGATCGCTTCCTATTGGGCTTTATTTAGAAAATCCCTTTACTTGGTTACATAAACTTGATCCAAGAGTGAAACTAGCTTGGTTATTATCCTTTCTTTTAGCCCCTATTTTATCAAACCCTGAATGGCGATTAGTGTTAGTAGGAATTTTAATGTTTCTGACTTTAATTGCTCAAATTCCCTTGAGAGTGTGGAAACAACAAATGGGATGGTTGTTAATCTTAACCCTGCTGGTATTTATTATTACCACATTATCCCCTGATGGGTTAGCCGTTTCTTCTCAACCGAGACTACCAGGTAATAATTTAGCTTTACCCCAACCAACAGACTATCATTACGTTTTACTAGACAAAGGACGATTATTTATCACCCGTCGTTCTTTAGAATTAGGGATAAGAATTAGTACCCTAATTTTTATTTTGATTTATAGCACTAACTTGTATCTATTAACCACTGCGCCAGAAGAAATTACAGCAGGATTAGATGATTTATTGTCTCCCTTGCGTCGCTTCAATATTCCTATTACCGAAATTTTATTAACCTTAACCTTATCTTTGCGGTTTATATCATTAGTCTTAGAAGAAGTGCAAAACTTAATTAGATCCATTCGTACAAGGGCAATTAATTGGAAAAAATTGGGCATTAAAAGAAGTTTACAAGTTTGGTTAGTTGTAGTAGAAAAATTGCTAGAAAATCTCTTAATGCGAGCCGAAGAAATTGCGATCGCTATGGAAATTAGGGGGTTTCTGAGTCCCAATAAACATAAAGTCGAATGGCATCAATTACGGTTAATAGGAGGTGATTGGTTAGCTTTGGGATTATTAATTGTTTTTTGGTACGGGCGATTAATGTGGGGAAATATGTAATATGTAAATAATGAACAATTCGGGCTTCTTACATTTTGAGTACAACTCAAAATGAAGCCTTCAGAATAATGAATAATTAAAAAATGGAGACAATACCCCAGTCTAGAGTTTTGAATTCATTGTGACTGTTGATATTCCAACACAGCTTCGTAAGTAATTATTGTAACTGCTACTTTGGGATTATCAAGAGTTGCTAACCTTGTTAATATCTACTTTCCTTCTTTTCCATTCCGTTGAATAAAGCTAAGATGATCGGTGTCGAGAATATACATCATAAAACAAAGAATGACTACTAAATTGATTTACGCCATTCTTCTCCTCGTTTAACCACTTCATCAAAGGGCGGTTTTGTGGGCTGGTTAATTGGTGCAGGAAATCTTAACCCTTAAGCTATATGTTAGAGACAGTTTATGAATGACTTTTACAAAAATCTTATATTAAGGATTAGGAAAAAAAGCAATTTTAGCTACTGCACCTAACAACGTTAAAAATAAACCTGATATTAATAACCAAATTCGGTTATCTTGCTTTTCCGACTGTTTTTTTAGATCATCAAGATTGTGTTGAATTGAATTAAGTCTTTCATCTGTTTTCGCTATATAAACATCTATTTTCTTATCTACGACTTTCAAATCATTACTTAAACCATCAAAACGACTATTAATTAATTCCTTGAGTTCTCTAAGATGATTTTCTGTAACTGTTGACACTGGGTTATGCTCCTCTTGGTTTTAACTATAAAGATTCTTTTTCTATGATCTTAGCTCTTTTTGTACTTCTTCAACAGATAAACTTAAAGAATCAGCAATTTGTTCTACTATTAACCCTAAGTCATGAAGACGAAAAATAGCATTCTTTTGTGCTTGTTCTAATTGCTTAATTTTTCCTTTTTCTTGTTGTCGCAATTGACCTAGTTCTACAAAAGTTAAAAAAGGTTCTCCATCAGGACGATAAATTTCTAGATTAACCGATGTTAAAACGAATTTAATCCCTAATCTCGGACTAACCCAATGATTAATTTCCTCAATTACATTTAATTTATCTTCTACTCTTATCCATCCTTGTAAATCAATTTTATCAGGATCAAATAAATAATATTCTTCTACCCCATAACGTTCATAAAACTGAAATTTTTTAGCCATTTCTTTGAGACGGTTAGAAGGAAAAAGAATCTCAAAAACCACTTGAGCAGAAATATTATCTTCTTTCCATTGTTGATAAGAACCTCTATCTCCTTTTCGCCTGCCAAAAACCACCATTGTATCAGGAGCTTGTGCTAAAGGATGATTGCCTTCTAGGGGATACCATAATAAATCGCCAGCAATAAAAAGTTGATTATCCCTAGCAAATAATAATTCTAAATTCTCTTTAATAACGACAATCCAACGAAATTGTTTTGTATTGTCAGCAATGGGTTTTCCATCACTTTCAGGATAGATAAGGGTTGAAGATAATTGCTGTACCATAATTCCTTATCAAAATGTATTATTTTAAGTTTAACCGATAAGCTAAAATGTGAATGCTAAAGGTGATGAGGTGGAAACTATGCGCTTCTGGATGAGTGCCGTTTTTGTATTATTTGTATTGGTGCAGTTTTATCAATGGGTAAAAGGCTTTATTTTGCCCCTGCCGATCTATGTATTAGCTGGAGCTTTTTTAGCGATCGCTTCTAATTATGATAAAGGGATGGCTAAGATGATCTCTGCGTCTAGTGAACAATCTTTGAATCCTTCAGCCAATCAAACCGAAGAAAGTTAATTTATGGCACTTTCTGCCTTTGTCCAAGGGATGTTAGGGGCTTCTAGTTTAGCATTAGGGGCAATGGTAGGGGTGTTTTTGACTCCAAAACGGGTTTTATCAGCCTCGATCATGGCTTTTGGTAGTGGTACGTTAATCGCAGCAACCGCCTTTGAAATTGCCAGTAAAGTCTATGAAAAAGCTGGATTTTTACCCTTGATGTTGGGTTTTGCTATTGGTGGGGTATTATTTACCAATTTAAGTCAATATATCGATCAACATGGGGGATTTTTACGTAAACCCGCTTCGAGTCGTCGTTATTTATTTGAACATCAACCGGAAGCTAAAACAACCCCAAATATTTTACAAAGATTATCCCACGTAGAAGTCTTACAACAATTACCCGAAGCAGAAAAAGAAGCGATCGCTTCTCTGGTTACTCCTATGCACGCTAAACCCAAACAAGTCTTATGCAAAGAAGGGGAACCCGGAGACTATTTCTATATGATTGCTCAAGGAGAAGCAGAAGTGATCAAAGATAGCAAACAAATCACTATTTTAAGACCAGGGGAGATTTTTGGGGAAATGTCCCTATTAACCAAAGAACCTCGTTCGGCAACAGTGATCGCTTGTACTCCAATGGAACTGTATCAACTCAATGAAGAAAACTTCGCTCAAGTTTTAATGCGATCGCCCCATTTAGCTAGGGCTTTAAGTCAAACCCTAGCCAGACGGTTACGCCATTCGGTTAACTCTCATGTGGCCGCCCAAAATAACTTAGATCGTTGGCGACAACGTTTAATGGAACAAGTCGAACTTGATCGCCTCCTTACAGAAAACCCTCAAACCCTCACCAGTTTAGTCGAACGATCTACCCCGGTAGCCATTTTGGTGGGAACCCTATTAGATAATATTCCAGAAGCCACCGTTATTGGCATGAATGCTTCCGCGCAACAGTTGGCTTGGTCTTTTCTGTTGGCGGTGTTTATTTCTAACTTTCCTGAAGCCTTAAGTAGTGCCTCTGGGATGAAACAAGCTGGAACCCCAAAACTACAAATTCTTGCCCTCTGGTTTGGTATTGTTATTCTCAGTGGGATCATTGCTACTTTTGGTTACTATTTACAAGATACGGCCTCTCTATTACTCATCGGGACAGTTCAAGCAGCATCCGGTGGAGCAATACTGGCTATGTTATCAAGTACCATGATGCCAGAAGCCTACGAGTTAGGCGGAAGTTCGGTTTCTTATTCAACCATTGCTGGTTTTTTGTTAGGATTTATGATTGCAATGGTTTCTGGTTAATCCTTAATTTATCTATTTATTCCTATGAGTGTTACCCCTGCTGATGTACAACCCCTTTTAACCTCCGAAGACCTTGGCGATCGCCTGAAAGGGGTTAATTTATTACGTCAACTCGATCCTGCTATCGCTTTTGATCTCATTCAACCTTTAGTGACGGATAGCAATGAACGAGTTCGTTATGCGGCCGTTAGTCAATTAGATCCCCTAGGACGACAAGATCCTGACAAAGCTTTACAGTTATTACGCGATCGCATACAAAATGATTCTGAAACCGATGTTAAAGCAGCGGCCGCTGATGTCATCGGGGGACTACAGTTAACTCAAGCTTATGATGATTTAAAACAACTATATCGTCAAACCTCTGATTGGTTATTACAGTTGAGTATTATTGCTACCTTGGGAGAATTAGGCGAACCCAAAGCGATCGAGCTGTTAGAAGAAGCCCTACAGTCTGATCAAGGGTTAGTTCGTATTTCTGCTGTCAGTGCATTAGGAGAGTTAGGCAATAGCGAAGCAGTTCCTTTACTGGTTACATTAGTTAAAGATGAAGACTGGCAAGTACGTTATCGACTGGTTCAAGCATTGGGTAAATTAGGAGGAGAACAAGCCACCAACGCGCTCAAAATTTTAGTAGAAGATTCTATGGAACAAGTGGCCAAAGAAGCAAAAGAGAATTTAGGTTAGCTGTTTAACCCTTTTATAATCAGTTGGGAAATAAACGGTAAAATTTGCTTATTTTGACTGTTTTTTCTCCCTTCGGTAAATACCACTAACAGGAAGGGGGCCTGTTGGGGAATCTCAATATAGGCTGCATCATGGCGTACTTGTGTTGTCCATCCTGCTTTTGACCAGAGTTTAGCATTACTATCTAAACTTTCCCCTAAAAATCCTGTAATTTGGTTTTCTTCTAAGGTGTCGTTAACCGGTGCAGGTAAAGTTCTTTGTAATAATCTCATCATTTTTTGCGATCGCTCTGGAGAAATGATTCGTTCTGCCACAATGTTATGAAATAATCTGGCCACAGCATTAGTAGTTAAACGATTTTTGTTTTCTCCCTTTGCTCCAACAAATTGCTTTTCTCTGCCATAATAACCATCGCACCAGGTTTTCTGATTAAGATTAATATTCTTGAATTCTTGCCAACCAAACCCCTGAAAATAGCGGTTAATTTCGTTACGTTTGTCTTGCCATTGTAGCAGTTTATCGGAAGATAATTCGGGTCCGCTAGTGGTATCGGTTAACATATCCACTACTAAGCTAGTAGCATCATTACTAGAGTCTACTATCATGTCTGTAATAGCCCGATCTAATTCAGTTGAGGGTTCAACTTTTCCTTTTTCTAACCATTGATAAATAGCCACTAAATAAAACAATTTCACCACACTGGCAGGATAAATCGTTTCATCTCCTCGATAAGAAAAACCCTTAATAGGATGTTGCCAAAAATCCATAGGAAAGGTAATTTCTTCTTTCTCAATGACCACAGGAGTATCATAAACTAATAAAGTTAAAGCACATTGATTAAGTCCTAATTCTGGAAATTGTTCCCAAGTCGATTCTAATACTTGGTTAACGATAGATTTTAAGTGATCATTGGGTTTAAAAAAGGTCATTAGAATTTCAAAATTAAATATAGGACGGAGTTGCTGAATAGTTTGGGTATTTTCAGCTTACAACTCCTCCCTTTACTTATGCCGAACTCAAGTTAATTACTGACTCTATTTATTCTATTTGTTCTCTGAGGAATGGGTTTAGGGGTGGGTTCTTCTACTCTTCTGATTTCTACGAGAGAACCTTCCCCTTCTGGTTGAACCGAAGGAAGACCATTGATGCAGTTCCCGAAATCTTCTCCAGGTTCACTATGGATTAAACAAAAAGTGAACCAAGGATCATCGGCGGGCAATTCTTCGGTCTCTTCGGCCATTACTGGTAAAGCTAGACTCAAGATTGAGACTAATCCTATTAAATATAAACTGAATTTAGATAGTTGTTTGACACTCATTATTTAATTCCTCAATTTGCGTTTTCCTACATTTATCCTAAATACTGCCTTTAATCATGTCAGTCCCATCACACATATAAATTCCTAGTTCTTTTTGATTTCTTAAATAGAAATAAGGAGAAATAAGTTCTTTTAGTGACCAGTAACTTATCACTGATAACTGATTACTGTTCACTGTTAAAAAAGCTTTCTAATCGTTCTAATGCGATCCAAAATCCTTCTCCTTCGTTTTTATGACCTTGCCAAATTTCAGGAATAAATGAAGCATTCGGGGCAGTTTTCTTTAAGTCTTCTACTAAAGCTGGAAAATCAATATCTCCGTGTTCGATTTGTAATCCTTCTCCGTCTAATCCTTGAGCATCTGCTATATGTAAATGTGCTGTATAAAGTCCTACTTGTTCAATAAATTCTTTAAAAGATAGATTGTGATGATTACAGGCTAATTTTGAGTGAGAAATATCTAAACACACTCGATAGTTATGCTTAGCGCAAAACTCCGCAATGTCCTGAGGATCAACAAAGAGATTATGATACCTTTGTCCACCAAAATGCCAAGGAAAGGGAGGCATGGTTTGAGGTATAATTTCAACCCCTTCTTTATCTAATTTTGATAAACTATCTAACAGTAAATCATAATATTTGTGACGTTTGGTAATGGGTAAAGGTTCGTCTAAGGTAAACCCCCCAATATTAGTAACAATTAATGGTTGTGATGCTTTTTTGAAGTAGGGTTTAAGTTGCCGAGTAATATTAATAACTCGCTGTAATTCTTGGATGGAATGGTTACGATAATCTTCATCCATTGAACATAAATCCAAGACATGATCTCCTGCAAATAATTCGGGACTATGAACGACATAATCGAGATCATAAGTATGATTAAAATACTGCTCAATATTCTGTTCTAAATCTTTATAACTAAGGTGAAACTCTAATAAATCTGGGTTAGTTTTAGGTAGTAGTTTGGTAAAATCGTGATAACGAACCGGTAAACCCCAAGGACAAGGAAATAGATAATTTTTAGCAGTAATTTGGGCTTCTTCTAAGTCACTAGGAAAAAAGAAATCTCCTACTTTAAATGGACGTTTTGCTGTCTTCCCAATTAGTTCTTTTTTACGATTAGGTTGTAAGCCTTTTCCTGGACTTTTAATCTCGATCATTGCTTCTGTAATGATTTGTCCTGGTTCTAAATCACAATTAATAATTAAACTTTTGGCCAGAGTTTCTCTATTCATTAATTCCCCTTGACTTAAACGCCTTTCTGCGGAGGTTCCCAGGGCTTCTTCTACTTGTCTAATCCCTTCAACCATGGCCTTAAATTCTTGGGGTAAGAGGCTTACTTTATGGTCATTTCCTTCCATCGTTTTGTCTAAGGTAAAGTGTTTTTCGATCACTTTTGCCCCTTTAGAAACGGCAGCAATCGCCACATTAATTCCCCGTTCATGGCCGGAATAACCGACAGGACAATCTCCTAATTCTTTTAATCTTGTAATATAGTTTAAATTGACATCTTTAAAGGGGGCCGGATAAGTAGAATTACAATGGAGTAAGACATACATTGCTCCAAGCTTTTGTAAGAGTTGAACCGATTGACTAATTTCAGCTTCGGTGGACATTCCCGTAGAACAAATTA
This sequence comes from Crocosphaera chwakensis CCY0110, assembly GCF_000169335.1. GTDB lineage: Bacteria > Cyanobacteriota > Cyanobacteriia > Cyanobacteriales > Microcystaceae > Crocosphaera > Crocosphaera chwakensis. The sequence goes on from NZ_AAXW01000053.1 coordinate 8,319, forward strand.
ACGGTTTTCCTGTCTTAACTAAGGCTTTTAATAGTTCATGATTGGTAAAATCAGCAGAGGCAACTTTATAAGCAACCATGCCATACTTTTCGAGAATTTCTAAACTATTGAGATCCCAAGGGGTACATAAGGGTAAAATACCTTTTTCCTTACAATAATCAAACGCTTGTAGCATTTCTTCGTCAGAAAGTTGGAAACGGGACAATAAATCTAAGGTATATTGTGACCCTAAATCTTCACTAGCGTCGTTGGCATTTCCAGCATTATGATAAAGCGATTTAAGACTTCTTAGTTGAAATTTAGCACAATTTGCTCCGGCTGCGATCGCATCATCAATTAACTTTTTGGCTAACTCCAAACTACCATTATGATTGTTACCAATTTCTGCAATAATAAAGGTAGAAGATTCATCGTTAATAATGAAGTCACCGATTTTAATTTCATCGGGACGTTTACGGGCGATCGCTACTAAATGATCGTTATCATCTAAAAGGGGAATAAATTCAATTTCTTCAGAAAAATAACTATTAATTTTTTCGGGATCTTCTTCAAATAAAGCGTATTTAAACTGTTTATTACTAACGTTAGAAATCGCTTGATTGAGATCAATGGTATTTTGTTGAACTAACCACCGTCGAAAGTCACCATCTGTTAACACACCTTCTAAAACACCTGACTCAGTTACAGAGAAGATGATACGACTTTTATTATCACTAATTTTTTTTAAAGCGTTAAGAATACTATCTTCGGAGAAGACGATATATTTAGAGAGATTTCTATCGATTAACATAGGTTATAAACAGTTATATGGTGACGCTAGTGTTAAGCATAATATAACATTAGCCCCTAAGTTATGATAATCCCTGATTAGGAATAAGATAATGCTTTGAGTAATCCTTGAAATTTTAGCTTAATTTCCGCTAACTCTTGTTCAGGTTGTGATCCTTCCACAATTCCTGCCCCTGCGTACAGTCTAGCATGATTTCCAGAGATTAAAGCAGAGCGAATACCAACAATAAACTCACTATTGTTATTATAATCAATCCAACCCAAAGGAGCAGCATAAAATCCTCTTTCAAAGGTTTCATAGTGTTTAATTTCTTGACAAGTGATTCCTGTAGGAAAACCCGATACAGCAGGGGTAGGATGTAGTTTAGCTACTATTTCTAAAGGATGAATATTAGCGTTTAATTGTGTATAAATGGGAGTCCAAAGATGTTGAATATTAGATAACTTTAATACTTTTAAAGGAGAAATTTGGGGTATTAATCCTAAATTAATCAAACGTTGTACAATAAATTCAATAACTACCTGGTGTTCTCTTCTTTCTTTACTACTTTTTAGAAGTTTTTGTGCTAGATAATAATCTTCTAGTTTTGTTTTTCCTCTAGAAGTAGAACCAGCTAAAGCATCTGTTAATAATTGTCTATTCTTTAAGTTAATTAATCGTTCAGGACTTGCCCCCACAAAGCAATTATTTTTACCATTATTAATCGCAAAAATATAACAATCGGGATAATATTTTCGTAAATTTTTTAAACACTCAATAATAGAAAATTCTTGAGAATTAGTTAAATCTAAAGCATTAGCTAACACTAATTTCTGAAAATGCTTAGCTTCAATTGATTTTAAAGCTGAGGCAACAGATGATTCAAAACCTTGTATCATTTGAAACTTAGGAGTAGTTTCGATAGATTTTTTTTCTAGGTTACTAATTTTTGGGTCAATCTTAATTTGAGAAATTAATTTTATATTTGTACTGGTTTGGTAGGCTAATTTTTTTATATCTGTTTTTGAGTCAATTAAAAGATTAAAAATCAACAAACTATTTCTTTTTTGTTTAATAACTTGTAGTTTTGGTAAAAAAGTAAATGCTGAAGAAAAGGGAAATTCCAATTGATTAGTTTCTGAAAAAAAGGTAAATCCGCAAAAAATATGAGGAAAAGAATTTGATGAATGATGCTCATTTATTTTAACGATTTTCTCAAAACAATTCTTAACAAAATTTTGTGATTTTATAAATCGATCCGATGTATTAAGCTGACAAGATTCTGTAACACCATACCCTAAAATTGCTTCAGTCTTTCCTTGATTTTCCCAATAAAAATAAATTTCATCTTTAGAAAAGTTATTGATTTTTTCACAATTTAAAAATGCTAGAATTGATAAGGGATCAATTTTAGGGGTGATTTGGGATAAACTAACAATAATTGACTGCTTTTTTCTATTTAGAGTAGCTTTATGAGTCAGCAGTAATTGTTCAAGACGATGTTGATCATACCCGATATTCGTCGTCTCAGGAATGATTGGTGTAGCAACAGACATCGTAAAGTTATTTATAATTTGTTTCACTTTAGCCCAATATTGATGGTATGTCTTTAATGTTGTCCATACCGTTGATTGCACCTCTTTTGAGGATCATATCATAGAGATTATTCCTAACTAGATATTTTATGACCACAACACCTACCACAACCCAAAGTTTACCCCCGTCAAAAGCAAAATTATGGCTTGCTGCGATTAAACCCCCCATGTACACCGTCGCTATTATACCTATTACGGTAGGAACTGCGTTTGCTTTTGGGGAAACTGGAATATTTGACTCCAAAATTTTTGGAACTTTCCTAACCTCAGCTATTTTGATTATTGCTTGGCTAAATATTAGTAATGATGTTTTTGATGCTGACACAGGAATTGATAAAAATAAAGCCCACTCTATTGTTAATTTGACGGGTGATAAGTCTTTAATGTTTTGGTTGGCTAATCTATTTCTATGCTTAGGTATTTTAGGAATTTTGTTAATTGCTTGGTGGCAAAAAGATATCACAGTTTTACTTATTATACTACTTTGTTGTGCTTTGGGCTATAGTTATCAAGGGCCTCCTTTTCGTTTCGGTTATCAAGGGTTAGGGGAATTTATCTGCTTTTTTACCTTTGGTCCTCTGGCGATCTCTGCTGTTTATTATTCCCAAACTCAACAGTTTTCTTTATTTAGTTTAGCCCCTGGAATCTTGATCGGAATAAGCACATCAATTATTCTTTTTTGTTCCCATTTTCATCAAGTTGAAGATGATTTAGCAGCAGGAAAAAAATCTCCTATCGTTCGCATGGGAACCCAATTAGCATCCCAAGTCTTGACAGTAACCACTGTTTTGTTTTTTGCTTTGGTTGTCCTATTTTCTTTATTACATCTCTTTTCTTTTTGGACACTTCTAGTATTTTCCAGTGTTCCTATTGCTTATCAATTAGTGACTCATGTTAACAAAAATCATGATAAACCTAATCAAGTTAGTAATTGTAAATTTATTGCTGTAAGACTTCATTTTGTAAGTGGACTGTTATTAGCTTTGGGATTAATTATCCCTCAGTTATCGTAAGATAGTTAAGGAAGGGATCAGAAGAAAAAATATTTAATTATTGATAACTTCTGACTCCTTACTTCAAAGAAATGATTAATATCGTTAAAGGTATTATTGTAAACATACAATTATTATTGTTAAAGATGATTACTACAGAAACTAAAATAATAACAGATAGTTGGATTAGTTTAACTTGGGATGAATTTTCACAATTATGGGACGATTCAATCTATAAGAAAGCTAAGTTTTATTATTACAACCAAAAAGTAAGAATTGAAATGACACCGTTAGGAAATGACCATGCTAGTGATCACTCAATTATTAATCATGCTATCTACTTATATGCTGCTATCAAAAATATTCCTTTCAATGGTCTTGATGCTTGTAGTTATCGTAAAGTAGGAGTAAAAGAAGCACAACCTGACTTATCTTTTTATATCGGTGATAATGTTGATGTTGTTCCCTATGGAACGGGTGTTATTGACTTAACTATCTATCCATCTCCTAATTTAGTCATCGAAGTTGCTAATACTTCCCTTGCAGATGATAAAGGAGAGAAACGCCTATTATACGAAGATTGTGGCGTAGAGGAATATTGGATAGTTGATGTAAAAAATGTCAATATTATTGCTTTTAAAATAGAAGATAAAGGAAGTAAAAGGATTACTCAATCTCTAGTTTTACCTGGGTTAGAAATAAATAGTTTAGTTCAAGCTTTACAAAAAAGTAGAGAAACGAATCACTCAGAAGTTAGTCGTTGGTTACTTCAACAATTTCAAAGTAATTAAAAAATATGAATCCTTTAGCTACTTATTTCCGTAATCTTTATGAAATTTATAGCACCGGTACAGGAGTCAAAGAAACCTCCTATTATGGTAGCTTAGAAACCCTCTTAAATGATGTGGGGAAAACTTTAAAGCCAAAAGTTCGCTGCATTATTAATCTCAAAAATTAAGGCGCAGGTCTACCAGACGGGGGACTATTTACCGCTAATCAATTTCGTAAAAATCAAGACGGTGAACCCTTTAATAACGGCTGTTGACACCTACGCAAAGGGTTGGAAATTAAAAAAAATCACAAAATTCTAGTTGCAATGATCCACAAGAACAACTTTTATGATATGCTAGATCACAATGGGAAATGCTTTTTTTTTATTTTTATAAGGTAATATTTCCATTATGAAACTTCATTTTCTATTTTTACACAAAGTTTGAGCAAAAGCAAGTCTTTTTTAGAGCAAAAATAACTTTTGTAGAGGAGTTAGGGGGGTTAAATCCCTAGATATTATCTTAATATTTTACTCAGATTCTTAGGATCATTTAATGAGATAATAGTTAAGTATGAATTAATTTTGATAGTTTAATTCACTTTTATTCCTAATTCTATGACTGATTTTTCTCCTGAAAGTGCAGCCGTTCAACAACTATATAATACCTATCCTTTTCCTCCCGAACCCTTATTAAACGAACCCCCACCAGGGTATAATTGGCGATGGAATTGGATCGCTGCTTATAACTTTTGTACAGGGAGAAAACCCCCTAGAGAAAATATTCGTATTTTAGACGCAGGATGTGGAACAGGAGTGGGAACAGAATACTTAATTTTATTAAATCCTCACGCAGAAATTGTCGGGGTTGATATTAGTGAAAAAGCCCTAGAAATTGCTGAAAAACGCTGTCAACAGTCAGGGGTTGCAACTAACCATAATTATCCCATTTCTTTCCATCATTTACCCTTAGAAGAAGCTGAAAAAATAGAAGGAGAATTTGACTTAATTAATTGTGTGGGAGTATTGCACCATTTACCTGATCCCATCGCAGGAATTAAAGCCTTATCCCAAAAATTAGCCCCTGGTGGCATCTTTCATATTTTTGTCTATGCAGAGTTAGGAAGATGGGAAATACAACTGATGCAAAAAGCCATTTCTCTCTTCCAAACTGAAACAAAAGGAGATTATAAAGATGGGGTTTTTGTGGGGCGAAAATTGTTTGAATTGCTACCAGAAAATAACCGTCTTGTCAAGCGAGAAAAAGAAAGATGGTCATTAGAAAATCATCGAGATGAATCCTTTGCTGATATGTATGTTCATCCCCAAGAAACGGATTATAATATTGATACTTTATTTGAATTAATTGAAGCATCAGGATTAGAATTTATTGGCTTTTCTAACCCTCAATATTGGCAACTGGAGCGTTTAATTGGAGAGTCAGAAGAATTAATAAAACGGGGAGAAAAATTAAGCGATCGCCAACGATATCGATTGATAGAATTACTCGATCCAGAAAACATAACTCATTATGAATTTTTCTTAGGAAAACCCCCTTTAACTAAGATAGATTGGTCAGAAGATGAAACCTTATTATCTGCTATTCCTGAAATTCATCCTTGTTTACATGGTTGGCCGAGTCAAAGTTTATTGAATTATGATTATCAACCTATTAAATTAAGTGATGCTGAATATAATTTTATGCAAGCTTGTGATGGAAACTTAACCGTTAAAGATATTTTAGCTAAAGTTTCTGTTGAGTTGAAAATAGTGCGATCGCTGCAAAAAAAACAGTTAATTATTCTGACTCCCGAAACAACCTAATTAATTAGACGTTAAAACTATTTTTCTAATAAATATCATGAATACTGAATATCATGTTAAACTCATTCAACAAGGAAATAGACAAACTGTACCCATTCCTCAAGAATTAAAGCTACCAACAACAGAGGTAATAATTCGAGAAGATAACGGGAAATTAATTATAGAACCTTATCAGAAAAAGTCCCTTCTTGAAGTTCTTTCTACTTTGGAACCTCTAGAAGAAGAATTTCCAGATATTGATCAAGGATTATTACCGTTAGATGATATTAATTTTTAAAGTGACTTATTCTTATTTGTTAGATACTAATATCATTTCAGAATTACTCAAACACCCTAGAGGACTAATTTTTTCTAAAATTCAAAGTATTGGAGAAGAAAAAATTTGTACAAGTATTATTGTTGCTTGTGAAATAAGGTTCGGCGCAATAAAAAAGAAATCACCTAGATTGTTTGCCAATGTAGAACTAATTTTAAACAGTCTTAAAGTTTTACCTTTAACTTATCCTGTTGAAGAATATTATGGAAAAATACGAACCTATTTAGAAGATCAAGGCACTCCTATTGGTGGTAATGATTTACTCATTGCTGCTCATGCTTTAAGTCTAAATTTAACTGTAATTACCAATAATATCAGTGAATTTAGTCGCGTTCCTAATTTAAAAGTAGAAAATTGGCTTAACCTTGAGTAACCAACAATATAATCTTAATTATTTAAGTTGACGATATTTTCAAAAGGTTGATCCTTTGACCAAGAAAATCGTGAAGTACCAGCTACTTTATGCAAGATAAAATCATCAATTTCAAGTTTCTTACATAGTTTAATCTATAAACTTATTTCTTCACTATAGTCATTAATATTGAGAGGCAACATAAACATCATTCAAGGTTAATTTATCCTTATTATTGGATTCAGGTAATCTAATTTCTTTAACTCTCTTAGTAATTTCTCGTTGATAATTAGAAAAATCAACTAACTTATCTAATAAACTATTTTCAGTTTCATAAAAAACATCTATCTTTTCCTTACTTTCAAAAAGATTAATGGTAAATTCATAAAGTCCATCCATTAAACCTTGTTTAGTTATACTTTTTTCACTATTTTCTTCATCTTTATCTTCTTTAAAAGCAAAAATAACAGCTTCTACTTTTTTCTTAATGTTTGACTTTTCAACTATTTGCTTACTATAGTCAATAAAATCTTGTTGTTTTTCTTTAGATAAACTTGATTGTGCTGGAATTAATACTAATGATTTTTGATTATAATGATAGAATAAAATGCTGATAACGAATAAGTTTCTCTAAAATAATTTTCTTGAGTCATCCAAATTCTTGAAGAATTCCAACAAGATAATAAAAAACAAAATCCCCAAAAAGCAGATAACAAAGTTGTTATTAGGATGAATCCATTAGAAGTTAATGTATTTGAAACATCTGGAGCAAAAACGTTAGCCAATAAAGCAGTCAAAAGTCCTATTAAAGAAGGGATGATAATTGTATTCATTAAAGGATTAGTTAAAATACCTTTAAACAGAGTAAAAATATTGCTAGATTGAGGGGTTTGTTCTTCTGAGTTATTTCTACCTGATCGATTCATGTTTAATAATAAATAAAATAATAGTGTACTTATTTTAGATCAAAAACTATTGCTTTACTCTATCCAATACTTTTCAGTTAACAAAATTTTTCTCTCCCTCTTCTCCCCACACCTCCCACACTTCCCACACTTCCCAAACTCTGAACCCCGAACCCCTTAACCACTTCCCATTTGTCCCCCTCAGTCCTACACTTTAGTTGAGAGGTGTAACAGGCAATCGCGAGGTTCTCTTGTGAAGAAAGTTCTAGCAATCATACTCGGCGGAGGCGCAGGTACGCGCTTATATCCCCTAACCAAGTTACGGGCCAAACCCGCCGTTCCCCTTGCAGGGAAATACCGTTTAATTGATATTCCCGTTAGTAATTGTATTAACGCAGAAATACTCAAAATCTACGTTTTAACTCAATTTAACTCTGCTTCTTTGAATCGACATCTGACACGCACCTATAATTTTACAGGCTTTCATGATGGCTTTGTAGAAGTTCTGGCAGCGCAACAGACAACGGAAAACCCCAGTTGGTTCCAAGGAACAGCCGATGCTGTGCGTCAGTATGGTTGGTTATTTGATGAATGGGATGTAGATGAATATTTAATCTTGTCTGGCGATCATCTCTATCGTATGGACTATAGCGATTTTGTAAAGCGACATCGGGAAACCGGTGCTGATATTACGCTGTCAGTAGTTCCGATTGATGAAAAACGAGCATCTAGTTTTGGGTTAATGAAAATTAATGACAATGGCCGCATTGTCGATTTTGCTGAGAAACCCAAAGGCGAAGAATTGAAGCAAATGCAGGTTGATACCTCCATTTTAGGCTTGAACCCAGAACAAGCCAAAGAAAGTCCTTATATTGCGTCTATGGGGATTTACGTCTTTAATAAAAAGGCGTTAAATGATCTGCTTAAAAATAATCCTGAACAAACAGATTTTGGTAAAGAGATTATCCCCGGTGCAGCTAAAGACTACAATCTTCAAGCTTATTTATTTAAAGGGTACTGGGAAGATATCGGGACAATTGAAGCTTTCTATGAGGCAAACTTAGCTCTTAACCGCCAGCCAAGACCCCGTTTTAGCTTCTATAACGAAAAAGCTCCCATTTACACCCGTGCGCGCAATTTACCCCCTACCAAAGTCCTTAATAGTAATATTACCGAATCCATGATTAGTGAAGGGTGTATGATCAAAGATTGTCGCATCCATAACTCGGTTTTAGGAATTCGTAGTCGCATTGAAACCGATTGCGTGGTTGAAGATTCTCTGCTCATGGGAGCCGATTATTATGAATCTTTGGATGATCGTCAATCTTTGCTTGATCAAGGTAAAATTCCTATAGGCATTGGCAAAGGTAGCACCATCCGACGAGCTATTATTGATAAAAATGCTCGTATCGGTCGTAATGTTACTATTGTCAACAAAGAAAATATTGAAGAATCTAATCGTGAAGATGAAGGGTTCTATATTCGCAATGGTATTGTTGTGGCGATTAAAAATGCTATCATCCCAGACGGAACAGTGATCTAAAATATCTTAAAGAGGCGAATATTCGCCTCTTTATGTCAAGGTAAAAGTTAGTGTGATTCAAGCTGATTCAATTGTCGTTGTAATTCTATATACTCAAGTATTATTTTAGTGTGAAGTTAATAATCATCATTTATTTGCCTTGCTGAAAACAAAAAAAGTATTTATTAAACTAAAAATAATAAGAAACTGTCAAGTTTGCTATCTTGTGTAATGGAAAAACTGACTAAAATATTGTCATAGAGTAAAGCATAATGCCTAAATTTCGGCATTCTTGACCAATAACGAGGAGGATACTAAACATGAACGCATCAGAAAAAGCCCAAGGTTTGGAGATATCAACAAAAATTGCATCGATCGTTCATTTATTTAAAACTCATTTTCCTGATGCTAAAGCTGATCTCAGACCCTGGAATAATGATCCTGATACTCTTGAAGGGGTTGATCCTAACTCCATTGATATTGGCTTTCATTTACCTGGGTGGAGTCCTCGCTATCAAGGTCGTAGTATGTTAGTGCAAATTAGGTTTCACAAAGATCCTGTGGATAAAACACAACGGTTGATCGGGTTAGAAATCACTGCTTTTAATCATCAGGGACAAGCATGGCGTTTGTCAACAGTGGAAAATTGGCAATTAGAGGGTAATTATCAACCGGCTAAGGATATCGCAGAAAAATTTAAGTGTTTTTCTCGTCAAGTTTTTGAACTCTTCGATCATAGTAATCGTCGCTTTTCTTTATAGTTAAAATAACGTGAGTTCGGGGTTCGGAGGAGGCTACACTTATAGTGGCAGAATTGCATGATTTTTCACCTTATCCCAAACTCAGGTTAAAATATGGATAATTATCAATTAGACCATCTTTTTTTCCAATGACTACTAGGTTCTAAGGAACTAATATCTTGTTCTTTTTGTCTTCTTTCTTTAATCTTTTGGGCAGTATCTTTTAGGGTTGGATCTCGATAAGGAATGGCGGCACGGGTTTGTAGATGTTCTTTTTCTTGTTGGGATAAAGAGGGTAAATTGTTACCATTCCAGTTAGCAATTGTACCAGGCGATCGCCTTCCAACACTTCGGGTTGCGCCTATTTTTAGTCCTGCTAATTTTAGCGCAGTTCTCACAGAAGCAGCACAAGAATAAGTGGCTAAATTTCCCTCTTTTTCTAAGCATTGAGACACCAATTTTATAAATTCTATTGTCCATAGTTGGGGACATTTTGGAGGGGAAAAGGGATCTAAAAAAATAGCGTCAGCTTGAAAGTTTTGATTAATTACTGTTTGGATAGTTTTTCTTGCATCTCCTAATAATAATTGACCTTTAAAGGTTTTCGTTTCAATTTGATGATTATTGGCTAAGATTTTTAATGTATCAATAACAGATGGAGAAAAATCATTTAATAAGTTTGCATTTATGGCTTGTAACGGGACATTAATATCATTTTCTAAGGCAAATAATTCTATTTTTATATTCGGATTAATTGACCACATTGTTTCTAAGCAAGTTGCTGTATTATATCCTAATCCGTAACAAATATCAAGAATTTTTATCGTATTTTTAATCGTTATTTTTTCTTTGATTTGACACGGTTCAATAAACTTATATTGTGCTTCTTGTTTTGCGCCTGAATGGGAATGCAATAATTCATCAAATTCATCAGAAAAGAAGGTATAAGAACCATCATCAGTTATTTTTGGTGTAAATTTATTGTCTACCATTTATAGTTATTTTTTTAGATTTTTTAAGATACTTCTGTTAAATTAACTGTGTATATCATATACAAAATAAAAGCAGAAAAACTTATAATAATTTGTAGTGGTCTAAAAAATTGGTTATTTAAAATAGTTTTAAAGCGTTCGACTCTTTCTAAAGAAGAAAGCAAACCAACAATTCCCAACAATATAAAAGACCAATCGTTTATTATGTCAAACTTGGGATCACTAATAATATAAGTTATATTCCAGTAACCACTTATAGTAAGAATTATCAATAAAATAATCATTGTACTAATGCTAATAATCATCATAATTATTGCCCATAAATTTTCTGAATACCATTGTTTAGAAAATAGTTTATTTTTGGGTTTATCACTTGTTTCATTTAATAAATTTGGGTTTGTCATCTCACGCCAATCTAAAACTATGTTAATGATAAACACTATAAATGGAATTAACCAGGATATAATTTTTGATATAGCCTCATGATTCATATAACTTTGAACTATATAAAAACCGCAAAATATAGAAAAGCTTATTAAAAGCAATAACCAAAATAGTTTACTTAATAACTTAGGATTAGATAACAGTTTTTTTAGATTAAACATAATGTACTAAAAAGATAGAGTATAAATAGATAAAATGATTTATTTTAAATAAAACAATTAATTATCCAGTATTTTTCTAAGGTGATTCTATTAAATTACTCGTATATATTAGATATAGCATAAAAATTGAAAAAGCTAATACTGCTTGTAATAAACTTAAAAGTTTACTATCTATAATTTGGTGAAACTTGGGAATTTTCTTTAGAGAATCAGATATTGCAAAAACTCCCAACAAAATAAAAGACCAATCTTTTATTATATTAAACTTTGGATCACTAACTATATAATTTGTATTCCAACCGTCATAAATAGTAAGAATTATCAATGAATTAATCATTACACTCATTCCCATTATCATAATAATTATTAATGGTAAATTATCTAAATACCATTTTTTAGAAAATAATTTATTTTTCGGTTTCTTATCTATTTCTTGGGATAAATTTGGTTTTGTTAGATCGTGCCATTTTAAAGCTGTCTCAAATATAAATACTGTAAGCCATACTAATGAGTTTATAATTTTTAATATAGCTTCATGATTGATACGGTTTTTAACTAAATCATACCCCAGAAATATAGAGAAGTATAAGCAAAATAATAAACCAATAACGTAACTGAAATTAGGATTAGATAAAAGTTTTTTTAGATTAAACATAATATATTAAAAAGACTAGCAATACTTAATAATAAGCCATATTTTTTGCATTCAAGTTAGTATTACCGGGGGAAATTGTTTGCGAAGCTAAATTTGTGGTGGAAATGACGGCTGAATGATGGTTCAAACGTCTCTGTTTACAGTGTTGATGTCTCATTATTGTTATTTTTACCTTAAATTCTGTTGGATCTTGTTGCGTTGCACAGCGATCGCCTATCTTGAAACTGAAGCGATCTGTTGCACTCTAGCTTCATGGTTAGGGAAAATTTTATAGCTCCCTTTATTTACAGTATGATTATTTAGTTAATTTGTCAAAAAACAAAATAGTGAAAAATACCTATTGATAATATATAACTATTTAGCTATATTTTTAATTAAGCAATATATGATAAAAGGGATTCCTTTTAATACAATTGTCTCGAAGAGGATTTAAACCATGACTATTTCTTCAGTTGAGCGATCTACAGAGAGTAATCTGTGGTCAAAGTTTTGTAACTGGATTACTAGCACCGAAAATCGCTTATATATCGGCTGGTTTGGGGTTTTATTAATTCCTACTGGGTTAGTGGCTGCTATTGTCTTTCTTTTGGCTTTTATTGCTGCGCCTCCTGTGGATCTAGATGGCATTCGCGAACCCGTTTCTGGTTCCTTGCTGTATGGCAATAACATCATCAGTGCTACCGTTGTTCCCACCTCAGCGGCCGTTGGCTTACATCTTTACCCTTTATGGGAAGCGGCCAGCTTAGACGAATGGCTGTATAATGGCGGTCCGTATCAAATGATTGTGCTGCACTTTTTAATAGGAATTTTCGCTTATATGGGGCGAGAATGGGAGTTAAGCTACCGTTTAGGGATGCGTCCCTGGATTCCTGTCGCTTTTTCTGCCCCTGTCGCTGCTGCGACGGCTGTTCTCTTAATTTATCCCATTGGACAAGGAAGCTTTTCCGATGGCTTAATGTTGGGCATTTCAGGGACATTCAATTTCATGATTGTCTTCCAAGCAGAGCATAACATTTTAATGCACCCATTCCACGAGTTAGGAGTAGCTGGTGTGTTTGGGGGTGCGTTGTTTGCTTCGATGCACGGATCGTTAGTGACTTCGAGTTTAATTCGAGAAACCACCGAAGCGCAATCAGCTAATCAAGGTTATAAATTTGGACAAGAAGAAGAAACCTATAATCTAGTGGCTGCTCATGGCTATTTTGGACGATTAATCTTTCAATATGCCAGTTTTAACAATTCCCGTTCCTTACACTTCTTCTTAGCTGCTTGGCCAGTCATCGGTATTTGGTTTGCTGCGATCGGCATCAGTACCATGGCCTTTAACCTCAATGGCTTTAACTTTAACGGATCAGTTCTCGATTCTCAAGGACGAGTCATCAATACTTGGGCCGATGTTATTAACCGTGCCAATATTGGCATAGAAGTGATGCACGAACGCAACGCCCATAACTTCCCTCTTGATCTAGCGTTAGGGGAATCTCAACCCATTCCTATGACAGTTAATAGCTAAATCTGCATAAAAATCGACCGATAGGAAACCTCTCTATCGGTCACAGTCCTCACCATTAAACTTTAAAAAACATCATGGAAAATAACATTTCTCTCGATCAAGCGTCTCTCTCACGGCGACAACTGTTAAACTTTTTAACCGGATCGACGGTTGCGGTGGTTGTCGGATCTGCTCTTTATCCTGCGGCCAAATTCTTTACCCCACCTAAAGAAATAGGAGAAGGGGGAGCGATCTTGGCTAAAGATAAACTGGGAAATCCCATTCCTGCGTCACAAATTCTAGCAAATCCTCCTGGAACTCGTGCATTAGTTGCTGGTTTAGCAGGAGAACCCACTTATTTGATTGTGACAGATGCTAACACCTTAGATGGACGGGGTATTGTGGATAATTGCACCCATTTAGGTTGTACGTTTCCCTGGAATGAGATGGCTGAACAATTTCAATGTCCTTGTCATGGTTCCCGTTACGATGCGGAGGGTTCTGTGGTTCGTGGTCCCGCTAACCGTCCTTTAAAACTGGTTCATGTGGCGGTGATCGATGATGCCATTTGGCTTTCTCCTTGGACTGAAATCGATCCTCGCATGGGAGAACGCCCTTGGTGGGTTTAATCACAGTTGTAATACAGTCTTCTAGACTGTACACCCAGGATGGTCGTAGCTACAGTTTTCACAATTTGTAAACCCTATATAAGAGATGATCAACATGACTGCAACAACTTCTTTAAAACCATCGGTTACGAATATTTCTCCTCAAGAATTTCATCAATTATCAAATCGTCCTTTATTAATTGATGTTCGCTCAAATTTTGAATATGTTAGAGGTCATGCTCAAGGAGCGGTTAATATTAGTTTACCTCGTATTTTAATGGCAAAAAATGCTTACTTACGGCAGTTTATTTTCCCGAAATGGTTCCGAGATTTACCGAAAGATAAACCCATTGCTGTTATTTGTTTGACCGCTCATCGGAGTCCCATCGCAGCTAACTTTTTACTTAAAATGGGTTTTACTAAGGTCTTGAATGTCACGGGGGGAATGCGCCAATGGTGGCAATTAGACTATCTCAATGTCACAAGCAATCAACCAGAAGAAAGTAGGAGAAAATAGCATGATCAATCATCCAATGATTTTCAAAGGTTTGGGGTTCATGTTGATTGCTATCCCTATTATGTTCTTATTATTAATAGGAAATCCCACCATAGCTAACGCCCAAACTGATCCCAATCAATTAACCAAAGCGGTTCAAGAAATTGAGGCACTTGATGGGATGAGAACACAGTTAGCTTCAACTTTAAAAAATCAGCCAGAAGCACCTGATTTAGATACCTTTAAACAAGTGTGTAAACCTGTTGGTATACGAGCAAAACAACTGAGTCAAGAAAATGGCTGGAAAGTAAGACAAATTGCTAACAAATATCGAAATCCTGTCCATTCGCCTAATAGCTTACAAGAAACAATGGCCTTAGCTAACTTTGAGCAAAACCCAGAGTTAATGGGTTTTTGGCAACGAGAAATGATGAAAGGAGAAAAGGGAACCGCTTATTATCGACGCATTAATGTTGAAGGGAGTTGTTTAGCTTGTCACGGGGCAAAAAATTCTCGACCCAAATTTGTGCAAGAAAAATATCCTCAAGATTTGGCTTATGATTTCAAAGAAGGAGATTTACGGGGAATGTATGGGGTGTTTATCCCAGATATTCAAGCAGCTTTAACTGAATTTACGCCTTAGTCTGATCTAAGCAAAGGTTTAACTAAAGATAATCCCAACCCTTGCAAAGCTAACCGTTCAAACCAAGGAACTGACCAACCATGACGCATTTTGAATAAGAAAAATTGCTCAAAGGCTGTTTTACTCCAACTCACCCATTTTCCTTGTAAGGCGATCGCTTTTCTGCGTTTTTCTGTGATAGCATCGGGTAAAATGGGGGCAGCCAAAAAACAAACCCCCGTTTGTCCAAAATCAGCCAAACATAAAGCTTCTAGGGTTGGAATCATCAAATTACTCGATATTTCTCCTAATTCACAAGCAATATTATGGGCTACTGCTATTCCCATTGCTTCTGTCATTTGTCCTGTTTTGGGAACTCCGATAGGAATGGGAGTCACTTCTGGGGGTTTAATTTGCACCACAACACCCACACCATAAAGGGAGGGATAGTCAGGATGTTGTCCAGTGGGTAAAACGGATAAAAATCCCTTTTCATCCGTTAATTCAGGGATTTCTCTCAAAAAACTAGGACCTCGAAAGGGAGGTAACAACATGGCATATTTAAAGGGCAAAGTCTGATCAGTTGATAAATAGATCGTATCAGATGAAATATGGGAAATCGCAGCATTTTCTAGGATATTAATGTTATGTTCTGCCATTAATTTTGTAACTAATGCCTGAGAATTGGCCATGCTACCTATTCCTAAATGTCCTAGATAAGGTTCAGGGGTAACAAAGGTAATGGAAATTTGTTCTCGCTGTCGTAATCTCCTGAGAATTGCATCTGCTAACAGGGTAAATTCGTAGGCCGGACCAAAACAACTAGCCCCAGGAACTGCCCCCACCACCAATGGACCTGGATCAGCTAAAAATTCGGACCATGCTTGACCGGCTTTTTGTGCATGATGGGGATTACACACAGATTGAGTATATCCTGTTTCTGGTCCGAGTCCAGGAATAGCATCTAAAGCGAGTTCTGCACCAGTTGCGACGATAACATAGTCATAGGTTATAATTTCATCTTCTACTGTTATTTGTTGTATTTTTGGGTCTAGTTTTGTAACGGTTCCTAATAACCAATTAATTCCCCTTTTTTCTACTATAAGCTTGATTTCTAATTGAATCCGTTGCAATGAAATTAAGTTTAATGCAACCCAAGGTAAAGACGGAATAAAAGTAAACTTGGGTTGATTAGAAATAATTGTAATTTTATGAGAAGAAGAGAGTAAATGGCGCAATTCATAGGCTGTTGGTAATCCTCCTATTCCTCCGCCAATAACAACAATATGAGCCATAATTGACACCTTTAAATGTTGCCATGAATTAAGAAACAGGTGATTTACATCTTGGGGACAATATCCATTAAGGCTGATTTAATCGTAAGATATTGGTATTGAAATCCTAAGGCTAGGGTTTCTTTCGGCAACACTTGTTGACCTTCTAAAACAACTTTTGAGCCTTCTCCTAAGAGAACTTCTAGGGCGAAATCAGGTACTGGCAACCAAGAAGGTCGATTCATCACGTCTCCTAGGGTTTGACATAATTCATTCATTCGCACGGGATTAGGGGCTGTAGCGTTAAATGTTCCGACAATACCTGATCGGTTTAACGATTCTTTAATTAACTGTACCAAATCATCAATATGAATCCAAGAAAACCACTGACGACCACTGCCAATTGGTCCACCGGCAAATAGTTTAAAGGGTGGAATCATACGAGCTAAAGCCCCTTCTGTACCTAAAACAATGCCGAACCGCAAAATGACTAAACGGACATTGACTTTTTTTACTTCTTGCGCTTCACTTTCCCAAGCTTGACAAACTTCGGCTAAAAAATCATCACCAGGGGGACTATTTTCATCAAAGGTTTTTGTTTCGCTGGTACCATAATAACCCACAGCAGAAGGATTAATTAAAACGGAAGGTTTATCTTTTGCTTTGCTAATGGCTTCGACTATTTTTCGGGTTCCTAACTGACGGCTTTCTAAGATGGCTTTTTTATGTTCAGGACTCCATCTTTCTGCAATAGGTTCTCCTGCTAAATTCACCACAGCATCACACCCTGATATTTTATTTTGCCACTCTCCTGATTCTGTGGCATTATAAGCAACTATTTCCACATTGGGAAAAGTAGAAGGGGGATAAATTGTTGTAGCACGATTAATGTTTCGGGTGAAGATAACAAATTGATGACCTTCATCCTTTAAGCTATTAATTAATCGAGTTCCTACAAACCCCGTGGCACCAGTAATTGCGATTTTCATTGTTTAAATCGTTATTCTTAATAGTTATTAGCATAACCGATCAAGGAGTCGTGATTCAATCTTTAGTACAGAGTTACCTAAATAACAAAATTGCAGTAAAATTAGGATGTTGTGTTACGAAGTTGCTTATGGTTATTAATCAAACCCTTCCCCCTCAAAATATTGAAGCAGAAGAGTCTATTTTAGGTGGAATTTTACTTGACCCTGAAGCGATGGGACGGGTGGTGGATTTAATGAATCCAGAAGCGTTTTATGTTCAGTCCCATAAAGAAATTTATCAAGCAGCTTTAAAGTTATATGGACAGGGACAACCGACGGATTTTTTAACGGTTAAAAGTACCTTAGATGATCATCATTTATTAGAACAAGTTGGTGGACTCAATAAGTTAACTCAGTTGTTAGATCGAACGGTTTCTGCGGTAAATATTGACCGTTATGCAACTTTAGTAATGGATAAATATTTACGCCGTCAATTGATTGCTGCGGGTCATGAAATTGTTGATTTAGGATTTGAAACCACTCAAGCATTAGAGATTGTTTTGGATGAGTCAGAAAAAAAGATTTTTGCTTTAACTCAAAAACGTCCTCAAGAGGGATTAATCCCGATTTCTGATACCATTATTAAAACCTTTAACGAGTTAGAAAAACTCCACGAACAAACTGCACTTCCGGGTATCGAAACTGGATTTTATGACTTAGATGCGATGACAGGAGGGTTGCAACGTTCGGACTTAATTATAATAGCGGGTCGTCCATCAATGGGGAAAACAGCATTTGGGTTAGGAGTGGCCGCAAATATTGCCAAAAACTTTGATTTACCAGTAGCAATGTTTAGTTTAGAAATGTCAAAAGAACAGCTTTCTATGCGTTTATTAGCAGCAGAAGCAGGAATAGAAAGTAACCGTTTGCGTTCAGGAAGATTTGTACAAAATGATTATGAAAAAATTAGTATTGCTATTGGTACTTTATCCAATTTGCCGATTTATATCGATGATGCTGCTAATATTACAGTGACTCAAATTCGCTCTCAAGTTCGTCGTTTACTAGCAGAAAAGAAAGGAGAATTTGGTTTAGTTTTAATTGATTATTTACAATTAATGGAGGGTTCAGGTAGCGAAAATAGAGTTCAAGAATTATCAAAAATTACTCGTTCTTTGAAGGGGTTAGCTCGTGAAATCAAAGCCCCAGTTATTGCTTTATCTCAATTAAGTCGTGCAGTTGAAGCAAGAAATAATAAACGTCCAATGATGTCAGATTTACGAGAAAGTGGTGCGATTGAACAAGATGCTGATTTAATTATGATGTTATATAGGGATGAATATTATAATCCTGATACGGTAGATAGAGGAATAGCTGAAATCCTTTTAACTAAGCATCGTAATGGACCAACTGGAACCGTTAGATTATTATTTCAGCCAGAATTAACTAAATTTTTGAATATGCAAAACAGTTCTAATTATGCCTAATTACTACTTAGCAAAATTCTCTCGATATTTATACTTAATTATATTCATTTTTCTGATATTAGGAATCCTCTTTAGATTTATAAATATTGAACAGAAAGTTTACTGGCATGATGAAATTTTTACCAGTTTACATATTAGCGGATTTTTGATGAGTGATTGGATAAATAATTTATTTACAGGAGACATTCTTGAACCTAAGCAATTACAATATTATTTACAAAATCATCCTCACAAAATGTTAGGAGATACCCTGAAGGTTTTAGCAATTGAAGATCCTCATCATCCTCCTTTATATTATATTTTAGTAAGAGTCTGGCGACAACTATTCGGAGATTCGGTTACCGTTATTAGAAGCTTTTCTGTTTGGGTTAGTTTATTCTTTTTTCCTGCTATCTACTGGTTAAGTTGGCAATTATTCAAACAACCCATTGTGAGTGCTATATCTGTGGGATTAATTGCTGTTTCTCCTTTTTATATTCTTTATGCTCAAGAAGCTAGAGAATATGCTTTATGGACAGTTTTAATTACTTTATCGAGCGCTTCTTTATTAAAGTCCATTGAGTTGATAAATGCTCAAACAATTAACCTATCTAAATCTTATTTAATGTGGGGAATTTATGTAATTTTGACAATCCTTAGTCTTTATACTTCTTTATTTACTTTATTTGTGATAATAGCTCAAATAGCTTATACTTTTTTCTTGAATCAATTTAGATTGACAAAAGTTTCTGTTTCTCTCAGTATTTCTTTAATACTTTCTGTTATTTTATTTACTCCTTGGATAAGTGTTTTTATAGCTAATTATGAACGATACAAACTGATTACCAGTTGGACAAAAGAGTTCCATTTTTCAGCTTTATATTTATTAAAATATTGGGGCTTTAATCTCAGTCGTATTTTTATAGACTTTGATTTAAAATTCAACAATATATTTACTAATTTTGTTATAATTATTTATTTAATCTTAGTTCTATATTCTCTCTATTTTCTAATTAATAATACTCCTAAAAAATGTTGGTTATTCATTATTATGATGATGGGTGTTCAACTATCATGTTTATTAATTCCAGATATTGTTTTAGGAGGAGTTCGTTCTCTATCTCCTCGTTATTTAATTCCTTTTTACATTATTACTGATGTCAGTATTGCTTATTTATTAGCTAATCAATTAATATCTCCTCAAATATTGAATACTAAAATTTGGTCAATAATTACTCTAATTGTTTTTTCAGTTAGTCTTTTATCTTGTATCAATAATTTACAAAAAAATACATCTTATACTAAAATAATCAGTTATAGTTTACCAAAAGTAGCTCAAATAATTAATGAAAGTAATTCTCCTTTATTAATCGGTAATGATACCAGTTATAATTCAGGTAATATTATGGCATTAAGTTATTTACTTGATTCTCATGTTAAATTACAATTATTCTCACATACTGATAACTATCAACTATCAAAAGAGTTTCACACTGTTTTCTTATTAACTGTTACTAATAAAGGAAAAGAAACCTTAGAACAATCAGAAAATATTAAAATTACTGAGGTGTTTAGAGATGAACATCTTCAGTTATGGAAAGTTAAACTTCTAAATTAATTATTGACGTTTTCTTAAAAAATTAGGACGGACTAAAACTTTTAACATTAACCAGAGAGATTTCAATTCTCCTGGCGTTTTTTTTGATTTCCATTGATCAGAATTACCATATAAAATTGCAATTAATTTTCTTTCTTCTAATAAACTGAGATCAGAAAATGTAACAATTAGTTGACTATAGGATTTATGAAATTGAATGTCTTTAATAATAGCAGCGATGACAAGATTATGCTTCGGAAACTTTATTTTAATAATTTTATTTAGTGAAAATTGATTATTATTTACTCGAATTTCTGCTCCTACTTCTGATATTTTAGTTATTAAACCTTTTGTATTATAATAAGAATCTAATTCAAAAATTTTAACTTTTTTCCTAACAGTTAACCAATGATAAACATCAGATTTTGGTGCATCTACCATCATATACAATGAAATAATTAAAATGAGAATATTATATAAATTAAATAACCAAATTAATTGTAATCCTCCTAATAACTGTGGTTCCACTATACTAGAATTATCGCTGAAAACTAGAAACATACTATAGCTAAGACTAATACAATTTAATGCTAATAAAATAAATAGAGGATAAGCCAATTTTTCATTAAAGATAAAACGTTCTTGTGATAATCCTTTCGGAGTCACTTT
>NZ_AAXW01000052.1 GCF_000169335.1 Crocosphaera chwakensis CCY0110
TTTGATAGTAAGGTTTATGGTTCATGATACAAAAAGTCAATGAAAACGCTATCGATATTCACGAATTAAGTACAGTAGTATGTATCAATTCGACAAACTTTTAAATCACGGTTTTTCTTACTTTTTACCCATTGAGGCAAAAAAGAGGGAAAGACTAATTAATCTTTCCCTCTACCCCAACGCCTTAAAAGTGGAAAAAGATAGCTTATTTAACATAAGCTAACCCCAGATGGTGATTTAGGGGTACAATAGTTGATATCTTACACGCTTTAATGCAGAAGATTATGTCCACTCAGAGATTTACAGACAAAAGAAGCCATATAAATGCCGAAACGCCGTCGGCTTGGGGAAGTTTGACGGACGTTTCTGATATAGGTTTCTCCCTGGGCACTCTCTGTTTCGTCAAAGGAGGTGACTTATAGAAGAGTAGGAAGTATTAAATTTTTGAGGCGGTTAGCGTTGCGACGCTAAAGCTATAAATTTTTAGCCACAACACCTTTATGATAAGCGAAAGTTGTGGTCTACGCAATCTTTTTGTCAAAATTTTAGGCTTGATGCGAAATAAGAGCGTTAATTAGCGAAAAAAGGCTTATTTGTTGAAAATCTTACTATCAAGTGAGGTATGCTTTTCATGCTTATTTTTTAAGCATGAAAGAACATCATTCAATAAATCAACTAAGCATAGACTAGCGGTGTCATTTGTCGTCACCGAAGCAGACTTTTTGATCGCATAGTTACCAGCAGTAGCTATTCAATTGAAAAAAGAAGAAAAGAAGCTGGAATGCTTTGTTATCGTGTCTTAATCTCGAATGAACTCACTACCAAAGTAATCAGTTGATGTCATTGAGAATGGCAACAACAACCAAAGCTGGAAAAAAATCATATTCCAGCCCCATAATACACATCTTTTAAATCCTATCTTTGGTTGCAGGGAAATAGTAGAGATTGAGATCACAAATAAGGAACATCGTTAATAACAGCCAATCCTTAGTTAAGGCTATGATCCTTAGATAACGGGTATCTCCAGCAGTCCATCCCCACAAAACTGTAAGGAGAAAAAAATTATGAAATTTCCTGAAATTGATCGCAACCTTGCTCAACGTCAACTAGCTCTCTTAGGACACAACATCAACAAACCTGTGTACTTGCGGTTTTTCTATCCAAGTGACGACCCTCGCAAAGATGGGGACAAGGGACGCAAAGCAGATCGAATTAATTGGAAAGAGATCGAAGCCTACCAACAACAAGGCCGTGGAGCTTATGTGGTAGTAAATGGGGGTGGACATAAAAACTCAGATGTGACCCAAGGAACTGCAATTTTTATTGAGCATGATGACCTAGAAAAAGATATCCAACGCGAACTTTGGAAAACATTGGAACTCGCCGAACCAACATTTCAAGTCGATACAGGTGGCAAGTCGATCCACTCCTATTGGGTATTTGATGAACCGGTTGCCATAGAGAAATGGTCACAGTTGCAAAGGGATCTCTTAGAATATGCCGATGGCGATCGCTCGATTAAAAACCCTGCGCGAGTGATGAGGTTAGCTGGGGGGTGGCACATATCCTATGATGAAAATGGCAACCCTATCTATAACCAAACCAAGATCATCTCTGCGTCAGCAAAGACTTATAGTTTTGAAGAGTTAAGAGAAATCATCCCAGATCAAAAAGAACGGCTACCCCTAGTAGAAGCAGCCAACCACCGTGATTTTGTCAACAATGTTTCAGACAATTTAAGCACGTCTAGTTTACCACGACATCCTGACCAGATCAGAATTCCCGTACCAGCACCCGTTCCGTTGTTGCAATGTTGCCGAAAAGAAGTTAGGGACTGGGTGGCTACAGGAGTTCCCAAGGGCTGTAAACGAAACGATACAGCGATTAATGTAGGTTTAGAACTCATTGCGGTTGAGGGATACTTGCAAACCATCGGGCAAAGTTACAGTGATTCGGCGGCGGGCTTATTCAACGAATTCTGTCAACGTAGTGGGATGACGGCATCAGAAGAAGCAGAACGTTACCAATGGTGCCAAAAGACTAATAGTGACCCTAGTTGCCCACCAGAAGCCATAGAAGCGTGTATCAGGGGTTGGTATTGGAAGGAAGTAGTTCAACCTCAAAGACCCAGAAATAACACACAGTACAACCCTCAACAACAGGGGACAGCGAACAATAAAGACAGTGAAGAAAAACCCAAAATCAATCTCCTCGATGCAGTCAAAAAGATATTGACGGAATTTCCTCAAGATTCCTTGCAGCATATAGCCTTAATGAATCTGTCGGCCCAAACCGGTTACGCTTATCGTGAATTGGAACGATTAGCTCGAACCATCGAACGAGAAGAAACACTCGATGAAGAAACAGCAGAAGCGATCGCATCTTTAGGAAGCAATCTCAATCTACATTGCTCAAGATTAGATATTAGCAAATACTTAGAGAGTAACTTTGCAGCATTAATGCTTGATGCTGCTAATGCCATTCCTACTGCACCCGAATATTTATTTAATACGGTGTTGCCAGCCGTAGCTTCCCGTGGAGGAACCAGTTCAAGAATAGTAGCTAATCCCTCCGGAGGCTATGTGCAACCGTTAATCTTTTGGACTGGCAATGTAGCCCACTCAGGACAGGCGAAAACGCCACCGCAACAGATTGTTATACAACCCCTATTGGATTTAGAAGAGGACGGGAACCAACAATATGAATTAGAACAACATATATATGAACACGACAAATCAGGAGAAATGGATGCACCGACAAGGAAACGATACGTTCTCAGTGACACCACCTTGTCCACTAAAGTTCGCATACACGCTGAAAATAAACGAGGCTTATTGGAGTATATCGATGAATTAGCCAGTGATTACCGTCGTCTTAATCAATTTAAGAAAGGCCAAGGGGATGATAGAGAACAAGAACTAGCCCTGTTTAATGGCGGCCATGTGAGTTATGACCGTAGCGATACTAGATTGTTTATCAGACGAACCGCTCTCAGTAAAACCGGAAGTATTCAATGGGATACCTTAGCCCAATTAATGAATAATGAGGGGTTTGTTGAATCAGGGTACATGGCCCGCTTCCTTTTATGCAGTATCGGGGAAGCTCCTCCAAGACTACTTAATTTACTCTCTGAAAATGATGGGGTTCAAAAGTTCCAAAAAGCTTTGCGATCGCTCTACGAACAAATGGGAAAATTACCCAAACAAGATTACTTGTTAGATTACGATGCTAAGGTACTTTTCCAAGCATGGAACCATACCCTTGTCGATGCCACCCGTCGAGAATCTAACTTTGGGTTTAGCTTAGTTTACGCAAAGATTGAGACTTATACTTTGCGCGTGGCTTTATGGTTGCATCTGGTTAATTCTCTACTGAGAGGAGAAAAACCGAAATTAGTAGTGAATGGTCAAACCATGAAAGATGCCATCGAAATCACGTCTTTTTATTTAGGTCAACAAAAATTAATTTGGGCCCATAACGATCCCCATAACAAGTTAGAAGGAATGTTGCTCAAGATTCATACCAGCGCACGAGAATTTTATCAGCAAACGAAGAAGGGGGTTAGTGCATCCTGGGCCAAACAAAAATTCAATGCTCTCAAAAAAATAGCCACTGACAAAATTCGCCATAAGTATTTTCAAGTGTTAGCCAGTTGTGGTTATGGGGAATTACAAGGATCTGGTAAATCAATGCGCTATGTACCCTATCAAGAACGATTAGTTATTAATGGTCTAAATGAGTCTAAAAAACTTGGTGAAAATAATATGTTAGGTGAAAACTTGGGGGCATCACCAAGTTCTGTAACTAATATACAATCAGCTTTTCAAGAAAAAGTTGGTGAAGTTGATGACTTGACTTACCTCAAGATTTTTGAACTAATTGATGTTGAAAATAAAAAACAAGAGTACGTAAATTCTACTTGTTCAAATGAGCCTATAAAAGATCACCAAAACACCAATAAATCTGATACGAATCTTGATGCTACAAGCATTTTAGACATTGATGACCCCCCTCAAACCCCTCACCAACCACCAAATATCAATGCAGACATCGAGTGGTTATTAAAGGTGCTGGATGATTTAGAAAATAATTCTCGACACTATACGACATCTGAGCAAGATTCCTTGTTGTCGGAAGTCAGCGCAAAAACTGATCTTCATGATGAAACCTTAAGAGCCATTTGTCCTGATTATGGCGATCGCTTTATCGCTGCCTTGGATAAAGCCACTGAAACGGCACCACCGACACTCGATGAACTAAAATCCCTGCTATTAGCTTGTCAAAGTTGGGTCCAACTCAAACAGGTACAAAAGCAACACCCAGAACAAGCAAAAGCCGCGTACACGGACATGGACTCTGATAAGCAACGTCAAATCGATGCGATCGCTGCCACTGAAGTTAATCAGGAGGTCTACAAATATGTAGGCCCACAGAGAAAAGTCGATGGAGTGGAAATACAACCCGGAACTTTAGTCTACTTAGATCCCCAATCAGGCAATAAAAACCGTCCTCACCTAAAAGTCCGTCTGTTGCAAGGCATTAACCAAGGCTGGCAGAAAGTAGTCGAGATATCTCGTGATGCCCTGCAAGCTGTCGAAAAAGCCGTTAACGATGGGTTAGATGTCATCGAAGGGCAACAGAGTAATCTACTCGACGAACTTAGCTAAAAGACGCAACTATGACAAAACAATCGAAAGACAAGGCTTCTGCAAAACAGTCCAAGCAGGAGCCACAGGATACTATTACCCAAGTTTTAAAAGAAAAGTTAGAAAAAAAGCTTTCAGCAAGTGGATAATAAATATTAATTAAATCACCATTATCTAAATTAATAGTAGTCAAAGTTCCAAAATCATTTTTTAGAGGTCTAGGAGTAAAAGTTTTAACCTAACTTTATTCAAAAATAATCAGATTGATATGATCAATAAACCAATTAAGCAAAAGAAAATGTTTTTTGAATTTTTTCTATATAACCCTTACAAATAGTTTAAATATTAATATATAATCTATCAAAAAGTATAGTTAAAATATTCAAAAGTTTGTTAACATTTTGAATAGTAAAAGAATTTGTGTATAGAAAAAGATACTAATAAATCCATAAAAATAGAAACATCAAAATAAAACTGAAAATACTATTAAATTTTACTTTACATCTACATGAAAATAATGAATAAACAAGAAAATAGCTTAAACTTGCCTCCGACTATACCTAATTTTAGAAAAGAATTAGAACAAGCGATTATGTTACTTGGAAACAGAGTACAAACAGACTTAAAAGATAAAACTAAGAAAAAGTTAATAAAATTAGTGGGGGAGTATCCCACTAAAGA
Organism: Crocosphaera chwakensis CCY0110; assembly: GCF_000169335.1. Classification (GTDB taxonomy): domain Bacteria; phylum Cyanobacteriota; class Cyanobacteriia; order Cyanobacteriales; family Microcystaceae; genus Crocosphaera; species Crocosphaera chwakensis. Next base: position 5,328 of record NZ_AAXW01000052.1, read on the forward strand.
AACAGCGTATGAATGGAAACTATCGCTAAAGCAAATAGTTAAAAAGGAGAAAGATCAAAAGAAACTTCTTCTGATTGTAATTACGTCAAGTACAAATATGATCTATCTCCAGAAATAATAACACCTTATGAATCAGCTGAATTCATCGACCCTTTAGTACAATTGGCTTTATCAAAAGTGGATTGGAAACTATTAACAAAGCGATTCTTAAAAACTTTAAATCTTGAAATTCGTAGCTAGCGCTTATTAGCAAAAAATTAAGAGTAACAAATGATGTTAAAAGTTGTTATTGCTGCAAGTGATGGATTTGGAGATTATTATTTATTAGAGCGATCACTAGATAAAATTCTTCAAAACTACACCGACATCGAATTGGTTTCCCTCCACTCCAAATCTCTGAATCGGATTATTGATCTTTATGCTCGGAAACGAGAAATACTCACACGCCGATTTGTGCCCAACTTACTCAATCACGGCGAAAACGCCAAAAATATCGTTATTGAAGAAGTCATCGAATACGCTTCTCACGCTATTTTATTCGTCGACGAAAACGAGGAATTAGACACCGTATTGGCAAAGATTCGAGACAGTGGCTTACATTGGAGGGCCATTAAATATAAGGATGTACTCGCTGATAAACTTTATAATCAAAAAGCTTAGTGACAATCCCTCTGGTATGGTCGGCACCCTGTTGTTGTGTTTTTATTCCTAGTTCTAGCTATATAATAATAGTAAAATAGCTAGAACTAAGTATCATGCCTATAAAACAATGCGCCTACGGCTTTAACTGCGGTTCAATGATGATGCAATGGGATTTAAAGCCAGAAGATTGCCCTAACAAAGATGTCTGCGGAATAATCACAAAATTAACCGAAGAAGAAGAAATCGAACTCTATCAGGCTCGATTAGAGAATAATCGCCGCATTGTAGAAAGAATTCGGGTTAATCAAGAACAAGCAGCTTCGTCCCTTCTTCTTAGCAGAGGGGATGCCCAAACTCCTGAAAGTTTAGGAGTAACAGACACTTTAGCCGAACTTCAAACAGCAATTTCTTTGCTAGAATCAACGATCAATGAACTAGATGAAGGATACATCGCTCCTGTCGGAGTAGAAGCGCATCGGTACACCGTAAAACGCCCTTATGGGTGTTACGAATACAATAAGCTAACCGCAAAGGATGCTATTTTCGAGCCGCAAATTAAGCGCAATAAAGTAAAGGTTATTCATCTTTCCAAAGACGACGATCAGCGAAATATCAAAGGCAGAGCCGGTATAGAAAAAAGAAACAGACTCCTGGCCATCAAGAGACAAATCAAAGCCGCGACTGAATTACTGAATGAGGCTAGAGAAGATGCTAGTAGAGAATCAATCGAGGAAGCAGTCGCTAGGAAAATGACCTAATAATAGTCTCTAGTTCTAGCTATTTGTATTAATATAAATAGCTAGAACTAATGACGCTAGCGCGTGGGTAATTTGACCATTAATCAAACCGAGGTTACATAATCGTGATCGAATTAACCAAAGGAATCGAACTCGACTTAGAAAAAGCATTACCTGAACTGGTTGCCGCCATGTTAGGAATGGGTTGGGATGTCAACAAAGACGATAACCCCGATACCACAGAAGATGACTTCGATTTAGACGCATCCGTCTTTATGCTGAATAAGTCTGAAAAGTTACCTGATAAACATCACGTGGTTTATTACAATAATCTGAAATCCCCTGATAGTAAGACTTCGATTGAACACATGGGGGACAACTTAACGGGATTCGGCGGAGGAGACGACGAAGTTATCTTGTTCGATCTCCGAAAAGTCCCTGATAATATTCATAAGCTGGTTATCACGGTAACTATCCATCGGGCTCAAGAACGAAATCATAATTTTGGCATGGTCGAAAATGCTTTCTTAAGAGTAGTCGATGTGAGTTCCAAAGAAGAAGTCTTACGTTATGATTTGGACGATGAGTTCTCCTTAGAAACCTCTGTAATCTTAGCTGAGATTTATCGCACAGACACTGGATGGGCAATCAAGGCACTTGCCCAAGGCATTGACGGTGGACTCAACGAGTTGGGCAGCAAGTATACCGCGTAATTCTTTGCAAACCCTCTTAGCAACAGACTTTTAGACCTCCGCAGCAACCTCTATTTTTCTTATAGAATACTGACGTTGTTGCGGATATCAGTTACAAAATCCATTAGCTACAGAGTTACCTACAACGTTATGGGTAACTCTATATTTTTAGCAAAGATATTCGATTGCCGATAATGCCAAAAATATCGGTATTACTCTCTTTGGGGCTTCCGCAGCACTGTCTATTTTTCTTATAAATAATAGACCCTGCTGCGGAACTATCGAACGTTTATCAGTTACGGAATCGAAGCTGATATAACTTAGGTGATAACTTTCTCCGTCTACGAATCGTAGACTGGTTTAGAATGCGACTACTTCAAGACTCTCATTTGCTTTAGCGATAAGAAGATCAATAACAGATTCACTTATAACGCCAATCCTTTTCGAGAAAGTTTTAGTCATGTTGTTCTACCACTAGCGTTGGTTGGTCTGATTGTTAGAAAGAATCAAAATGCCAAAAACTAGAGAATTATCAGACAAAATTCCCGTGGGGCGGCTCATTGTCCAGAAAGCTTGTCTTGAAGTCGCCATGGATAGATTAAATGAAATCTACGAGGGAAACGAGATTGCTGCTTCTATTCTGTTAGAGTTGCAAATGGCTGCTAAATTAGCAGAGGTCTTTAACGATACGTGGTCCTCAATTTACTGGCTAGAAGCAAGGAAACGAACCCGCGATCGCGTAAAAATGACCCTGAAAGACATAGCAGCAAAAATAATCGACCACGTAGAAGAAGCTATGACGCTGTTTGATGAGCTTTGCGATGAGCAAGATGCAAATCCGACTCTCGACATAAGAGATGGTTGGATAGGGTTCAAGGCAGGGCTTGAGTTACTCTATTTCCGAGACCTTAAGTATCACGATGAGTTTGTCAAAGAAAACTCCATTGAATATCTGCCTCTGATACGACTCATCGAAGAGGATTCCACGAAATGAAAGAGATTACCAAAATATGTCTTAATCTTCCATCCGAAGCCTTTGTATTAGGTCTTGGATTCAGTAGCATCATCAGCTTGGTTTTATTTACTTGGCTACTTAACTACGAAATCAAGTATGGAAACCCACCGAGTCTTAGTGACTTTATTAATGAGTTTGTCTTTTTTGTAGGATTTATCGGGGTAGGCTGCTTTCTAGCAAGACTAGCCCACCTGACAATGAATCAAATACTAAACAGTTAAATTCATAATGCGAAAAAGTAGCCAAGAAACGACAAGCTAGCGCCAACCAAAGTGAAAAGTAAGCCTAAAGGAGCAAACCGATGGAATATCTAAGAGAACACGTAGTCGATTACCTAGCAAACCATCCTGAATTAGTATCACCTTTTACAAGAGGGGATGAAGAAGCATTAGAAACGGTAATAGAAAGTACCGAATTGCAGATTTTTATCAGTGAACAAAGAGACGGGAACCCAACAGATAGTGACTATGACTGGCTAACCGATTCTGTCTGGGAACTGAGCGAGGACAAAACACTTATCGATGCGATCGCCTGACAAAGTTTCCGCAGCAAGGACTATTTTATATAACAAAAATAGAACTTGCTGCGGAAGCTAGATCCCTTACCCCGTAAATAATAGAGAGTAATACGCCTTAATGTTTCATCACCTTTTTTTTGCTAGCGCAAATGTAATTTGAGAAAAAATTACGTGAGGGCATTTCATGCAAACCTTTAAAGTCACCATCGATAGCCAAGTTCTAGAAAAAGCAAAACACTTCTTCAATTCAGGATTGAGCGATATTCTTAACGAACTTCTACAAAACTCCCGCAGATCAGGAGCCACCTGTGTGTGGATTAGAACCTACACCGAAGACGATATGTGCTTTTGTTCTGTCATGGACGATGGAGAAGGAATCTTCAAAGATGATGTCAGAATAGCTCTCGGAGGAAGTGATTGGGACTCTAGCATCCAAGAATCAGAAAATCCAGCCGGGTGTGGACTATTCTCGTTAGCAAACCGAGGATGCCGAATTGAGTCTAGTGGTAAAAGAGTAGAAGTAAGTTCAGAAGCTTTTACCGGGAAAATTCCAGTAGCAATCGAAGAGACTGAATTTAGTAACGGAACAAGAATTGATTTTGTGCTTAACACTGAAGAAGTCGAAAGCCTTGAAGATGTTGTCATTAACGCTACAAAATACTACCCATTACCTGTGTATTACCAACGAAACAAGGTAAAACGAGGTAATTTTTTAGAAGGCACTTTGTTTATCAAGGAATGGTCAGGGCTAAGAATTGGTGTGGTTGAAGAAACGTATTGTTGGCATGACGGAGAAATCAATTTTCATGGTCTTACCGTAGAATACAAATTTACTCACATTCTTCTCAGTAAAGCCCGTGAGATATACCGAGTAAGATACCTCACCACACGGGTCGAGGTGGTTGACTGCCCTGATTTAAAGCTCGTATTACCCGCTCGTAAAGAAGTCGTGCAAAACGAGTTCTTAGATGAACTCCAGACCGAGTGTGAACGCACTATTTACGAGTATATTCGCACGTTAAGCGCACACCGACTCCCCTATCAGTCATGGGAAAAAGCAAAGTGGTTAGGGGTTGACCTGCCTGAAGCAGAAGCCAAGTTATATACCTGGGTTCCAGAATGCCTGGATAATTACAGTGACAATAATGGAGAATTAGTCGAAGTCGATAGCCAATGTCAATTAGTAGACGTTAATGACGAAACCTATGACCTTGCTGATTACCATGTATTCGATCATGCGTGGAACCAATCAGGGAAGGGTACTCTCTTAGAGCCGGACTCCGATTATTCAGGGTACTCTTGGTACAAAGCGTTGACCAAAATCGTAGACTTTTCTGTCATTGTCCAAGTAGGGGAGGAGAAAGAACCTTTAGAGCGGTGCATGGGAAGTACCAAGTTTCAGCGCCCTGATGATATCAGAATCATTTACTTCACTTTGGACAAAGAAGGAGATAAAGAACCATTACCCCAGAAAATTCATACCGACATTGCTTTCATTTCTGAGCTCGACGACGGAATTTGGGGCGGGATTGAGGATGTTAGCTTGCTCGTAACCAAAAATAGCCAAACGAGTGCCGAGATACTTAATTGCCTCTTGATGGATGTTTACTTTACCACAAGCGAATGTACAGACGAATTTAGCTATGAAACCCAACGAGAAATGTTTTCAAGCGAGATTAATCAACTAATCAACCTAGTGCTACATGATGAAGACTTTGCTAATAAACAAAAGATCGCAGAGTTGGCGCAGAAATTCTTAGCATGGGAAACACCACACGGGAAAACCACTCAAATTACTATCAAACCCGGAGGAAATGTCGCGGTTGAATTCATCGACTAGACAAGAAAGGAGAGGCTTTGGCCTCTTCCTTTTTTTTCAGCAAAATTCCGACGAAAGCAAGCACGAAAAACCGACTAAGTTTAGGGCATTATAAATTAAACTCTATCTCAGACTGGGTAAGGATCATAACCTTCCGCAGCAGTTACTATTTTTCTTATACAAAATTGTGGTTGCTGCGGGTAGCTTTTGATCTGTCAGGAGCCTAGCGGCTGGTCATCTTGATAAAGATATTAGGAGTCAGTCTTATGCCCAACGTAAAAACGAAACAGGCTTTTCAACCATGGCACTTAAAATACCGCCCCCAATCAATCAATGATTTGACCGGGCAAGATTCAGTACAAAAGGTATTGACCCGATTGATCGCTGAAGATTCCGTACCTCAAGCCTTGTTGTTATCTGGGCCTAAAGGCACAGGGAAAACCAGCACGGCTCGGATTATTGCCATGAGTCTCAACTGCGAAAAGGGTGTAACCACTACTCCCTGTGGTGAGTGCAAGAATTGCCAAGCCATACAGAACGGTAACAGTTTGGACGTCGTAGAGCTTGATGCGGCGTCTCATAATGGCGTAGATGATATCAGAAAGCTCGTCGCCGATGCGAGCTATGCTCCGTTCTCTGCTCGTACCCGTGTGTTTATCATTGATGAAGCCCATCAACTTAGCAATTCTGCACAAAATGCCTTTCTCAAGACCCTTGAGGAACCTAACAACCATACGAAGTTCTTGCTAGCAACTACTGAGCCCCACAAAATGTTAGAAACGGTCAGGAGTCGGTGTTTACCCCTTCGCTTTAGACCGATTTCACAAAGCGAAGTAGCCAAGCGATTAGAAGAAATTGCTAAGAATGAAGGGTTTTCCATCGATGATAGCTGCTTACAGGCGATCGCCAGGAGTTCTAAAGGGGGGATGCGCGATTCTATTCAACTTCTCTTTGAGGTGTTTTGCCACAAAGAAGGAGACGAGCCACTCAAAGTCGATAAAGTCTATGAGGTTACTAAAGCACTGAATCCCACACAAGTTGAATTCTTGCTATCGGCGGTAGCCAAAGGTGATAGCTACAATTTGGTACGCTGTTGTCAAAAGATTGAGGAGTCAGCCCTCGATATCAACAAAGTCTTTGATAGCTTGTTAACTGCTTGGACAGACGTTATGGCAGTTGTCCTAGGAGCTAACCCGAAGCAAATTGCTAAAACCTCAATCTTAGGTACAGAGAACTTAGAAGCACTCAGTCAGAAACTCGACCTAACCACGCTAACAGTAGGGTTAGAAAAGTTAGACCAAGCTGAAAGACGCATTGCGACCTCTTCTAACAGTAGTCGCTGGCTTCTAGCTACTTTGTTGTCCTTAGTTAGTGCTGGAGGTGAATAATATGCTCTATGTCATCGCAGGAGACGACGCCTTCCGAAAGTCAGAAAAGATTGCAGAAATCATCAAAGTAGGAGGCTGCGAACGATTTAATGTCACTACCCTCGAAGACGCTATCAGCGATGCACTGAGTCTAGGGCTGTTTTCAAAGAAAGCAATGGTATTTGAGGGTAAGGAGATCCCTTACAAGGACTCTAAGCCCTTAGAGCCGTTACTAACTATTGAAAACGTTGTCATTCTCGACGTAACTACTGTAGATGGTCGTACCAAGCTAGGCAAATGGCTAAACAAACAAAAGTGTGTTGAAAGAATCAACGCGCTAAACCAATTCCAAGAGGATAAAATCAAAGCCGAACTAGCGATGCGATCGCTTAAATTGGGACTTGATCTAAGTATCCATGCTAAACAGTATTTATTAGAAGCGGTTGGGCCGGATATTGGAAGAATGCAAAGAGAACTAGAGCTAATCAAAGCCTATTTCGGTGAAGATCAGGTGCTTGCCACAGAATTACCAGCGTTAGTGCCAGATTATGCACAAAACAGTTACCAACTGGCAAAAGCCTTGACTGAAGAACCAGAAACAGTCTACGAACGCACTCAAAGTTTAATTAACCTTGGTATTCATCCCTTACAAATCCTGGCAACGCTAATAAATCGCATTGAAAAGCTAATGCTTACCGCCATTGGTTTAGAGTCGGGGTTAAAGAGAGAAAAGATAGCAGAGGAACTGCTGCACCTGCCCGATAACGGACGAGTATTCTACTTAATTAAAGACGTAGAATACCTTTCAGCAAAGCAACTACAATTCGCCTTTGTGGAGTTATGTGGGCTAACCCATCGACTGAAACGAGGCACTCGTTCCGAGAGACTTCCTCTTGAATTGGCATTGATTGCCTCAAAATTAGCTTAATGATCCAATAGCTAGGTTTTAGACCTGGCTCTTTTTTTTGTTAAGCTAGCGCAAGAGTTAGCGATCCTATCAAGAAACCGGTGGAGATATGTGCGAAGACAGATTTACATTTAACGTCTCAAAACGAGAGTTAGCCACGCTCCTGGCCTCTTTAGAATTATTTAGAAAGGAAAGAGCAAAGGAAGACTTTAGACCGTTTTCAGAGCACTTCGAGGAAATTGAGCCTCTGACAGTTAAAGAAGTGGATAAGCTTACTGAATATCTGGAAAATTAGAAAAAAAGAGCTAGGATGACACCTAGCTCTTTTTTTCAGGCTAGCGCCAGTTAAAGCGACCTTTAATCGCTTAAAAAAACATGAGTAATCAAGTAAAAGCCTGGGAATTATATCTCAAGGGAAACAAGCTTGCTGAAGAAGAAAAAATCGAGCAAGCGATCGCAGTCTATAAAGAATCAATTGATCTCTATCCCCACCACGAAGAAGTGTATAACAATTTAGGGGTTCTTTACCATGACTTAGGCAAACACGAGGACGCCACCGCGTCTTTTGAGCAAGGAATCGCGATCGCCATGAGAAATACTAATGCTCCCAGTCCTCAGTTTAATCCCAGAGAATTAGCCACGATATTAGCGGCACTCCGACTGTTCCAGAGAACACCAAGTGTAAAGAAGCAACTATTAGAATATTTTGAGGAAGCTGAGCCTTTGACTGCATCTGAGATCGATTCACTTTGTGAGAGACTTAATTGTTGCCAAGCAAAACCACCTCGAATCGAAACACCTAAACTTGGAGAAAGACTTACGATGCTAGGAGAAATCGAAGTGTTACTCAGCGAAAGTTATCGAGAGAGAATCTTAGCTCGGATTTGGTCGAATTTCCCTGAAATAATATTGGTAGAGTTTGCAGAGATTGAGGAAGGGGATGACGTTACATCAGGAACCATTGCCCTGAAGGATATTGTCTTCGCCAAGGAAGGTGATGATGCTGAAATCATCAAGCGATTGAACCTTGAGCTTGTCGCTGAACAGTACAAGAAAAATCGAGAGTGGCTGAAGTTCTGGCAATATGCCCTCTTATCAACCCCGCCTACCGAAGAACTTATCGGGCGGCACGAACGTCCGTGTGAGTTGCCTGATCTTGTCGATGTCATCGAGCAAGTTGCAGACTTAGGCAAACGCTTAGCGGTCAGCTAGCGTTACTTAATTTAGAGATATTCATGCAATAAGGGCTTTTTGCCCTTTTTTTATAGAATGATGATCTGCGCTAGCGCGTACCATAGAGTACATAACTCAGTACAAAATTCATTATGAAGGGTAAACTCACTCACATAATCAATATTTTTATTGCAGACACGGCCAGACGAGCCGGATTCGGAAATAACTGCGACGTTAAGCCGAAGCTAACCTTCCTTGAAAAAAAGAAGGCACTCCAAGAAAGGACAGTTTTACTTTTGTTGCTAAAGTTTCTCGAAGAATACGACGGAGCAGGTCTGGAAGTAGAGGTCAACGATTTTTTTGAGAATACCTCAGTCAATGAGATTGTCAAACAAGAATCTCAAAAGGTCACTGGATATACAAATAGAGTATATTTATGCCAAAATCTCCAAAACTGCGAATCCGAACTCGAATACTCGGAAAACATTGAGGCAGTTTTTCTTAGACTATTACCTTATCTTGCCAGATGAAAGTTTGTGTCTAAAATTTCGTGGTGAAAGCCCTTCTTTTAGAGAAACTTTGTATTTCGGGGGCTTAACCATGCTAGGACTCTCCTCGGTAGTAATGATAAAAAAGATAATCGAGGTTTTCACCCAATGGTGATAGAGCAATTACCTAGTCGTTGGGAGTTTTACTCCCTTTTTTTTTCAAAAACAAGTTATACAAGATTGCTTAGTGTCGCTTAAGCTAACATAAAATAAAGTGAGACTTAGAAGAAGCGATCGCCTTTATCGAAAAAGAACCCCTGCCAGACCAAGGCGAATACGTCGACGATTCTATACAAGTCGACATGGAGGGGATTACTATTCACAACTCATCCGAAGAAAAAAATGATATAGATCCGCAGCAGTGACTGTAACTTATAAGAAAAATAGCTGTTGCTGCGGATACCTATACCTAAATTATAGCCAGAGTTTCAGGCATTTGGTAAGAGCACTTTGCTAGCGCATATTGGTAAGTGACAAACTATTTATCCAAAAAGATATGGCTTTTCAAAACCTCGAAACCACTCTCGATACTTTGAAAACTCTCGGAGCTTCAACCGTCGAAATTACTTACTTCGGTAGTGGAGATGATGGCGCTATCGAATCCCCAACCTTAAAAACCTTTTTCGCAGGATATGATGAAGAAACCATCGAAGAGGCATTAGCAGATCAATCAGGAGATACACTCATTGCGTTTGTTGAGCATTTACTCGGATTCGGATGGGAAAATGGAACCGGTTTAGACGGGACTATTATTTTCGATCTAACTACTGATAAAATAACTCACAACCAAGAAGAAGAGGTAATTCAATGCAATTATAATGAAGAAGTCTACAATTTAGCTGGAGATTTACTTTCTAGCAAAACCGATAATTGGGAAGACCGTATGTTACCTTCTCCGAGTGAGACTCAAACTGAAAACGATGAATCTGTGAGTCAACAACAAAAAGAATATATCCGTTCGATTGAGAACAAACTTCGCGAAACTAGCACAGAACGCTTCTTGCTTGATTTCTGGATTAAATACCCGGAAGTAGAAAGTATTACATTGGGAAAGACTTGGGGCAAAAACGCCGAAAGCGGATGGACTACTTTTATCGAACTCAAGGATATCGAGTTTATAGCAATTCAAGCTATGGAAGACTTGAAGAAAAAGCTTGATAAAACAGATCAATACGACATAAATAGTGTGTCTGGTTGGCAAGAGTTACTATTTGAGGATGGGGGCGTCTCTCCTGAAGAAATCAGCGAGAACTACCTTGATAAGAAATTGACCCATACCGAAAACCCAGAACAAACACTCAAAGAAATGATGATTGAAATTGCCAAGGTCATCAACGGCGAGAATTGCTAGGAATAAAGACGGTAGAGGCTATACGCCTCTTTTTTTATCTGCTAGCGCAGGAGAATGTGACCATCCACGTTTAAATACCATGCTTACCGCAGAAACAACATCCGAGAAACTCGCTGCTATTGAAAAAGTAGAAGTAATCCTGAAAAGAACCGAAACCAAGCGGTTCCTTTTGCACATTTGGATTCAATATCCTGAAATTAAGAGTCTCACCTTCGAGGATAACTACGAATACGACGACAACGGTAGTTATTTTCGATATATCTTCCTCAACCAGATCGAATTTATCAATGAGGAAGCCAAGGAAGATTTACACGAAAGGTTAGACCCCGACGATATCTTCGATGAAGAACCGGAAGACTGGAAAGAAATGATCTTTGATGGCATTCAGCCGATTGTCGATCCTGAATCAATGCTTCAAACGTTTACCCGTCCTGAAAATCCTCAAAAAGAACTCGACAATCTCATCGCCGAAATTAGCCAAGTTATTGCATCCGCAGGAGGCGCATCATGAAAGGACTCAGTGTAACTGCCATTGGTGCGCGTCCATTAGAAGATTGCCTTAGTATATTTGAAAACCTCAAGAAACCACTTGAACTAGACTTCTTGGAATTCGCTGTGGGGAGTCGCTGTGACTTGTCGAAGATCCCTAAAGAGATTCCACTGGTTATACATCACCAGTGTTTGTTCGATGGGCTGTACAAGTTGTCATTCTCCTTGGCCCATCCTGAAACTTGGGAAGAATATCGACATCGTTTAAGCGATCGCAATGTCAAGATGATTTCCATCCATCCTCCTATGAAAAAGGAAATCACATTCGATGAACTTAAGCGTAATCGAGAAGACTTAGAAGAATCACTAGGCATTCCTGTTTGCCTAGAAGTGATGCCTAACGACGCCTACTGGTTCTCTGAAGAAGATTTCAGTAAAGCACACGGAGATATCAAAGATATTCCGTTGTTACTTGATATTTCTCATGTGAATATCTGGGCGAAAGGGCGTAGTGCTTTAGTCCAAGAGTGGACAGAGTATTTATTGCCTCAAGCGATCGCCGTACATTTATCACATAATAATGGTCGTAGAGATTCCCATGACCTTATTCCATCAACCATCTGGTTTAATCAGCAAATTGAAGAATGGGAATCGCGAGGGTTAATTCTGACGTATGAATCGCTGCCAGAAAATTACGGAGCGTTTGAGCGTGCTGATAAGCAGCGAACGAAACAACTCCAAAGACGTGAGCGCTAGCGCGGAACACTTTAGAAATTTACAATGAAACACCTATGATCTACACCGCAAGTTATTTCCAACCCGAAAACTACCACGGCAAAGTTATCAGCATTTCTCGTAGCGAACCGAAGAAAATAAACTTCGACAGTAAGCTATGGATGTTTGCCCCTGACCGAGCAATTCTCAACGACATTAAATCGGGGAAAATTGACCGAGACGGCTACATCAAGAGATATCGTGATCAACTACGCAAAGTGTGGCCCAACATAAAAGTTTGGCTTGACGGATTAGATCCCGAAGAAGACTTAACTTTGTGTTGTTGGGAAAAAGCAGGAGACTTCTGCCATCGAAACTTAGTTATTAAATTTGTCGAAAAATATCGACCCGATTGCTTGGGAGGAACCGACATTAAAGCTTAAGGGAACAGCAGCAACCCGAAAAGTTGCTGTTTTTTTTTTGCTGAGGTCTACGAACCGTAGACGTATCGAGGTTGGCATAGCGGCTCTATCAGAGAAAAATGCTTTTAGGACTACACCGATGCTGATCAAAGAATATATCGAAAAATACTGCGCTGAGCGTGGACTAAGCGAGCAAACTTCCAACGAGATTATCAATGAATTGTCCACCGCCGTTAACGGAGAATTAGCGGATTTGATGGATAGACCAGAAACTTCATTAAGCTTAAGGGATCGAGAAGGATTGGAAGCGCTGATTAAGAGACGAATCAGAAATTGTACGGGGTTATAAATGCCAGAAGTAAGTGAAGTCTTTAAAACGACTGTAATGATTACTGGATAAGGGTTTAAGGTATCCGCAGCAACAGCTATTTTTCTTATAAAGAATAGACGGTGCTGCGGATCTAATTTCCGCTAGCGCGGGATTAAGTGACCCAAACTAATCAATAAAAATAATGGCAGTTATTCGCAATCGACCACCAATAAAATATTTAGCCGTGGTAGAAGCTGCGGGACACCAAGCAAGGGCAATAGAGTTTTTGACAACGCCAAATTCTGAGGAGAATGTACTCAGTGACGTGCAAAGTTTGCTCAGAGAAGGGATTACGATTAAAAATATCTGTGTCGCCGAAACCGATTTAGAGTTTTAGTTCCATCAGAAACCCCTCAACGGTAACTTCTGTCAGAAAAACGGGAGGTTTAATGGAATTGTAGATATAGTAGATATTGAACCAACCAGATCGACTCCACTTTTGGTAGAGTTAAACTAAGCCAGGCTGTCACCAGCCCGACTCGTCTTCAAAACCGGACGTGAGACTTTCGCCTCATCCGGCTCCTCTGTGTATAGGCTCTTGTTACGAGTACCATTTACCAGTGTAGGTAGGCCATTCTTCCATTCCCATTTGAATAATTCAAAATGAGAATTGAATTCTTTCTGGGTTTTATCCCATATTTTTTGGCTCTTATAGGACTTAATGTCTCTTAAATCCTTCCTGGTTTTTATGTCATGGCAATGTATATGTAATACTTGGAGATTATCTTTATGGTTATTACCCCCCGCTTTTAGGGGTGTTATGTGGTCGGTTTCGATTAAATCCCCAAGCATGAAAGTTAATCCACAGTGATTACATTTCCCTTTTTGCTTTTTGAGTAATGTTGCAACTGATTTTTTCAATTCTGGATGTTTACCTCTTCTAGATGCCCAGTAGTTAGTGTTTCCATCGTATGGGCTGGATTTGCCTTTTACTTTGGTGTGTCTAATTACTTCTGTTTGGTTGTATCTTTGAAGGGTGTAAAGTTTGTTGTTGTATTTACATCCGAATGTCCAATTGTCTCCTTTTATACTCATCCAGTATTTATTGACCACCCAGTGTTTGGATTTTTGGGGATGTCTTCTTAACGCCCATCTGAAGAGTTTTAACCATAGTAAATGGTCAAGTTTGGAATAGGTTGTTTTACTACATACTGCTCGGTAGTAGTTTGACCATCCCCTTATTATTGGTGCTAATTCAGTTATAAGTACCCTTTGAGGTGATGCTTTGTGTTTATCTACTGTTCGAGCTATTTTGTTGTAGTGTTCTTTTACCTTTTCATTACTCGGTTTGATGATTGTTTTGAACCCTAATTTTTCTCCATGTGTATTTTTTCCAGATTGGTGTTTTCCTATTTTGAATTGTCTGATATTAAAACCTAAGAAGTTGACCCCTGGTTTAATTCCTTGATGTTCTTTCAAGGTATGTAATATTTTGGTTTTTTCTTGGTTTAATTCCAATCCTATAGGTTGTAGCCAATTCTGAATTATTTCCCGACAGGATTTGATGACGTTCAGGTTTTCATGGATTATGACAAAATCATCTGCATATCTAATTAGGGAAATAGACTTTTTATTTTGTCTAGTGTCCCCTTTCCAGGTTGCAGCATATTCTTTAATCCTTTCTTCCATTCCGTGTAGAGCGATGTTGGCTAATAGTGGTGAACAAATTCCACCTTGTGGAGTTCCTTCTTCTGGAAATATGGTATTTCCTTGGTCTAAAATCCCTACTTTTAGCCATGCTCTTAATTGTTTCCTTAATGTCGGAAATGTATTTATTTTCTCAAGGAGTTCTGAGTGATTTATGCGGTCAAAGCATTTACTTATGTCAGCATCTAGAACATATTTTGCCTTATATCTGATTTGATTAAAAATCGCCTCAACTGCATCGTGACAGCATCTTCCAGGTCTGAATCCATAAGAATTTTCTTCAAACCTTGCTTCCCATTCGGGTTCTAATGCTGACTTGACTAGGGCTTGTTTTGCTCTATCTTGCATGACTGGTATTCCCAAGGGTCTTTGTTTACCGTTAGCTTTGGGTATCCATACCCTGCGAACGGGTTTGGTTTTGCTCCCTAACTTTAGGTTTTGGGCTAAAATTAGTCGTTGTTTTGGTGTTAGTGATTTAACTCCATCGACACCGGCTGTCTTTTTGCCCTTGTTTTCTTGGGTTACTTTTCTGACCGCTAATAATCTAGCGTAATAGGAATTCAGGAGTGTTTTCTGGAGTTTCCTAACTTTCTTAATATCGCCATTGACACTGGCTTGATAGATTCGCTTCTGAAGCTTAAACACAGCTTTTTCGACTTTACGCCAATTTATCTGGTTCCATTCCACTGTATTTGGTTTCAAATCAGTTTTAGACATATTAGCCTCTACTAACTCAGCTATCTTCCTATAAACAGTCAGTACGTCAGCTTATCCTTGGCATTACCCTTCTTTACCTTTGTTTCGGTAAAGCAATCCTCGTCGTTTCGAGTTAAGGCGTTTGCTTTTTACTGAATCCTATTCCTCCTATAACCTTCCGTAATTGGAAGATGTTACGTCTTGGTTGATTACTCAGAGATTTCGACCATTTCTGAGAGTTATAGGAGGGTTTCCTCGTTCCGAATATTCGTTGATATGAGTCTTTAGGATGTGTCTCTTCACCGAGAGAGATTAGTGTTGTTTCATCCACTAGGTAATTGAATGATAATCATTTTCTCTTGTGACATTTTGTCTGTAGCCTTATTCAGTCTATTTGGCTACTTTAAAGTAACGATGATTTTGACTTTTTCCTTTCTACCGAGTGCTATTAGTGTTGTGTCCCTTAACCCACCATTAAGAGACAATATATTTGCACTGTTACCGTTTTGGTTGTAGCTTGTCAGTCTTTTTAGCTACATAGAAGTGACGATAGTTTTGGAACTTCGAGCTATAGCTCTATCCATAGACTCTTGCTAGAGGTTTAACCAAATTAGACTATCAGTTAATACCCCGTTTAACCCTGCTTTGCGGATTGAAGACCACTCGCTACCGCAAGGGTTATGCTTTTACTCCCAACACCGAGAGAGTAGGGCTTGATGTTTTAAGTTTTTGTTAATATTTACCACCTATTTTCTTTGTGATTTTAATCACTCGATAGGCAATCTCACCTACACGAATATTCAGTTATCATGGTTCTGATAAATCAGTTCCAAGCTAGTCCCACCAATGGTTTTTATCCATTGTTTTGGACTAAACGAGTCGCACGAGGGGGGCTTCTCCGTGACCAGCTAAAATGATAAACGCAACTATATTTACTCGTCAAGAAAGTCACAGGAAAATTATGAGACTAGACCTACAAGATAGAAAGACTTTGCGAGAACTTATTAAGAAAAGAGGTTTGTTCTCTGTGATACTGGAATTAGAGGACTACTGTTATGAACAGCAACAAGAGAATAATAAAACAATGAATGTGGTTTTAATGAAGTTGCAGTCGATTATCAATAATCTAAGGGAGTTAGAAGATAATAAATAACATTGAGACTTTTTCGTATGGCTAGCGCCGATTACATAGGCAAATAAGGACAGAAACCTTAAAACTATGTCTAGCTATAAAGTCAGGTTCCATAATCTTCGACAAGCTCTCAACGAAGTGTTTGAATGCCCACCAATTGATTGCCACTGTAAGTGCTGCAACGCTGGCTACACTTTTATTTGTGAGGGCTGCGGTCGGTTGACCTCATTTTGTAACGGGGGCGACGGCGATGAACTTTGTGATAACTGCTGGTCTGACACTCCAGAATCAGAAAAAGCCTTTGAATGGCCTCAATCGATCAAAGAAAAAATAAAAGCCAATGCTCAAAGGGATAGAGGCCGCGGATAGGAAATAAGCAAGGAAATTTCCTTACTTATTCTGTTTTGATTGACTCAAAAACTGATACTCAAATTTTTGCCGAATCACCAGAAGAAATTTCAAGTGAAGTTCTTAGCTGATAGGATTCACCAGAAAACATTTTGCAGGGCATTGCTAATACTCTGGATTTTTGTAGAATAGTCCAAGTCAAGCATTCGCCGAACGATTTTCTCATCGACGTTTAGGCGCTGTGCTAGGTCTACATTAGTCATCCCCTCGCGCCTCATCGCAATATAGAGAGAAAGTTTAGCAGCCATTAGCTGTGGAATTACCACGATTTCTTGTGTACTTGACCTTGCAGAAGGCTCTGGGATGTCCCGCCTATCGTCGATGTATCCTCCCAAAGCAGCAATCAGACAATCATAACCAGTGGCATTGATATCAGCACTGGTGTGGGTTGAAGTGAGGGCTTCCGGAATATCCGGAAAGGTGATTAGAAAATGAACTACATCTAGCCACTTTGTTGAGCTAGATGTTTCTGACGCTTCTTTGCATTGTTGTGCTTTTTCGCCCCTAGTTGCCTCATGCTTCCGCATAAAGTAGAGCTAGGCGACTCTACGTCTAAAGAGGACAGTTCCTGCCCCCTTGCCCAGTTTAAACACACCTGGGCTGATGCAACATCTCTGTCGCAACTATAAAGGCACTTTTCGCAGTTGTGCTGGCGTTCTGCTAATGTCTTTTTCTTTTGATGACCACAATTAGGACAAGTCTGAGATGGCTTAACTTTTCGAGTAGGAACCTCAATGTAAAACCCACCTGCTTCGGTAACTTTGCTTTTTATTAATGATTTTAAGTTACCAATTCCAACGTCAAGAATTGACCGATTTAATCCAGTCTTTTGACGTTTTCTTTTGCTACCTCTTTTAGCTTTTTTGGTCATTCCTTTTAGGTTTAATTTCTCAGTTGCCACCAAGCTATTACAGCTAACTATTTGTGTGGAAACTTGATGATGCCAGTTTTGTCTTTGACGACCAACTAAAGATTGAATCTTACCGATTTTTCTAACAGCTTTTTTCCATCTTCTAGACCCTTTTACTCCCTTTTTTCCTGCACGTTTCTTTCTAGATTTCTTTGCTGTTTTGTTGATTTTATCCTGTGATTGTTTGAGAAATCTAGGATTATCAATAACAGTGCCATCGTCAAAAGCAAGTGCATGATGAGTCCCAAAATCGATACCACAAGCCTCTTTACCTGTTTCTCGTTTTGGATCACAACTAACAGTAACAGAAGCGTACCATTTTCCTTGTTTAAAGATGATAGTGCAAGTATTTGGTGTTCCCCAATCTCTTGCTTTACCCCTCATCTTTATTGTTCCAAAATTAGAAAGTGTCAACTTTCCATGATGTCCATTACTGTCTATTTTCCAACCAGCTTTATCAGGATAAGTCCACCCTTTATATCTTCTTGAAGACTTTAGTTTCGGATAACCTGATTTAATCTTGAAAAAACGTTGGAAAGCAAAATCAACCCGTTTTACAGTTGCTTGAAGGGCATGGCTACCAAGGTCTTTGTATTCTGGCCAATCTTTTTTAAACTCAGGTAATGAGTTTTGTTGGTCAAAGTAATTAATGGATTTACCAAACTTTTTGTATTGAGTTTTTCGATTAACTACACAAGCATTGTATAAATCTTTGTGTAAACGTCTCCAATAATGAAGTTTCTCATTTTGTTCTTTATTTGGGTAAAGTCTAAACGTGATTCTTTTAGTAGCCATGTTGCCGACCTCAACAGAACTGATATGATGATTTTAGTCTAATTACCTGTAGGGTGTCAAGATGAAACCAAGAAAAGGGTCACATAGTGTTTTTAGTGTGCGGTTACACTTTGTTTTTGTTACTCACTATAGACGCAAAGTAATAACCGCCCTAATGCTAGAGCGATTAAGAGAAATGATTTGGCAAGTATCTCGCAAAATGGATTGTGAGTTACTAGAGTTTTCGGGTGAAATGGATCATGTCCATATCTTATTAGATTTCCATCCTAAAAACTCTATTTCTACAGTTGCAGGGTGTCTTAAAAGTTCGACAGCTAGAGTCATGAAAAAAGACTTTCCTGAACAAGTAACTAAGTTTTATAAAGACAAAGTTTCTTTTTGGTCTAAGTCTTATTATGTCACTTCTTCTGGTGGCGCACCTATTGAAAAGTTAAAAGAATATATCAAGAACCAAGATGCTCCGAAAAGTTAATTTGACAATTTTTCGGACATTGAGTCCTCAAATTGTCGTGCTTTCCTTCCCTAGTCCGCTACGCTGAGACTAGGGACTGACGCACTGAAGTTCACCGCCTTCTTTAGCAATAGTATAAGGAAAAATAAAGTCCACCTGCGTTCTCCTAAAGATCATCTTTGTTAATTCCTAATTGTCAGCACATTGCTCTGAGTAGTTCTTGCAATAACTCTCCTTTTTTAAGCCAGAGTCGAAAAAGAAAGAAATCTGCTGCTAGCGCAGATATTATCTGAAAGCCCCTACTTGGCTTCATAGAACTGCGTTTTTATTGGCAACTTTTTGGGTTGCCTTTTTTTCTTTGCTATCCGCAGCAACTTCTATTTTTTATAAGAATTATTGATGTTGCTGCGGATACTTCAAAGCCTTGTATAGTCAAGGAGAAAGCCTTGTTATTCATCGATATTCTTTACCATGCCAAACGCGAAGAATAATGACCTGAGCTTGTTCTTCTGAGTGGGTGTATCGCACCACATAATTACCAGCTAAGAGTTCTCGAACATTCTCTAGCTCTGCTACGGGGCGACCGATTTCAGGGAAAAGCACAAGTTTTCCTACCGCCTGTCGAACGCGGAGACTCGTTCTCTGTGCGGCATCAGGGTTATGTTCAGCGATGAATGCTTCGAGGCGTTTGAGGTCACTGACCGCACTTTGGGTGAAAAGAAGCGTCGGCATTGCTAAGAAGACTTGTTCTATGAGCCAGTCCCCCAGGTTTCAAGCCATTGCATGACTTCTTCGCCTGATACCAGCCGTCCAGCTTCAATGTCAGCGATTGCCTCTTCGGTCTCTTTGAGCATTCTTTGTTTTGTCTCTTCTCTGGCCAGGTATAGCCGAAGGGCATCATTGATAATCCAACTCTTGGAACGGTTCAACGATTTGGCTATCTCTTCTAACTTCGGACTTAGCTCTTCGTCTAACCGAAAACTTGTTGTTGTCATGGGAAATTTTAAGATAATACAAGTTAATACATAGTATTATTATAGCCGATAATAGGCAGCGATGGTAACTATTCATTCCGCAGCAGTTGCTGTTTTCTATAACCAATATTGGTGGTGCTGCGGGTGGCTCAAAGCTCCATCAGTAAAGACTTACAAGATGATTGGCAATATCAGTTACTAGATGGGGTTTTTGGTATGACGTAATGCTTTCTCGACTGTAGAACTGCTAGTGCAGAGTGGATATGAATCTTAAGTCTTCTTCCATAGCAATCTTATTTTGGGGATTGCCTTTTTTTTACTAGATCCGCAGCAGTTGCTGTTTTGTATAATCAAAATAGTAGTTGCTGCGGGTGAGTTGAACCTAGTCTGGGCCTATGCTAGCGGAGGTTTAATAGACATAATTATCGGAGGATTCCCAGTGATGCAAGCTCAACTGACTTATCACGGAAAATACTATCTCTTTGATAACGACTTTATTCTCTTTCTACTCGAGTAAGTCTTTTGAGAGCCTTAAGCTGATGGTCACATCTTTGGGAGCAAACTCAAAGGTAATCGGCGTAAAGTTTTCCTTAAAATTCTCTGGAGTGAGAAAGTCTGTTAAGTCTTCTGCAAGAAGCTTTTCAACATCTTGGTCACTGGTCATTTTAGGGAGAGATTTGCTCATATTGTTTTGCTTCTATTGAATTTGCCACATTATCTCATGGCCTGCCCAGAGGGGAACGACTCCAGAGTCAATGAGTGAGATTTCATCAGGAATACGCCAGGTCGATTTGACCAGGGTTATCTGTTCGGTATTGCGTGGGAGTCGGTAAAAATCTGGTCCATAGAAGCTGGCAAAAGCTTCAAGCTTATCGAGAGCATCAGCACGCTCAAACGCTTCTGCATATAATGCTAGTGCGTGTAGAGCCGAATAGCATCCTGCACAGCCACAGGAACTTTCTTTGTTATTGCGAGTATGGGGAGCACTGTCAGTACCCAGAAAAAACTTAGGATTACCCGATGTAGCCGCTTGGACAATAGCCTGACGATGCTCTTCCCCTTTCAAAATGGGTAGACAATAAAAATGGGGGCGAAGGCCGCCTTGAAAGAGGGCATTGCGGTTAAACAATAAATGTTGTGGCGTGATGGTGGCAGCGACGTTTTCAGCCTTCAGTACAAAATTCACCGCATCTGAAGTGGTGATGTGTTCAAACACTATCCGCAGTTTGGCAAATCGTTGTTTGAGAGGAAGCAAATATTTTTCAATAAAGACTTTCTCGCGATCAAACACATCTACTTTTTTATCCGTCACTTCCCCGTGTACCAATAGCGGTATATCTACCTCCTCCATCGCTTCAAAGACGCGATCGCACCGACGAATATCCGTCACGCCGAAATCTGAATTAGTGGTTGCCCCAGCAGGATAATACTTAACTGCTTTGACAAACTGAGATTTAGAAGCTCCGATAATCTCATCGGGACTGGTGTTGTCAGTGAGGTAAAGAGTCATCAGAGGCTCAAACCGTTGGTCAGTCGGAATAGCAGCGATGATGCGATCTCGATAGGCTGCTGCTTCTTCTACAGAGCGAATCGGGGGCTTTAAATTCGGCATAATGATGGCGCGAGGAAATTGACGCACCGTGTGGGGCAATACGGCTTTGAGCATGGCACCATCTCGGACATGCAAATGCCAATCGTCAGGTTGGGTTATGGTAAGCTTTTCCATCGGTTCATCCCTTTTCCTTGTTTTGAGAAAACTTAACGTGCGATCGCTAAGCCCAAATGCGTTTCAACGTAAGCCTAAATCCAGTAAAACCGCTTCACCCGATAACGTGCTGGGATGTCTAAAACCTCAACTTCCTTACCCGAACGATAAATTTCCACTCGCTTATTCTGAGGGTCAATCAACCATCCTAATTGTGCGCCGTTGTCCATATATTCGTGCATTTTCTCACGAAGTTTTTTAAGGCTATCCGTTTCCGAACGTAATTCCACGACAAAATCAGGACAAAGAGGTGCAAACCCTTTTCTCTGCTCAGGTGTCAGGGCTTCCCACCGCTCCTTACGCACCCAGGAGGCATCGGGTGAGCGATTAGCGCCATTCGGTAACTCAAATCCCGTTGATGAGTCAAAGGCTTCACCGAGGTTATCGTTTGATTCAAACCAATTATTAAGTTGACCACTGATGCTCAGATTTCGTTTACCTGATTCACTGCCAGTTGGCGGATTCACAATTAATTGTCCAGTTGCTGTACGTTCAAGTCTAAGGTCTCGATTAGCAGCAGCTAAAGCAGCAAACTGTTCTGAAGTCACTGTTAGAGCAATTTCATCGGGGAGTTGGAGTAAGAGTGGTTTGGTTTTAGAAGGAGCTTGTAACATGAGAACTCACCTTATGCTGCTGAATCTATAGTCAATCAGGAAGTTCATGACTGGGCTTCAATGCGGGTTTTCCATGCTTGGAGTTTGGCACGAAGGTCTTCCTGACCTGGCTTGGGGGGCATCGAGGCTATCTTGGCAAATCCTTCCCGATTGCGTTCTTCCCAATATTGACGAATTTCTGCTGCTGTTTGCAGACATTCTTGGTATTCTGCTTCAACTTCAGTACGATGAGTTTCAATGTAGGCTAAAGCTGAACAAATTTGCTCATTGTTGAGACCGAGTTTTTCACGGATTAACTTTGGTGGATACTGAGCTTTCAGGTAATCCATTACATCATAAAGAGTGATGCGTGTACCTGTAATCGTTAGTCCACGCTCAGTACGAATAATTGAGGATTGCTCATTCGATGCTGAAATCATAGCTGTTTCTCCGCCCAACTTAATTTTATATTATCTCAAAATTAGGCATAGTATCAGCCTTGGACTGGGAGGCAGAAACTTCGGTCATCTTAAAAACTCAACTTAGTTTAGGCAAACTATACCCTAACTTCTGCAAACGGTTGCCCTGTAAGTGTTGTTCAATCAGGGCAATAATTTCGGCTTTGCGAGTTGGTCTGAAGAAGAGTTTACCGAGAAAAAAAACCTAGAAAATCCTCCACTTAATTAGTTTTTGTACAGTCTTCTGTGTTTTGTTCTTCCAATGCTAAAATTGGAAAAATGTCGCAGGAGTCAGAGGAATGGCAGTAACAGGAAGAAAAACACAACGTCGAAGTACGGCAAAAAAATCTCAGGAGCCATTGAAGAAAGAGCAAACTACTACCCAAGACGCGATCGATGTAACCGCTCAGAGCGAGGGAACCGAGGTAAGTAAATCAGATAAAAAAACGACAGAATCAACAGATACAGTAGCAAGCGTTGAGACACTTAAAGCAGATCAAGTAGATTCTATAGAAGAGCGAGAAGAACAAATAGCAAAACGCGCAGAATTAGAGAATATCGTCATAGAACACTCTCAGAGTTTTACTATCATTGGAAAAGCTTTACGAGAAATCCAAGAAAAGAAACTTCATCAAATTGAAGATCCTAACAAGAGATGGGATGTTTATGTCGACGAAACATTCGGTATTGTAAAATCTAGAGCTTATCAACTTATTGCAGGGACTGTTCTTTATGAAGTTCTTGAAGATAACTTAGAAGGAGACTATTCATTACCCAAATCCGATACGCAACTTCGTCCTTTATACTCTCTTGTAAAGGGATGGAGAAAGGCAACAGCGAAAAACGATGTAGAAGAAAAAGAAAGGATAGAGCAGTCAATTGTTAAGCATTATAAAGACTCAATAGATGTAGCTAATCAAGAAGGAAAAGAACTAACAGAGAGTATTGTTAGAGAAGTAGTCCGCTCGTCCCAACAAAAAGAAGTTCAAACCAGTAGCTTTTCTAAAAAAGATATAGGAGCGGTGATCGAGATAATCAAAGTAGAAGGCAATGATAGTCTACGTGGACAGAAAGGGAATTACGGAATTATTACTGGCGTAAATAACTTCAGTGTATCTATTGAAACGGCTATGGGAAAATACGACACCATCCCTCAACAATGCGTAAGAAAAATGCCCACAGATAAAGTATATCAACAAGAAACCAACGAAAAGATTAAGTCTCATATATCGAGACTTAAAACCATACATCATGCTATTCAGAGCAGTGAGGACAAAGATAAAAGACTCGCTAACTATATTGTGGGAATGACCGCTTCCTATCAAGGAACCAAAAAAACAGAATTAAATCATAAACTACTCAAAACTATCGAGGACTATTTTGAGATCAAAGATGATCCGCAGCAACCTCAATAATTTATAACGAAAATAGTAGTTGCTGCGGATATCTCAAAGACTTACTATAAGCCAATTATAGACAATTAGTTACTCCGTATTCTCGGTGGTTGGAAACGCTAGCGCGTAATCGTGTGAGTGTTAGTGGAGACTAAAAATGACACTCGTGTTTAATGCTCCACTGCCTACTCCCTGACCACCCCGTAGGAGCCTCAAAGAGAGGCTCCTATTTTTTTTCTAATGTGATCTGCTAGCGCCTGTGTGTTTAGAAATTAAGCACAGCGAGAACACCTTTTTTATTTGTTAAGCATTTAGGAGAAAAATGATGTCAAATAGCAACTACAATGAAATTTATACAAAAAAATCGCTATTAGAATTACTAGATAGTATTGAAGAGCTAAACACGATGGTCGAACGCCTTAAAGATTTCCCTGCATCATCAAAGTGCATAAACGACACCAAAATAATAAGGAATGAAGTAGAAAACCTTCAGGGGATAATCGATAAATTAGAAGAAACTCACCGAGAAAGAATAGAACGTCTGTGTACAGTTTGGTTTATTATCGATTACTGCGACATCAAGTCGTCAAAACTAAAATACTGGGAACTGCAAAATCTTGCAGGAGCTTTCGAGTATTACAATAAGCTCGACACTTAGACTTACCTTAATTCTAGCTATTTATTAGAAAAACTGTAGCTAGAATTAAGGTAGTAAGGTGATCGGCTAGCGCCTGAGTGGTTGAACTGAGCATAGCGAGAAACCAACCATGCCATCATTAGAAATTTTACTCGATTTATTAGCCATCATCTTTGTTCTTTACGCCACCTACGAACATAGAAATGGAAAAAAATTAGCGTTAGCAGGAGATATTAGTAGCTTAGAACTAAACACACCGATCACCTTTGAGTTTACCAACCAAACCCCCCAGAACACCACCACAGAAACCGATGATTTACCCCCTTGGGATGTTGATGAAGTTGTAGAAGTTCCTGACATCAAAATACCTGAAATGAATCCAGTCGATGAGGGAATCGAGGTTTTACAGAGTCCTGATGAGGAACTTATTCCCTTCGATGTCGATGAACCTGATGTCCCTAGCAGAAACGAGGTATTAAACGACTACCCTGATTTCGATGTTACTCAGATTACCGCAAAGAAAGCCTGGAAAGCAGCCAAGGCGCTAGGATTGCCTTATAAGAATCCAGACAGAAGCCGCATCAAGGTGACAGTTCTTAGAGCGAACATCGAAGCGTATCTCAGAAAACATCCTAGTCAAATTTCCGATGTCCTGCCTTTCGTCGGATAATCAAGGAGGGGGCTTAGTCCCCTCTTTGTCCACCTTACCCCATCGCAAGCAATGACCACTCAAACCGAGAAAGTACAACGAACCTACCAAGCGGATAGTCTGATAATCAACACGGTAGAAACCAACGATAATCAACTGGAAGTTTATCTCTGCTATTTGGACGAGGATTCGATTCGTCAAATCAACAATGTCAACGGCATTGCTTCGTTACTCGGATTAGAGGGGGAGCCTGAGAATTCCTTTGAGCCGTTCATAGTTCCGCAGCACCGAATTAGAGAAATTATCAACACCTTCTTCATTTATTCTAAACAGGTTGAACATCTGATCGAAGCAGACCAAGCGGAGGACGCCTAATGAGTAAACCAAACAGAGAAAAAGCCATACTTTGGCTATCTGACGACGATTTAGAACTTATCGGAATCGACCCTGCGACAGTCTCAGATGAATTCTTTGATGCGATCGCAGAAGAACTCAAGGAATTTATCAATGAAGGGTATCAACACGCTCTGGTTCAAAGCGTAGAAGCGGCGAAAGTCAACCGAGAATCATGAACTATTGTCGAGGCCCTGTGCCTCTTTTTTTTTGCGTTTTATGGGGTAACTTGTTTGTGTCTGTGCTAGCGCACGGTAGTCATGAATCCAACCTAGAAAGGAGACTTCATGTTATTCGCCGTCTTAACACAAAAGAACTGGGCACAAGCCAGAATCCGCTCAATCACTGATAGTAACACCGTGACACTTCCAAAATACTCATTCGACGACCTGACACTGACTGCGATCGGAGAAGTATCAATGAATGAGGATCAGTGGCTTGGTCT
>NZ_AAXW01000051.1 GCF_000169335.1 Crocosphaera chwakensis CCY0110
TTAACTAAAATAAACCCAGATTTATCAGCAATAGCAATTGATTTAGCTATAGAAGAAATAACTCGCAGTCGTAGCACCCTAAGTTTAGAAAATGCCAATCGTGAAATATATAGGTTACTAAAAGATGGGGTCAAAGTTACTTTTCAAGATGCCAATGATGAAGAGGTCATAGAAACAATTAAAGTTATTGACTGGAAGAACCCTAATGAGAACGATTTTTTCCTCGCTTCTCAATTTTGGATATCAGGAGAAATTTATACCAGACGCACTGACTTATTAGGGTTTATCAATGGTTTGCCCTTAGTATTTATCGAACTCAAACGTCATCACCGCAGACTTAAATTAGCTTATAAAGACAACCTCCGAGACTATAAACAAACCATTCCCCAACTATTTTGGTATAACGCTTTTATTATTCTTTCTAATGGCAGTAAAAGCAGAATAGGTAGTTTAACCTCAGCTTGGGAACACTTCAGCGAATGGAAGAAAATCAACTCCAAGGGTGAACAAGGAATTATTTCTCTAGAAACGATTATTAGGGGAACTTGTGATAAAAAACGTTTGTTAGATATTATTGAAAACTTCACCTTTTTCTATACTGCTAAAGGAGAATTAGTCAAAATAGTTGGTAAAAATCATCAGTTTTTAGGAGTAAATAATGCTATTAATGCCGTCAAACAAATACAGAACAACCAAGGTAAATTAGGTGTTTTTTGGCATACCCAAGGAAGCGGTAAATCCTATAGTATGGTGTTTTTCGCTCAAAAGATACTCCGTAAACTACACGGGAACTGGACATTTCTCGTTATTACCGACAGAGATGATTTAGACAAACAAATTTATCAAAACTTTGCCTATGCTGGTGCTGTTACGGAACCAGAAAAGAACGTTAGAGCGAATAGTGCAGAACACCTAAAACAACTACTAAGAGAAGACCATCGTTATGTTTTTACTTTAATTCAGAAATTTAGAGTCGAAAAAGGTCAAACTTACCCTAAACTATCAGACCGTAATGACATTATTGTAGTAGTAGACGAAGCACACCGCAGTCAATACGATACCTTTGCTCTCAACATGAGAAATGCCTTACCTAATGCTGCATTTATCGGCTTTACGGGTACTCCTTTAATGGCAGGTGAAGAGAAAACCAAAGAAGTATTTGGAGATTATGTTAGTGTTTATAACTTCCGTCAGTCAGTAGAAGATAAAGCTACCGTTCCCCTCTACTACGAAAATCGTATTCCAGAACTACAACTTACCAATGATGAACTTAACGAAGATATGCAAAACATCATTGAAAATGCCATGCTAAATGAAGACCAAGAAAGATTACTTGAACGTCAATGTAGCAGGGAATATAACCTAATAGTAAACAATGACCGTTTAGATAAAATTGCTGCGGATATAGTAACCCATTTCCTATCTAGAGGGTTTCAAGGTAAAGCAATGGTAATTTCTATTGATAGGTTTACCGCAGTTAAAATGTATGACAAAGTACAATATTACTGGCAACAGCATTTAAACCAACTCAGAAGACAATTAGAAGTATCTAGATTAACTGAATTTGGACTAAAGAAAATACAAAAGGAAATTCAATATCTAGAATCAACAGACATGGCAGTAATTATTTCTTCTTCTCAAAATGAAGTAGAAGACTTTGAAAAAAAAGGGTTAGACATTACGCCACACCGTCAGAGATTAATTAACGAGTCACCAGGACTAGACGAAAAGTTCAAAGATACAAATAACCCTCTGAGAATAGTATTTGTTTGCGCCATGTGGATAACAGGTTTTGATGTTCCCAGTTGCTCTACGGTGTACTTAGACAAACCAATGAAGAATCATACCTTAATGCAAACCATCGCTAGGGCTAACCGAGTCTTCAAAGAAAAGGTCAACGGGTTAATCGTTGACTACATCGGCGTATTCCGTAACCTACAAGAAGCTTTAGCTATTTATGGTTCAGCTTCAGGTGGTGGAGTAAAAGAAGGAGATACCCCAGTTAACCCTAAAACTATATTGGTTGAAGAACTAAGAGAAGCTATTGCTGAAGCGACAAACTTCTGTCAGCAAAAAGGAATTGACTTACATAAGCTAGATACCACTCAAGATGCTTTTGAACGAGCTAAGGTATGGGATGAAGCATTAGAAGCTGTTTTAGTTAGTGAAGAAGTTAAAAAGCCTTTTTTTGCTCTCTCAGCTAATGTTGCCCGTTTGTATAAAGCCATCCTTCCAGATACAACTGCTAATGAGTTTTCTAAAACCCAAATGTTACTAGAAAAACTAGCAATTAAAATTCGTCAGGAACTACCAGAAACCAATATTTCAGAGGTAATGGAAGAGGTAGAGGAATTACTAAATGAATCAATCATAGCGGGTGAGTTTATTATTCCCGATAATTCCAGACAGCTAGTTGACTTAAGCCAATTAGACTTAGAACAGCTAGAACAGAAATTCAAAACTGGTTACAAACATACAGAAGCAGAAAAACTTAAAGGAACAATTCACCGTAAATTACAGCAGATGGTTGAGTTTAACAAAACCCGTCTCAACTATTTTGATAAGTACCAGAAGATGATAGAAGAATATAATTTTGGTTCTCGTAATGTAGATTGGTTTTTTAGTGAGTTACTGGGATTTGCTAAAGAGTTAAACACAGAAGAGAAAAGAGCTATAGCCGAAAAGTTGACTGATGAAGAGTTAGCTATCTTTGACCTGTTGACCAAGCCTAATATCAATCTCAGCAAGCGCGAAGAGAACGAAGTGAAAGATATAGCCCAAGAATTATTAGCCACCCTGAAGCGAGAGAAGCTAGTCATTGACTGGCGTAAGCGTCAGCAAACCAGAGCTAGTGTAGAGATAGTCATTAAGGATATGTTGGATAAATTACCTGAATCCTATTCTGATGAACTATATAGACAGAAGTGTGACGA
Organism: Crocosphaera chwakensis CCY0110; assembly: GCF_000169335.1. Classification (GTDB taxonomy): domain Bacteria; phylum Cyanobacteriota; class Cyanobacteriia; order Cyanobacteriales; family Microcystaceae; genus Crocosphaera; species Crocosphaera chwakensis. Next base: position 2,934 of record NZ_AAXW01000051.1, read on the forward strand.
GATTTATCAACACATCTATGATTCTTACGCAGGATGAAAAAGATTAAGAAAATCTAAAAAAGCTCGTTTTCTTTCTTACTTTGTGTAAGTTAAAATGAAAAACCTATACCTGACAAGAATTCTACATCGTAGAATAAACATAATCAATAAAAGTTCTTAACTGATAAAAAGCCCAAGAATTAGATCGTCTTCGTTCAGTTTTGTTTCTAGGTTGTTGGTTAGTTCTTTCTCTGATTCCTGTTAAATCTTCAATAGATACAAAGGATTGAGTTTGTTTAGCTTCGTTAATAATAGCTTTACTAATATTATGATTTAACCATGCCTGATACCTTCTTTCTTTACCCGATAGCCGTTTCAAAATCTGACGACATCTACGCCGTGTTGACCTTGTGCCTTGGGTTGCTTTTTTCTGCAAAAAAGCTCTGATACGATTAAATTTATCTCGTTTTTCTTGAATCTCCTTTCCTGACCATGACTTATTAGTGCTGGTAACTGCGATGTCGCGCCTCCCAAAGTCAATACCAATTACGTTCTTAGTTTTTATTGACTTGGGAGCATCAGATTTTAGCTGAATATGTACATACCAGTCTCCATCTTTGTGTTGACAAACTTGTGCTGATGTCGGGTTTTGTCCTGATAGTTTTCCTATATGGTAATTACTTACTCTCATAGGAATTTTAGCTCGTTTTCCTATTGTACTAATACTTGCTAAATAACCAGTTTCAATAAACCTAAATGTTCGAGTATCACAGTCAAAACTTGTAGGCTTAAAGTGTTTAACTTTTCTACCTTTTTGTTTAGCTGTTAAGCGATTAGACGCTACTCTCGCACAAGCTCTAACAACATGATTAGCTGTTAATCCAAAACGTTCTTTAACGTCTTGATAACAAACAGCTTGAATCGAGTTTCTATTAGTTAAATTGGGTTTAACAGTCTTATTAATGTAGTTGCAAGCGTCAGCAAATGCTTGAGCAGTATCACCCAACAACTGGGTATGCTCAGGCGCAGGTTGAAGCTTCACAACTAAAGTTAAGACTTGTTTCATTGACCTTAAAAACTCACTACATGAGATAGTAGCATAAAAGCGGAGCGAACTGCTCGAAGGTTCCCTTCGAGCCAGCACGCGCACCAAGCAATCGTACTTCGTGTTGATATGTTGGTCGCAATTCCTCTCGACTCTGAATTTTAGTACAGAGCGAGCCTCCTTGCGACATTTAGGTGACTTCTGCAAAAAGTAGTTTTTTCTCACGAAGATAAACCCTCATTGTTCCATCTCCTGAAGAAAATTAACCCTTTCCTCAATAGTTAACTGACGACTTTCTAAAATAGATTGAAATAATTCCGTTGATAAAGCTTGTTCAATAGGATAAACCCCCGGTTGAACCAATTCCCCTTTAAGCAGTAACTCAACAATACTACCTGTTCCCATACCAGCAGCCACTGAAGCACTTTCGTGGCTAAAGGTACTGATATAATGAGTTGCACCATCAGATCCATAACCCTTAACATCACACCGCATGGCAACTCCTGTTCCCGTAAAGCGATCGCTCACATCGGTCATCACATGACTTACCTGTGCCAAAAATTCCACCGTTTTCGGACTTTTTAGTACCGTCTCAGGCAAACCATGAGCCATCATCCAAGTGGCATAATTATAAAAATCAGGCACAGACCCAAATTTTGTAATCACACTATCAACGGAAAAAGTGTCTTGTAGAGTGGTGGTTTCTGGCATATCGTACCAGTAAACATGAGCCTTTCCATAGGGTTGGCCAAAGTCTAAACATTCTCGTCCCGTATAAGGTTTAATAGTTTGCCAACGGTTATTAACCCACGCTTCAAAGGGTTGTTGTATGCCGATAAACGTGGTTCGCATCACCGTAATACCTGCCCCACCAGAACCAGCCACAATATAACTTAACTTAATTTCTTCGGCCTTTTCTAACGCTTCTACCCCTTGACGCACCATACTGTTAGAAATACCAGGAAAGACCCCAGTATTGATAACAGCAGTTACTCCTGCGGTTTTCGCTGCTAAATGTTGCGCCAAAGCTTTATGGGTAAAACTGCGTTGATCACTAACATCTACATAGTTAACCCCTTCTTCAATACAAATGCGTAACACATCAGCATCTCGGTAATGAAACGGACCAGCCGAATGAACTACCACATCTGCTTTAGACACGGCTGTTTTAAGCTGTTGTTGGTAAGAAATATCTAAAACTTGAAACTGTACCTTATCCTTAAAACGTTCTAAAGCAGTCATACCTAGTTGAGGGTTACGTCCGGTAATAGTGATTTCAGCATCAGTATGATTAATAATATCTTGGGCAATACTGCTACCAATGCGTCCACAACCGCCAATAATCAAAACTCGTTGCATGATTTCTCATTGAGATCAACAAAAAAAGGAAAATTTCTCTAAAAATTCGCTATAATACCCGCAACGGATTGACCCAAGGCTTCTAAAGCTTTTGATAAGCCCTTTTGTGACTTTAAAAAGATGCGAGCGCAGTTTCGGCCAGGCATTCCCGAAATTGATCCCCCTGGGTGCGTTCCGGCTCCAGTGAGAAACAGTCCCTTAATAGGGGTTTTATAATTAGCAATTTCTGGTAAGGGACGTAAAAATACCATTTGTTCAAGGGACATATCTACATGATAGTAGTTACCCCGATAAGCTCCTAATCTTTCTCCCAACTCTGCTGGACTTTCCACCCGACGGGCTATCACTGAATGCTTTAAATTGGGGGAATAATCGGCTAATTTTTCTAATACGCGGTCAGCAACTTGATTTTTAAGGGTATCTGTCCACCCTGTCCCATTTAACCCTGTATTTTTGGCTCCAGCAATTTGATAAGGGGCAAAAAATTCGATCCATAATGTATGCTTTCCCTCTGGTGCCATGGATGGATCTAACTGAGTGGGCATTACCACATACATAGAAGGATCTTGATCCGGAATACGTCCCCTTGCTGCTTCATGGTGAGCGGTTTCTACCTGCTCAACAGAATCAGCAATTAAGATAGATCCAATTAAATAATCATCTTGATGGTTATATTGTTCAAATTTTAAAGGTTCGGATAAAGCACAGTCAATTTTTAGGAGACTTTCGTTATTATTAATGATACGTTTATCGAGACGGTGACGCAGTTTCGGGTCAGCACTATCAATATCAGCAGGATCAACTAAATTTAAAAATAAGCGTTTTGCATCAATATTAGAAATGACTCCATGTTTTGCCCGATATTCTTTTCCATTAGCAATTCTGACCCCAACTGCTTTACCATCATCAACTAGAACCCGTTCTACGGTTTGTTCAGTTAAAACAACACCATTATGATGGCAAACACATTTGACTAAAGCATCCACTAAAGCCCCTGTACCACCTTTCGGACGAGCCATACCAGGGTTATGTCGTAAGGTCATCATCATTGCACCGATCGCCAGACTTTTTTGAGACGGAGCCAGTCCCAACTCAGCAGACAAGCGGGCTAAAGGTGCTTTTAACCAGGGTTCGGTAAACCATTCATCGAGGATATCTTCAGCACTGGTGAGCATGGTACGAACAAAGTCTAAGGCTTTATTGGGGCCGCCTACTACCTTCAATACATCTTTAAGGGAATTAATATTGTAACTACCAGCAATATCAATAATTGACTTGGGGGGTGCATTGAACATAGGAATTAAGGCATTAACAACCTGTTGCCAATATTCAATAAATTCTCGATACCGTTGCGCCTCTTGAGGATTATATTGAGCAATATTAGCGCAAGTTTGCTCAACGGAACGGTGGCCTAAAAAGTATTTTCCGTCAGGGTGAGGACAAAAAACAACGGGATCACAATAGAGGTATTCTAAACCAAACCGATTTAGTTGTAATTCTTCGATTACAGGGCTTAAATGAATAAATTCGTGGTCGATCGCACAAAGATTAAACTTAAACCCTGTAGCTTTTTCTGGCATTGCTTCTTCGGTAGTAGCAGCTCCTCCTGGGACAGCCCGCTTTTCAAGTACCAATACTTTATAACCGGCTTTGAGAAGATAGGCTGCACACACTAAGCCGTTGTGACCAGCACCAATTATAATGACATCAAACGTTTCCATAAGTTTAATTATTTATCTTAGCTTTAATCTTAACAAGCTTTTATCAGTTATCGGTCACTATTCACTATTCACTGACAATTGTGCAAACCTCAATTCCTCTGTTTTATTTTACTATTTTTGTTGATATGACATCTTGCTTTGATTTTATTTTCTTAACCAGAGTTTTAAATAGTGTTTTATTTTTTGCTTAAAACTAGAGTATTTATCTCTGGCATTCCACCCACCATCTAACATAAATTTTTTGTAAATTTCTTCATTAATCTCATTAGATAATTTAACTGTTTTTCTCTCTTTTATCAAAGCGATAATAGGAGAGTTTAATTCAATAAATTTCGCAACATCTTTTAAATAATTTTGATTATTTACTACATTTTCATAAGTTATCACCATAGGTTTAATTTTATTTCGTGCAATAAATAAATCTAATTCTTGTTCTTCTTTGATAATAGAATTAATAATTTTCTTCATTCTCTTGTATGAATAATCATTTTCTAACTTAAAATCCCTTTTCTCCCCTTTCGAGATAACTTTTAGATTATCACTATCTTTTCCTTCTTTATGATAAATTCCTGTATGTGATGCAATTAAACGGGAAATTGCTTGTTTAATTTTATCTTTTCTATATATCCTAACATAATAAATGTTGTTATTGCTAATTGCTTGAAAGAATGAGTTAATAGTGTCTTGATATTGATATCTTAATAATTCTTGCTTAGGTTTTGAATTAATAAGTTGACTGGATAGTATTTGACCTAATAAATGCAAATAGCTTGACATAAGTTTAAAAGAAATAACTCCATTGCTAGTTGATGATTTCAATAATCTTTCGTTAATTTCTATACCAATTTCTTCTCTTTCTTGATCCAGGATACTAAATCCTGATTTTTCTACTTTCTTGATGAGAGATATAAAATATTCATCAGGTTTACCTAAAACATTTGTATTTTTAAAATCTCTACAAATCATTGTACTACCTGATCTTTGTGTAGATAAAAGAATAATAATTTTTTTAGGAATAACATCAATTTTATAATTATAAAAATTTGTTTTCATAATAGTTATTTCAAAATTCAATTATTTTGTAAGAATAAATAACATATATCAAAATTAGGATAAAAAATCAAGTTTATTCAGTATTAATACAAAAATTTTCTATTAACTTATTTTTGATATCTTTACACAAAATCAATGTTTAAAAAAGCTATTATATTGTTGTTCATTAATTCTTCCTGCTTCGTATAACGTTTCTGTGATTTCAGAAATGGTTAAAACAGAATAAGCGTTGTATCCTTCTATTTTCAGTTTATCTTTAACACCTTGTTCGTGATCGATAAAGACCACAATATCTTTAACGACTAATCCCGAAGAGGTTAATTTTTCTGCTCCTTCTTTGACACTTTTTCCCGTAATTAAAATATCATCAACAATAACAACTTTTTCTCCTGCTTTAAAATTCCCTTCAATTAAACGACGGGTTCCGTGTGCTTTAACTTCTTTTCTTGGATAAATCATCGGATGATGTAACATTAAAGATAATCCTGTTGCTGTGGGTAAAGAACCGTAAGGAATCCCTGCAATTCTATCAAAATTTAAACTCTTTAAAATATTAGCATAAGCAGTCAATACTTGATGGAATAATTGAGGTTTAGAAATGATTTTCCTAAGATCAATATAATAAGAAAACGTAGCCCCAGACGCTTGTACATATTCTCCAAATAATAAACAACCAATATCATATAATTGTAAAATTAAATCTTGATGAGGATGGGAATTAAGTAAACAGACATTAGGACTCCAAAGATCACAGTTTTGTGAAGTTTGAGCAATACTTTGTCGATACTCATTAATCTCTTGGTTAAGGTTTTTAACGTCTTTTTGTAAATTATTAGATTTTAAACAATCTTGAGGCACAGGAATTAATACCCCATCTCCTGTAGAATTTAAGGCCACTTTTAATATTTCATGAATATCATTACCCTTACTCCAAATACTACGCATTAACAATAATCTTTCAGGGGCAAGAGAACGGATCTTTTTGATAACTTCTAAATTCGTCGTCCCTACTTCTAAAAATAACTGTTCTGGGGTTGCCCAAGTCCTCGCTTCTTTGATAACTTGTAGATAAAAGGGAGCTTCATCTGTGGGATATTCTTGTAAGACAATCGCAGAAGGATTTGAGGTATGACAGAGGACGAAAACCCCTTGATCAGGATAAACTAAAAAAGGTGCAACGTGATCGTGTCCCGCATAAGGACTGACTGTAACTGCATCTACTTGCCACTGTTCAAAAATAGTTTTAGCAAAAATGGTACTTGTATTAATATCTCCATGTTTTGCATCTAAAATGATAGGAATATCATCGGGAATAGCATCAATAACTTTTAACAATAAGTCTAATCCTTTACTGCCCAATGCTTCATAAAATCCTAACGTTGGTTTATAAGCACAAACTAACCCGGATGTTTGTTCAATAACCCCTTTTAACCACTTTTCTAAGGCAATGATTAAACTTTGTTGCTCTTGATGGGTATGTTGTCCTTGAGGCATCATTTCTGGGTTAGGATCAAGACCAAGGATCAATAAACTTTGACAATTAGTGATCCGTTGGGTTAATTTCTCAAAAAAATTCATAGTAATAGCTTTAGAATACTACTGATTTTACCTCACAATGACCCATCTTTTTCCTGTGTAACCTAGAACCGTCATGAACACAAACAAGACAATGAGTAATGCTTGGTCAAAATTATTGTTGAGTTCTTTTTTTGGGTTAACTCTATGTCTAACTGGGCTATTTCCTGGTTTAGCGCAAATAGCCATTTCTCAGACAACTTTAATAACCAATGACCCCAACTCTCGCATTAATTTACGATCTGGCCCGAGTATTAGTTCGGCTTCATTGGGCTACGGTTTACCTGGGGATCAAGTCACCTTATTAGACTTTCATAAAGGAACAGATGATGGACCGAGAGTCCCTTGGATTAAGGTAAAATTTATAAAGTCAGGGGCGATAGGTTGGATTCGAGGTGATTTTATCAAGACAGATATTACCATTCTAACGGCCAATGACCCTAACTCTCGCATAAATCTCCGTAAAGGACCGAGTATTTCAACAGATCAAGTGGGTTATGGTTTAGTTGGAGATCGCGTCAAAGTTTTAGAATGCCAAACAGGGCCAGATCAAGATCGCACCCCTTGGATAAAAGTTCAATTTCTTCAGTCTCAAGCGATAGGCTGGATCAGAGGAGATTTTGTCATTGTCCCTCTAACCTACTGTTGATCTAAAAATTAACTTCTCATCGGAAAATTCAAAAATATGGATTTAATAACGTTACAAAATTTTCTCGATAATAGTTCTTTTCTATTGTTATTCTTAACCATGCTCATTTATTGGGCTGGTGCTGCTTTTCCGAGTTTAACCTGGTTGCCAACTTTAGGAACGACTGGAGTGGCGATCGCTAATTTATGTATGGCCACTTTGTTAGGGGCCAGATGGTTAGAAGCCGGTTATTTTCCTCTTAGTAATTTGTATGAGTCCTTATTTTTCTTAGCTTGGGGTGTCACGGCGATGCACCTAGTGGCTGAACAAATGAGTCGCAGTGCCTTGGTTGGGGTGGTAACAACTCCTGTAGCTATGGGAATTACTGCCTTTGCAGCCTTGTCTTTACCCCCAGAAATGCAAACCTCTGCCCCTCTGGTTCCTGCGTTAAAATCAAACTGGTTAATGATGCACGTGAGTGTGATGATGTTGAGTTATGCCACTTTGATGGTGGGATCAGTTTTAGCGATCGCCTTTTTGGTAGTCACTCGTAACCAAGACATTGAACTCAAAGGCAGTTCCGTGGGAACCGGGAGTTACCGAGATAAGTTGGGACGCACTTTACTCAACAATAATCATCAACAACCTAGTGTTAATTTAGCTCAAAGCAATGGCAATGGGGGAACTGCCGTCTTAGAAAGCGTTTCCACTCAACGTGAAACCGTTACCCTATCTCCTCAACGTCTCAATTTAGCGGATACCCTCGATAATATTAGTTATCGCATCATTGGGCTAGGGTTTCCTCTCCTCACCATTGGTATTATTGCCGGTGCAGTTTGGGCAAATGAAGCATGGGGATCGTATTGGAGTTGGGACCCTAAAGAAACCTGGGCGTTAATCACTTGGTTGGTATTTGCTGCGTATCTTCATGCTCGTATTACTAAAGGTTGGCAAGGCCGTAAACCGGCGCTTTTGGCTGCCAGTGGTTTTGTCGTAGTTTGGGTGTGTTATTTAGGGGTTAATTTATTAGGAAAAGGCTTGCATTCATACGGTTGGTTTTTCTAATACTATGGGGTGGGCAATGCCCACCTTAACTTAAATTTGTTAGTAACTCTTTAGGAAATTGATGATCATCTTTGGTTATAAAAAAGAATATTAAAATGGACAAAATAAAATTAGATTTAGTAGAAGTTCCAGAAGGAACATTTATAATGGGAATTAAGGCACGAAACCCAACACTTATAAGCTTAGGTAATTAATTTTGAATAAGTTAGCATCAAAAATTAATTAATATTAAGTAATTTTATTAGTTCTTTTCCCACATGGTAAACAACAGGAATAGGAAGAGAATTTCCAAACTGTTTTTGAGCAATATTATTTTTGTGATGAAATTTAAACCAATCTGGAAACCCTTGTAATTTAGAGCAATGCTTAGCAATTATTTGCTTAAATTTTTTAGGTTTATAAATTTTGTGAATAAATTCTTTTTTATACTCTTCAGGGTTATCAGCATTAATAGAAACCGTTGCAAAAAAATCCCTTGCACCAGTTGCAGTTAAAGTTCCAATCATTTCAGAATTAGGCAAGAAAATACGATAAATACCATTAATACCCGAATTATTTTTTGAATTAACAAATTCATACTTATTATTTATAATACGCAAGATATTTTTATTAACTAATTTAGTCAAATCTGATTCTTTTAACTGAGGAATTAACTCTTTTAAATCCTCAAAGGATAAAGGATGACCATCTTTAACACCATATTTTTTACTTCTCCTATATTTTAATAAAGTTAAACAAATATTTTTTTCTTTTGCTGTTGTTTTAGTCAAATCCCAAGAATGGAGGGTTGTGTGACCATTTCTTAAATCTGAAAAAGTAAAAAAGTCATTTAATTCATCATTTTTTTGAAATCGATTTCTAGAAGGTGGAATATTACCATTAAATAGAATCTCTGGGGTTAATTTTACTTTCTCAGTAACTTGACAATGTTTAAGTTCATCCAAAACATCTAATAATCTGATTTGAACTTTTAATGGTTTTGGAAATTGATAATGATGACAATTTTTTCGATCTTTCCTAATACCAACTATAAACACTCTTTCCCTGTTTTGAGGAACACCAAAATCATAAGAATTGATTACTTTCCAGCTAACAACATAATTAACCTGTTCAAATTGATTCACTAAATATTCTAATTTGTCCTTATTTTTCCCCGTTGTTAATCCCTTAACATTTTCAAAAATAAAAGCTTTTGGTTGATAGTCTTTAACTAATCTAATTACATTAAACCATAATTGACCCCTTGGATCATTAAACCCCTTTAATTTTCCAGCAACAGACCAAGGTTGACAGGGAACGCCTCCCACAAATAAATCAACATTTTTCGGTAAACTATTAATCTTAGAAATATCACCTAAGTTGAGTTCCTCTGAATTATAATAACTAATAAAATTTTGTTGATAAACCTTAATTGCCTCTTTATCAATTTCTGAATAACCTAAACATTTTCCCCCTAACTTTTCTAAAGGAATACGAAAACCTCCAATTCCTGCAAAGAAGTCAATGAAAGTAAATTTTGTTTGAATAAAAGTTAATTCTAATGGTTTAGAAGGGTTAAATAATTCGAGTTGTTTATTCTCATCTTGACTATTCATTTTTGCTCTATTGATCGTTTCTCTCGTCTCATAAATTAATTTTGTCAATATAATTCAATTATACTAACTTGTGTCTCCTTAAAAGACTTTAGATATGTTACCTTGTTAATTTAGGTAACAATCATTAACATTTCCCTTACTCTATGGCAACTTCTCCCGATTCACACTTTAAAGAATCTGTCAAGCATTTACGAACTAGCGATCGCCGATTAATTCTCAAGCTAATACCCTATTTACGTCGTTATCCTCGTTTATTATTGCTCTCTGTCTCCTTATTATTGCCGTTATCCATCGCTGGGGCAATACAACCTCTAATTATTGGACAAGCGGTGTCTTTATTGCGCCAAGAACAAACTTGGAGCTTTTTAGAACAATTTTCCCTAGAAAAAGGATTACAAATTCTTATTATCACATTATTAATTACTATTATTATTCGTTTACTTTGTACCTCTACTCAAGGATTTATTGTTCAAAAATTAGGACAAAATATTACAGCAGCCATACGAAACGATTTATTTACTCATGTCACTTCCTTAGGAACCAGTTTTTTTAATCGAACCCCTGTTGGACGTTTAATTACTCGTTTAACCAGTGATGTTGAAGCATTAGGAGATGTGTTTGCTAGTGGTGCGATTGGTGTGGTTAGCGATACGATTTATATTCTATTTATTATTGTTACCATGTTTACGGTTCAAGCAAAATTGGCCTTGATGTTGGTATTAATGATGTTTCCTATTACCATATTAATCGTATATTTTCAACGACAATATCGCAAAGCTAATTATAAAGCAAGGGAAAAACTATCAGAACTCAATTCCATGTTACAAGAAAATTTAGCAGGAATTAATGTGGTTCAATTATTTAGAAGAGAACAGTTTAATAGTGAATTATTTCGGGCGGTTAATAGTGATTATCGTCAGGCAACAAATAAAACAATTTTTCATGATTCAGCCGTTTCTGCTACCTTAGAATGGATTAGTTTAGTGGCGATCGCGTCAGTTCTTTGGTTGGGTGGTATTTTTATTATTGATGATACCATTACCTTCGGAACCTTATCAGCCTTTATTTTATATGCTCAACGTCTCTTTAACCCTTTACGTCAATTTGCGGATAAATTTACTATGTTTCAGGCAGGTTTTACCGCTATCGAACGTATTACAGAGTTAATGAAAGAACCAATAGAAATCAAAGAAAGTGATAAAAATATTAAATTTTTAGACAGTAGAAAATATCAAGATAAAATTGGAGAAATTTGTTTTGATCATGTTTGGTTTGGTTATAAACCCGATGAGTTTGTTCTTAAGGACTTAAACTTTACTATTTCACCTGGGGAAAAAGTGGCCTTAGTTGGTCCAACTGGTGCAGGAAAAAGTTCAATTATTCGTCTTCTTTCTCGTTTATATGAACCCACAAAAGGAAACATTTTAATCGATGGAGTTGATATTAGAGATATTTCTAAGAAAGAATTAAGACAATATGTCGGAATGATTTTGCAAGAAAGTTTTTTGTTTGCAGGAGATGTAAAACGTAATATTACTTTAGGGGAAGATTACTCCTTAGAAGAGGTACACAAAGCAGCTAAATTAACCAATGTTCATCATTTAATAGAAGAATTACCCCAAGGGTATCATACTCAATTACGAGAAAGAGGAACTAATTTATCAGGGGGTCAAAAACAATTATTAGCTTTTGCTAGAGTGGCTATTCGTAACCCTCATATTCTAGTTTTGGACGAAGCAACAGCAAGTTTAGATGTGCAAACTGAAGCTTTAATTCAAGAAGCGTTACAGAAACTATTAATTAATAGAACAGCCGTTATTATTGCTCACCGCTTATCAACTATTCGGGATGTAGATAAAATTTTTGTCTTAAAAGAAGGTCAGATTATTGAATCAGGAACTCATCAACAATTACTTAGAGAAAAAGGTTTATATCATAGTTTATACCAATTACAAATGATGGGTTATGAAGAGAGTCCTACCTATTAATTAATCTTAATTAAATATCATTTTTTCCGATTCAGTCAAGCACAGCATTTATTAAAGTATTATCATGAAAGCTACTTTTTTTTAAATAATAAAGCGATCGCATTGTATTTTAAGCGATCGCCGTCTTAAAAAACGAATTTTAAACAGTTAAAAATCAGGAACAGCCTTCTTCTGCTAAAACCAAATGGGATTAACCTGGTATTTAGTCTGATTTATTGATTCACTATGTGCGATTTAATTAAGTTCTAGAACTCCTCGTGTGTTATCACGACGACGCTCTTCTTTGGCCTCAAACTCAGCTAAACAACTGCCTTGCTCAACCATGACACAATTGAGATAATCTGTAATTTCAATTAAAGCAGCCCTAAGTGCTTGACCGACAGGAGCTTTATTGCTACTTTGTTGGTCACCACTCATACCAAGACCCAATATGCTGAAACCACTGGACATACTTTTCGCTTCGTTGGTTGCCCGTCCTTCAACAGTACGAGTATAAACCACTTCAGCAGTGGTAGTGTCAACAACACGTAAATCAATCGCTACATAAGCTTGTTCTTTAGTGGTACGACCGCTACTACTACCTAAATTAATAGGGCCGATATTAAATCCACCCACTCTCCCTCCAGAAGACTCCTGAGAAACGCCTTCTTCATAGGAGGTTACTTGACCAAGAACAATATATTTAGCCCCTGTCAGATTAGCGGTTTCAGGAGCCGTTTCTGGCCGAACTAAACCCAATTCGGCCAGTTCTTGTTCTGAAAGAACTTCATCGAGTTTTTGTCGTTCTACTACCGTGAAATTACCAGTTGATGTTAATTCATTGATCAGAGCATCAGCTAACTCGCGGGATGTTCCCTGTCGCCACCACCACCACGTGCTTTGATTTTTAAATTCTGGTACTGAAATTGTTAGTTTGTCTTGGGCAAGAGTAGTTAAACCGCCCCCGAAAAGACTAAAGGTTACTGCAGCTAAAGCAAAAGTTACACGATGCCCGAATGGTCTCAAAAAATGGGAAATTTTCATAAATATTCCATTAATAAGTATTTTGAGTTTGTGATATTGTATCAAAATCTAAATTATAAAACCTTTTGTTTTAAAATTTCTTAATTCTTGTTTTCAAGGTTAAATATTTTCTCTCAATTTTCTGCGTTAGACATTTCCTAGAATCTATAATCGCGCCACAGCGATGAAAACAGGGGAAATAGACAAATTTAGCCGACTATAGCGAGTTTATGTTTGAACATCACTTTATCTTTTTCTATGGTTAATATTTAAAGATGACAAGATTCCCACTGCAATGAGACAATAGAACCGCTAAAGTCAGGCAAAGTTTATGTTTAAGTCTCTAAGAATCGTTATCCTTGCAATAATCAGTTTAATTCTATTTAGTTGCTCTATCGGGTTAGGTGGTTTACAAAGTTATGTCGATGCCGGTGATGGGTATCAATTCCTGTATCCTAATGGTTGGGTTGGGGTCGATGTTAAGCAGTCGTCTCAAGGGGTAGATGTCATTTTTCGCGATATCATCGAACCTAGTGAAAACTTAAGCGTCATTGTTAGTGATGTGGATAAAGAAAAAACTTTATCCGAATTAGGAACCCCAACAGAAGTGGGATATTATTTATTAAAACAAATGAATAATAATGAAGACAATGACCGTAAAGTTGATTTAATTAATGCTGAGTCAAGAGAAGTAGAAGGAAAAACTTATTATAATTTAGAATACGAAGTAACCTTACCTAATCAGGCTCAACGTCATAATTTGGCTAGTATTGCCGTAAGTCGTGGTAAACTTTTTACCTTTAATTTATCTACCATACAAAAACGTTGGGATAAAGTTAAAGATTTGTTTGAAACTTCAGTGAATTCTTTTTCAGTCTATTAATTATATTAGAACAAAGATATAATCAAGATAGAGATGTTGTTAAATGATTGTGTATCTAAAGTGCTTACAGAGGATTAAACGTTTAACAATATCTTTGTAAGGATTCAGGTGGCAAATATTGACAAACAGGCTGACTGCGCTAAAGTAACGGTATGAGTCAAACTGAACCAGGAGTACAGTTAAATCCAGACGAATTAAACCAACTGTCAAAATCTGGGTTGGTACAAATTATCTTGGCTCAACAGAAACTTATCGAGCAGCTACAAAAAGAAATAGAAAAATTAAAGCTCAGTCGTAATTTAGATAGCCAAACCTCATCAAAACCCCCATCAACAGACTTATTGAAAAAGTCTGAGAAGGCTAAAACAACTGAAGACGATAAGGATAAGAAAAGAAAACCAGGGGGACAACCTGGACATAAGGGAAAAACAAGGAAAGGCTTTGGGAGAATTGACAGAATTCAAATCTTGCACCATCAATATGTAGTCACTGTGGTCAAACAGAATTATTAATAGAACCAGTGAAAGTTGATTCTCAGCAGGTAGCACAACTGGTAGATAAACCCATTGAGGTAGTAGAATATCATCGTCATCATTGTCGCTGTGGGCATTGTGGTGAAGTGACCAAAGCGAATTGGTCGCCCAAGACCGTCCCAGGACAAGATTTAGGAGTGAAGTTACAAGCTTTTCTGGGATGGTTAGGGAATTATGGACATCTACCTTATGAAAAGCAACAAGAGATGTTGTGGGAGTTAGGGCAAATTGAGATAGGTATGGGGACCATCGTAGCCACCAATCAACGAGTAGAAACAGCCATTAATCCGTCGGTTGAACAATTATCCAAGTGGGTCAAAGTAGAACAACCCCCAATTCATGTTGATGAAACACCCTGGCCAGTGAAGGGAGTCAAAGAATGGTTGTGGGTATTTACCAATCAACTTTTCTGCCTGTTTCGGGCTGCTGATACTAGGGGGCGTAAGGAATTAGAAGATCAGTTAGGCCATGAATATGGTGGTGTTTTAAGTAGTGATGATTTGGGAGTTTACAATGGTTATACTGTTGTTGCTCAACAGAAATGTTTGGCACATTTACGCCGTCACTTTCAGCGATTAATAAAAACTCCAGGTCAATATAACAAAACCATCGGTCAAACTTTTCTCAAATTAATTGATGAAGCTTTCCGTCATTATCGTATTTGGCAAAACGATAAGAATAGGCATGGTTATCAAGTTTGGGCAAGACAATTCAAAGATAAGATAAAGATAGCCACAGAAGAATGGAAGCCTAAAGCCGGTTATGAAGCCGGAAAACTTTTGCGAAACCTTCGGCAAAAGGCAGAGCAATGGTGGTATTTTCTGGAGCATCCAGAGATCCCCCCTGATAATAATCTTGCTGAAAGATCCTTAAGATTAGCCATCACGAAACGGAAAGTTAGTGGGGGTTCAAGAAGCATGGAACGATTTAAACAAACAGCTAACTTATTGACGGTTATTCAAACTTGTCGTCGTCAAGAACGTTCGGTGATTGATTTTTTCGAGAAGTCATTAATAGCCAAAGTCGGTCATCCGAATTGTTTGTTTCCTTCCCTAATTCCTAACTTCTAGACCTGAATCCTTACATATCTTTTATTTTTTTGATCTAAAAATTACTAAACAATGAAACAATCTCCGCCTTTTGTTCTTGCGTCTGCTTCTACTGCCCGTCTAAAACTTCTTAAAACTGTAGGCATTAATCCTATGGTTTGTTCGAGTAATTTTGATGAATCTCAAATTACAGAAACAAATCCCCTTAAATTAGTCCAGATTTTAGCACAATGTAAAGCAGAAATTGTCGCTCAAAATTATCAAGATTGTTTAGTATTAGGGTGCGATTCTGTCTTGGCTATTGATGGGCAAATTTATGGCAAACCAGACTCCCCAGAACAGGCGATCGCTCGTTGGCAAATTATGAGAAATAATCACGGAACTTTATACACGGGTCATGCCCTTTTAGATGGAAAAAAGCAAAAAACTTTACTATCTTGTGGTGTTACAAAAGTGTATTTTGCTGATATCGATGATCACACTATCGAAGCTTATGTTAAAACAGGAGAACCGCTTAAATGTGCTGGTAGTTTTGCCTTAGAAGGAAAAGGAAGTGTATTGATTGAAAAAATAGAAGGCTGTCATAGTAATGTAATCGGGTTAAGTTTGCCATTATTACGGGAAATGTTACAAAAATTGGATTACTCTATTCAAAGTTTTTGGTAATCTGATAAACTTGAGTTTATTAATAACTAAAGCAAAATTGATATTTTTATTGGCATATTAAAATGACCACTGATACTAATCTTTCATCAGAACAATATCAACAGAAAATGCAACGACGTAAAGAAATTCAAGAAAAACGTCTTGCAGAAGCATCAAAAGAAAAAGGTCTAATTATTGTTAATACTGGTAACGGTAAAGGGAAAACCACAGCAGCATTAGGAATGGTAATGCGATCGCTAGGTCATGGGTTTCGAGTAGCTATTATTCAGTTTATTAAAGGTGCCTGGGAACCAGCCGAAAAAGCTGTTTTAAGTCAATGGGAAAACCAGCTAGACTTTTTAGCGATGGGAGAAGGATTTACCTGGGAAACACAAGACCGAGAAAGAGATATTTTAAACGCCCAAAAAGCTTGGGAAACAGCCGTTTCTTTTATCAATAATTCGGAGTACCAATTAGTATTACTCGATGAGGTAAATGTGGCTTTAAAATTAGGCTATTTAAAGGCTGAAAGTGTGGTCAAAGCCCTAAAAACTAAACCAGAACAAACCCATGTTATCCTAACCGGAAGAGGTGCGCCTGTTGAAGTAATAGAAATCGCTGATCTTGTTACAGAAATGAAATTAATTAAACATCCTTTCAAAGAACAAGGGATTAAAGCCCAAGCAGGCATTGAATTTTAAAGACTTGATTTGTATTAACAATCAAGCTACAATAAGAAATTGTGAGTTTTTGCAAAAGCCATGAATGCCCAAGCGATAATAAAAGATATAGAATCGGAATATCTCAAGAAAGACTTACCCACCATCCACGTTGGTGATACCGTTCGGGTCGGGGTTCGTATTCGAGAAGGTGGAAAAGAACGGGTTCAGCCTTATGAAGGCACCATTATTGCCATGCGAAATGGTGGAATTAACGAAACGATTACCGTTCGCAAAGTCTTCCAAGGGGTAGGAGTAGAAAGGGTATTTCTTCTTCATTCTCCGCGGGTGGCTGATATTAAAGTCATTCGTCGTGGTAAAGTACGTCGAGCAAAATTATACTATCTACGCAAACGAGTTGGTAAAGCTACCAGAATTCGTCAGCGTTTTGATCGTCCTGTTTAAAATGACTTCACCAATAGCGCACATAACCCACAAAAAAAGGATCAAACTGCGCTATAATAGTTAAGGCTTAGAGCATAGTCCTTAACTATCGCTCCTATCATGCGCTCTTAGTTCAGTTGGTAGAACGCAGGTCTCCAAAACCTGATGTCGGGGGTTCAAGTCCTCCAGGGCGCGTCTTCAATAATTAATTTTCGAGGTATGATAAAAACATGATTTTATTCAGAAAAGATCATGAAAATTTTGGTACTCAATGCAGGATCAAGCAGTCAAAAAAGTTGTCTATATAGTATAGAAGGAAACAGTCTGCCCAAGTATTCCCCTGAACCGATTTGGACAGGGAATATTGATTGGACAGTGTCAAACAATGAAGGTATTTTAACAGTAAAAGCCAACAAAATTAAACAAACCATCACCTTAAATAAGGACAATAAAGCACAAGCAATTCCTAAAATGCTGGAGACATTAACCCAAGGTGAAACCAAAGTTATTGACAACTTAAGTGATATTAATGTTGTGGGTCATCGAGTGGTTCATGGTGGAAAAAACTATTCTGAAGCGACGAAAATAACACCCGAAGTCAAAGCAAAAATTAGTGAATTAATTCCGTTAGCTCCTAATCATAATCCTGGTCATATTGAAGGAATAGAAGCCATTGAAAAAGTCTTAGCAGATGTGCCTCAAGTCGCCATGTTTGATACAGCCTTTCATCAGACCATTCCCTTAGAAAATGCAGCTTATCCCTTACCTTTTGAATGGTTAGAAAAAGGAATTCGTCGCTATGGATTTCATGGGATTAGTCATGAATATTGTGCCAATCGTGCAGCCAAAATTTTAAATCAGCCCTTATCTTCCTTAAAATTAATTAACTGTCATCTCGGTAATGGCTGCTCTTTAACCGCCATTAAAGACGGTAACAGTATCGACACAACCATGGGATTTACGCCCTTAGAAGGGTTAATGATGGGAACCCGTAGCGGTTCAATCGATCCAGCTATTTTAATTTATTTAATGGAAGAATATTCCTTAACCCCAGATGAATTAAATACCCTATTAAATAAAGAATCAGGCTTAAAAGGCGTGTCAGGAATTTCTGCTGATGTGAGAGCAATTGTAAAAGGCATAGAAGAGAATAATTTTCGCGCTCAATTAGCCTTTGATATGTATATTCATCGTTTGCGATCGCATATTGGTTCGATGTTAGCAGTTTTAGGCGGATTAGACGCTTTAATTTTTACTGCCGGAGTCGGGGAAAATGCAGTATTAGTACGAGAAAAAGCCTGTGAATCCTTTGAATTTTTAGGATTAAAATTAGATAATACTAAAAACCAATCCTCTCCTATTGATGAAGATATTGCCACAGAAGACTCATCCGTGAGAATTCTAGTGATTCATACCGAAGAAGATTGGGCGATCGCTCAACAATGTTGGCATCTTTGTCACTGCTAAGTGATGATAAATATTATTTTTTATAGTTTAGTCGTTCACTCTCGTGTAATCCAGTTGAGCAATCCTAAAGAATTTATCGTTCCCAATGCGTGTGCGCCTAAAATAGTGACATTTACAAAATCCAAAAACAAATCTGCTGTTTCAATTGCCTGCTGTTGTCCGTAGACTCTAGGACCCTGGGGTTGAGCAATCGCTTGAGCAATTATACTTACTACCGTCGTTTCTGAAGCCAAAAATGCCAAAATTAGTCCTGTTAAACTAATTATTAGAGCAATACGTAATAAATTGACGATCTCTAATCGATTAGGTTGTATAGGAGTAGCTGATTTCAGTTGCTTCGCTATACGATTATAACGCCAAGCAAAGAAGATTCTAATTCCCACAGCTACCAAGCTAGCAATTGTCAAAAAAATACTGATACTAATGGCTGTATTATTAGCAGGTGTGCCTAGTTTACGACTAAATAAAATTAATCCCAAAATTAGGGCTGAAGTTGCACCCAGAATTAGATGAATCCAGTAACTGATTTGACTTAAAAGGCGTAAAACACTTGCAAATTTAGCCCTGTCAGGAAGGTTAGGAGAATTTAATTTATTTTGCATTACAAATATTTAGTGATCTTTACTATTTAGATAGCAAAATATTATCTTTTTTCGACTCTGCCAAAAGAGACAAATAATATGAGGAGAGAGAGACGACTTCGTTTTCGGTCTTTAATCCTATCTATTTCTTTACATTATGACAAACTGTGTTAACATCTTGGGTGATTGACTCAATAACTAACTTATGCAGAGGCGAGACAATCAAAGTTGGTGGAGGAGTTTACAGGAGCGACCTAGAAAATGTCAGATACACAACAACCCCTAACATCTCAGAGAAGTCTTTTTGATCCCATTCGTATCGGTGTGATCGGAGTGGGTAACATGGGACAACATCATAGCCGAATTCTTAGTTTATTGAAAGACGTAGAATTAGTCGGCGTGTCTGATGTTAATGTTGAACGGGGTATCGATATTGCCAGTAAATATCGAGTCCGTTTTTTTGAGAATTATCAGGATCTTCTGCCCCATGTGGATGCAGTGTGTATTGCTGTTCCTACTCGCTTGCATCATTCTGTGGGTATGGATTGTTTACGGGCAGGGGTTCACACTCTGATTGAGAAGCCTATCGCTGCTAGTATTGCCGAAGCAGAATCTTTAGTTAATGCTGCTGCTAGTTCTCATGGTATTCTCCAAGTAGGTCATATTGAACGGTTTAACCCTGCTTTCCAAGAACTGAGTAAAGTCTTAAAAACAGAAGAGGTTCTAGCCCTAGAAGCCCATCGCATGAGTCCATATTCTCAACGGGCAAATGATGTTTCTGTCGTCTTGGATTTAATGATCCATGACATTGATTTACTTTTGGAATTAGTAGGATCTCCTGTGGTCAAACTCACCGCCAGTGGTAGTTGCGCCTCTAATTCGGGTCATCTTGATTACGTAACAGCCACTTTAGGGTTTGCTAATGGCATTGTTGCCACCCTAACAGCGAGTAAAGTAACGCATCGGAAAATTCGTCGTTTAGCAGCCCATTGTAAAAACTGTTTAACTGAAGCGGATTTTCTTAACAACGATATTTTAATTCACCGACAAACAACAGCTAACTATAGTACCGACTACGGACAGGTTTTATACCGCCAAGATGGATTAATTGAAAAAGTTCATACCACCAAAATAGAACCCCTACACGCCGAATTAGAACATTTTGTTCATTGTGTTAGAGGAGGGGATCAGCCTTCTGTTGGCGGAACTCAGGCTTTAAAAGCGTTACGATTAGCCAGTTTGATTGAACAAATGGCCTTAGATGGTAAAGTTTGGCAAGATTCTGATCTGAGTTATCAATATCTCAATCCGTCTCAAATGACTTTTTCCTAAATCAGTAAGATAGGCCCTAACAACTGTTGAAATCCACTTTGCTGTTTTGCTGTTATCAATGATCATCTGAAAAAAGCGATCGCTATTGATCGCTTTTTACCCTAAAAAAATTAGACAGTGGCTAACTCAGGTTGAGGACGCTTGCTGTTACGAATTCCTTCGATAGCTTCTGCATAATCATCAGCTTTAAAGACGGCAGAACCAGCTACGATCGCATTCGCTCCTGCTTCTAACACCTGCCAAGTATTGCCTGGCTTAAGACCACCATCTACTTCAATCCAAGGATCAAGTCCTTTTTCGTCACACATTTGACGTAATTTGCGAATTTTACCCACCATTTCAGGAATAAAGCTTTGACCCCCGAAACCGGGGTTAACACTCATAATCAAGACTAAATCACATAATTCTAAGACATATTCAATTAAGTCCAAAGGAGTAGAAGGATTGAGAACAACCCCTGCTTGTTTTCCTAATTCGCGAATTTGACCTAGAGTACGATGTAAGTGGGGGGAAGCGTTATGTTCTGCATGAACGGAGATAATATCAGCCCCTGCTTTAGCAAAGTCAGCTACATATTTTTCAGGCTCAACGATCATTAAATGAACATCGAGAGGTTTCTTAGTATAGGGACGAATAGCATCAACAATTAATGGGCCGATGGTGATGTTAGGAACAAAGCGACCGTCCATGACATCAACATGAATCCAGTCTGCGCCCGCTTTATCCACTGCCTCAATTTCTGCGCCTAAACGGCTAAAATCCGCCGAAAGGATGGAAGGGGAAATAACAGTAGATTTGGTCGATTGAGTCATAATAATAGTGTTTCTCCGTCGGATTGCTTATGTCAATAATATTAACAAAGTATTTAGATTAGTCTGACATTTTTATGCACTTTTGACTAGGAATCAGAGAAAACTTATTTCAAAAGACCGATACTGTTGCCCAAAAATAAGTTAATTATCTTCCCCAGAGGGCTAAACCACCGCCTCTTCCCCGTGCAGCGATTAAATTATCTTCTATTAAAAAGTAAGTAAAAAAGGCTTGTTTTTTGAGCTTTTCTTCGTAAAATTTTTTTTCACTGTCTTGTCCCCCACGAATCGTGCCTTGATAGATATTAAAATTACCTAGGGCGATAGACATCTGAGTAAAGTCAAAAGCAAGAATATTTTTCGGAGATAAAAATTTAGCAGGGCCTGTTAAAGTTAGATTAATTGCACCTAATTTGATAGAGTTTTCAATTGTTTCTGGTTCAGACGAAGTTGCTGGATTATAAGTTAATTCAACATTAGCCCAACGGGGTAAATAACGTCCGGAACGTAAAACGACCCCGGCTTGATTTTGAACTTGTTTTGTTCCTGTAATAAAGCAAAGTCGCCAGGTTCCTTTTAATTGTTGGGGAGTATAAGAAGGTTTGGTTTGACGGCTCAATTTTTCAGCAGCCACTAAGGCAAGAACTAACTTATCAGAAGGGGGTTTTTCCTCTCGTTTTTTAAAGCTCCAGGTAACAGCTTGTTGAAGGCTTAATAGATAATTCATAACTTTATTAAACAGGGAAATAGACAACTATTTTCTGTAGAATTAATCAAATTCTGATTCAGGCATCAATTGTAAGATCCCCATAGCCAGGGCTTTAGGTTCAAGATATTGGGCTTCAAAGACGGCTAACATATCTTTTAAGGTTGGATTACCCCTAGACCCCCCTGTTACTCCCATAGCCACCACTAAACCGCAGTATCCCCCTGTTTGCTGACACCGTTGATCCCATTTTTTTCGAGCTTGTTGATGTTCTGGGTCATCTTGCATAAATTCCCCAAAAATAAACAGAGAATTATCTCCAGTTTGTAAAAGTCCTAAATCGTACATTAATTCTTCCCAGGGGTCTTCTCCTGGATTAAAACAAACCCCTTGCAGATTTCCTGCTTCTTGGAGAGTTTGAATCATTTGTTTAGCTTTGGGTCGAGAGGTTTGAACCACAACCACTGGCATTCCCTCCCCTTTAGGAATAGCTTGATGGGAAGGATAATAGGTTTTTGGGTTATGTTGTAATTGTTCTAGGGTACTCCAAGGAATAACCCCTAAACTTAGAAAAGAATTATCAGGAATTAAGTCATCGCCCAAAGGAAACTTAACTTTATTTTCTTCATCTTCTTCCCTTTCTAATCCCTCTAATAATTCTGCTGTCAGTTCAGGGAGGGTCGAGACTTTTAAATTAATCATCTTAGGTTCACCCTTTTCTGACATATCGGTAAAACGATGATATTTTTGAATTTTATCGATAATTTCGTCGGTTAACGATATTTTATTACGTTCAAAGAACCGTAAGAAAGCTTGTATTGCATAATAAACAATTTTCGCTTCTTCTTCATCGAGAAAAGGACGAATCCCTTCATAGGGATGGATACTACCATATCGAGGTAAGGTTAATTCTCCCTCAGTATCTTCATCTTCTTCATCGAAATCATCGTCATATTCGTCTAAATCTTCAGTAAATTCAAAATTTAAAAACCAACAGTCTTGAGCTAAAAAAGCTTGTTCAAGAAGATGACTTGATGTTTCCTCTAGAGCAGCTTGACGAAACTGTTTAAGAGACTCTAAGGAACGATACAATAGAAGACCATATTCATCTCCCGACATTCCCATGGCGCAACAATAAAGGGTATCAATTCCCCAACGATTAAATTCAACAGAAATAATATCGTAATCAGCCAGAATATCCCACGGTGCAGCCTCGGCTACCTCGTGAGCGGTTTGGATTAACAATGGTTCATAATCAACGGGTAGAGCAGGAGGACGAGTATCTTCAACGGCTTCAAAACTACGAAACAATTGATCAATTAAGGGTAAATCTGGGGCATAATCAATGGAGATGTCTAAACTTTGTAACGCTCCTCGCAGGAAAAATTGTAATTCTCGATTCCGTACGACAATTTTTTGCGGTCGGGCTGGTTGGGCTGGACTGTGAGGGGTTTCGATCGCTCTGAGTAGGGTTCTGACTACGGCTTCTGGTCCAGCATCGGAAGGGGTCACATCCATTGCTCTAACCACCCCTTGAGAACCATCAACCCAGATGATACATTCTTCTTGTTCTGGGTTGCCGGGAATTCTACCTCTAAGACCTGCTACAGAACGGCGATCGCCTTCCCAAACACTGGGAATTTGAGGAATTCGTTGAAGCCGATGTTGCGTGGTTTGAGGCAAATTATTCATACAACTTAATCTTTAAAGTGAGGTGAGCGGATCTGACAGAGAAATTGTTAAGTTCTTGATAGCCGACCGTCAACCCCCATTTTAGCTTAAAAGACAAGGGGGAACCGTTAAGTCTACTATTGTCTCTATCCTCGACCGAAGTTGAAAAAGACAGGAGCTTATAGCCATATCTTGCACCTTTGATAAAGCAAGCTAAAATTTGACGGGGTGCAAGAATTGGTCATTAAATCACTTGATAAACAAAGCTTAAGGTTGACCAAGCTTTCACATCGAGGATGTAGGTATCAGGATTAGCTTCAAGTAGGGTATTGGTTTGGCTACTGGCCGTTTCTAAGTCTTGTAGCAGTGCTTTAGCCACCACTAGGGGATTTTGGAGAGTGAGAATTTGATCTTTATCGGTTTTAAACTCGGAGATTTTTTTCAAGGCTTCTAAGGTTTTCTCAAACGGGGCGATGGCTGCGATCGCCAGAGTATGTTCCCATCCTTTGGTACTTGAGGTTGTCCAGGTTAGTCCAGTAGAGGTGGCGGGGACAAAACCTTTCATTCCTGGTTCAATAAACCGTTGTTCATCCTCACTGGGTTCTATGTCTTCTTCGTAGGGAGGAACATAAGCGATCGCTTTGCCACTGCTGTTAATGCCTAATACCAGATAATAAAGGGGTTTTTCTCCTAAATTTTCTAACCGATAACGTAACCGAGTTCCTCGGGGTACTTTTGGTAACCCTGCAAGGTTAGGCTCTAGGGGTACATTTTTATTATCTTTGGTTTGTTGTTGTATCGTTTTGCTATTGGTTCGGGCGGTTTGTCTTTGAGCAATAGCATAGGATTTAGGATCAAGTCCTTCGAGTATGACGCGCCAAGGCACTTGAGACGAGCCCTCATTCAGAGTTAGTCCCCATAATTTCATGGCTAGAAGTTTCTCTAGGGTAGGACGTAATCGTTCAATCGCTGATTTAATAGCTTCTCCTGATTTACCAATGGTGTTGGGAAGTTCTACTCCTCCTGGAAGAAAGAGAGAGTAACTCTCTCTTTCTTGAACTTGAGAGGAGGGAGTTGAAAAAGAGGAACGCAACCCTAAAATGCAATCAATGGGTTGTTCTCCTTCGGTCATAACATCAGAGACAATATCAATCGCTGAAAAAGCACTGGTGGCATCCACTCGTTCAATTCGTTGTAATTTGGGGTCTAAAGCAACGGTTAAACCGATACTACGGGGTAAACAACGAAGCGATTCTTGTAATAATTGTCCGACGGCTAACGGTTTGTTGGAATCTTGGTCTGAAGAGAGTTGACGAACTTTACCTGTTAGTCCGTTGCAAGAACGCAATTGTAAGGGAGTTGATGACGATTGGTCATTCAGGGGATAAAAAATGGAATCAAGGCCGTAATATCGGACAATATTTGCTGGAAAACCGGTCAAGGTGATGTTAGCTTTCTCTGCATCTTCCAAACTACTAATAAAGGCTTCTGAGCCTTGAGATATAGGAGGCAGCAGATAATAGGTAAACAGAGGTTGAGAAGGACTATTTTCTTGTTGAGGTTCTTGTTTTCCTCCCATGATGGGAAGTATTTGTTCTGTGGTTTTATTTAGGGTTATATTTAGGCGACTTGCAGGAACACTTGACCATAGATGTTGTGTGAGAGCATAGGTAAAGAGTCCTGCACTAAACCCATTCCCTTTAATTTCTGTTGCCAGTTGTCCAGAGCGAGCGGCCGTGAGAATGATGCCGGCGCTGCTTCCTGCTTTGCTTTTGGGAAGTTTCTGTTTCAGTTCTGCTTGGAAGGTAAATTCGTCTCGTTCTATATTATCAGTGGGATAAGGAAACGATCGCACCCTGAGATTTCCTTGAACCGTTTGACCAATACTGTGATAACTCGTATCAAGAATCATGGTTACTTTATCTGTAGAAAGCGATCGCCCCAATAACCGTAAGGTATCTTCGAGAATATTATCCGTGCTAGGATTTCCTTGAGTTTTTGTGATGCCATCTTTAGCAATAATCCCTGGTAATTGACCTTTGGTAATAGTGGGGACAATATCAGGGGGGATATTAACGTAATTCCCATAACCGCTAAAGTGAAAGATAACCACATCCCCTGCTTTAGCTTGTTTAATTAAATGTTCTAAGAACGCCGTTTCGATCCCTTGACGGGTTGCTTCTTTATCGGTCAAAGTTAAGACATCTTGGGGATTAAACTTAAAACGGTGAATCAGTAAATCTTTTTGTCGTTCAACGTCCGTGACACAACCTTTCAGGCTATATCCCTGTCCATAATCGTTAATTCCCACCAACAAGGCCAGTTTACGATGGGTTGGTTCTGCTAGGGTTTGATAATATTTTTGTAGTTGCTGGTTTGAATTTAGCCATGTCAGGCTTTCTTGAGTGACCCCCCAGGTGAGTAAGGTCTGTAAAAAAGTCCGCCGATCCCATTTCATGGTTTCTGTTTGCTCTCTTGGGAAGATACCGCTATTATACTCGCGCTAAGATGTATAGGCTTCATTTATTCTATTACAAATTTGTTGCTTACAGGGAGTATATCGAAGAATCATAACCATGACAACAATAGAGTGGGTGGGTAGAGGTTTCTCGTCTTCGGTCTCTGTTGAAAAGGGTGTAGGGGGTAGGGATCAATCTATAATCTTTCTGTCAAGAATTACCACACCCCACACCCAGGAGCAAAACAATAATTAATTTTGCATGGCTTTAATTAATTCGGCTGCAACTTCTGGACGAGAAAACTGAGGGGGTGGCATTTCTCCCCGTCTTAGCATTTCTCTGACTTTGGTTCCTGATAGGTGAATTCGTTCTTCTTTACTACTGGGACTGGTTTTGGTGGTGGCCATTTGTCCAGTTCGCTTACAGTAGAAAGCGTGTTCAAATTTCATTGGCACGATACCTAATGCGTCGGGATCGAATTCGTCAAAAATATGTTGAGCATCATAGGTTCCGTAATAGTCCCCAACCCCGGCGTGATCCCGTCCGACAATAAAATGGGTACAGCCATAATTTTTACGAACGATAGCATGAAAGATAGCTTCTCTTGGGCCTGCATAACGCATGGCGGAGGGGTTGATGGCGAGAATTACCCTATCTTGGGGAAAATAATTATCCATCATAATTTCATAACAACGCATCCGTACATCAGCCGGAATATCGTCGCTTTTGGTAGCACCGACGAGGGGATGTAAGAAGAGTCCGTCTACTACTTCTAGGGCGCATTTTTGAATATACTCATGGGCGCGGTGGATGGGGTTACGGGTTTGAAACCCAACGACAGTAGACCAACCTCTTTCTTTGAATAATTTGCGAGACTCGGCCGGATCAATTTGATATTTTGGGAATAATGGGTGTTCATCCCGTTGTAATAACCAAACCGGTCCAGCTAAATTAACAGCCCCTTGATCGTAAATAACTTTAACCCCTGGGTGTTTGCTTTCATCAGTTTTGTAAACGTTGACAGCTTCGTGGGTTTTATTATAGTGGTACTTTTGGGTCAGTTCTAGCACTCCTATGAAGTTACCGTTGGGATCGTCTAGTCGTACCCAGTTACCTTCTTTGAGAGAGTCGGCAACTTCTTCACTCACCGATAGGGTAACAGGAATAGACCAAGGAACCCCATTACTTAGGTGCATTTCTTCGACAACAGTTTCGTAGTCTGCCTTTTCCATAAAGCCTTTGAGAGGACTAAACCCACCAATGGCAATCATAACCAGATCAGAAGTAGCCCGTTTATCTAGGGTAATTCTTGGTAATTTATCGGCTTGGGCTAAAAATTCCTCTTTTTCTGCAGTGGTCGCAATACGATTAATTAATTGACCGCCGTGAGGGGCAATGCCATCTGTATGTGTCATCTTAATTATATTTTTATAGTAGCTGTCAAAATTCATCCTACCAGGGTCTGAGAACTTTGGGTGAACTAAACTAAATAAATGAGAAATAAGGAAGCTTTGAGAGAATACACTGCTAAAATAGGAACAATTATATATGGACAATTTTTTCCTAGAAGTTCACTATGATGAGTTAATAAATAAACGACTCATTAATTTTCTTTAGGACTGAAGCGTGGGATGTTAGGAAAAGATGTTTGATGAATCAGAAAAATTCTAAGGTATCGTTTTCATGAATATAATGGTTGTCGATGATGAACAAGACATTACCCTCTTGTTTAAACAAAAGTTTAGAAAAGAAATTCGACAAAAAAAGGTAGAATTTTCTTTTGTTTTTTCTGCTGAAGATGCTTTAAATTGTTTAGATAACCAAGAGAACCATTTAATTCTTATTTTAGCTGATATTAATATGCCAGGAATGAATGGGTTAGAGTTGCTGAAAATTATTAAAGACAGTTATCCAGATATCAAAGTATTTATGATTACTGCTTATGGAGATGATTATAACTATCAAACAGCCATACAATGTGGAGCAGATGATTATCTTACTAAACCCATTAAATTTGAACATCTTAAAGAAAAAATTAATGAATTAATTTAACTAAAATCTGAGTTATATGGAAATCCCTAAAATTTTAGTTGTTGATGATGAGTTAGATTTAGAGCGACTCATCAGACAAAAATTCAGAAAAAAAATAAGACAAAAAGAACTTGATTTCGTATTTGCTCATAATGGACGAGAAGCCCTAGAATACATCCAAGTCCATGGTAGTATCGATATCGTTTTGACTGATATTTATATGCCTGAAATGGATGGACTGACTTTATTAACTAAAATCCAAGAAATTGATCCAATTATTAAAGCAATTGTTATTTCTGCCTATGGGGATCTTGATAATATTAGATCAGCCATGAATTGCGGTGCTTTTGATTTTTTAACTAAGCCTATTGATTTTCAAGATTTGGAAATCACTACAAGTAAAACTTTAAATCATGTTAAACAAATTAAAACGGCTTTAAATCAAGAAAAAGCAGCCAAAAAAGCACAAGAAAAATCTTTAAATAAATTAAAACAAGAGATTGAAAAACGTAAAGCAGTTGAAGAGGCTTTACGAAATAATGAAAAGCAGTTAACCCAATTTTTAGCAGCTATTCCTGTGGGTATTTTTATTATTAATGCTCAAAATAAATATCCTTATTATGCCAACAATATAGCTCAACAAATGTTTGGGGAAAATATTTTAAATAATATGACTTATGATGAGTTATTAACAACTTATCAGCCCTACTGTTTACATACTGGCAAAAAATATCCCCTTGAGCAATTACCGATTCAGCGAGCTTTACGAGGAGAAGAACCTAAGGTTTCGGATATCGAAATTCGTCATAATGAACAGAAGATCCCTCTTGAAATTTCTGCTCACCAATTTATGATGAAAA
>NZ_AAXW01000050.1 GCF_000169335.1 Crocosphaera chwakensis CCY0110
TAGTTACCTCAATGAAATGGTAACTAAAGAAGATGGAGGAATTTTATATTTAGCAGGTAAACCTACTAACTATCCATTAAAAGATTATTGTTTAGCAACAAATGATATTTGCGCTGAAATGGATGATGGTACGATAGATCAACAAAAAAAACGGATTAAACTTTTTGTTGAAAAGACTGGATTAATTCCTGCTATTATTATTTTTTCGGGTAACAAATCCTTACATATACATTTAAAAGGTGATCATAATTTTGCTATTGACGATGCTATTTACCTCCGAAGATTAGTAGCTATCTGCCTGTTAAGTGATCCTGCTGTTGCCCGTCCTCATCAACCGATCCGATTAGCTGGTTTCTGGCGTAAAGAAACTGGAAAGTATCAAGAGTTGATGGCATATTTTGATCAAGGATATAGTTTAGAAGAGTTTTTATTAGGGATATCTAAATACTGGGAGTTTTTAGGATATGGCGACTTAGTTGATAAAACAGAACTAGATAGTTTATGGTCATTTATTCATCCTGTTTTAGTGAACTCTGATAAAAGTTTAACGTATGAACAACAGAAAGAAAAGTTAACTCAGATTTTCCTTGATAAAGACCAGAAACTTGTTAATTATCAACATAAACAGGAAAGAATTAAAACTAGCATTAAGTATGAAAATGATACTTATAGTAACAAAGATAGTAAGCTAGACTCGTTTATTAATTCGGTTCTGTATCCAAAATTAGAAGATACTATTTTTCAAGATATTGGATATTTTGGGACAGATTACATATACCATTGTCCATTATGTAAAGAACCAGAACCTTTAGATAATCCTACTCTTGGAATCAATAGATATTATTTCAATTGTTTCGCCTGTTTAAGAAGTGGAACATGGCTTAAATACTATTGGTTTAAAACTTATGGTGATCAAAAATTTGATTTTATGAAAGCACTTCAAGAATCATCTGAATTGGTAGATTTATCGATAGAACTGCAAGAAGTAATTAATGAAGAGAATATTATGAAATTAGGAAACATAACTGAAAAGAATGAGCAATTAAAATCCCTACTTGCATCTTATGAAACAGAGACTGATCCAATGAATCGTCGTGTTTTAGTTGCATTTATTAAAACCAATTATATGGAGTCTCATGATTTACGGAATGAGAAAGACATCAATGATTTAATTTTAGAAATCAATCAGGATCAACAACATACTAATGATAATAAATTACCTAATTTGTATGAAATACTTTGCAAAGAAGAGGAAGCTGAAAATCCAATGAAGGAATGGTTAGTTGATGGACTATTTCAAGAAGGATTAACTATAATAGCTGGCTATAGTGGAACTGGAAAGACAAGTGTGACTGATAACATTGCTATTGCAGTTGCTAGTGGTCAAGACTGGAATAATAAAGCTGTTAAACAGGGTAACGTTCTCCTTTTACAGAGTGAATTAAATCCCACTAACATGAAATTACATTTTTCACATCTGATTAATACAGATAATGCTGAATCAATTTTGAAGAATATAATTCCTGTATTTGATTGGGATTTTAAACAAATGGATCGCTTAGAAAAATTAGCTTCTAATCATCAACCAGTGTTAATTATAATTGATAGCTTGCGCTCTTGTTCTATTCCCTTATCCATTGATGAAAATCATCCAAAAATTGGTGTTCCTTTATATCGACTTAAGAAGCTGAGTAATCAATTAAATTGTTCAATTATGGTCATTCATCATTGTAATAAAAGTGATCCAAATGTGTTTTCTGGTAGTAATGCAATTCAAGGTGCGCCTGATACACTAGCTATTTTATCAGGTACAATTGGTCAAAAGCAAGAATTGTATTTTCAGAAACATCGAGCAGGTATAAAGTATCAGTGTAAAAAGCATAATATCCAATTTAACCAATCAACTAATGAATGGGAGTATTTGGGGGTGAAAGATGAGGATACATCAAAGATAAAAAACGATGATGATAATCCTGTTATCAAAAAAGATCCTCCACAGTTAATATTAGAGTTTTTGGAAAATGACTATAAATCTAGTAGTTGTGTAAAACCATTTTATATGAAGGATTTGAGTAAGACTTTATTTGATGTAATATTATATCCTCTAATATGTGCGATCGCAGCAGCAGTATTAGCACCTAAACCGTATGAAATAGCCAGACTCGCAGGAATAGTAACAGATAAAGTAACTAAACCACCTAAACCAGTTATAAATCCTGTACTAGCAGCATGAGTAGTGCGCCAACGAATAATTGAATTAATTGCTTTTTCTTTGTCATAATTACATGAAGCTAAATGATTTTCAGCGACTTCTTGTGCTGAAGGAAGAACCCCTAAACCGTTAATTCCTGTTTTTACTAACCATTGAATGATATCTGGTACATCATCATTGTTGGGCATATTCATTGATAAGGAATTATCCATAAATAAATTGAAAAAAGCTATAGGTAGATAGATTGACTTGTGGCAACTAGATCAATCATTATTTTGTTTTAAGGATATTATTGATCATTTTATATCCTTCGCTGAGGGAAATTGATCCATTTGAAATAGCAGTTAATAGCTCAAAAGCATCATCTCTACTAATTAACCCAGAGTCTAAAGCTTGTCGTAATAAACTATAAAAATAACCTAAATCCTTGTCTTTAATATTGGACGCTCGTTCCTTAGCTTCAATGTCTTTGATACTTTTTCTAATATCTTCTTTAAGTTTAGCCTTTGTTGCTTCAGCTTTAGAACCATGTTTTAATACTTGTGCCAAACCATAAGCAGCAGCACCACCAGCAACTGTAGCAGTAGCAACCAAACCAATAGGTGTTGCTCCTACTAATACAATACCCGTTACCGCAGTTACGACAGGGATAGCAGTAGTAACCCCCATTGCAGATACGGCAAAACCGACAACACTTGCACCAAATACCGTAATTCCTATTTCACCTAAGATTGCTGCTGAATCTTTAGGACGTTTTTCTAGTTTTCTCAATGTCTTAAGTAATTGATCTTTACTAGGAACATTTGAAGATGACATAATGAACTCCAAAAAATTAAGGTTAATCTGTAGTTGACTTAGGATTGTTTAAATTCTTGTAAAATTAGCCCGAATATTTCGATCATTAATTTAAAAAAATCATGTGCTATTTCTACTACTTCTTCGGCAACGCCCAAAAATGTATCGTTAGCAATATCTTTTCCTTGCATTCTTTTGTCTCGTCTATGACCTGCAATAGCACCGATAGTAATTCCTAAAACGGTAGCTAATGGAGCTAATATCTGACCAATAAAAGGAATTGAATTTACCAGTAAACCAATAATTATACCTAAAGCAACTCCTGCGGATAAATAAGGATGCTGTTTGATAAATTCAACTATTTTGATCAATATGATTTTACCAATAGAAATAACTTTCCCTTGAATTGTTTTGGTAGTGCTAATTAGTTGATGAAGTCTAATAGCAACATCATCCACAAAACCACTATCAGAAATCCATACATATAGATCACTATCACTCATTGAATCAGCCTGAGCTTGCCATAAAGCTAATTTAAAATTCGCTTGAGGTAAAGATAAAGAATATGAAGTCATCAAAATTCTATAACGATTACTTGTAATATTTAATTTAACTATAGCATTTCCCTGACTCATGAGGTACATTATAGATTGTAATATCTATTACTGATGTACTAAAAAATGAAGCCTTATTCTATAGACTTTAGAGAAAAAATCATAGAAGTGTGGAAAAAAGAAAACCTCTCTATCAGGAATCTAGCTAAGCGTTTTGGAGTAGCGAAAAGCTTTATTCAAAAATTGCTTAAACAATATCAACAAACTGGAGATATTAGACCTTTACCGCAAGGAGGAAGCCCATCTCCTAAGCTTAATAGTGAGCAATTGGTTATTTTAGTGGAAATCATGGAAAAAAATAATGATGCAACTCTCGAAGAATTATGTGAGTTACTCTATAAAGAAACAGGAGTGCAAGTCAAAAAAACCACAATGGGAAGAATCAGCCAAAGATTGAATTATAGTGTCAAAAAAAACTTTATATGCACCTGAAAAAGACAATGAAAAAGTCCATCAAAAAAGAGTGAAGTTTTGGGAAACCATTCGAGATGTAAAGACAAATAATTTAATTTTTATAGACGAATCAGGAGTGAATTTAGCAATGCTGAGACTATACGCTAGGTCGCTAAAAGGCACGAGAGCTAGGGGAGAAAAACCCCAGAAGCGAGGCAAAAATATTTCTATTATTAGTGCATTATCCTTAGATAAAGTTCTGGCAACAAAGAATATTTACGGGTCAGTAGACGGAATTACATTTGAAGCTTTTATCCTCACAGAATTAGTACCAAAGCTATGGAAAGATGCTTGTGTTGTTATGGATAATGCTAGAATTCATCTGGGAGAAATGGTCAAAGAATCTATTGAAAAAGTCGGGGCTAATGTAATTTACCTACCTCCTTATTCTCCTGAATTTTCTCCGATTGAAAATTTCTGGTCAAAAGTCAAAGCTATTTTGAGAAAAATCAAAGCAAGAAACTATAAAGACTTAATAGAAGGTATTACATCAGCTATGTTACAAGTTACCAAACAAGATATTCGTAACTGGTTTACTCATTGCTGCTACTGTACCTCATGACTATGGGAATTGCTATATATCAATCTTAAAAAAGTATTAAGGTGATTAGAAACACACTAATTTAGTAATGTTTACTCTTGACAAAATTAGTATTGGCTATCAGCACGATTCTACTAGCTTATCGTGCAATGAAGTGTGTTAAATTTAGCGATCGCATTAATCACCCGATCCACCAATACCATTAAAATGCGCTATGAAGCTTAGATAACCACTTGAATGAGTAGATCAGATGAGTTGGTTATAAACAAGCTGATCACTCGAAAATAGTACATTAGCATGAATTTTGAGTCTAACAATAGTAATGACGGAACACAGGTAATTGTGGCAATTTTAAACGATGACACAGGTACATGGAACTATCTGACCTTTGATACAAGAGAAGAAGCTAGGCAAGCCATTAACAAAGCTAGAAATGAGGGTAAAGCTGCGGTATTCTATAAAGATGAAAATAGTGATGATAACAGTGTGCCACCAGAGCTATGACTATCAAATGACTATCACCTTCAATGACTATTTTCTAAAACTTACTACGGCTCGGTAGCTCAGTTGGTTAGAGCAGGGGACTCATAAGCCCAAGGTCGGCAGTTCAAATCTGCCCCGAGCCATTTGGTTGCTGTACAGTAACAAATTATTGTCATCTCTACGAGCATCAAAGTTTGTCATAATTGACGAATTTTAATACCAAGTTTAGTTTAGCGCGATCGCTTGTTTAAACTTCCCCGTTTTCATTTTCTTCTTCAATAACATTTGAGATTAAAACATATTCATCTATTTGCTTGGCATAATGTAAAATTCTCGGTACTTCCAAACAATCTTCATATTGTAAAATTCCTTTTCTTGATTCGTGTGCGATCGCAGCTAATTCTGTAAGATCATCTTCTGGTTGATAATAGGCAATAGTTATTTCTAATAGTGATGGATGTCCCCAACTTATTGTGGGATTTTTTATTCTTGAATCAGAGTTTTTTCCAGTCATTTGTGCGCTTTTGTTTCCCAAGCTATAAAATATGCGATCGCTTTGTTCTTTTTTCAATAAACCCGTTACAAATCCTGATGTTTTTTCGCCATCTACAGCAAACCATTCGGGGGTTTCGCTATTTCGTAATCGAATTACTCTTAAACCTTTGAATTCTTCAAATAGTGGGTCGTTTCTTTCCCCAAATGATAAACCCTGGTTAGATATTTGTGTATCTTGTAACCCTGTCCAAGCCTGACGGATATTTTCTGCTTTACAGTAAAGTATTGTGGGTTTGTCTCTTAATTCTTTTGTTTTTAGGGTATCTTTGATAAAGGTTCTAACTTTACGTTTTCCTTCTTTATCGTTTTTGAAATACTGTCCACTATGTATTTCAGTTAAACCTTCACGATAGGACATCCATTCACCGCCAGTAAAGATTGCCTTTATTTGTTGTGAATCAGAACACATCATAACCATAACTGGTACGATTAACGATTGATCGTTAATTGTGGTTTCACCCGTTTTATTTACTAGCCATAATGCTACTTCATTAATTGAGGTATTAGAATCTACGTTACTTAATTGAATATTAGAAGGTGCAATTCTAACTCCTAACTGTCGTAATAATTCTATTAAGCTAGTAATTGCTTTGTGTTTGTAGCTTTTTCTTTGTGGGGTTATAAACTTACTGACAAAACCTAGCTTGGCGAACCCCAATTTTATAGCACTTTTTGGATCACACCAAGGAGTATATTTTTTATTAGTAAATTTATAAATTTCCTGACCATATAGTTCGATCCATGCTGCTTTATGTTCTGCAATATTTTCTGTACTAGATTGAACTATAGCAATTCCCATAGTCATGAGGTACAGTAGCAGCAATGAGTAAACCAGTTACGAATATCTTGTTTGGTAACTTGTAACATAGCTGATGTAATACCTTCTATTAGGTCTTTATAGTTTCTTGCTTTGATTTTTCTCAAAATAGCTTTGACTTTTGACCAGAAATTTTCAATCGGAGAAAATTCAGGAGAATAAGGAGGTAGGTAAATTACATTAGCCCCGACTTTTTCAATAGATTCTTTGACCATTTCTCCCAGATGAATTCTAGCATTATCCATAACAACACAAGCATCTTTCCATAGCTTTGGTACTAATTCTGTGAGGATAAAAGCTTCAAATGTAATTCCGTCTACTGACCCGTAAATATTCTTTGTTGCCAGAACTTTATCTAAGGATAATGCACTAATAATAGAAATATTTTTGCCTCGCTTCTGGGGTTTTTCTCCCCTAGCTCTCGTGCCTTTTAGCGACCTAGCGTATAGTCTCAGCATTGCTAAATTCACTCCTGATTCGTCTATAAAAATTAAATTATTTGTCTTTACATCTCGAATGGTTTCCCAAAACTTCACTCTTTTTTGATGGACTTTTTCATTGTCTTTTTCAGGTGCATATAAAGTTTTTTTTGACACTATAATTCAATCTTTGGCTGATTCTTCCCATTGTGGTTTTTTTGACTTGCACTCCTGTTTCTTTATAGAGTAACTCACATAATTCTTCGAGAGTTGCATCATTATTTTTTTCCATGATTTCCACTAAAATAACCAATTGCTCACTATTAAGCTTAGGAGATGGGCTTCCTCCTTGCGGTAAAGGTCTAATATCTCCAGTTTGTTGATATTGTTTAAGCAATTTTTGAATAAAGCTTTTCGCTACTCCAAAACGCTTAGCTAGATTCCTGATAGAGAGGTTTTCTTTTTTCCACACTTCTATGATTTTTTCTCTAAAGTCTATAGAATAAGGCTTCATTTTTTAGTACATCAGTAATAGATATTACAATCTATAATGTACCTCATGAGTCAGGGAAATGCTATATTTTCTTGATTAATAGTTCGAGGTACTTTGGAATAAATTAAACTTCCTGGGGTAGCAATCCAAATTGAAGCTTTAACTAAATCTCTTTCTTTTTGATGGGAAGGACAAACACCGTAAGCAGGACAGTATTTATTACTGGTAAATTCTTCGCTTTCTTCTGATTCAATGGGTTCTAAACTAAAGCAAGGTTGTTTGCCAATTTCAAAAGCTCTTTCTAATCTAGGAGTAATATAAGGAGTCAGCAAACAAGTATTACTTAAATATTTAAACCCAGGATGATTTTGATTATAAGGTGTGTCTGGATTAGCATTATAAACAGCCTTATGTAACCTACTTAAATGACTAGCTTTATTAGAATTACCTAAAATTGGTGCAACATCATTAATATTAACTTCTGTAAAAGTTTTAATTAAATCGAATATTTGCAAGACATCGGCAACAATTAAAGTTACTTTCAATCCTTGGCGATAAGCGTACACTGTTAATATTTTCATCAACACTGATTTACCAGCAGAAGGAATACCTCCTAAATGTCTAATGCTATCTAATCTTAAATAATCTGCTTCTACCAGTTCTTCAGCATCATTGAAGACTTCTAATTTCATCCTGCTAAAACAACTTACCCAAATCGGCTTTAAACCTTTTTCTATTAACTGTTCGTCCATCCATTTTGCTGTATAATGTAAATCTCTCCAAGGTATATTTAAAGCTTCTCTTGTAGAATTATTGTTTAAATCATGACTGGTAGGATGGGAAAAACCAGCTAACTCTGAAGGAATATTAACAGTATCCATACGCTTTTCTACTTCACATTTATATTGTCCTTCCGTTGCCCAACTTACTTCTTTCCTCTGAGATAAGGCAACTGGTGTAGTTAAAGTTCTTTCGTAAACTTCAAAGCGATTATTAGCAACAGTAATATTAGTTTGTCTCTGAAAAGTACCTAATTCTGTTATTTCATAACCTCTAGTTTCCTCTGGATATTCTTGATATCTATCTAAAGCATCAGACCATAGTTTAGGTGAGGCATATTGTGCCAATAAATGACGGGCAATACTTAACATTTGTCTTTGTTCTTCTGTCCAGTTTTGGCTTTCTGCAAACGAATAATCGTATCCAGTTAATAACACCCACAAACTTCCAGCAGTTGTATTGGGAACAATCACATCTAATAAATAAAGTCCTAAGTCTACATTTAACAATCCAGCATCTAAATCATAATCTTTAAATGATTCTTGCCATGCGGTGATATCTCTCATGATTGTTTACTCCATTTTCTTTTTACTTTCTGCATAAATGCACCTTCAAACATGACCTGAGATTTTTTGAGCGGAACAGTACAATAACTTCTGAATTCTTGTATATATTCTTTGCCGTAGTGTTTTATTTCATCAGGAAATATAAAAAAACATTCATTATAAGGCTTTTCTTTCCAGCGTGGAATAGGTTTATCTACTTTCTTAGCTAAGTTATATGCAGACTCCCAAAACTTAAGGTCTACTGCCCAAACTGTATCGTCAGGAAAAACTAAATGAATATCGTATTTGTCTAAGTCAGGAAAAAGAATTACCTCTTTTAAATCTAATTTTTTTAGCTTATTAAATAACCTTACTTCCGGTTTACCAGGGCGGTGCATAAAATAGCGTAAATCTTGCTTTAACCATAAAACTAAATCGTTACTATCTGCTTTAAAAGGAATTGGTTTTTTCTTATATTGCAAACAGTGACGATTTTCACATCGCAAATCACCGTCGCTCTTTAAATACATCAAACTGTCACAATGACCGCAACAATAGAAATTATCATCTTTTTTATAAGATTCGGGTGCTGGTTCGTAACAATCTATTAGTAATTCTTTTAATGATGAAAACTCTAAAATAGCGTTTGTATCTAGTTCGCCTTTAGTAACTACAGGATGTTCGATAATATATTGTCTAAACTTAGTATATAAATTGCGATCTTTGGAAGTTAAAGACTTCAATCTTAGCTTTTCAACTACTTTTCTTTGGAAGTTACCGTATTCTTCTAAATATTCTTCTGCGGTTTCAACACAAAAATTACTCGGTTTCTGTTCTTCCACTAAAGATTTACTATGCCAATCTTCAGGACAATTAATATCCAAATCCCAATCTTGCAAAGGCTGTTTGGCCAAACGATTAAGAAAATCTGGAACTCCCTGTAGAGGTTCTATTCCTGTTAACAAACAATTTATGATTAATTTATCTACAGCCAACTGTAAATTAGCTGGGTACTGAGATAATTTTTGTCTGCTTATATTTTGATGATACTGACAGATTCCTTTGGCAATTTTCTGTATTGTCTCTTCATTCACTAAATATTTCTCCTGAGAATTTTGACTATCTTGTTTGTCTACTGAGTTAATGTCATATCTTCTATGTCCTGCTGGCGTTCTATAGCACTACGCAAAAACGTTAGGACAGTTTTGGAAAGCAGCATCTACACATTCTCGAACTGTCTCAAATTCAGGTAACATTTGTTTCATCCAAGTTTTTAACACTGACCACCAGTTTTCAATCTTGTTTAAATCAGGTGAATAAGCAGGTAAGTACCAGATTTCACATCCAGCTTCTTCAACAATTTCTCTGATACTTTCCCCTTTATGAAAAGTAGCATTATCAATAATAATAATATCTCCTGGTTTCAATTGAGGAATCAAACTTTGAGATAACCAAGCTTCAAATAAATCTCGATTACAACAACCCTCAAAAGTTAAAGGAGCAAAGATTTTACCATCTTTTAAAGCACTAATCCAACTTGCTCTTTCTCTGCTTGCTCCGTCCTATACGCCGAGGACACCTCGGCGCGGGCGGTGCGCTTTTCTTTCCACATTTCAGAGCGTAGCATCTTTCTCCTCTAGGACTATAACCATAAGCATAGTCATCTCTATTATCAAATCCCGCTTCATCTACATAAACTCTTCTTCTATTATCAATTTGTGATAGTTTTTCTTTGAAATCTTCTCGTTCTATTTCATTTCTTTCCTTATATCCGTAAGTTTGTCTTGGTGCGCGTTCCCTAGGTCGGGGAACCCGACCGGGGTCGCACCGCTTTTTTCCTGGTTATTCCCAGTTTTTGACAGGTATAACTTATATTTTGTTGAGTGATATTATTCCCCCATAATTTAGCCATTTTTCTTTGAGTTTTATTCTTATTTTCTTGAACAGAAAGCTTAAACTTTTCTTCATCTTTAATTTTACTATGTCTTCCTTGTTTATTGGCGGTCTCGCGGGAGCGAGTGCGGCTGCACCGCCCTGAAGTCTCCTGTTTCTTTTTCCCTTTTTAACCATAAATCTAGAGTATTGCGACTAATTTTGAATAAACGACAGACATTCACTTTTTTATGTCCTCTTTTCACTGCTTCAATCGCTTTTTGACGTAAATCATAGCTATAAGGTGACGGCATGATGGTTGGCGATCGCTTGCTCAATTAATTAATTCTTTTCTATTATAAAACTGTCCTAACCAAAATGCGTAGTGCTATAATTGCACTAATCTTTCCAGCCTTTTCCCAACGTCGCAAAGTATCGACGCTAACCCCAAAATGTTGTGCTGCTTCTTTTGGACTAACAAACTCAGAAATGACTTTTTCCTCAGTGCTGTCTCAAGCATAACTACATTTACCTAGATTTGTCTAGATATTTTATAAATTTTCAAATTAAACGATAAATGTGATGCGTAGCCAAAAAGCTAGTAATGATCGATATCTACAACTGGAAAACTATAATTTGAGTAACCCCATAATCCCAAAACAATATAAATCTCAATGACCTCTGCATTACTTAATAATTATTTCCCTCTTCACCTAGAAGGCGATCACTAGATTATTAATCGAAGTTGTCTATCCTAGCGGTGGCGTGGATAACCTTAGAAAAAAATTTTAGACTTGAAGACTTCGACGACACTATTTTGTTAAGACGACAAATAATTAGTTACTTTAACTTCTATTCAGCAAACCCTAATTATCAAAATCTCCTTGAATTTCTCTATTCATAATCTCTTCTAATCTGCCTGATTGTTTCAACTCAACAATGGCAATGTTTAACTCCCGAATTAAGTCATTATCTAAGGGTAAAACAAAGCCATAATCTTCCAATGCTATTGATAAATCTGCAATTTGAAACGGAGCTTCAGGATGCTGATAAAGATAATATTTTAAAGCAGGAACATCAAACATTACTCCTTGAGCTTGTCCTGATTTTAACCGTTCTAAAGCCTGATCTAGATTGGGAGATGGTAAAAGACGAGCTTCATAGGTTTGCGCCCATTTTTCTCCTGTTGTTCCTGAAATAACAGCAATTTGTTTACCTCTAATGTCCTCTGGTTGTTTAAATTGTTCTGTTGTTTCTGCTGATAATAATAACGTCATAACTGTGGCAATACCAGCCGTCAAAGAAGAAGCAGCCACCATTGTAATTAACATCCATGCACTGGTAATGGCTTTACCAATTTTTGTCACTGGACTTTTATCACCATAACCCACGGTTGTTAAAGTCACTAAAGCAAACCACATCCCATTACCAACTCCTTTAACATAATGTCTAGGAAATTGTTCCGAGTTACGTCTAGATTCTGCTAACCAAATTAAATTTCCCACAATAAAAAGAATGAAGAATAAACCGCCTACCGAAGAAATAACAGCTACTCGAAAAATCGGACGAATCCGACTCCATACTGATGTCTTTTCTCTTGAGATTAAAAGACCAATTTTAGCGTTAAAATAGGGTTGGGTAAAAGCAACTTTTTGAAATCTTTCTGCTGTAATACTAACTGGACCGATTAAAATATCTAATTCCCCTGCGATAACCTGATCAATACCCGCTTTCACCCCTGGTTGAGCAATTAACTGATATTGCAGATTATTAATTTCAGCAATTTCTTGCCATAATTCTACACTAATTCCTTGAAAGGTTTGCTCATTGTATTTAGCAAAAGGAGGAGAACCAGCTACCCCAACTTTTAGGGGATTTTCATTAGGAATAGACTCAGTTTGAGCCAGCAAAAAACCTGAAAAGGGATAAGCAATGATCAAAAAAAGACTCAGTAGGAAAAGACGAACCATTACAGCTATAAGGAAAGAAGATGATAATACGATAACTTGGGTAGCTCACAACACTTAATAATTGTGATAGATTTGTAGTAGGACATAAATCCTGACGGGTTTCACCGTTATTTGATTTTTGGAGACTAAACGATGACCATCGAAGGATGCTTGCGAGTTGGGCAAGTTGCACCTGATTTTACGGCAACAGTCGTTATTGATCAAGAATTCCAGACAAAAAAACTTTCTAGTTACCGTGGCAAGTATGTTGTCCTTTTTTTCTATCCTTTGGATTTTACCTTTGTTTGCCCTACGGAAGTCATTGCCTTTAGCGATCGCTACGAAGAGTTTGCTAAGATTAACACAGAACTTTTAGCGGTTTCCGTTGATAGTGAATTTTCCCATCTGGCCTGGATTCAAACCCCTCGCACGGAAGGAGGAGTGGGAGACATTGCCTATCCTTTAGTTTCTGACCTGAAAAAAGAAATTAGTACCGCTTATAATGTACTCGATCCTGATTCAGGTGTTGCGTTACGGGGCTTATTTATTATTGATAAAGAAGGGGTTATTCAATACTCAACCGTTAATAATCTTTCGTTTGGTCGTAGTGTCACCGAAACCCTACGCACCCTAAAAGCGATACAGCACGTTCAAACCAATCCCGAAGAGGTTTGTCCGGCAGATTGGCAAGAAGGGGATAAAACCATGATACCTGACCCCATTAAATCTAAGATTTATTTCTCAGCGGTTTAACTGTTTTTATTCTTTTAAGAAACACATTGGAAAATAAGTGTTTCTTAAGAGCATTAATTTAGTGGATTTAATCTTCATAACAAATCAGAAATTTCTTCTAGGTTATGACTCCTCAACGGATTTCTATAGAATTAACCAATCAATGTAGTAAACACTGTCATTTTTGTTACAATCATAGCCATCATTTAGGTGAAACTCGTTGGCAAGCTGACGAATTAGTTGATTTTATTAAAGACTGTGCGAAATCAGGTACAAAAGCGGTTTCTTTCGGCGGTGGTGAACCTTTAGAATATCCCAATTTATTCGAGGTTTTATCAGAGTTACAAGGGGTTTTATTTCGTTCTATTACTAGCAACGGATTACATTTACACGGGGATTTATTAGAAAAATTAGTGATAGCTAATCCCGACAAAGTCCATTTATCCATTCATTATCCTGAACAAAAAGAAGAAGTTAAACGAGTCATTAATCAAGTTAAATTATTAGACTCTTTAGGGATTCGTAGCGGGATTAATTTATTAGTTCCTCAATCAAAGTTACAAGTTGCGACTCAAACATCTCAAATGATTCTAGAAGCAGGAATAAATAGGGAGAGAATTGTTTATCTTCCCATGCGGAAAATGGACACCCCAACTCCTCAAGAAATGGCTACAGTAGCCGGAGGAAAACCGTTTCAGTCAATGACTTGTTTAATGCAATGTGGTATCAGTTCCAGATTTTGTTCTATTGCTTGGGATAAAACCGTTGCTTGGTGTTCTTATACCGTTTCTCGTCGTTCTTTACCCAGTTTAACGGCTGTTTCTTTAGATGCTATTTTACAGAATTTACCGTTAGTTTTTTGTGGTTAATGATTGAATAATTATTATTGATTAAATGTCATGGAGGAAAAGTTATGCAAGATTATCCAGCAGCACACAGTATGGATACTACTTGGTTTGCAGTAGATAAAAAAGGAAACCTTGGGTTTTTTGATTCTGGAGAAGGGGGTGCGGTTCCTTATTCAAATCATAGGGTAAAAATGGTAAGTATTGATAGTTTACTATTAGAAATAGCACAAAATTATGAACACCGTGTATTAAAATCTAAAACTCCAAATCATTATATTGAAAAACATCTAAGTTTACAAAAACTGCAAAATAGTATTAATGAAGCTTTGAAAAAAAGAGAAAGAAGATTACAGAATTGTTTTCTTTTATTATCATCTGATGCAGTAATATCTCACTTAGGAATAGAAGAAACAGACTATAATTATGGGGTTCGCTTTACAGGAGAAATGACTATTATTTATCTATATTTTTGTCGAATTCCTCTTATTCAAGAATTGATAGAAAAAGGTTTAATTTTAGCAGGAGAAGACAGAAATAGATGGGATTATAACGTATGTGGTATGCTTGGTTTTTTCATCTACGAACAAGAGAGTAATGATCCTTTACCTTATGAGCAAACAGGGAAACCCATTATTTCTTTAAAATTAGATGATTTACCTGAACATTTACAAGACGACATTAGTTGGAACTGGTTTGATGATGTAAGTTTTAATGATAGAAAAAAAATTCAACCTATTGAACATTTACCTTGTCGAACCTGGAAAAATGACAAATGGTGGGTAGACAGCGAAGGAAACAAAAGAGAAGGACATCCTTATCAATAATTGTAAAACTTACATATTTTCAAATTTATTACTCTTTTGTGATAAAAATATTTTTATAAATATCACTAATTTTAACATTAATATTAATTGAAGTTAATTTAATCATATCATTGATATCTTGATAATCTTTTAATAACCATTGATTATTTTCTGTTTTGGTATAATGTTCAATAAAATAGTTTGCTTGATCGATTAAAATATATTCTTTTAAATAAGGAATAGAACGATAATATAAAAATTTATCTCCCCGGTCGTAACTTGAAGTTGAAGGAGATAAAACCTCAAAAATAAGACAAGGATTAATAATTTCATCTTGTCTATTCTCATTAAAAACTGGGTCTTCTGAAATTACCATGACATCAGGATAAACCCCTCTTTTATACTCAGGTATCCAGACCCGAAGATCACTAGATTGTACACGACAATTTGTTTGATTTAAAGCTAATTTTAAACAAAAAATAAGATTCATAATAATTGTATTATGATCAATGGTTCCACCAGTCATTGGAATAATAACTCCATTAT
Organism: Crocosphaera chwakensis CCY0110; assembly: GCF_000169335.1. Taxonomy (GTDB): domain Bacteria; phylum Cyanobacteriota; class Cyanobacteriia; order Cyanobacteriales; family Microcystaceae; genus Crocosphaera; species Crocosphaera chwakensis. The sequence continues at coordinate 15,458 of NZ_AAXW01000050.1, forward strand.
GATATTCATGTTTAAATTCAGAAATTTCTTCTAGTTTCCGATAATTTTCTAAAGAAATATTTTGTTTGTTTTGTTTAGCTTGTGTAATCATAGAGCAATTTTTTCCTGTAAAGTAAATGGATATTGGTGGGTTACGACAGATTTTTATATTCTTGTTATCCTCTAAATTATAGCTGTCTAACCCACCCTACTGAATTGAGACAGCTTTTGACTTTTGACTTCATATAACCTACCCTACTTTTTTAAGATTCTTGAGGAAAATCATTGAGAAGAGATAAGTTTTCATCTTCTTCTGTTGTAATCGTTTGTTCTTGAGGAGTTACAGTAGAAGATGATTCTGAACTATGAGACTTTTTATCTTCTGTAATTTCTACTTTTTCCTCAGTATTTAAAGCGGTTTTAATTTGATTAATTAATGTGCCTAACTTCCCTTCATCTAATAAGGAATTAATCAAGGTTAAACCACTGGTAGATAACATCAATTTACTAATATCTCCCGTACCATTGCCATTACTGCCATTGACCCCTGGAAAGGCATAAATTTTCGCATCTCCTAATACGCCAGGTTGTGGGGCTAAAGATTGGAGAATATAGGGCAATTGGGGAACTAATTCAGGCCAGAGGTCTTTTATGAGGTCAGCCGTTCTGTTTGCGTTACTCAGGGCATTTTCGGCTTCAATGAGGGCTTTTTTACTCTCGGCTTCAGCTAACAGTTTATACTTATTGGCATCGGCAAGGGTACGAATGGACTCTGCTTCTAACTCGGCTGCTTGTTTAGCGATTTCTGCTTGACGACGACGGCGAAATACGTCAATTTCTACAACATTTTGCTCAGAAATGCGGATTTTTTGTGCTTCTTGCTCGGCTGAAATCACAACTAACCGTTGTTCCCGTTGGGCTTTTTCCACTTCTTGGGCGGTAATAACAGCGGCCTCAGCTTGGGCTTTTTCGGCTTCTGAGTCAAACCTTTCTTTCTCTTTATTAGCAATGGCAATGGCAGCTTGTTGTTGAGCAATTTTTGATTGTTGTTCGGCGGCCGCCACTTCTGCTTGTGCTTGAAGTTGGGATGCTTGAATCATTTTTTGACGGTTAATTTCTGCTACTTCGGTTTCTTGTTGTTGTAAGGTTTGGGTGACTTTTAATTGTTTATTCTGTTCTTCTAATTCGATATTCACACCAATGCGTTTTTGTTGAATAATCAATTCTTTTTCTATTTTTTCTTCTTCGACTTCTTGTTCTTGAAGAATTCTGTTTTTCTCAATTTTTGCTGCTTCTTTATCTTTCGTTTCTTGAATTTCTCTCTGTTGCTGCGCTCGTAAAAATTCTACATCTTTTTGTTGGGTTAAGTTAGCATCTTCTTTTTGTTTAATAATTTGTAAACTTTGTTTTTCTGCTTCTAATTCTCGTTGTTCTATGGCCACTTGAGTTTCTAATTCAACCTCTCTTTTTTGTTGAATAGAGCGTTGTATGGTTTCTGTTCTCAGTCGCACCCCTTGAGCATCAAAAAAGTTATTTTCATCGTAAGTGTCACTTTCTTCGATCTCAGAAATAGCAATATTATTCAGGGTTAATCCAACTTTTTTAAGGTCTTGTTGAATGAGGTTTAAAACCGCTTCTGCAAACCCTAATTTATCTGAGTCAATTTCGGCTATTTTTTTCTTCTTAGCTGCTGCTCTGATCGCATCATCTGCCCGTTTTTCAATGGCATCTTTAATGTCATTTTCTGATATTTTTCCTTGTTTAGATAACCTAGCTGCTGCTGCTAAAATATCCTTTTCTTCTTGAGCAATACAGATATAAAAAGTTACCCGCATATTTGCTCTTAAATAGTCTTGAGTTCTAACAGCCAATTTATCAGAACGAACCACATCAATAGAGATTTCTCTTAAAGGAACACGGGTGATTTCATGGAATCCAGGAATGACAATACAACCCCCATTTAAAATAACGGTTTTACTCTTTTTAAAGACACCGCCTGTTCTAACTAAAGCTTCATTATTCGGAGCAATTGTATAAAATCGGGTGTATAACCAAACACTCAATAATAAGAGAAATAACAATATGCCAATACTCCCTAAGATACCCAGAAATGGTAAACTATTTAGAGTAGAACTGACTTGTCCAATATAAGGGGAATTAGCTGGTAATACTTCTTTAAAAATAGGTTGATTAAGAGAGATTTTTAGTTGATTTTCATCTTGCTTAAATAAATCTATTTCATCTAAAACAAACCAATTAGAATCAAAATTGATTTTAGGTAACGCTTGGATCAATTGTAATTCAAATTTAGGATTCATTTTTTTACCTCTTTTTAAGAATCTTTTGGTAAGTTAGTTTGATTAATCCATTTATCTTCGTCAGAACTATCTTTACTAATTCCTATATAACTATGTTCTTGACGATCAATAATTAAAATTGCTTGTCCGTAATGGGGAATAACATCAGCCCAATGGGGTAAACTAATACTAATAGTGACTAAATTACCAGCAGTATCATAGACATCAGCTTGTCCTATTTTTCCCTGAATTAAATAAGGAATAGTCTTTGATGTTACGATCCCTACACAGCCAATTAAACGCTCACTTTTAACATCTTCTCCAAAGGAAGCAAACATTTGTCCAATGGGATATGACAATAATTTTCCTGTCCATAAACCAATAAATAAAGAGAGAAAAAAGACTAAACCCCCTAACCCAAAAAATTGATCAGGTATGGTTCCAGTGAGACTGCCTAAGATAGTATTTAAAGTCCAACCTACCACCCCCCAAGCACTAAAATCAATGGCTAACAAAATCATTAATGGGGCTTTTCCTAAGCCAAACCAAGTTAATAACTGAAAAAGATTAAACTCGTCCCCATCGCCACTAAGATCAGCGTCTATATCTGTTTCAACATCAGCCTCAAAACTGAAACCATGACTATCAACATTAATATCCATGTCACTATCAAGTTCACCTCCTTCATCTCCTCCGCCGGAAATAATAATGAGAAGAAAGAAAGTAACTCCAACGCCAATTAAAACCCAGTAAATTAAATTAGCAGGATGCAATAACATGGGACAATTTTATTGTTTATCTTCATAATACCATAAAAATTTATACAATATATTTTAAAACTTTTTCCCTTAATAAAAATCAATGTTTCAACATTAAAAAAATATTAAAAACACAAAAAACTTTCCTATTGATTCCTAATTAAGCTATATAATAACTCTGTAAACAGCAAACTAAGTTATTGAAGCATCGTATGAACATGAAAATTATAATCTATTTAAAAATCGCCGATTATTTTAAACATTGGATGAAATTAATTAAATGGTCAAATCAGCAATAATTGTAAAGTAAAAAATGCTTATTTTTTTTAATCTTTAGGATGATATTTTTCTGTAACAGAAGCAACTAAAGAAAGTGTAACCAAAGGGGCAGTAACAGCACGAAGAATTCTCGGACCAAGGGTAACAGGAATAAATCCTGAATTAATAGCCTCATTTATTTCTTTCTCTGTCCAACCTCCTTCGCATCCTGTCGCAATGGTAATAGAATTTGTTGTTGTTTCCAGTAAATAAGTAAGTAAATGTTTAGCTTTTTTTCGTGTTACACAAATATAATAATTTTGATTAGTTTGTTTGACCTTTTTTAAGGCTTCTGAAAAAGAAATCGGTTCAAGAATGTTAGGAACCAGTTGTCTTTCTGATTGTTCGGTTGCTTCTTTAACAATTTTACGCCAACGTTCCAATTTATGAGAACTAGGTTTTAATAAAGTTCGTTGACTAATAACCGGAATGATGGTGTTAATCCCTAATTCTGTACAACTACGAATGACCTCATCAAATCCTTTTCCTTTGGGTAAAGCTATCATTAAAGTAACATTAATGGGTAATTCTGTTTGTTCGTTTAATTGTTCAATAATTTGACCATTATCATCATTGATTTTAGCAATATAAGTGTTATTTTGACCATCGACAACAATAAACTGACTATCTTCTTTTAATCGTAAAACATTTTTTAAGTAATGTTTTTGTTCAGGGGTTAAGGTAATCATATCTCCCTGTTTTTGGGTTGGTTCAATAATAATACGATAAGTCAATGATTTATAATTTACTTATTCAAAACACGACAAATTAATTTACCAACGCCGTTAGATTTAAAGGGAATGATATCACCTTCTTGAGTAACACGATGACGTTGACGACAATCATAAATTTCTATGGATCTTATTTCTTGATCAATTTTGACCGCAGCGCGATATTCCCAATAATTCTTAGCACTCCGTTTAATTTTAACAATACAAACTTGATGACCCTTTATTTGCCGACAAAATTCAGCTTTAGCAGATGGAATTATTATACTCCAGGAAATACAGATAACTATCAATATTACAATAAGTTTTAACACTTTTGTCTCCCAAATTGATTAAAATGAAATAAAGTCATTTTTTTAGTTTCTCATGAAATCTAATCCAACACAATTGACGGATAATTTGGTTTTAATTGGTGGGGGTCACAGTCATGCTATTGTTCTAAAATTGTGGGGAATGAATCATATTCCTGGGGTACATTTAACCTTGATTAGTGATAGAACTCATACTCCTTATTCTGGTATGTTACCCGGTCAAGTGGCAGGTTTCTACGATTTTGAAGAAACCCATATTGATTTACGGGTTTTAGCTCATTTTGCTGGAGCTAATTTCTATCATGATACTGTCATTAATTTAGACTTAGAAAATAAACAAGTTATTTGTGAAAAGCATTCTCCTATTACTTTTGATAATTTATCCATTGATATTGGTAGTATTCCTCAAAAAAGTAATATTTCAGGAGCCTCAGATTATGCCATTCCAGCTAAACCTGTGGCTCAATTTTTAACAGCATGGAAAAACGTAAAAAAAACAATTAAAACTCATCCTAAACAGCCTTATAGTTTAACAATTATCGGAGGGGGTGCAGGAGGTGTGGAATTAGCATTTAATATGAGAACTTGTTTACTTAATATTTTAGAAAATGCGAATAATTTAACCCTTAATTTGATTCATCAGGGTAATCATTTATTAACGGGTCATAGTCATTGGACAAGTAAAAAAGTACAATCTCTTTTATTAGAAAATGGTACTAATATTTATCTCAATGAAACGGTCATAAAGATAACCCCTAGTTCTCCCCATCATTATAGGATAACTTGTGATTCTGGACTAGAGATAAGGTCAGATTTTGTCTTTTTAGTCACTCAAGCTTCCTCACCTCAATGGATAGAAAAAACTGGAATAACCACAGACAAAAAAGGATTTATCTTAGTTAATAATTATTTACAATCTGTCTCTCACCCTAATATTTTTGCTGCGGGAGATATTGCCACTATGAAAAACTATTCTAGACCAAAAGCCGGGGTTTTTGCAGTGCGTCAAGGTCAACCTTTATTTAATAATTTACAATCCATTATTTTAGGAACTAAGTTACATTCATATTACCCTCAAAAATTTTATTTAAGTTTAATTGGAACGGGAAATAAAAAAGCGATCGCTTCTTGGGGAAGTTTAGGTTTAGAAGCATCTTGGTTATGGACTTGGAAAGATTATATTGATCGCAAGTTTATGGATCGATTTAAAAATTTTTCTTCGATGAAACCTGAAAAAAATAACAATATAATTGATGTTATAATAACACTTAAAAATGAAGTTATTTTAAATAAAGCTCAAGATAAAAAAGAATTAGAAAATAAAAAATTCATGCCGTGTAACGGCTGTGCATCTAAAGTAGGAAGTTCTCTTTTACAAAAAACATTACAAAGATTAGACATTAATCAAAATCCAGAAATTATTGTCGGTTTAGCTTCTCCCGATGATGCAGCCATTATTGATATTAGCGAACAAGAGTTATTAGTAGAAACAATTGACTACTTTCCTAGTTTTATCAGTGATCCTTTTGTTTTTGGACAAATTACGACCAATCATTGTTTAAGTGATTTATGGGCAATGGGAGCAAAAGCTCATAGTGTTTCTGCTGTAATTACTTTACCGTATGGAGTAGATTCAGTTCTAGAAGAAATTTTATATCAATTATTAGAAGGATGTTTAAAAATTCTTAAACAAAATCAAGTTTCTTTAGTTGGAGGACATACATTACAAGGTGAAAAACTAGGCTTCGGTTTATCTTGTAATGGCTTTATTTTACCCAATAGAATTTTATGCAAAAGTGGTATGCAACCTAACGATAAAATTATTTTAACCAAACCCCTAGGAATCGGAACATTATTGGCAGCAGAAATGATTTATCAAACGAAAGGTAACTGGATTGATAATGCGATACAATCTATGTTAATTTCTAATAAAAAAGCCTCAGAAATTTTCTTACAATTTGAAGCCTCTGCTTGCACTGATATAACAGGGTTTGGTTTAGTTGGTCATTTAATAGAAATGATGAAAGCCTCTCAAGTTTCCGTAGAATTAAACTTAGATAAAATTCCCATCTTAATAGGGGCAATAGAAACTATTAAACAAGGAATTACCAGTTCTTTACATCCGAAAAACTTAGACAATGAAACTTATCTAACAGTTAATAAAAATATTAAAAAATCACCTAACTATTCTTTGTTATTTGATCCTCAGACTTCTGGGGGTTTATTAGCATCTATCCCCGAAGAAAATGCTGATCGCTGTTTGCAAGAATTAATCAGAGCGGGTTACACTGATAGTCAAATGATTGGAAAAGTTATCCATAAAAGTAACAAGATTACTTGTCAATTAACTTGATAAATCATTAAATCAATATCCTCATTTAACTCAAGATATGAGTGTACATTATCAAGAATTCTCTTGTGACCAAGCAGGATGGGAAAACAAAGAAGCCGTTACCCTTACCCCTCTTAATTGATTTAATAACGGTAGATGACCCACCGGCGCACTTAATTCCCAAGTAAATTGGTTGGGATACTGAGTCCAATTATTATCTTTTTTCCAGCCAATTTTCGGCCATAATTTAGTAAAGTCTTTGCCAACAGATAACCATAGTTTTCTCTGTACAGAAAAACCAAATTTTCCTTCTGAATGTAACAACCATAAGGCATTAATGGTCTGTAAATCTGTTACAGGGAATTGTTCGACTTCGGTAAAATAAACCCATTTACGTTGTACTGCACCTTCTCCTGCTAATTCACACAAAAGATGACGGGTTAAGGTATCTGCATCTTGAAACTTTTGCTCAACCAGTAATTGATTAAGGGGTTGATAATCTATATTTCGCTGGGATTTAAGGGGTATAATTCCATCAGGAAAATGGGTTTGAATAAACTCTTCTGTGATGGGCTTTTTTAATTGGTAGAGGGTGCCGTAAATTTTACCTCTTACAAGATCAACAGTATCTACATCTGATGCTTGTAAAAATTTCATTAATACTTGCCAACCTCCTTCTCCCATACTCGTTAATTGAGGAATTAATTGAAGTTGGTCTTTTTGTGTCCCATTAGTAAACTGATCCGTCAGTTGGGAGAGATTATTGTCTGTATTATCGATTGTAGCGGTTTGCTGGTCAGTCATGAAACTATCCGTTGAGACTCACGGTAATGTATTGTTTGCTTAGATAGGTACTGATTAATATCGGTTAGTCTAAGGGCTAATCAACACTACTGTATGATAAGGATCGAGGACAATGATTGCTCATTGACCGCTACTTATATTATCTCAAAAAGAGGCTCACTTTAGAAGTGAAATTAGGGATTAATTTAACTCGTGGCCGATAATTTCTGGTTCAGTGAATTCGTCGGACATCTCTAAGACAGCGCGGATTACAGGTTTCATCATGGGAGTTTCACTATTTTCATTGTCTTCATGACGACAACGTTTGGCCCGTCTTGAAACTTGGACTACCACACGATAACGGTTTGATGCTGCACTCATTAGGCGATCGGCCCGTTCAACCATTTCACCAGGATTAATGGGAAACTGTTTAACCATCTAATTATTAGTAAATGACTCTACTTTTAAGAATATCAAAGCAGCGTAAAGAACAATTCAAGACTAGGATAGGAAAAGATTAATACTAACCATGACTGATTATACAAAACCCACAACTATCTAATATGACAGTTGTGGGAAGTTTATTAAAAGATAACTTATCATTAAAAATCGAAGATGTCTTCTTCATTCAAGTTGATTCCGTAGAAATTTATTAATCGTAATAAATAGTAACTTTCTGGATTAGTTTCAATAACGTTCAATTCGGGATATGCAATATTTAATAATTCTGCGGTTAACATAAGTTTTGTTTGTGTAAGTTAGTGAGTTCATAATATTCTAATTTTTAAACATTGCTAGTGTTCATTCTCATTACTTTACTGTGATCGCTATCGCAAAAAAAAACAATATTATATTAATGTTACTATCGTGATTAATAATTCACTACTCTATAAAACTTACTGTTTTAAGTAGTTAAACATAAATAAAATTAACTATTTATAAAAATTATTAGTTATTCATACCCATTAACTAGGTGGTAACTCTAAGGGAATTTGTCCCATTATTCCTTTTCTAAAATCGTTTAATAACTGCATTGTGGCTCTTTCTTTATCTCCTTGGTATCGAGTTTCTCCTAAAATTTCAATATATTCTTCTCCCGTAATTTCTTGGGGGTCAACTTGATAACGAGATAACAAAATTTTCTCGAAATTTAACTCAACTAATAAATCAACTAATGCTGCGCCAATTTGTTGATTATCATAAGCTGCTTCGCCAATATCTTCACAGATAGCTAATTTCACCGCATCTTCTTGATTATCAAGTTTGGCTGGAATAATACCCGGTGCGTCTAAAAGCTCCAAACTATCAGAAATTCGTATCCATTGTAACTGACGGGTGACTCCAGCGCGTCTGGCACTGGCTACGACTTTACGACCCAATAAACGGTTAATTAAGGCGGATTTTCCCACATTAGGAAAGCCGATGACCACTGCTCTTACTGCACGGGGACGCATTCCGCGATCGCATCTCCTTTGGTTCATTTGTACCCCTGCTCCTTGTGCTGCTTTTGTGAGGGGTTTAATGCCTTTGCCTTGTTTTGCGTTGGTATAATAAATTTTTTCTCCTTGAGCAGCAAACCAGTTTAACCAGTCTTGGCGGACGGATTCTGGTATCATATCCATGCGATTAAGTACCAGCAGTCTTGGTTTATCCCCTATCCATTGAGGAACGTCAGGATGATGGGAAGCTAAGGGAATACGAGCATCTAAGACTTCAAAGATTACATCTACACGGTTGAGTTGTTCTTTTAGTTGTCGTTCTGCTTTGGCGATATGGCCAGGATACCATTGAATGAGGGGCATGGGAATAATTGTTACAATAATCTTCTAAAATCATAGGACAAAATTGCATGAAATTACCAGATCAACGGTGGTATATTGCCTCTCCTAACCCCGATAAAGTTAAAATGTTGGTAGCAGAAACGGGACTATCTCCCTTATTAGCTCAGGTGATTTTAAATCGGGGGATAGATAGTCCTAATTTAGCCCAAGTTTATATTAACCCAAATGTAGAAACTCTGCCCGATCCTTTAGATGAATTTCCTGATTTATTTCCTAGTATTAAACTCTTAAAAGAAGCAATTAACATAGGAGAAAAGATCGCTATTTGTGGGGACTATGATGCTGATGGCATGACTAGCACTTCTTTATTATTAAGGGCTTTAACTCACTTAGGAGGGGATGCTTATTATGAAATTCCCAGCCGGATGAAAGATGGTTATGGCATCAATGAAAGAATTGTGGAAAAGTTTGCAGAAGAGGGTGTCGGGGTCATTTTAACCGTTGATAATGGTATTGCTGCCTATGAACCTATAAAAAGAGCAGTAGAATTAGGATTAACGGTTATCATTACAGATCATCATGATCTACCCGAAAAGTTACCCCCTGCTGATGCAATTTTAAACCCGAAATTATTATCGATTCATTCTCCTTATCGGGGATTAGCTGGTGTAGGAGTTGCTTATATTTTGGCTATAACTCTTGCTAAACAATTTAACAAAACTGAGGAAATTATTGATTCATTATTAGAGCTATTTACCCTAGGCACTATTGCCGATTTAGCACCGTTAGTTGGGGTTAATCGTCGTTGGTTGAAAAAGGGATTAAAACAATTACCTAATTCACAATTAGCCGGGATTCAAGCTTTAATGCAAGTAGGAGGAGTTAGTGAAGAACAAAAGCAATTAAAACCGGATGATATTGGTTTCAAATTAGGTCCAAGAATTAATGCAGTCGGAAGAATTGGTGACCCACAAACAGCTATTGAGCTATTAACAACCGATGATCCAGGAATTGCACTAGAAAGAGCAATGCAATGTGAACAAATTAATGGTAAACGGAAAGGATTATGTGAAGAAATTGAAAAAGAAGCTATTCATTTAATTAAAACAACGCCTATTAATTATAAGCAAGATAGAGTATTAGTTGTTATTCATCATAAATGGCATCATGGTGTTATTGGTATTGTTGCGTCTCGTTTGGTTGAGCGTTATGGTGTTCCTGTTTTTATTGGTACTTACGAAGAAGATGATCCTAGTAAAATTAGGGGATCTGCAAGAGGAATCGAAGAATTTAATATCTTTGAAGCTTTAGTTTATTGTGATGATTTATTGGGAAAATATGGAGGACATAAAGCAGCCGGAGGTTTTGGTTTAAAGAGTGAAAACTTAATAGCTTTTAAAGAAAGATTGAGTAAATTTGCCCATCAATTATTAGAACCCCATCATATTAAACCATTAGTTAAAATTGATGGAGAAGCAGATTTTAACCAGTTAAATGCTCATTTATACCAACATATTGATAGTTTACAACCTTGGGGAATTCAAAATGCTTTTCCTGTCTTTTGGACTCCTAATGTGAAAATTTTAGAACAAAGAACTGTCGGTAAAAATCATTTAAAATTAGTATTGGGTCAAGATGATGGTCAAGAAATGAAAGCGATCGCTTGGCGGTTTGGTTCCTATTTTCCGCTACCTAAACGGTTAGATATTGCTTATAAATTGACTGAAAATCATTGGAATGGGAACGTTAACATTGAATTGGAAATAATAGGAGTTCGTTTACCTGCTGGTACTATAATTCAATCTCAAAATACTTTTACTTATCAAGGAAAAGAATATATTTGTCACTATTCCCAAAAAGAAAAAGAGTTAAGGATTAAGAATGCTCAAGGTAAAGTTTTAGCTGTACGGAAAGGACAAAGAAAAGGATTATTAGGGATTAATCGTCAAGAAGCAAAAGAAATCGATGTTACTCAAAAGCCCTATTTTGATATAATTAAAGCAGCTATGAATACTTTAAATTTAACGAAATGATTGGTTTTTAAAAACTAATTTATAACAATTCTCATACTTGTGAGGTACAAAGTTTTCTAGTTTTGGGAGTCAGGAGTCAGCAATTCAATTTTAGGTGTACCTTATGAGTTCGGGAAACGCTATATATTATTCCAGACTGGTAATAATTGCTTGCATTTTGACTATTAAACTAGGTATATTTTCTTGAGACGTATTCCAAAGAGTAATTAATCTAACTTGTGAATAATCATGAACAATTTTATCTCGCATCCCTGTCATTTTTCGCCATTCCATCTGTGGATAAAGACAACGAAATTCATCAGGAATATTTTTACTTGCTTCCCCAATAATTGCAAAAGACATCATCACTGATAAAATTCTCTCTTCATTTTCTTCAAATTCTTCAAAAGATAAATTCATCGTTTGTTCTTGGATAATTGTTGCATATTTTAAAATATCTCTCAAAGAATCTTTTAAACTTCTTTTCATAAATAAACTGTCTCATTAAGAATATTTTCAGCAATATAAGGTTTTAATGACTCCTTATCAACTAAATCTACTGGAAGGCCAATTTTATCGCTAATTAAATATTCAATTTCTACTAAATCAAATAAAGTTGGTGCTTTGGAAAATTTCACTAAAATATCAACATCACTATCTTGAGTTTGTTCTTCTTTAACATAAGACCCAAAAATTCCCAATTCACTGATCTTAAATTTTTCTACTAAAAAAGGTTTATAATTGATTAAAATTTCTTTGATTTCTTCTAAAGTTTTAATTTTAACTTTTTCTGGTTCAACTTCAGAAGAAAGCTGTTCAATGAGACGTTTTTTATCTTCTGAAGATAATTGTTTGGCTAATTCCATCACATCTTGTAATGTCATAATTTTTCTTTTTATATTAAATATTCCTTCTATTTTATCTTAAGTATTTATAGTTCTGATTTATGTAAAATTTATTTTGTATAACTTTCTATTATTAAAAAGTTTAATTGAAGAATGGATGTACTTAACGCAATGTAGGGGATTTGAAGCGTTTTATTAATTTGTAGATAGATTTCTACAAGTAACTCTGCAATCTTACTTTAGCATTTTTTGGAAAAAACACAAGTATTGAATTTCGTCATATTTCGGCAAAATTAGTGAAAAGCGATCATTGTAAATGAGTGTAAATTAGTTTAGATAGCTTATATAAATTTTAGATTTAGATAATTTCCGTTTATCATAAATCAACCTGTGTTGTTACTGTCAACTTAACCAACAATAAACTGTCATTGCAAGTAAGCAAAACCTTGACGACAACTTACTTTGACACTTAAACCCTAAAATCACTCGGACAAAATAATTAAGTAGGAGAGAAAAAAATGAACACCATTAATCAAAGTTATCAACCTGATAGTGGCCCTATCGGGGGTTTAACAAATGGAGGAAAAACTCATACCAAACAAATCTCAAAAATCAAAACCAATTCTAACGAAGAACTTGTTTTATTATCTTCCGAAACAATCTCCTTAATTGGCAGCCAACTTGAAGAAGAAGACCAAGAAACAATCACCATACTTTTTGATAAAATTTATCACTATTCTTGGTCAACAAAATGGTTAATTCTTCCTGTTGTTGTAATACTTCCAAAAGATAGAATGGAAGAATGGTTAGGAGACTTATATCAAAGTTTATCCCTTAGTTTTGGGAAATATCCTCAATGGTTTATTAATCTGATGATTATTTCTAAAACAGGAATATTGATTATTTCTGCTGTAAAAATTAAGATTAGTGACCTTTTCTAACTTACCTAAACCATTACCAAGGAAAACTTAGAGGCTTAATATCATTAAGCCCTAATTTTTGATGTTATATTTAGGGTTAAATTGAGCCATTTTATCGTTAAATCGAGTCACAGATAAAATGTTATGATTACTATTATTTTTCTCCCTTCTAGAATATTTAAGATAATCTCTAATCTTCTTTTTTCTAATTCTTCTGCAATCCTAGCACTATAGTTTTAACATAGCTACTGCTTAGTCTCCCTCAAATGTACGATAGTTCAACGACTCTCCTTAAATTGATATACTTTTTATAATAAATCTTAATTCTAAATCTGCCACTCTATCTATCACATCCATGAATAGTACCTTTCTCAATCATCTCAAAAGTCCTAAACGTCCCGTACTCGTCTTTGATGGTGCGACAGGAACCTCATTACAAAGTCAAAACTTGACTGCAGAAGACTTCGGAGGACCTGAATACGAAGGTTGCAATGAGTATTTAGTGCATACCAAACCCGAAGCAGTTGAAAAAGTACATCGAGGGTTTTTAGAGGTTGGTGCAGATGTGATTGAAACGGACACCTTTGGGGGAACTTCTATTGTCCTTGCAGAGTATGATTTAGCCGATAAAGCTTACTATTTGAATAAAAGAGCGACAGAAATCGCTAAAAAAATGGCTGCTGAATATTCTACCCCAGAAAAGCCCCGTTTTGTGGCGGGTTCTATGGGTCCAGGAACTAAGTTACCCACATTGGGACATATTGATTTTGATACTCTTAGAGACGCTTACGTTGAGCAAGCAGAGGGGTTATACGATGGGGGTGCAGATTTATTAATTATTGAAACTTGTCAGGATGTATTGCAAATAAAGGCAGCTTTAAACGCAGTTGAAGCGGTTTTTGAGAAGAAGGGAAACCGTTTACCCATCATGGTTTCTATTACTATGGAAACCATGGGAACGATGTTAGTGGGAACAGAAATAAGTGCAGCGTTAACGATTTTGGAACCCTACAAGATTGATATTTTAGGACTCAATTGTGCCACGGGTCCTGAACAGATGAAAGAACATATTAAATATTTATCAGAACATTCTCCTTTTATTGTTTCATGTATTCCTAATGCGGGTTTACCTGAGAATGTTGGAGGACAAGCGCATTATCGTTTGACTCCTGTAGAATTAAAAATGGCCTTAATGCACTTTATTGAAGATTTAGGCGTACAAATTATTGGGGGATGTTGTGGTACTCGTCCCGATCATATTAAATCTTTATCAGAACTTTCTCAAGAATTAAAACCCAAAGAACGTCATCCAGAATATGAACCGTCGGCTGCTTCAATTTATAGCACACAGCCCTATATTCAAGATAATTCATTCTTAATTGTTGGGGAACGATTAAACGCTAGTGGTTCTAAAAAATGTCGTAAATTATTAGATGCTGAAGACTGGGATAGTTTAGTATCTTTAGCAAAATCTCAGGTAAAAGAAGGAGCGCACGTTTTAGATGTTAACGTAGATTATGTAGGACGAGATGGGGTGCGGGATATGCACGAATTAGCCTCTCGTTTGGTGAATAATATTACCCTTCCTTTGATGCTTGACTCAACAGAATGGCAAAAGATGGAATCAGGATTAAAGGTTGCTGGTGGTAAATGTATTCTCAATTCCACTAACTATGAAGATGGAGAAGAACGCTTTTTAAAAGTATTAGAACTCGCCAAAAAATACGGTGCTGGTGTTGTCGTTGGAACCATCGATGAAGAAGGAATGGGACGCACCGCAGATAAGAAGTTTCAAATCGCAAAACGTGCCTATGATGCAGCGATTAATTACGGAATTCCTGCTCATGAAATCTTTTTTGATCCTTTAGCGTTACCTATTTCAACTGGGATAGAAGAGGATAGGGAGAACGGCAAAGCAACGGTAGAAGCTATAAAACGCATTCGAGAGGAATTACCAGGGTGTCATATCCTCTTAGGTATTTCTAATATTTCCTTTGGTTTAAATCCTGCGGCCAGACAAGTATTAAACTCAGTATTTTTATACGAGACAATGCAAGTTGGTTTAGATGGTGCCATTGTTAGTGCAAGTAAAATTCTACCCTTAGCAAAAATTGAAGAAGATCATCAAAAAGTCTGTCGTGATTTAATTTATGACTTACGAGAGTTTGATGGTGATATTTGTACCTATGATCCTTTAACCAAGTTAACAGAATTATTTGCAGGGAAAACAACGAAAAAAGATCCCTCGAAAACCGCTAACTTACCTATAGAAGAACGGTTAAAACAGCATATCATTGATGGGGAACGGTTAGGGTTGGAAGATGCACTAGCAGAAGCGTTGAAACAATACCCTCCCTTAGACATCATCAACGTCTTTTTATTAGATGGTATGAAGATAGTAGGAGAGTTATTTGGCTCAGGACAAATGCAGTTACCTTTCGTACTACAATCTGCACAAACTATGAAAGCTGCTGTTGCTTACCTAGAACCTTTTATGGATAAAGAAGAAGGAGAAGAAAATGATAGTGGAAAAGGTAAGTTTCTCATTGCCACTGTTAAAGGGGATGTCCATGATATCGGTAAAAACTTAGTCGATATTATCCTTTCCAACAATGGTTATAAAGTGATTAATTTAGGGATTAAACAACCTGTCGAAAATATTATTAAAGCTTATGAAGAACATCAACCCGACTGTATTGCTATGAGCGGTTTATTGGTGAAATCTACAGCATTCATGAAAGATAATTTAGAAGTATTTAATGAGCGCGGGATCGATGTTCCTGTTATCTTAGGTGGTGCAGCATTAACCCCGAAATTTGTCTATGAAGACTGTCAAAATACCTATAAGGGTAAAGTTGTTTATGGAAAAGATGCTTTCTCTGACTTGCATTTTATGGATCAATTAATGCCAGCAAAATCAGCAGAAAACTGGGATAATTTACAAGGATTTTTAGGAGAATTTATCGATAATAATAGTCTCTTCCAAGAAGAAAGGGGGGAAAAAGCAGCCCAAAAAGCAATTGAGAAAAATGGTAAGTCTACAACTCCAGAAATACCTAAAGTTATCGATACAAAACGATCAGAAGCTGTTGAAATCATGGAACCTGCTACACCCCCATTCTGGGGAACTAAAATCCTAAAACCCAATGAATTCGATTTAAACGAAATATTCTGGTACTTAGATTTACAAGCTTTAATTGCAGGTCAATGGCAATTTCGTAAACCTAAAGAACAGTCACGGGAAGAATATGAGGCATTTTTAGCAGAAAAAGTTTATCCAATTTTAGAAGAATGGAAACAGAGAGTAGTCAGAGAAAACTTATTGCATCCTACAGTTATTTACGGTTACTTCCCTTGTCAGTCTCAAGACAACAGTTTACTGGTTTACCATCCTGAAACTGTAAAAAATGCTAACAATAAAATACCAGAAGATGTAAAACCCATCTGGGAAATTGATTTTCCTCGTCAAAAATCTGGTCGTCGTCTCTGTATTGCAGACTTCTTTAGTCCAAAAGAATCAGGTAAAATAGACGTATTTCCAATGCAAGCAGTAACAGTGGGAGAAATTGCCACAGAATATGCTCAAAAACTTTTTGCAGCTAATGATTACACTAATTATCTCTATTATCATGGAATGGCTGTCCAAACCGCCGAAGCATTAGCAGAATGGACTCATACTAAAATTCGCCGAGAATTAGGATTTTCCGACCAAGAACCCGATAATATTCGAGAAATGCTACAACAACACTATCAAGGTTCCCGTTACAGCTTTGGATACCCTGCTTGTCCTAATATCCAAGATCAATATAAACAATTAGAAGTGATGGGTTGCGATCGCATTAATATGTATATGGATGAAAGTGAACAAATCTACCCTGAACAGTCTACCACCGCTATTATTACTTATCATCCTGTCGCTAAATATTTTAGTGCTTAATGGTAAATCTTGAATCAAATGGGCATAATATTATTATGCCCCTACACTATCCAATAGGGGTTTAACGGTGTTAGAGACTGTTTCTAAATAAACATTAAATATAGCTAGACGACTTAGCATAACCTAATTGTCTTAACCTTAAATGAACCATTGCAATATAAATAAAGCATCTATACTAAACATAGGGAGGCCTTACTGAATATTTGTTTTGTTTTCAGCTTACTATTCCTCCCTTTTCTTAGCCTGAACTCAGGTTAATTGTAAACTGCATTCTTTTGCAACATTTTGATCTCTTGTAACACTTGTTTTCGATCAGATAAATTACCAACAAGTCTTCTTTGGGACGAATAAGCTGACTCTAAGAGTAGTGTAGGAATAGCAACAATTTTTTCAGTTTCAGCTTCCTCGAAGTTCTCCAAAATATCAATAATTTCTATTTGGCAATCATCGTTGAGATCATCATGACAAATTTCAGTGAGAGTGTTCATAGCTAGTTCGGAATTGACCGTATTACTAGCAATATATAATTTCAGAGAATAGGTAGAGTTCATGGCGAAAGTTGTTCCTTAAATTGGGGTTAGAAGTCGAAATCATCTATGACACTTCTTTTAGAAGAAGTTTGAATAAGTATTCGGATAGGCGTTTTCAAAAAAAAAGTTTATGATTCTTTTAGTTTTGCAAGATTCTATTCTTAGTTGATCTCGACCGAAAACATAATGAATTGACTTTTATTGACACCTTGAAATAATTCTTCAAGTAAGTTTAATCAGAATGCCCCTTGAATAGTGACATTTGATACCAACATCATCAGATTTTTTCTTTATTGTGAGAGTAGTCTTAAATCAAACAATTCATGGCGGTTTTTAGCTCGTTGCT
>NZ_AAXW01000049.1 GCF_000169335.1 Crocosphaera chwakensis CCY0110
AGATATCTGCTCTTGACAATATGCACGATAAAGAGTGGACAATTCTTGGAAAATAATTCCTATTGACCAACCATCAGAAATAACATGATCTATGGTTAATATTAAGGTATAGTTATCTACTGATTTTTGAACAATTTTTACACGAAATAAGGGTAATTTAGATAGTTTAAAGTTAGTTTGAGCTTGCTCATATGCTAATTGTTCAAGTTTATTTTTTTGCTCTGTTGCAGTTAATAATGTTAGGTCTGTAACTTCAAAATCAATTATTGGTTTTTCCTGAATTACTTGAACAGGTTCATTCTCAAAAATTTCAAAAGTTGTACGAAGAATTTCATGACGCTGAGCCATTTCTAAGAAACTTTTTTCAAGAATTTCTACTCTTAAATTTCCTTGCCAATCCAGAATCATTGGTATGGTGTAAAGATTCCTTTTTCTTTTAATTTGACTTAAAAGCCATAGTTGACTTTGAGAAAAAGATAATTGATGATAATTCTCTCTTTTAACAGGTTTAATGCTACCGTAGGAGGACTGTTTAAACGATAATGCTAGAGACTCTTTTTGCTTATTAATTTGATTGATAATTTCTTCAAAAGTGATACCTTCAAGAAAATCAGAAAAAGCAACCTCTAATCCTAAATCATTTTTTATTTTATTTTTTATTTCCATTGCCATTAATGAATCTAATCCTAGTTGATTTAAGGATTTTTCTTCAAGAATTTGCTCAGAATTACATCCTAATACATGAGAAATTATTCCTTTTAAATAAGATTTGATAATGGTAAAACGTTCTGACTCTGGTCTTTCTTTAATTAAAGTTAAAACTTGTGATTTATTACTAACAGATTCACTCGTTATTGTTTTTGAAGTTTCTAAGGTTCCTGTTGTAAGTATAGGGGATTTTTTTGTAGTTTGAAGCCAATAAGATTGTCTTTGAAAGGGATAAGTGGGAAGTTGTAATCGTTGATGAGGATAATGACCACTAAAGGCTTGCCAGTTAATCTTAACTCCTTTGATAAAAAGCTGAGCTAAGTTAAATAAAAGTAATTCCCATTCTGATTGCTCAGTTTGCTTGTTTCCTAACCACAAAGTTTGCTTTGAGTCATTTTTCTCAGGATCTAACAAAATAGATTGAGCGCCAATTTCAATAACAATATCAAGATTTTTCTCCAGTAAATTCCTAATTGTATCAGTTAAAGATGATGATTTATCGAAATGATTTAGCCAATAATCAGGGGTTGTGATCGCCTCATTACTTTGATGATTGGACTCAGAAATTATGGGAATTTTAGGTTCTGTATAATTTATTTGTTGTGTAATTTCTCTAAATTTTGCTCTGTCTTCATTTGAGCGAGAAGATAAAAGCATTTTATTTCTAGCAATAATTAATTTTAAGCCATCTTCTAAACTAAATATTTCAGCTAGGCAAGCTGCTACATACTCCCCTACTCCATAACCTGCTATTAGAGTCGGTTCTATTCCCCAAGATTGCCATAATTTAGCAAGACCATATTCTATGGAAAATAAAGCAGTATCATGCTCAATGGTCTGCTGGTTTGGAAGTTTTTGGGGATTTGAAACATTTAGAAATTCTAATAATGGTTTTTCTAAAAGAGTATTAATAATTTCACAACAGTGATCAAGGGTTTGGCGAAAACCAGGATAAAGTTCGTAAAGTTGTCTCCCTATCTTTGCCAAAGCGACCAAATCTTTTCCCGAAAAGAAAAACCCAATTGTTGGAGCTTTCTTGTTTATTATCTTACCGTAATGTAATCTTTCGCTTGATTGACCCTGAATAACGTTTTCTAGTTCTTGAGATAACTGAGGAATAGATTGACTAACAATGGCAAGACGATGATCAAAAGAGGCACGTCCTGTATTTGCTGTAAAGCAAATATCCTCTAAAGATAAATCTTGATGTGCTTCGAGATAAGTAAGGTAGCGTTGTGCCAGTTCTTTTAAAGCTTGATCGCTTTTTGCTGAAAGGGTGAGCAAATTGGTGGTGAGATTAACCCTCTTTATGGTGTTTGTCTTCTGATTATTAATTTCTAAGGGGGTTTCCTCTACGATTAGGTGGCAATTTGTACCACCAAAACCAAAGGCACTAACACCAGCTATTCTCGTATCTGTTTCTTTTTCCCAAGGTTGACATTGGGTAGGAATTTTTAGTGGTGTGCCTTCTATAGAAATATAGGGATGAAGTGTCTCAAAATGAAGATGAGGAGGGATTTGTTTATGTTGCAAAGAAAGAATCACCTTAATCAGACTGGCCATTCCTGATGCGGATTCTAAATGACCAATATTGGTTTTAGAGCTACCTACCCAACAAGTTTTCTGGGGAGAGTCTGACTCTCTAAGGACAGCTTTTAAGGCATTAATTTCAATAGAGTCCCCTACTGGTGTTCCGGTTCCTTGCACTTCTATATAATCCAGTTGGTTTGGGTTGACTTGAGCATTCTTTAAAGCTTGACGGATTAGTGTTCGTTGAGCAAGGCCATTCGGTGCCATCAAACCATTGGTTAAACCATCTTGATTAACGGCTGAACCTCGGATCACTGCCTGAATGTTGTCTCCATCCCGTAGCGCATCTGAGAGGCGTTTAAGAACAACTATGCCACAGCCTTCCCCACGAACGTAGCCATCAGCTTTACTATCAAAGGTTTTACAACGGCCATCAGATGCCATCATACGAGCTTGGGAAAAGATAATATTAAATTCTGGGGATAAAATGAGGTTGACACCGCCTGCTAAACATAACTCTGATTCATGAAGGCGTAAACTTTGACAAGCATAGTGAACTGCAACCAGAGATGAAGAACAAGCGGTATCTATAGCTAAACTAGGCCCTTTTAAGTTTAAACAGTAAGATAGACGATTCGCTGCAATGCTAAATACGTTTCCCGTTCCACTATAAGCACTGATGGCAGAGAAATCTTGTAGGGAGCATCTTCCATAATCGTTATTACTAATACCGATAAACACGCCAGTTTGACTTCCTGCTAGTTTCCCAGGAGCTAAACCGCCATTTTCTAGACTTTCCCAGGCAACCTCCAATAATAATCTTTGTTGAGGATCAATGTATTCAGCTTCACGAGGAGAGATGCCAAAAAATTCTGCATCGAAGGTATCAACTTCTTGTAAAAAGCCACCCCACTTTGTATTCATTTTTCCTAATGTTGTGGGATTTTCATCATACAATAAACTATTATCCCAACGGTTTGAAGGTACTTCTGTAATGCAGTCAATACCATTAGACAATAACTGCCAATATTTTTCTGGATTATTGGCAGACGGGAAACGACAGCCTATACCAATGATTGCAATGGATTCCACAATTGCTTTACTCCCCCTAGGCTCTAATCTGACTTTAATATAATTCCCTAAATTTACCGATCAGATAACATTGTTACTTTACTTAATCTTAACAAGATATTCACTTACGGCTTCAATGGTTGGATAATCAAAGAGGAGTGTTGGCTCAAGATCGCATTTAAGCCAGTCTTGGAGTTCACCACTAAGAACAATAGCCGATTCAGAATCTAGACCATAGCTTTCAAAAGGGACAGTAATGTCAAGTTGATTAGGGTCTACTTCAAGTAATTCAGCTAATTTAGACATTAACCAGCTTTGAATCTCTGATTTATCGGGTGGTTTTTCTAAATTTTGATTGGCCATTTTTTATTGACTGACTTTAAAAATTGTCTAATCATGAATAGTCTAACAGATATTTATCATGTTCGGTATTTTCTCCTGGTACAGTCTCCTTAATATTACCAATAACTTCTGTATATTTATTGATTAGATGCCCGATTTAATTTGTAAGCAATAAACTCTATTTAAAAGAATATTTGTCAAGAATATTGGATAGTTTTGCTTGAAAATATTCTTTTATCCATATTTCTACCCTTTTTAGTTTATCTTTTGGTTCATTGTTATTCAACAGTCCATACCTTAAAAGTGCATAGATTTAATTAGAGGAAACTTGAGCTAAACACGCCTTTCGGGATTTAACTACTGGCAAACAATCAGAGTTATTACTTAAAAATTGCTCCTTACAGCGAGAACGTTGAATTTTACCACTGGATGTTTTGGGAATAGTTGCGGTTCTTATTAAGACGATATCATAAACTTGTAATCCGTGATCTCTAGCTACTGCTTTGCAAATAGCTTCTTTAACTTCCTTAATGTTTATCTTCCTTAGATGGGTACGCTCAACTTCTTGAACAATAATAAGTCTTTCTTTTTCCTCGGTTTCCACGGTAAAAGCTGCACCATAACCTGGTCTTAAAGCTGGATGAGATTGTTCAACGGTTAATTCAATATCTTGAGGGTAATGGTTGCGTCCTCTAATAATCAAGACATCTTTGAGTCTTCCCGTCACAAATAATTCTCCGTCCTTGAGAAACCCTAAATCTCCAGTGCGTAAAAATGTCCCTTCTCCATTCGCTAATTTAGCTTGAAAGGTTTTCGCGGTTTCTGCTTCCCGTTGCCAATAACCTTGAGTGACAGTTTTGCCTGATACCCAAATCTCTCCCACTTCATCAGCAGCACAGGGGGTTAAAGTATTTGGATTAACAATCAATACTTTAGTATCAATTTCTGTTTTACCACATCCCACTAATGTTACGGCATTGTCGTCATTTTGGTCTGCTCTGACTACTTTATTTTTTTGTAAAGCTTCAGCTTGAAACCGATAAACCTGAGGAGTATCTTCTTTATGAACTGCTGATACAACCAAGGTAGCTTCAGCCAACCCATAACCAGGACTCATAGCAGTAGGATTAAAACCACAAGATTCAAAGGCTTTAGCAAAATGCTCCAAAACATCCGCTCTGACGGGTTCAGCACCATTTAATGTCATTTTCCAGCTACTTAAATCTAAAGTAGCCTTTTGTTCAGGAGTAATTTTACGAGTGCAAAGATCGTAAGCGAAGTTAGGTGCAGCACTATGGGTTCCTTTATAGTGGGAAATAGCCTGGAGCCAACGAAAAGGACTTTGAATAAAATAGGCAGGAGCCATCATATAACAGGGAATGCCTTTATAAAGGGGTTCGAGTACCCCGTAAATTAGTCCCATATCGTGGAAAGTTGGCAGCCAAGTAACCATAACACTATCCGATGTGTGTTGCCATACTCGATCCATACCCTCACAATTAACCAGTAAATTTTCATGAGTCACCATGACTCCTTTGGGATTTCCAGTCGAACCTGATGTATATTGCAAGAAAGCTAAGTTTTTCTCAGTAATTCCTATTTCTGGTAAATTGTAACTTTGGTTAAATTGTTTGAGATGATCATCAGTTGCTAAGAATTTGAAGCTATGTAATTCTGGGTGATCTACTAGTCCTTGTTGTAAGTTACTGAGAATGGTACTTGTTGTTAATATTTCTTTTGCGTCACAGTCTTTAATAATGGCTTGCAATCTGTGGAAAGATTGATTGCGCTTAGGTGGATAAACGGGAACTGCAATGACCCCTGCATATAAACAGGCAAAAAACGCTATAACAAAGTCTAACCCAGGAGTATACATCAATAAAGCCCGTTCTCCTTGTAATCCAAGACTATAAAGAATAGACCCTAGTTCTCTAGCTCTTCTATCTAATTGTTGATAAGTTAAAGAGGATTCTTCTGTTTTGCCACTACTGAGAAAAGTATAGGCAGTTTTTGATGGTTGATATCTGGCTCTCTCCTTAAGAAGACTAACAAAATTTTCTTCAGCAGCAAAGTAAGGTAAATGTTTTAACTGATACATAACTCCTCATACCTCACATTATGGTTAAGGTTCAACTTGGTTAGGTTCTATGAAACAGAAGAAATGTAAAAAACTCGTTAGCTTTCCCAAAATAATTTTTATAGAACTTATCGAAAATATGTATACGTTTATGAGAAATTATGAAGCATTCATATTAACACATTTAGGCATACTATCAGAAATCCCCAGAAAGTCGCTAGCAAAAATAGCAAAAGCAGTGACGTTAAAAGATAGTAAAGGATTAAGTTATTTTCAATTAGATACGATTATTCCTGATTCCTGTTCTCAAACCTCTACTATCAAATCAGTTTCTTCAAACCCTTTCAAGTTATAGGTATTAATGGTTTCAATATAGAGACAAGAGAATATAAGTTACCCTAGCAATACCTAATGAAAGAGAAAAAATTTTTCTTGTAAAAAATATTAACGTCAGTGACTTAGGTGAAATAAGTAAAAACCGTAAGCTTTAGCCTTCTATTTTACATTTTGTATGCCGTAGTTTTAAGACCATGTTAGTAATATCATGGTCATTACTAGATAACATTGAATTAAATATATTCACTAATTCAGAAAGTTCACGGATATAGAAAGTTTGTTTCCAGTGTTATCTTTGTATTAAATAAAAGAATATGGTGCTAATATTATGGTTTATATATTGGATAAAATCAGTTCTCTTGATAATCATTTTTCTAATTATTATTATGCAAAGAATAAAATTGATTTTCCTTCAAATCTAGTGGATCTTCTGAGATATAGAGCCATCAATCAACCTCATCAAAAAGCTTATACATTTTTAAAAGATGGAGAAACAGAGTCAATTAGTCTTACTTACGAAGAGCTAGATTTAGAGGCAAAAAATATTGCGACCAAAATGCTATTGTTAGGAGTGTCCGGAGAGAGAGCCTTACTCTTGTATCCACCAGGAATTGAATTTATCACCGCATTTTTTGGTTGTTTATATGCTAGTATAATTCCCATTCCACTTTATCCTCCTAAACGTAATCAAAATTTATTAAGACTCCAATCTGTTGTTGCGGATGCTGGAGCCAAAATTGCTTTAACAACCCAGAATATTTTAGACAATATCGAAAAACATTTTGTTAATACACCAGACTTAGCAGCACTCAACTGGTTCACCACGGATAATTATGAAGAGAATTTAGCGGAAAGTTGGTATCCTCCTAAAATTAGCAGTCATTCTCTAGCTTTTTTACAATATACATCAGGTTCGACTGGAAATCCCAAAGGGGTCATGGTGACTCATGAAAATTTATTAATTAATTCAGCCGATCTTGACCAAGGATGGCAACATACATCGGATAGTGTTATTGTCACTTGGCTTCCCACCTTTCATGATATGGGACTGATTTATGGGGTGCTACAACCCCTCTATAAAGGTATTCCTTGTTATATGATGTCTCCTGCAACCTTTTTACAGAGTCCAGTGCGTTGGCTTCAAGCTATCAGTCACTACAAAGGAACCCATAGTGCTGCACCCAACTTTGCTTACGAACTTTGCGCTCGTAAAATTACTCCTGAACAAAAAGAAACCCTAGATTTAAGTAGTTGGAAAATGGCTTTAAATGGGGCTGAACCCGTCAGAGCGGATGTTTTGGAACGTTTTGCTAAAGCCTTTTCATCTTGCGGTTTTAAAGCTACTGCTTTCTGTCCTGGATATGGGTTAGCTGAAGCCACTTTAAAAGTGGCAGCCGTTCGTACTACAGAAGAACCTACGCTCTATCGAGTTCAAACTGATGCTTTACAAGAAAATAAAGTTGTTGAAGCTCAACCACAGGACGAAAATCAACAAGTTTTGGTTGGATGTGGTACAACAGAAATTGATACTCGCATTGTAATTGTTAATCCAGATACTTTAACCCCCTGTGCTGCTGACGAAGTAGGAGAAATTTGGGTATCTGGTCAAACGGTAGCCCAAGGTTATTGGCAACGGGAAGTAGAAACTGCTAAAACCTTTCAAGCTAAATTAGCGAATGGAGAAGGGACATTTTTACGCACTGGGGATCTAGGGTTTTTCAAAGACGGAGAATTATTTGTAACCGGAAGACTCAAAGATGTCTTGATTATTAGAGGACGCAACCATTATCCTCAAGATATTGAAATGACCGTTGAGCAATGTCATGATGCAATTGTTAATAATCGTAGTGCTGCTTTTACGGTTGAGGTTAACGGTAAAGAAAAATTAGTGATTACGGCTGAGTTAGAACGTCGTTATCATAATCGTCGTAAAAAAGTTAGCCAGCCTGCTCTACAAGAAGAAAGACGGAAATCCAGCGATCGCCGTCAAGCCATCTCTGATGACCCAGCATTTGAGATGAAGGTTTCAAAACAACCCATTGGTGCTGAAGTCGTCAATAGTATCAAAAAGGCTGTGTGTATTCATCATGGATTACAAGTTCATCGTATTCTTCTATTAAGAGTAGGAACTATTCCTAAAACTTCTAGCGGTAAAATTCAACGGTATGCTTGTTGTCAAGGTTTCCTGAATAACACTTTGAATGTTGTTTACGATAGCAAGATATAACTGAATTAATGCCTAACTAATTTTTGTACTACTGTGTAGTGTCGCTACAAGTGGGCAGCGATCGCCAACAAGAAGAAAACCCTAACAGTAGGGTTTTCTAGTAAATAGAGAGAATTAATGAATTCCCCCTATAGATATTATCTAACCTTAACTCACCGCAGAAGGTTGAGGCGTGTTAAAGAAAAGTTGTCGAATTTGTTCAGCAATTTGAGGACTGCTTAACTCTAAATCAGCCTTTGATTCATCTGGTTTAGCATGATCGACTAATTTATCCGGAACGCCAAACCGCTTAACTGGGACAACGACATCATGATCTAGTAACGCTTCAGCTACAGCCGAACCGAAACCACCCATTAAACAACCTTCTTCTAAGGTCACTACTTTACCAATGCGTTGCGCTAAAGGAACGATTAACTCTGTATCAAGCGGTTTAACAAATCGGGCATTAATTACCGTTGCCTCAATTCCATGTTCTTTGAGAATTTCGGCCACTTGTAATGATTGATGCACCATGGTTCCGTAACCAACAAGAAGCACATCATCACCGTTGCGAAGAATTTCTCCTTTACCGATAGGTATAGGTTCCCAACCTTCTTCCATCAAAGGAACCCCCACTCCACTACCGCGAGGATAACGCATAGCGATCGGTCCGTCGGTATGATTGATCCCTGTTACTACCATACGCTGCAATTCTGCCTCATCTTTCGGAGCCATAACTGTTAGATTAGGAATACAACGCAGATAAGCGATATCATAAAGTCCTTGGTGGGTTGGCCCATCGGCCCCGACAATACCGGCTCTGTCTAAACAGAAGAAAACGGGGAGATTTTGGATACACACATCATGTAATACTTGATCATAAGCCCGTTGTAAGAAGGTCGAGTAAATTGCCACCACTGGTCGCATTCCTTCACAAGCTAACCCGGCAGACAAAGTAACCGCGTGTTGTTCAGCAATACCTACATCAATGTATTGTTTTGGTAATTTGGCTTGTAATTTATCTAATCCCGTGCCTGTTGCCATGGCCGCAGTAATCCCCACAATCTTAGGATCATTTTGCGCCAAAGTAGTTAAAGTATGGGCGAAGACCTTTGAATAACTCGGAGGTTTAGGTTTATTGGAAGGAATCCCCTTACCCGTAGCTAAATTAAAGGGACTTTGGGCATGGTAACCGACTTGATCTTTTTCCGCTAATTCATAGCCTTTTCCTTTGACAGTGGCTACGTGAACAAAAACAGGGCCAACTGCTTTGTGCGCTTGTTTGAAGGTAGTAATTAATTCTTCTAAGTTATGACCATCAATAGGGCCAAAATACTTAAAGCCTAATTCTTCAATCACTGCTCCAACTTTAGGCATAGCTAGACGTTTCATCCCTTCTTTTACCCGTTCCATCTCTGGTGTCAGTGACTCTCCAAAGAACGGTAAATGTTTAAATTGTTCTTCGAGATTGTCTGAAAGAAACTGCACAGGTTCACTCAAACGAACTTTGTTGAGATAGCGAGAAATAGCGCCTACGTTGGGAGAAATGGACATTTCATTGTCATTTAGCACCACCATTAGGTTAGTATTGGGCAAATGTCCAGCATGATTAATGGCTTCTAAGGCCATACCACCAGTTAATGCTCCATCTCCAATAATGGAGACAACTTTATAATCTTCTCCCTTAGCATCTCTGGCTAATGCCATCCCTAACCCAGCAGAGATGCTGGTAGAGGCGTGCCCAGCACCAAAATGGTCAAATTTGCTTTCGCAGCGTTTCAAGTAGCCAGCAATCCCATCTTTTTGCCGTAGGGTATGAAAACGATGATAACGACCTGTTAACATTTTATGAGGATAGGCTTGATGACCTACATCCCAAATAACTTTATCTCGATCGAGATCAAGGGTTTGATAGAGAGCGATGGTTAATTCTACTACCCCTAATCCTGGGCCAAGGTGTCCTCCACTCGCAGCAATTGTCTGTAAATGCTTTTCTCGAATTTGGCGGGCAATATCTTCTAATTGTCGAATTGATAAACCATGTAGCTGGTTTGGATGAGTAATATCACTTAAATTCATAATGGTTGGTTTGTACCATCTTGATTTGATTGTTACATACTATTTTGACACTCTTCTCCCCCTAAGAGTAGGGTAATCCTTATGGGAAACAATAATAAGCTGACAATTGGCTCAGGGTATAGGGTTGGTAAAGAATTCTATGACTAATGTATAATTTGATTTTTGAATTTGTAGTAATTACAGTGAATCTGCCATTGTTTCTGGGGACTTGGTGGGATAGGTATTAGATCAATCCTCAGTTATTGCCTTTTTCCCTATATCTGTTAATGTACATATTTAGATTGTTTATTATTATCTAGATTTTTATGATCTTCTGATTTAGTGAATAAGACAAATTTGATGATGAAAATTTAGGTGAGGTTTGATTGAATTCCCATGTGATTAGAATCAAGAAGCCTTGAGAAACTTTTTAAAACTCAAAAAGTCAACTTAATTAATTAAACTTTATTGAATTTTTTTGAAAGTTTAGTCAACAGTAATCGTAAAATTGGGAGGAAATCAAATGACGGATTATGGTATGTTTTTCGATGGAAACGGAAAGCGTATAGATGGTACTGGCTATTCCATTGTTGTTTTAGACACGGGTATTGATTTAAATCACCCTTTTTTTGGTCCTGATCTTAATAACGATAATGTAGCAGATAGAATTATTTATCATTATGATTTTGCTGCTACTACATTAGAAAATTTTAGCGATCCCACCAGTAATGATGATAATAAAGCAGATGATCATAATAAACATGGGAGTCATGTCGCAAGTATTGCAGCTTCTAGTGATTCAAACTATCCAGGGATAGCACCAGGTGTCAATATTATTGCCCTCAAAGTATTTGATAATAATAATAAAGCTAATTTTTTAGATATAGAACAGGCTTTAGAATGGGTGCTAGATAATCATGATGCCTATAATATTGCTAGTGTTAATATGTCTATTAGTAATGGATTTAACTATGAATATCCTTTATATGCTGGCAATATCATTGAGAATGAATTACAAGAATTAGTTGATAATAATGTTATTGTAGTTTCTTCTGCAGGTAATACAGGAGAATATGGAGTTTCTTATCCGGCAGCGAGTATCAATTCTTTAGCGGTTTCTAGCGTTGATAACCAAGGTAAAATTGCTAATTTTTCCCAGCATCATCCCGATTTAACCGACGTATTTACCCCTGGCGTGGGTATTAAAGCAGCCAATAATAAAGGGGGAACGACCACTTTATCAGGAACAAGTATGTCCGCTCCCCAAGTAACCGGGGCGATCGCCATCGCACAACAGTTAGCTGAACAAGAGTTGGGACGGAAATTAACCTTAGAGGAAATTCGAGATTTACTCGCAGAAGGGGATAATGTTGTTGACAAACCTCAATACGAAGGGAAATTATTAAATATCGAAAAATTAGGAAACGCCATCTTAGCAATGGCTCCATCTCAAAAAAATGATGGGACACCATCTGATCAATTTAATGATCTGTCCGAAGAAACCTCTGTTGATAATAATGCTGTCATTGCTGAAATTGGACAAATTACTAATTTAAACCATGTAAGTCAAACCATTTTTCTTGATCATAACTTCATTAACCCTGTTATCTTTGCTCAACCCTTATCCTACAATGGTCCTGATCCCTCCACAGTGAGAATTACTGATATTCAAGGCGATCGCTTCTCAGTCAATGTTCAAGAAACCACTTTAATTAATGGCAATACCCACAGTGGTGGCCATACTCAAGAAACCTTTAGTTTCTTAGTTCTAGAACAAGGGGTTTGGCAACTGTCTGATGGTACGATTATCGAAGTGGGTACAGTCACCACCGACGCTACCACTCGCTCTGATTGGCATAATATTACCTTTAATCACGATTTTACTGATACCCCAGTCGTCTTAACTCAAGTTCAAACGGATAATGATGCAACCTTTGTGCGAACTCGTCAAAATAATATCACTAAAAATGGATTTAAAGTCGCTTTAGAAGAAGAAGAAGCATTTAAGAATACTAAACATGAGTCAGAAAACATTGCTTGGTTGGCCATTTCTCCAGGTCAAGGTAATTGGGATGGTAATCAGTTTATTGCAGGTAATACTGGCGATCGGGTGACCCATGATTGGCATACCATTAACTTTGGTAATAATTTTAGTAATGCTCCTAAATTTTTAGGCAATATCGCCACTTTTGATGGTGGTGATTCTTCAGGTTTAAGGTATAAAAATCTTACTAATGGTAATGTTCAAATTATGATTGAAGAAGATACCAGTAAAGATAGCGAAACTTGGCATACTACTGAAGATATTAATTTTTTAGCCATTGAAAGTAACGGAACCTTAACTGGAGCTACAGTTGATTCTTTAACGGGATTGAATTATTCTCAATTAGCAAGTGTTGATCAGGATGTTTTTACTTTAGGTAATGAAAATGAATCATTCTATGATAACTATGGACAACAAGATTATTTAGAAATATCCGATTTTGATGTCTCTCAAGATATCATTCAATTACATGGAAACATAAAGGACTATTATCTTGGTGCTTCTCCTTTTGGAGCGAATACTCAAGGCATCTTTTTAAAGGTTGCAGGTATGGAAAATGAATTAATTGGGGTTGTCAAAAATGCAAAAACTTTAGATTTAAACAGTCAAAACTTTATTTTTGTTTAATGCTTAAATCTCGATTTTTTATCATTATAATCTTGGTAATTTATTGGATAGTGTTGGGAGTTTATACACCCACATTATCCTATAATTCTTTGTCAGGTAAAGTCAGTATTGTTTTAGAAAAAGCCTTGTGGAGAAACTCGAATAAAGAGATTACTTATCAAGATATTACTCTTGATCTAATTTGTGAAAATAATGATTGTTATTCTGAGATTTGGGGATTTGCTCCTGACTTTAATCAATCGGAACATCAAGGAACTGTTATTATCAATAAATCTAATGATCAATGGATTTTAGATGTTGATTTAATGATCAATCGAGATCCCTGGTTATCTTGGTCAGGAAAGGCTAATTATAAAATTGAATTAACCAAGAAAAATGAAAAAGTTTTAGTCGGAAACTATCAAGGTAATTTCAACAATAAATTATTACAAGGAAAAGTATCAGGAATAATAAAACCACTATATCCTCAGCCTTTAACTTATCATAAACCTATTAAATCTCAAGAGCATCCTCGTCTTCTTTTTCGAGAGGAAATGGTTCCAGAAATACGAAAAAAAGCAACGACAAAAATAGGGAAACAAATTTTTAATAAATTAGAAGAAACCCTTAATCAAACTATTGTTTACGACGACTATGTTCCCAACGCAGGGTATCACGCAGCAGGACAATGTTTTCACGCTTTAATTGAAGAAAACCCTAAACAAGCTAATCAGGCTTGGACAGTGGTGAAAACTGCTATAAATACCTCCTATCGTCGCTTGTTTGAGTTATCCCCAATGGTTACAGGAATAGCGATCGCTTATGATTTGTGTTACCGTTATTGGGATGATAATGATCGCATTAGTGTATCTAATTGGCTGGCTCAACAAGCACAATTATTGATTGATGGGACTCCAGACAAAGGATGGAACCCCACAGCATGGAGTAATTGGAATGCTAGAGCTAGAGGGGCTGCAGGATTAGCAGCATTAGCGATTTTAAAGGAATCAAAAGGTAATTTTTCTCAAGATATCGATATTGAACAACTATTAACCATTGCCAAGCGTAATATTATTCACTACTTAGAAACAGCGATCGGAGATAAGGGTTTTGGAACCGAAGGAGATCATTATACTACTGAGCCTTTCATCTTAACTTTATTTCCTTTTTTCACAGGTTATTATCATGTTAAAGGGGAAAACTTTGCTACTCAAAATTCTAACTTAGCTTGGTTATTACCTAACTATTTAATGCGGATTATTCCAAGAGATAAAAGTTATCCTATTCCTAGTTACGGAAGACATCGAAATTATCCAGGAGGATCATTATTTGCGATGGGAATGGGTTCAGTTCCTTTTAATTTTCTACCTGGAGTAATGTGGGGATTTGATCATTATTGGGGAGAAAATGGAGATCAAAGTTTTGGTATAAAAAATAGTTTAGATGCAATATTTTTATTAGTTAATTATCGTGAAAATTTATTAATTAAGCATCCTTCTACGATTTTTGATAAAGTCTTAGCCGATGAGAAAAAGGGATTTTATGTATTTCGTAATCAGTGGAACAATAAGAATGATTTTGTAGCAAGTATTTATGGAAAACGAGAATATTTAACTAAGTCTTGGTCATTTCCAGATACAGGAAGTTTTCGTATTTGGGGGTTAGGAGAAAATTGGGCGATCGCAGGAGAAAGTAAGAATCAACCAGAAAATGAAAACATTATTATTCAAGAAAATGCTAATAAGTTAACAATGGAACCTATTTATTTTCAATCTCAAAAAGATGGTTCAGGGATTGTTAGTTTACAAGCTAAAAATTGGTTAAGATCCTTTGCTGTTGATTATTCTAATATTTCAGGGGTTCCTGGTTTATTTGTTATGGTTGATCAATTTAATGATTCTCAAAATGATCATACTTGGGTCATGAATACTCAAGGAAATATAACGATTGATAAGAATATATTTATGATTAAACGCGATGAGAATGTAACTATGAAAGGAACTTTTATTACCCCTGACAATGTTAACTTACAGTATGATGACAATAATAAGAGAATTGTTGCTCAAGGAAAGGGTGATTTTTTTGTTATTATGACAGTTCAAAAAAATAAGATTCCTAACTTAAAAATTATTAATAATTCCATAAACTCTCAAGTTCTAATTGGAAATAGAATTATTACTTTTAAGGATAAACATATTTCTTTTGGTATTGAATAATCTCATGTAACTATTCAACTGTTCGCTAATACTTCAGTATCAGTAACTAATAACTGGTCACTGATTGCTGATAACTGATAACTGACTATTAATGAAGTTTGTAGCCTCTTGAGATGTTAAAGGTGGAAAAATTAAGTACCCTTGAATCGCCTCGCATTGCAACTTTTGTAACTGCTTACGTTGAAAATCTGTTTCAACTCCTTCAGCTACTACATTCATACCTAAAGATTGGGCAATATAAATAATTGCTTTAATAATACTAACATCAGCTTGATTAGAATCATAGTCTAAACCATCCACAAAAGATTTATCAATTTTTAGAGTATTAATAGGAAACCGCTTCAAATAATTTAAAGAAGAATAACCTGTACCAAAATCATCCAAACTAATTTCAATTCCCTGTTTTTGTAGTTGAGGTAAAAGAGAAAGAACTCTATCGGTATTTTTAATCAATAAACTTTCTGTTAACTCTAATTTAAGATTTTTTCCTAATAACTTAGTCTTAGCCAATGTCTGCTCAATTGTTGCCAAAAATTGAGGAGATTGAAAATGATAAGCAGCAATATTTACACTAATTTTGAGAGAATTAGCTATCGGAAAATGAGCGCACCATTGAGCCATTTGACCACAAGCTTCTTCAAAAATCCATTCACTTAAGGGAATAATTAATCCTGTTTCTTCAGCCAAAGGAATAAACTTTCTCGGAGAAATTAAATCCTTGTCAGGATGAACCCAACGCACTAAAGCTTCAAACCCTAATAATTGCAAAGAATTAGTAGAAACAATCGGTTGATAATGTAGGATAAATTGTTGCTCTTCTAATGCTTGTCTTAAACTCGTTTCAAGTTCAAAGATTTCCTGTACCGTTTGGCGCATTTCTACATTAAACAGTTCGTAACTGGTCAGATTATTTCCTTTAGCACGATACATTGCGTTATCAGCATCCCGTAAGATATCTTCTCCGGTAGCATACTCTGAACTACTCATAGCAATACCAATACTCGCCGAAGTAAACAGGGTTTTATTCATCACCTGAACTGGCTTTTTAATATCTTCCTCAATACGTTCAATTACCTGTATTACTTCGTGGGGACTGCTAAGATCCTCTAGAAGAATAACAAATTCATCTCCTCCTAGTCGCGCTACTGTATCGCAACTACGGACATGAGACTTTAGGGTATCAGCGATGTAGATAAGCAATTGATCACCGACTAAATGACCTAAACTATCATTAATGACTTTGAAGCGGTCTAAATCAATAAATAATACGGCAAATAGCTTGTCAGGATATCGTTTAACCCGTTGAATGGCGTGATCTAAGCGTTCTGTAAGAAGGGTACGGTTAGGTAAACCTGTTAAAGCATCATGAAGCGCACGATAGCGTAACTGTTCCTCAGCTAATTTGCGATCAGTGATATCTAGCAGTAGCACCACCACTTGAGTTAGGCAGTTCTGGTCATCAAAAGAAGGAAAAGCATTAACTAAAGTCCAAATAGGAGCTATTGAAGGGTTTCGCTGGATACCCATAACATAATTTTCTAAAGGAACTTGAGTCCTCAAAACCTGCTGACAAGGACGTTTTTCTGGTGGGAGTCTGGCTCCTGACTCATCGATAAGAGTGGCACCTATCTCCAAAGAAGGAGACAGAGATAAACTTTCAGAACAGATGTCCAATAATTTCCAACCAGCTAAGTTAGCCATCATGATGTTACCCTCAGCATTGTAAATAATCACCCCAGCTTGAAGATTGTTAATTAATTCGTAATAGTTGGCTTTGCTTAAACGTAGTTTTCTCAGGGTAATTTCGAGGGATTCCGTTTTAGCTTGTAATGCTTGGGTTCGTTCGGTTACTCGTTGTTCAAGATGGGTCAGAGTTTCTCTCAATTGAGTCAGCATTTGATTAAGAGCCGTGGCTACAATACCAAATTCATTAGAGGTCGAAAACTCTAGTGTCTCTTCTAAGGAACCTTGAGCAATACGTTCGGAAACCTTCGTTAATTGGGTTAAAGGCTCTACAATCTTTTTTCCTAGCCATAAGCTAACCCATAACGTCAAAGCTAAAGAGGTTATCAAAGTTATTAACAGAGCTATGCGACTATAATTAGCTGTCCGAATTAACTCTGAACGGGCTTGTTCTGCTTGGATTTTGCTCCTCTGGCTAATCACTTCGAGAATGCGATCAATTTCTTTATTAATATTTTCTGCAACGATTTGATTAAATAAAACTTGTTGTTCTAGTAATAAAAGACTATCGAGAGTAGTAGCATAGTCCTGGGCTAATTTTTGAATAGGCGTATTGGTTGGATTATTTTTTAAAGCAGTCTGTAGTTCTTCAAGACTAGCTCGTAAATCAGTAGGAGAGCCTTGTTTGCCTGTTTGAAAATGTTTTTGTTGTTGAGCGATCGCTTTCAACAAAAGACGCTCAATTGTCCTATTTCTTACCAGAGTTCTGTCATTTACAAACTGGTTGATGAGGGTTTGCAGTTGTTGATAGAGTTGATATCCTTCGTCATTATCAATAATTCGTTCAGTGGTATTTTTAAACGCAGATTCATAGTTAGTAAATAAGGATTGGAGGATGGTCAGTTCCTCTTCAATATCAGAATTTTGTTGCTGTAGAGTTTGCAAAGTAGAGAGGTTTTGACGGGCTTGCTTGAGATATTTTTCTTGGCTGTTGAGGGCGTTTTGAATCTCTGGACTTAGTGTTTTGAGTTGCCAATTATCTAATAAATTATGTTCGGCTCTTCGTGTCAGCAAAAAATTACTTTTTAGTTCAAGATTCAATTCTCGTACACGAGCCGTATAATCGATGGTTCCCTGAGCGCGGTGACGAAAGTGTTGTAGGGTTCCGTAAATAATGACTGCACCAATTAAGTTCAACAGTAGAATTCCTCCGAATCCTAGCATGAGTTGACCCCGAATGGTTTTTAACCAGTGCAGTTTAGGTGTCATCAATAATCCTCTGGGAAGTCACTCATAATTTGCTTAATCTGAGTTTGTAGTTCAGCCACGGCAGACTCTTCGTTAGCACCATCATAAATCCTGTGAATAGTAGTGGCAATAGCTTTGGCTCCTTGATCCCAACGAGGATGAAGAACTACCGTCGGGCGAGAAGTTTTCATAGCGGTTTGCACAGCTAAAGCATAGTCAATATTCATGGCTTCTGTGTAAACTGAGGGGGTCACCCAAGATGAAAACCGAGGCGCACCCCCTGTCATTACGCCAATTTTCTGTTCTATCATCTGACTGGTCGCCCATTGAATAAATAACCAGCCCGCTTCAGGATTTTTTGATTTTTTAGCAATGCCTAATCCCCAAAGCCAATGACCTGTTAAACTTTGCTCTCCTGAACTCGGTAAAACCGTATAACCAACATTTCCTGCTATTTTAGAGAGCTTCGGGTTATCAAAATCAGGTCCAAAGAGACTGGCACCAATATAAAAAGCTGCTTTGCCTTCCTGAAACAAACGAGTGGCTTCAGGCCAATCTATCTCCTTAATATTAGGAGGTCCAGCTTGCATTAGTTGAGCATAGTTCCTTAAGCCTGCCATAATTCGTTTATCAGTTAAACGAGGTTGCTTCCAATCATTATCGAACCAGATATTATAGGGTAGATTAGAAGGCTCTGAACCCCAATGGTTAAGGATAATGCCTGTAACGGTATCAATAATGGTATCTGAAGGAATTCCTCGCATCACTGTCCCAAAAAACTTCCCTTCTCCTCTTTCCTTGATCTTGAGACTAGCTTCTACAAGTTCAGCCATGGTTTTTGGCACAAGGCCGTTCAAATACTGATTAATTAATGTTTTATTATAAAAAAGAATATAAGCTTCAAAAGTTGCAGGAATGCCAAAAAGATTTTGATTACTCTCTCCTGGGGGATAAGTGCCAGCTAAGCGAAAATTCTCAGGAAAATCGTAAAAATTGTAATCTAATTCGGTTAATTTTGGATTATTAATTAAAGGGGTCAGAGGGTGCAATAGATTTTTACGCCATAACCGATAGGCCGTAGAATCCATTGGTAAAAAAAAGACATCTATTTCTCCTGAATCATCATCATCCTCAAGGGTGGACTCCATCACCTTAAAATACTCTGGTTCAGGGACTATCTTAATGTTTATTTTAAGATTAGTTAATGTCTCAAAATCCGATAGATAGGGTTTTAGCCCTTCTGTCCAAGGATGATCATCGAGTAATAAAAAAATTTCTTTCCCAGCAAACTGTCCCCAGTCAAATGTCTGGTTTGTGTTTAATTTATCTGTTTTTAAGTTATGGCAAGCTGTGGGTACACTTATCATTAGTCCAGACAGAATCATCAATTTTATGAATTGTCGCCGATAGATAGTGTCTGTTAGTTTATAGTGTTTCAACTGGAGTTAATTAATAACAGTTAATATTTATTTTAACAACGATTAACTGAAAGTGAAATAACTGAAATGAACTTATTTTATTAATTGTATTGCTTACAGAATTGTATTCCTACAGATAATTAATTTTAATTCGTTATATAAGAATTCTATTAATATTTGGATGATATATTGAGAAAAATTTTCATTTGTTCATCATTTAAACAATACTAATTTTTTTTTTGATTTTAGTTATTAATTAGAGTTCCTTACTATAAATTTAACTTTTGAATTCTAAGTTATGTCAGAGAGTACCCTTACGGAGTCAGAAACTTCTAAATCCATCTTGGCCAAAGTTTAGTATGATACTTAATGAGATAACGAGAGCTAACAAGAGGAATGATTGTGTGAATCAAAAAACCGTTGGAATGCTAAGCAGTTATACAGGATTACAAAATAGACGAGATTGGTTATGGAAACAAACTCCTCAACCTTTTGGTTTTTGGGACAACATTCAAATGTTAGCGAATGATCCTCATCCCGATTTCTTATTATTATATCAGTTTGATTTTCCCTTAGCACCTTCCCCTAAACCTTGGTGGAAACGTTTGCGAAAATCTCAAGTTTCATCCCTTAATATTCCTGCTTTACTAAGAGGCGTTCCCAAAGAGCGAATCATTTATTTATTAAGAGAACCTCCTCTAGAAGAAGTTATTAATAGAAACTGTGCTAATTATAATAACGCTAGTGATTATTGTGGATATGTATCTGGACCTGATAACTTTGCTCCTCACCCGAATTATATGCCTGCAATTTGGTATATTAATCATGAGTTTGATGTTTTAGATAAGGGGAATATACCTGAAAAAGTTAAACGGTGTAGCTGGATAACTTCAGGTATTAATCGCACGGAAAATCATCGTCATCGTCTCGCTTTTTTACAGCTATTAAGGGATAATAATTTTGATTTTGATTTATATGGTAGAAATTTACCTAAGCAAACAAAAAGTCAAGGTACTTTAGAAAATAAATGGCACGGTATGGCTCCATATTATTATAATTTGTCTATCGAAAATTATGCTGATAATGAATGGTATGTAAGCGAAAAATTATGGGATGCTTTGTTATGTTGGTGTTTGCCCATTTATTATGGGGGAAGTGCAGCCGATAAATTATTGCCCCCAGGTAGCTTTTTAAGATTGCCCAGTATGGATGAAAAAGGACTACAATATATTAGAGAAGTGACGGCTAGTTTGGATGCTTGGCATGAGGCTAAAAGTGCGATCGCTGAAGCCAGACAAATTATTCTTCATGAACTTAATTTAATGAATTGGTTATCTGATTTTGTGAAAAATTTTTGAATAGTTTAACTATTATTAAATATGGATGGAATTTGTACGTTAGGCAATGATTACGTTTTTGATCAAGTTGTCGCTTTACTGAACAGTATTGAAGCTATTTATGAACAAAAAATGCCCGTTTGTATTTATCCCTATGATGATAACATAGAAAAGTTGGCAACGGAAATTGCCTCCCGTCCCCAGGTAATATTGTACGATGATTCTATTTCTATAAAACGATGGGATAGCTTTGCTAAAGCAGTTTGGGATACTCATCCTACAGCACGTAAAACCTGGGAAAAAGCAGGAAGTAAAGGTTATCATCGGTTTGGAACCCATCGCCGTTATTGTGCCTTTGATGGGCCTTTTGATCGTTTTATTTATATGGATGCTGACACAATTTTAATGAGTCCTCTAGACTTTGTTTTTGCTGAATTAGAGAATAAAGATTGCATTGTTTATGATTTTCAGCATAAAGATTTAACTCATGTTTATGATGTTAACTCAAGCAAGTTAACAGAAGTATTTTCAGAAGAAAGATTAAAGCAAGAAATTTTTTGCTCAGGATTCTATGCCTCAAAACAAGATTTGTTTTCTGAAAAAAAGAAACAAGAATTAATTAATTCTTTAAAAGAAGGGGAAGCGGAAATATTATATTGTATGGCACCGGATCAAACGGTAATTAATTATATGATGATGCGGTCAGGTTTTTCTATTTATAATTTAGCTTTAAACTTACCTCAAGAGAAAAAAACAGGATGTTGTGTTACATCTTCTCATTTTGAAAATAAAAATAATACTCTTTACGATAAAGATAATCCATTAACCTATATTCATTATATTGGTATTTCTTCACAGATTTTTAGAAAGGTGTGTGAAGGAGAAAATATTGATTTTCCCTATCGAGATATTTTTTTACATTATCGTTACTATAACAACCCAGAAAAATTACCTCAATTTAATCAGAAAGCTGTATATTATCAACAAAAGCCTAATCTAAAAGAAAAAATTCTTAAAAAATTAGGATTGAATTAATAGAGGAAAAAATCATGACCCGTGGGATTTATATTACTGCCAATGATAAAGTTATTGAACAAGCGATCGCCCTCTTAAAAAGTATCCGATTTTATGATAAAAATACCCCCGTTGTTTTAATTCCCTATGATGATAATTATCAAGTTATTGCTCAAAAACTAAATGAAGATTTTGATGTTACAGTTTATCCTGATTTAGAGTTCATTGAAAGATTGTCGATTAAATTACAAACTATTTTTGGAGAAAACTTTTTTGCTCGTCCTAATCAATTTCGGAAACAAGCTTGTTGGTTTGGTGAATTTGATGAATTTCTCTATATTGACACAGATATTGTCGTGTTTAAAAAAATAGTTGATGATTTAAACTATTTTACAAATTATGATTTTATTTGTTATGATTATCAACATAAAGCAGGAATTCGTAATGTATTTTCTCAAAAAGTAATTGAAGATAAAGTGTTTACAGAAAGTGAACTAAGGGATATGTTTAACGGTGGATTTTGGGCATCAAAAAAAGGATTAATGTCCGAAGAAAAAATTTACAAAATTTTTGAAGAATGTGCAGAGAAAATTGACTATTTTGACTTTACCTATAAAACTTCCGATCAACCGATTATCAACTACATGATTTTAAAAAATGTTGAAAAACGGTTTAATTTAGCCCATGAACCCAATAAAAATCCTGGAAATTGGGCAGGAAGCGGTCATTTTAAACAAGAGGGTAATCAATTAATTGATCCAAGTAATAATCAACCTCTTCATTATTTACATTGGGCAGGAATTAAAATTAAGCCAGGGTGTCCTTATTGGGATATTTGGAAACACTATCGTTATCTGGGAGAAATAGCACCCGATGATGCAGAATTGATTAAGTCAGAGACAGGAATCAAAACACAATTATTGCAACAAGTCAAGAAGATTTTAAAGAAAAAATAACCTATAATTTAAGTAATAATAATTTTTGTTGTAGCAGACAGTTTAATCATGGCCAGAGACTTACGGGGATTTATTAAGCAATTAGAAGAAAGAGGACAATTGCGACGGATCAGTAGCTTAGTTGATCCTGATTTAGAAATAGCAGAAATCTCCAATCGGATGTTGCAAGCAGGGGGTCCAGGGTTACTCTTTGAAAATGTAAAAGGGGCTAAGTTTCCTGTTGCTATTAACTTAATGGGAACTGTAGAAAGAATCTGTTGGGCGATGAATATGAAACACCCCCAAGAGTTAGAAACCTTGGGAGAAAAATTAGCGATGCTACAACAACCCAAACCTCCGAAAAAAGTTTCTCAAGCTATCGATTTTGGTAAGGTTTTATTCGATGTTGTTAAAGCAAAACCCGGCAAAAGTTTCCTTCCTCCTTGTCAACAAGTGGTCATTGAAGGGGATGATGTTGATCTCAATACTTTACCCCTCATTCGTCCTTATCCTAAAGATGCAGGGAAAATTATTACTCTAGGACTGGTAATAACCAAAGACTGTGAAACAGGAACTCCTAACGTGGGGGTATATCGCCTTCAGTTGCAGTCAAAAAATACCATGAGTGTTCACTGGTTATCCGTTAGAGGAGGAGCCAGACACTTGAGAAAAGCAGCTGAAAACGGCAAAAAATTAGAAATTGCCATCGCGTTAGGGGTTGATCCTTTAATTATTATGGCAGCAGCTACTCCTATTCCCGTAGACCTCTCAGAATGGTTGTTTGCTGGATTGTATGGCGGTTCAGGGGTCTCCTTAACTAAATGTAAGACTCTTGACTTAGA
Organism: Crocosphaera chwakensis CCY0110; assembly: GCF_000169335.1. Taxonomy (GTDB): domain Bacteria; phylum Cyanobacteriota; class Cyanobacteriia; order Cyanobacteriales; family Microcystaceae; genus Crocosphaera; species Crocosphaera chwakensis. The sequence continues at coordinate 23,672 of NZ_AAXW01000049.1, forward strand.
CGTACCCGCCGACGCAGAATTTATTTTAGAAGGAACCATTACCCCCGGAGAAGTGTTACCAGACGGACCCTTTGGGGACCACATGGGCTATTATGGCGGAGTGGAAGACTCCCCCTTGATCAACTTCCATTGCATGACCCATCGCAATGACCCTATCTATTTAACCACCTTTAGCGGTCGTCCTCCCAAAGAAGAAGCCATGATGGCGATCGCTTTAAATCGGATTTACACCCCCATTTTAAGGCAGCAAGTCTCAGAAATTACAGACTTTTTCTTACCAATGGAAGCCTTAAGTTACAAAGCTGCGATTATTTCTATTGATAAAGCTTATCCAGGGCAAGCAAAACGCGCGGCCTTAGCGTTTTGGAGTGCCTTACCTCAATTTACTTATACCAAATTTGTTATTGTGGTGGACAAGGACATTAATATTCGAGATCCTCGACAGGTTGTCTGGGCCATCAGTTCTAAGGTTGACCCTTCCAGAGACGTTTTCATCCTACCCGAAACCCCCTTTGATACCCTTGACTTCGCCAGTGAAAAAATTGGCTTAGGGGGAAGAATGGGCATTGATGCAACGACTAAGATGTATCCCGAAACCGATCATGAATGGGGAGAACCCTTAGAGTCCGATCCTAATGTTGCTGCGATGGTGGATCGCCGTTGGGTTGAATATGGTTTAGGGGATATTGTTTTAACCGAAGTCAATGCCAATCTATTTGGTTATGATATTTCATAATTTGATGATAACCCCCCTTAAGAAGGGGGGGAGGGGGGAGCTTATTCCGCAGCTACAGGATAAACGCTAACCTTTCTACGACTTTTGGTTTTATACTCAAAGGTCACGATCCCATCAATTAAAGCGAAGAGGGTATCATCGTTACCTCGTCCCACGTTATTGCCTGGGTGAACTCTGGTTCCCCGTTGGCGAATGAGAATGTTGCCGGCTTTAACAACTTGACCACCGTAGCGTTTAACTCCCAGTCGCTGAGACCGAGAATCTCTTCCGTTTCTGGTACTTCCTGTTCCTTTCTTGTGAGCCATAATTCCTTATCTCTGTTGTAATAGTATGTCTATTGTAAGATTATTCTTCGGTGTCTGAGGTTGTCTCTGCAATAACAGAGCCATTAAGACTAATAGAATTAATCATTAAACGACTTAATTCTTGACGATGGCCTCGTTTTTTACGAGTTTTCTTTTTAGGACGCATCTTGTAAACAATAACTTTCCGTCCTCGTCGTTCTTCAAGAACATTTCCTTCGACAGTTGCCCCTTCGATATAAGGCTGTCCAATGGTTATCTCATCATCATTATTGATCAATAAAACCTTATCAATGACATAAGAACCATCTTCGTTGGCACTGAGACGATTAATATCATAAAAACGGCCGGGTTCAACGCGGAGTTGAGTTCCCCCTGCCTCGATAATAGCGTAGCTCATAATTTTGTCCTTGTTTTAGTTGCCGTACAGGTAGCTCAAAGTCTAATGCTTCAATCGATTATGCTTTGTGCTTTTAGCGATGTCATAACCTGATCCGAGCATCGAATCAGACACACAATCTATGATTATAAAATATTTTAAGCAAGTCCGTCAAACTCACGGACTGTGGTGTGAGAAGTTCGCAGTTACGATTGCCTTAACTTAATGGTCATCTCCAAAATCAATAAATACCATACCTGTTTTCTTATCCGTTAACCATTTCCTGTATTTTTCGTAAATTTCGATCCCTGGTATAGCTTCTTTAAACTCTTTCGGTTGTTTATATTCACTGGGGGGATGTTCTTGACGAATACCGATGACAGCTTGATAAGGTTTATACCATTTTTGCATCACTTTAATTAAGTCATCAAACTTCATATGAGAAATGCCGTGTCGATTGGCTAAAGCAATAAACTGAATCATCAACCCATAGGTTTCTGGGGTACTTTGCCGTTCAGAGAGTCCAATAATGTCCCGTAATTTTTCAAAGAGACCATAATTAACCCTAACCAAAGAAACTAACCCTTTGAAGTCTAATAAATCTTTTTTTCCTAGACTTTGGATTAAATTAGAGATAATCCGTAAAATAGAATAGTCGGCAAGTTGATAAGTTTTGAAAAGAGATAATAATTTTAACCCTAATTCATTATCTGATAACTGATCGAGATATTTAGCATAGTTTTGTAAGGCCGTTCTTCCTTCTTCTGTTTTAATTTGAGGAAGAAGATCAGCTAATCTCATTTGAACTTGTTCACGAAAGGTGACTGCATTCTCATGATCCAATAATAAACGTTCGACAAAATTATAAAATTCTTGTTGTTTAGTCCCACGATACCGTAATTCTGTTTGGTCAATGGAAATAAAACAATCTTTAGCATCAATAGCCACTTTCAGCAGTTGTAAACTTTCATATAATCCTTGATACTCATGAAGTCCCTTACGCAGTAAATACTGCATTTTAACAAAGATTAAAAATTCTTCTTGTCCAAATTTGTCATTATCAATAGTCTCGGCTGTTTTTGCAAATACTCTAAGATCAGTCATCTCCCGATTATGCAAAAAGAGCGCACTTTCTGAGACTTCTTGTTTACTAAACTTTCCTAGTAAGTCTTCTACAAGACTATCTTCTCCTATGACAGAACGATTCCACCAAGGAGCATCCTTATGGGACTCTGGGGAGAGGGAGGTAATAGGAGTATCAGTCTTTTTGTTCATCAGGGTTTCTCCTCTGGAGTTGTAGATTACGCATCGGTTAGGATTGATTATCAGTAGCCTGAAATAGCCATCAAGACAGTCGATAAAATTAAAGGATATAGTTGCTCAGATGACACTGAATATGGCCAGGGTTTAGACTACAGTTCTATGGTTCCCACAAATTCTTATCAAAGTAACATCTCTGTCTAAACTTATGATCAAAAGTTTTTGAGAACCCATTTCTTTCCCTTTTGAAAGTGATGACAAAAATTAATAAGCTATTAGTCCTTATCATTTTTGGGTGAATATTGAATATTATTTGTTTAGGTTTTATTGAAAATGAATCCTGTTTTATTTTTCCCCAGTTGAAACAATTTGCCAACTGAGATAACTATGAATCTTCTAAGGAAAATATTTTAATAATCTGTTAAGGTGTACTTAAATCTACTGACGCTTAAATATCCTAATGAATCAATTTCCATCTCTTCCTGTCATTAGTGTCGAAGAATTGGCTCAACGGTTAGACCAAGACTCTGATGAGTTACAATTAATCGATGTCAGAGAACCAGAAGAAGTAGCGATCGCTTATATCAAGGGATTTGAAGTCTTGTCTTTAAGTCAATTTGAACAATGGTCTCATGAGATTGAGCAGCGTTTTGATCCTCATAAAGAAACCTTTGTGCTTTGTCATCACGGAATGCGATCAGCCCAAATGTGTCTTTGGTTACTTAACAACGGTTTTACAAATGTTAAAAATGTATCGGGAGGAATTGCAGCTTATGCTGCCAGAGTTGATGCTAAGATTCCTCAATATTAATGACTAAAAACTGCTTTAATATTAACAACCATTTTAGTAAGTCTTAGAGTGACTTCTCAAACCATTATGAATGTTACTGCTTTATTAAATCAACGTCATCAAGACATTTTACGAGCTACAGTACGACATTATATCGCCACAGCAGAACCAGTTGGCTCAAAAACCTTAGTGACAGAATACGATTTTAGTGTGAGTTCAGCAACCATTCGTAATACTTTAGGAAAACTAGAAAAAGCAGGTTTTTTATATCAACCTTATACCTCAGCCGGTCGTATTCCTTCTGATTTTGGTTATCGAATTTATGTCGACAACTTAATGACTCCTAATAAAAAAAGAGCTAAACAAATCAAACAAAATTTAAGTCAACAACTCAAGCAAAAAACCTATAATTTTGAAACAGCTTTACAAAGAGCAACCCAAATTTTAGCTAACTTAAGTGGTTATATTGCTTTAATTACTTTACCTCAAACCTCTCCTAATCAATTACGTCATCTTCAACTCATCCCAATTTCATCAAAACAAGCCATGCTATTAGTGGTAACAGATAGTTATCAAACCCAATCAATTGTTGTGGATATTCCCACGACTCTAGGTAGAGATAACGAAGAGAATCAAGAGTGTTTAGAGGAAGAGTTACATATTCTTTCTAATTTTTTAAATAGCCAATTAAAAGGGAAGTCATTATTAGAATTGAGCCAGTTAGATTGGGAAAAAATTGATCAAGATTTTATAAACTATGCAGATTTCTTAAAAAGTTTACTCAAACAACTCAAAACTTATCTAAAAACATCAGTTTCTACTCAAATGATGATTCATGGAGTTTCAGAAGTTTTAAGACAACCTGAGTTTTCTCAATTACAACAGGTTCAAATGTTACTTCATTTATTAGAAGAAGAACAAGAAAAACTTTTACCTTTAATTCTAGATATTCCTGAATTTGAATTATCAAACCGACGAGTTACCCTAAAAATTGGGACAGAAAACCCGTTAGAATCGATGCGTCCTTGTAGCTTGATTTCTGCAACTTATTGTCAAGGCAATATTCCTGTAGGAAGTGTAGGATTAATCGGTCCGACTCGAATGTTATACGAAAATACGATCCCTTTAGTTGAGTCAACGGCTGACTATTTATCGGAAGCTTTAGGCGCAATCAATTAATAATAAAATGATATAAAATTGTTTTCAAAATTCAATAAGTTTGAGTAAAAAATGAATAATTATTAATTATTCATTGATAAACTTGTCACGGTTTCCCTGGTGCTGTTATATTAAAATACTCATGAGTTGAAATCGAGGTCAATCTTTGCAAAAGTTATTAAATATTGCCAAAATTATCGATACTATCAACGAATGGATAGGAAGGTTAACTTATTGGTTAGTTCTCCTCATGATTTTTGTAGGGGTTTGGAACGTTATTGGGCGTTATTTAGGAAGATTTATTGGACAGAATTTAACCTCTAATGCCTTAATCGAAGTGCAATGGTATTTGTTTGATCTTGTCTTTCTTTTAGGTGCTGCTTATACGCTTAAACATGATGAACACGTTAGAGTTGACCTTTTCTATAAAGATTGGCCACCAAAACGAAAAGCTTTGGCTAATTTTATTGGTGTTTTTATATTTTTAATTCCTTTTTGTTTAATGATAATTTATTATTCTTGGGGAAATATTGTTAATTCTTGGAAGATTTTAGAAATGTCTTCTGATCCAGGTGGACTTCCCCGTTATCCTATTAAGTCCATGATAATTGTAAGTTATATCTTACTGATTTTTCAAGGACTAGCTGAAGCAGTTAAAAATTGGGCGATATTTACTGGTCAATTAATTCCCCAGGAGGAAAACCATGACCTTAACATATGATTGGTTGGGGCCTTTAATGTTCGTAGGAGCATTAATTTTACTTTCTTTTGGTTATCCTGTTGCTTTTTCTTTAGGCGGAGTTTCTATTATTTTTGCCCTTATCGGCGTAATTTTAGGGGCATTTGATCCCGTTTTTTTAAGTGCTTTACCGAGTCGAATTTTTGGCATTATGGGAAACTATACCCTCCTAGCTATTCCCTATTTTATCTTTTTGGGATCGATGTTAGAAAAGACAGGTATTGCCGAAAAATTACTGCTCACAATGGGCATTTTATTTGGAAGATTACGCGGTGGCCTTGCATTAGCTGTGGTTATTGTAGGTGCTTTATTAGCAGCAACTACGGGAGTTGTAGCAGCAACAGTGGTAGCTATGGGTTTAATTTCGTTGCCTATTATGTTGCGTTATGGATATAACAAAGAATTGGCATCTGGGGCGATCGTTGCATCAGGAACTTTGGGACAATTAATCCCTCCGAGTATCGTTTTAGTGGTATTAGCCGATCAACTGGGTATTCCTGTAGGTAGCTTATTTATTGGCTCCATTATTCCAGGATTAATGATGGCTAGTGTCTTTGCAATTCATGTTATTGTTGTTTCTTTAATTCGCCCAGATGTAGCTCCAGCTTTGCCTCCGGAAGAACGAAATATTAGTAAGAAAGCATTAGTTAAACAGGTAATTCAAGCGATGCTTCCTCCTCTATTATTAATTTTATTGGTGTTGGGAAGTATCTTTTTTGGCATTGCGACTCCCACCGAAGCTGGTGCAGTGGGTGCATTGGGAACTATGATTTTAGCTGCTTTTAATAAGCAATTAAATTGGGTTACTTTAAAACAAGTTTGCGATGCTACTTTACGCATTAGCACAATGGTGATTTTTATCCTTTTTGGATCAACTGCTTTTAGTTTGGTCTTTCGAGGTGTTGATGGGGATCATTTTATGTTAGAAATTTTAACCACTTTACCAGGGGGAAAATATGGTTTTTTGGCAGTTAGTATGTTAACTGTGTTTATTTTAGGCTTTTTTATCGACTTCTTTGAAATTGCTTTTATTGTCATTCCTATTTTTAAGCCAGTTGCTGAAACATTAGGGATAGATTTAATGTGGTATGGTGTTATTTTGGCTGCTAATTTACAAACGTCTTTCTTAACACCTCCCTTTGGTTTTGCTTTATTTTATCTTAGAGGAGTGGCTCCACCAGAGTTAAAAACAGAAGATATTTATCGTGGTGCTATTCCTTTTATTTTGCTACAACTTTTAGTATTAATATTAATTATTATTTTTCCTTCTCTGGTTAGTTTTTTACCCTCCTTAAGTTCAGCAAGAGGTTAAGCTTATCTTATTCTAATGTTAGAAGACGCAACCCAACCTACTTCTCCTTTTAATCTTCCTTCTAAAATTTCAACTTTTGTCACAAAGTTTATAAGGCTATTTGTTTACAGTTCGCATAAGATTTTGACTTTAGCTCCAGACTCAATTAATCCTAATTGATCCTCTTTTTTGCTAATAATAATATTGGTTTTTTTCCAAGCTAACGTTTCACCATACATAGAATTTTCTACAATGGCAATTCTATTATTAATTTGCGTAGAGTCTTGTTCACACTCAGAAGGAACCTCAGTATTTTGAGCATTAATAGGATAAGATAAAGATAAAATAAGTAGTAAGCTGAGCCAAAATGCTTTTGATTTTAGTAAATTCATGATAGTTTAAAAAAGGTCAGTATTTTTAGAGTATCTCAACTTCTTAAACAGACATAATCAACAGATCACAGATATTCTCTGATATTCATCACTTTAATAATTCACTAATGAATGTGGAGTTGACAAATATACTTGAATATGATGTGTGTTAGTAATACATTAAGATTTGTAAGGTTTAAGAAGATATGTCAAAGAAGGCGATCGCAGACTGATATAAATAGGAGTATGGGACAGTCTTGATTGCAGCTAGGACGCTACAAACGCTCGACACTGGAACTGGCTAGTTGCTGTTTATTAGTAGGAGGTATATATATGATCAACCCATTGGTTTACGAAATTGGTACATTATTGCTTGTTTTAGGAGCTTCTGGTATCAACTATCGACAACTTCGTAAGAGTCGTCTAAAACAAGAAGCAAGCTTATTAGATCAGCAAAAACAGCTAACCCAAGAAAAAGAAAGTTTAAGAGAAAAATTGCAGGATCTTGATGGCATTAATGAAGGACTGAAACAAAAAAATCATCAGTTACAACAAGATTATACTAATATCAAGCAACAAGTAACAGCGTTAGAGGAAAATGTTAGTCAATTACATGAAGAGAAAAATAATTTATCTAAGACTATTAAACAAGAACAGGATAAAGTTAATGTCGCTCAACAAAATAATCAATCATTACAGCAACAAAAAGATCAATTAGAAACCACTTATAAAAAAGATTTATCTAATCTCGAACAAAAACTCGAAAGTCTCCAAAAAGATCATGAGACAGCTAAGACTCAGTTAAAAGAAGCTAATCAAAATAATGATTCTTTAAACCAAGAGTTAAAAACAATTATAGCTAAACGAGAAGAACTAGAAAACAGTTTAAATGAACAGCAAGAAACTATCACATCTTTGGAGAACCAACTAGAAACTATATCTCAAGAAAAAAATAGTTTAGAAAAAGAACTGCAACAGCAGATTAAAACGATTACGGAAGCAAAAGAATCTGCGGAAAATAGTTTATCTCAACAACAAGATACTGTTGCATCTTTAGAGAAACAACTAGAAAGCGCATCTCAGGAAAAAAATAGTTTAGAAAAAGAACTGCAACAGCAGATTAAAACGATTACGGAAGCAAAAGAGTCTGCGGAAAATAGTTTATCTCAACAACAAGAAACTATCGCATCTTTAGAGAAACAACTAGAAAACGCATCCCAGGAGAAAAATAGTTTAGAAAAAGAACGACAACAGCAGATTAAAGCTATTACTGAAGAAAAAGAGACTTTGCAAAATAGTTTAAAACAACAACAAGAAACTGTCACATCTTTAGAGAAACAACTGCAGTCTCTTGAAAAAGAAAACAATAGCTTACAGAAGCAACAGGAAGAAAGCAATAAAGTGTCTCAGAAAAAAGATGAACTCGAAAAACAACTTAAACAGAAAGAAGAAATAGTTACTAAATTACAAAATCAACTAGAAACAATACAACAAGAAAAAGACACAATTGAAACTCAGTTAAAACAAGAAATTGAAAAAATCACTGAAAAATCAAGTAAAATAGAAGCAAAGGAAAACATTTCTGGTGTAAAAAAAGAAACTGAATCAAAAGAAAAAGAAGAAGAAAACCAAGAAAAAGTAAAAAATGAAATCGCTTTCGATGGCAAAAAACTGGTTGTTGTCGGTAGTCTCGATAGCATGAATAGAGAAACAGCTAAATCTTTAGTTCAACAAGCAGGAGGAACTTTAACCAGTTCTCCCAGTTCTAAAACTGACTATGTTGTGGTTGGGAAAAATCCTGGTGATAAACTAAAAAAAGCACAAAAATTAGGCATTTCTCAACTATCAGAAAATCAGTTTCTAGAAGCATTAGCAACCGTAGGGATAACAGAAACAAACCCCGAATAAAGAGATAACTTGTTATCAAAACAACAAAAATGATAGGCTAAAAACTAAAGTCTATTATTTAAAGCGTCTTAAGAATAACCTATGAATACTTGGCGCGATCGCCTGAATAAATTTACTGGAAAAACCCGTTTTGTGGTTTGTCGTATTTTCGTCCATCTTGCTGGAGATGACATTGCGCCTTTATTGGGAATCCTCAACAGCGCAGGGAGAAACGCCATAGACGCAGAAGGGGACTTAGAGGTGATTGGAGAAGGTTTAGTTCAAATTTGTCAAAATCTTCTCCAAATGAGTCTTTACTGGCAATCTGCTGGTAATGAGGGAGACTTTTTTTGGCAGGAGGGAGAAGCTGGCGACTATTTCACCGAATTGTTCACCGACTCAGCACAACGTTACTTAAGTGAAGTTTCCCTATCCCAAGAAGATGACAATATCCCTTTGTCCTTTCCCGTTACTCGTAACTTGGTGGTCATGATCACCGTAGCTTTTACAGGAGAAGAACCAGACTTAGAAACCAATTTAGCCGATAGAGAAGCTTTAGAATATGGTTTAAAAGCCTTAATTAACCTTCACTACCAAAACCGTTTAGAAGCTATACAAATTCACTATTCTCCGGCACAGTTTGGAGACGAACTTACCAACGATCAATTATTACTCAACTTTTCTGAACTGATACCCCTATGATGATGCGTAAATTATTAGCTATTTTCTTATCCATCACCCTGTGTTGGACTACCGTTGCTTGTAGTTCTCCCACCTCCACTCAATCTTCTTCTCCCCAGACCAATAATACAACCGTGACTCCTCCTAACCAAGTCACAGAAGGACGTTACCCTGTACAACAAGCAGAATATGATGATGCTGATGGGACTTACACCTTGATGTTGTTGAATACTCCTGCGGGAAAACCTCCTATTTATCGAACTCAAAACCTACAAATGGCTAGATTAACCCCCGAAGCAATAGAAAAAGGGGAAAGTACCTATCTAGAAGTCACAGGAGATCAAGCAGTGATGCACCTTACCGAAGATTTTAAGATAGAGTATGTCCACACCGTCACCGAAACCCAACCCAACCCCCAAACAGGACAACCTCAAACTGTTGTCGTGCGTCGGGAGTCGAATTTTTGGTCTCCGTTTGCTGGTGCATTAGCCGGTCAAGCGTTGGGTAGTTTATTGTTTAGGCCGCAATATTATTTTCCTCCCGTTTATCAATCAGGAGGAATAATGACGGGTTACGGAAGTTATGGCAACACTTATACTCAGGCCAGTCAACGTTATCAAAGTAAATATAATGCACCCCCTCCAGCTGTAAAAAATCGTCAAACCTTACGCACCACCGGGAACCTCAACCGTTCCTCTTCTCGTTCCACTACTAACCGTAGCAGACAGTCTCCTAATGCAAGTAAGTCTAGTGGTTCTGGGTTTGGGTCAAGTAAATTAGAAAGTAGTGGTAACTCTCGCTCTAATACTCGACGACGTTCAGGTTTCGGTAGCAGCAGTCGTTCAAAATCTGGTTCCCGTAGTCTTGGCAGACGGAGACGTTAAACAAATCTGAGTTCGGTGTTAGGAGTGCGGAGTTATTCTTTTTTCAAACTTTTGTTCGTTATCCGTACATTCCCTTTGATCGAATTCAGTTATAACCTGTTAAACAGGTTATAACTTCTGAGAAAGTCTTGAGCATCTAAAATTACTACACTTCCCAAAGCATAAGAAGCCACTGTAAGTTAAGGAAATAGGCAAAAATAAACCTAATTTTATCCAAGGTACAAGATGTAAGTTATGTTAAATTGCTATAAAGTGTAAAGCCGTCATTATCTGACGGAATTTAATAAATTAGTAAAAGATTAATGAAGCGTATTTTTATAACAGGATCTAGCGGTTGTATTGGTCATTACATGGCCGAATCTTTAATAAACGGAACGGATCATGAGCTTTATTTTTTAGTGAGAAATCCTGAAAAATTGCAATTTCGTTATCAAAGTCGTCCTAATGTTCATCTAATTATTGGTGATCTACAAAATATTGAAAAATTTAGTGAGTTTTTAAAGACCGTTAATGTTGCTATTTTAGCTGCAACCAGTTGGGGGGGGATTAGTGAATCTTTTGAAATTAATGTAACTAAAACAATTGGGTTAATGAAGCTATTAGATCCAGAAGTTTGTGAGCAAATTATTTACTTTTCTACAGCGAGTATTTTAGATAAAAATAATCAACCTTTATCCGAAGCAGGAACATTAGGAACCAATTATGTAAGAACAAAATATGAATGCTATGTGCAGTTAAAAGAGCAACCATTTTATGACAAAATAACCACAGTTTTTCCTACTCTAGTATTCGGTGGTGAACCCAATAAACCCTATTCTCATCTATCCGGTGGGATACAAGATGTAATTAAATGGATTGATTTAATTCGTTGGTTTAAAGCCGATGGTAGTTTTCATTATATTCATGCTAGAGATATCGCTAAAATCATTAAATATTTAGTAGACAATCCTTCCAGTGAATTAGAGCATCAAAATCTTGTATTAGGTAATAAAAAAACAACGGTCAATGAAGCGATAGAGAAAATTTGTAACTATCTTAATAAAAAAATTTATTTTCGCATTCCCTTATATATTTTCTTAGTCAACTTTTTTATCAAAGTCTTTCGCTTACGCATGGAAGACTGGGACTATTTTTCTATTAATTATCGACATTTCACTTACAAAGATACCGTAACTCCTGCAAGCTTTGGCATGGAAAATTACTGTACAACTATTGAAGATGTCATGAAACTAAACGGGGTTTATCCTCAAAAGAATTAAGAATTAATCCATTGTTTGTTAAAATATTCATAGGTTAAACTTCTAATTAGATTTTATGTCCCTTTGCTAAGTGTTGAGGGACTATTTTTTTCAAATCGTGAACATACTTGTTGAGAACAGGTAACAGAAAACTTCTACAACTTATTTAAACTGGCTATAGCCTTCTTTCGTAACTCTGGGTAAACCCTGATGATTTTTAAGTTCTAGAACTCTTTGATAATAAGCGATCGCTACTTGATTTTCTAGATAGTTAGTTTGTTCTCACATGAAACCCTCAGCAAAAACGATCCAAAGCATACCGAAAGATAAAGTAAACTAAAAGAAGTAAGAAAATAACATTCAATAGTAACCAAACAATTTAAAAGCCTTATGTTTGATGCTCTCGCCGATCGCTTAGAAGACGCTTGGAAAAAATTACGGGGTCAAGATA
>NZ_AAXW01000048.1 GCF_000169335.1 Crocosphaera chwakensis CCY0110
AACATTCGAGACATCGCAGCATTTGGAACTTTTTTGTTAATCTATTTGGTGGCTTGATCGCTTACTCCTATTTGCCTCAAAAGCCCTCTCTAGACTTGAACCCAAAAGGTTTACCGGCTTTGCCTCCTGCTCTTTTTTAACTAAAAATACTGCCTCGATTTTTGGCGATCTCGAAGAGATCCGCTTCGCGGTGCGCCGATAATAAGCGATCACTACGAATTCCCATGAGTGGATTTTAATTTTTGGAGAACGGAAGTCTTTTTTTCCTCCATCGAACTCACGTTTGCTAGAGGCTGGTAAAGAAGTTAGGTTAATTAGTAATAGGGATTTAACCAGTTATCGGAAACTTTGTCGATGGGATTATAAGGATGATTATCATGACGCTGCGGCCTTGGCTTATTGCGGTTGGCTTAATATTAATAATCCGAGTGCATTCTTATCCTTAAAAACCCCTGAGATTAATGCAACCTATCAGTTATTCTTAGAACATGAACGGATTAATCGTGAATTAAAGCCGATTGTTAACCGCGCTAGGAATTTACTGCATACGGAATTCCCAGAAGCAAAAAAAAGCAAAACGGAATCCTCAGATAAAGTAGACGGGATTTGGTTATTTATTAGTAATAAACCTCAACACCCTGGATGGCGAAAAAGGTGGTTAAGAATTGTTACAAATAGCATCGGAACGGCAAGAAATTCGGGGTTTAGTTCCCAATTAGTCAAACTCAGTGATCAGATTGTTAGATTGAAAAAACGTAGAATTGAGATTAGAAAACGGTTTAAGCAGTTTTTAGCTAACCCTAATTATCAATTTTATAACGAAGCTTTTGAGCAATTTGGCCTCGGAATTTACGATCGCATCATCATTCTTTGTCAAGTACATCCGTTCGAGCAGTGCCTTGATTCTGAGGGAAAGGAGCTACGGAAAATTAAGCCTCGCAAGTTTGGCAAAAGTGGTAAACCAATCACTAAGCGCGTGGGGTTGAATCGGTTTCATGCCTGTTTAGGGAAAGCGATTAAGCCTTGGGAATCAGGAAAAAAGAAGGGCCACATCGTAACCGGTTCCGTTCTGGCCAGGATTCAGTTGTATCTGTGGGCGCGTAGGACCATGGCCATGTCACCCCCAAAACATCCTAAGCCACGGGTTAAGTTTTTACGCGATCGCTATGTAACGGACATTCAAGCTAAGCTCACCAAGGATGGGAAAATTGACCCCAATTACCCTGGCAATGATTCCCTCAAACAGTGAGGCAAAGCCCGTGTCGGGGATAAATTGGTTAAGTTGTTGTTCAAGGAACTGATCGGGTCTTATCGTAGACATAGGGCAAAGTAAGAAAAAAAAAGGGTGGGCATTGCCCCCCCTAATTGGTGGTAAATAAAAAAAACAAGTCTTAGACTAAAAGATGGACTGAAACGAGAAACATGATAATGACCACAACTGTACCTTTTTTGACTGGAAATCAAATACGTGATCGCTTTTTACAATTCTACGCCCAACAAAATCACCAAATTCTACCCAGTGCATCCCTCATTCCTGAAGATCCTACTGTACTTTTGACCATTGCGGGGATGCTTCCCTTTAAACCTATTTTCCTCGGTCAAAAGCAGCCAGACTTCCCACGTGCTACCACTTCTCAAAAGTGTATCCGAACCAATGATATTGAAAATGTAGGACGCACCGCTAGACATCATACCTTCTTTGAAATGTTAGGTAATTTTAGTTTTGGGGACTATTTCAAAGAACAAGCTATTAAATGGGCCTGGGAACTATCGACACAAGTGTATCAGTTACCGCCAGAAAATATTGTCGTCAGTGTCTTTGAAAATGACGATGAAGCTTTCAAACTTTGGGAAGAAATGATCGGTATTCCTCCCCAGAGAATTAAACGCATGGGAGAAAAAGATAACTTTTGGAAAGCTGGTCCCACTGGTCCGTGTGGTCCTTGTTCAGAACTTTATTATGATTTTCATCCCGAACGCGGAGAGGAGAGTATTGATCTAGAAGATGATTCTCGGTTTATCGAGTTCTATAACTTGGTATTTATGGAATATAATCGGGATGTTGAAGGAAACTTGACCCCATTACAAAAGAAAAATATTGACACCGGAATGGGGTTAGAACGAATGGCGCAAATATTACAAAAAGTTCCTAATAATTACGAAACGGATCTGATTTTTCCTATTATTGAAACGGCAGCTAATATTGCTAATATTAATTACCATAAAGCAACAGAAAAAACTAAAGTTTCTTTGAAAGTGATCGGGGATCATGTGCGTTCTGTGGTTCACATGATTAGTGATGGAATTACCGCATCAAATACCGATAGAGGTTACGTTTTACGCCGTTTAATTCGTCGTGTGGTACGTCACGGTCGGTTAATTGGAATTGAAGGGCAGTTTATCAACCAAGTGGCAGAAACTGCTATCCAACTTTCTCAAAAAGCTTACCCCCAAGTTAGGGAAAGAGAAAGCTTTATTAAAGGAGAATTAGAACGGGAAGAAACCGCTTTCTTAAAGACCTTAGAACGAGGAGAAAAATTACTCGCTGAAATTATCGAGAAAACTGAGAAACAAGGACAAATTTCAGGGGTGGATGCGTTTACCTTATATGATACCTTTGGTTTCCCCTTTGAGCTAACCCAAGAAATTGCAGAAGAGAGCAATTTAACTGTGAATATCAAAGAGTTTGAAGCAGAAATGAAACAGCAGCAAGAACGGTCAAAAGCTGCCCATGAAACTATTGATTTAACGGTACAAGGAAGCTTAGACAAGTTAGCTGAACATATTCATCCTACGGAATTTTTAGGTTACACTGACTTGCAATTAACTGCTAAAGTTGAAGCAGTTTTAATTCAAGGAAAATCTGTTGACATAGCAGAAGCTGGATCAGAAGTTCAAATCGTATTAGATCAGACTCCGTTCTACGGAGAATCAGGGGGACAGATAGGCGATCGCGGATTTTTGACAGGGGAAAATTTAGTCATTCGGGTCGATGACGTTCAAAAAGAATCAGGTATTTTTGTTCATTTTGGTCGGGTAGAAAGGGGACAGATTGCTATTAATGATAATGTTAAAGCAACCATTGATCGGGCTTGTCGTCGTCAAGTCCAAGCTAATCATACCGCAACTCATTTATTACAAGCAGCTTTGAAGAAAGTCGTCGATAATTCTATCTCTCAAGCCGGTTCTTTAGTAGCCTTCGATAGACTCAGATTTGACTTTAATTGCCCCCGTGCAGTAACGTCAGAAGAATTACAAGAAATTGAGGATTTAATTAATACTTGGATTGCTGAGGCGCACGATACAGAAACTGCAGTGATGCCTTTAGAAACCGCTAAAGAAAAAGGTGCGATCGCTATGTTTGGTGAAAAATATTCTGCAGAAGTCCGAGTGATAGATGTGCCTGGGGTTTCTATGGAATTATGTGGTGGAACTCATGTTAAAAATACCGCCGAAATTGGCTTGTTTAAAATCATGTCAGAAAGTGGTATTTCTTCAGGCATAAGACGTATTGAAGCAGTTGCTGGTCCTGCGATTTTAGAGTATTTAAAAGTACGGGAAACTGTGGTGAAGGATCTCTGCGATCGCTTTAAAATTAAACCTGAAGAAATTAGCGATCGCATCACCACTTTACAGTCTGAACTCAAAACCACTCAAAAACAATTAGAAGCAGTTAAACAAGACCTTGCTGTGGCAAAATCTGACCAATTATTAAACGAAGCTGAGACCATTGGTGAGTTTAAACTTTTGGTTTCAGACATGGGAGAACTGGACGCAAAAGCTTTACAAACTGCAGCAGAAAGATTACAACAAAAACTAGGAGAAGGGGCTGTTATTTTAGGGTCGATTCCCTCAGAAGGAAAGGTTAGCTTAGTAGCAGCTTTTAGCAAAAAAGTCAATAAAGAAAAGCAACTTCAGGCCGGAAAATTTATCGGTCAAATTGCTAAAATATGCGGGGGTGGCGGTGGCGGTCGTCCCAACTTAGCTCAAGCCGGAGGACGAGAACCTAGTAAGTTATCTGAAGCGTTATCAACTGCTAAACAACAGCTAATAGAAAGCTTAAAATAAATACAGTAAGGTGGGCAATGCCCACCTTACCTTAATCATTCTAACCTGCATTATTTATAAAGAAAAAACAAAACCAAAAAGATAAGAAATTGGCATCAAAAGCGATTTTTTATTAAATGGATTTTTAAAGAGTAGTGAATTTGGCTAATTCAATCAAATAAGAAACTTAAGCGGTAACTAATAGCAGTTAAAGCTTTTCATCCTGAGGTTGTGTAGGCGATCGCTAATAACAATCGGATAATTATCTAACGCATTAGATAAAGATTGAAAGAGTTCTTTCGGATTTCCTGGTTCTTCTATAAATAAATCTTTATTACTCTTAATTAATTTTTTAATGGTAGTTGTTAATGCTCGAATAATTAATAATCCTGCTATCTCTTCGGGTTTAGATTCTAATAATTCAACCCCATTTTCTGCTAAGTCATTCCATTATAAAAAAGCAATATTAACGGTGCCTTTTCCTACCGTTAATAAAAAATTGTTGAGACCTAGATTAATTTCTTTTTGTAAAATATTTTTGGGTTTACTTACTTCAATTTCGTGAGAGTCAGTCATATTAATAATTACACAAAATAAATAGTAAAATTGAGCGAAATAATATTTATAGCACTACACATTATGGTTAAGACTTATTCAAGTTGTGAAAACCCATTCTAGCCTATTTTTGACTTTTGCCTTTTGCCTTCCGCGTAGCGGTATAGTTTACATTTAAGTAATTATTGGACCAATAATAATCCCTAAAAAAGCAATGATTCCTAAAAAAGCAAGAATATAAGCGACGATAAGGGTGGGAGATTTTCTGGACTGATAAAGTAAATCATTGCGTTGAATTTTTTGAAGTTGACGACGATAATCTACTGCTGCAGCTAATAAAGAAAACGTTCCTAAAGCAATAAAAGAAACTCCTAAAATACGAGATAACCGAATTGGATTAGCAATTTCTCCTAAACTTTGATTAAGGATAGAAACAATTCTTTCAATACCAAAACCAAAACTGATTAAGGTTAAAGAAGTCCGAATCCATGCCATTAAAGTCCTTTCTTGTGCTGCGCGATTTCTTTCTTTTGCTAGTTCTGTACCGGGATTAGGATTTGTCATTTTACTTTATCGTTTTATTTTATCGTTTAAACTTAATTAATTCCTAGAAATATAATGAATAGAGAGACGAAACCAAACGCAATAATTGCGAAAATAACAATAATATTTAGATAATGACTAGGATAAAAAAAATAGTCATCTCGTTTAATCGATTGTACCTCAAAGTAATGTTGGATCATCGCAATAATTAATAAACCAATTCCTATGGCAATTAAAATTAAACTGATAGAATGGGCTGATTCTATGGTTATTGAGGTATTTTTATCAGGAAAATTCTGTTGTAATGCTTGAAAAATTTGATCAATAGCAAATCCAAATCCAACTAAGGTTAAACAATTTTGTATCCAAGCAGTAATGGTTCGTTCTGCTGCTGCACGATTACGTTCTTTTGCTAATTCATTAGTAGGGCCGACCATTTTATTTTGTGTCATAATTGTTAAATTACTTAATTAATAATAGCTTGTCTCCAAATTGTCAGAAAAATACTAACAGCAATTAACACTAATATTCCTGAGACAATTATGCCTAAAGATTGTCGAGGCGTATAATAATAGTCTGGTTTTTGTAACCGTTTAATTTCATTTTGGTAATCAAAAGATGCCATCAAGATAGAAAAAATTCCTGTTCCAATAATCAATAAACTAAATACTTTAACGAGAAAAGTAGGGCTATTTGAGGTAGTTTCTATCCCTAAATAAAGTTTATTAACAGTGCGCTCTAATCCGAAACCAATACCAATTAATGCCATACTGGTACGAATCCAAGCTAATAATGTGCGATCGGCTGCAATGCGATTACGTTGTTTAGCGAGTTCTGTTTGCCAATTCGGAGAAGTATCACTCATCAGTTATTAATTATGAATTACTGAACTTTATCTTATTTTTTACCCAAACATTATAAGGTAAAGCAAAAATAGCTCCTAAAACTGCATAGGCAACGATACCAGGAATCGCATTAGTTGCACTATTAACAATAGCAATATATAAGGCTAATCCAACATTACGAGCAATGGTAGCTGTTGCTAGGGTAGATCGACTTTCTAGTTTATCATCAATCCCACCTAATAAATGGCCAATAATTAAACCTAACATCACGATTAAAGCAATACTAACAATCGTTTTCCAACCTACTGAGGGAATAAGATTAAGACTAATACCAAGAGCGAAAATAAGCACCACTAAAAACAAAGTATTGACTACATTGAGTAATAAATCACCGATTTCTTCTCCTAAATCAGCCGATAGTTTACGAATCAATAAACCAAGACTCAACGGTAATAGTTGAACGGTTGCTACTTGTTTCGCCACTAAAATAAAATCGATCCTTTCGCTACTTTCAGGAAAAACAAATGAAAATAAATACAAAGCCAAAGGTGTAACTATTACTGCTAATAAAGATAAAATGACTTGTAAACTAGCAGCAAATCTAACATTTCCTCCTGACATAATTGTTCTTTTGGTTAATAGAGGTGGTGCCGGAGAAGCAGCGATCAGAATTAAGCCGATCGCAATATTTTTTCCTGGATTGAAAAGTAATAAAATGAAAGCAACAATTACAGGAAAAATAACTAATACAGATAAGAGAGACTTACCTAAAAATTGGGGATGGTTTTTCAAAGAAATTAAATTAGCGAACGGTATTTTTACCCCCATTGTTAACATAGTCAGAAAGACATTTAAAGCCAGTAAATTTTGAATCACTTGACTATCTAGGGTAAAAATTTCTGATAAGTTAAAATCAACGGTTAATAAAGGAATAAACGCTGCTAAAGCAATAAATAGTAAAATAATCCCAACGGTAAATCCTTGGGACCATCGGGGAACATATTTGTACTCTTTTTCTTCAATATTTTTGAGGGTGCGCCAATGAGTTACTAAAGAAGCACCTAAAGCAAATATACCTAAACTCATGAGACTTAAGCCTAAAATTCGTTCTTCTGTTAAGGTATTAATCCCAGTTTTAAGGCTAGTTTTATTCAAATAGCTAAAAAAACGATCAATTCCAAAACCGAAACTAATCATAGATAAAGATGTGCGTATCCAGGCCATTAAGGTTCTCTCTTGTGCGGCCCGAGTCCGTTCCCTTGACAAATCAGTTCGAGTTTTAGCTAAAATATTCCTTTCTGTTGCTAATTCTGTCCGTAGTTGTGCGAGATCAGTTCGCTGCATAGCAAGGTCATTATTATTGGGGATGTTGGTTTCTGGTTCAGACATAGGTTTATGCAGTGATTCTAATGAGAGTCTTTTTGTTTAAAATAATTATTGAGCATCACAATACTGATACTGTATTTAAGTTAAGGTAGGTTAAAAATTTTTTATCTTCAAGTCCTGATGGTGTCAAATTCTTGGTAAAGGTCTAGGAAAAATTGATCTCTGCTAAACAAAAATTAAGTTATGTAAATTTTTCTGACAAATTTGCTATAAACCTTTAAAATCTGAGACAACAAGCATAATAATCAGCAATTTTAAAGTATATCAAACTGTAATTTCAATATATTAACGATGACTCAACCTTTGATTCTCTCCCCTCGCTATTGTTTGGATGATGAAATAAATTGGTTAGAAGGGATCGATCCTTTAAGACATTATTGGTTAGCTGTTAATGGCAACCAACAGTTAACAGTGGTTATTGCAGGGTTGTGTGTGAGTTCAAGTCAAGAATTAAAAGAGGTTATTTTAGGGTTTCGCGCTTTGCAACCTCAACAAACAATGGTACTCAAGGGTTCTTTTGGTAAATTAACTATTCATTATCTTAGCCCTAACTGTTATGCTATCGAAGGAAGGGTAAAATCTGCTTTAACCTGGCATCTCTTCGATAAAGAAACCCTCGAAAGTTTGTTACTAACCAGTCATCCTGATTGGGTTCCCTCTCAAAGAGATATAGAATTAGGTCGTAGACTGTTAGAATCAGCCTTTGAACAGCCTGCTTATGCGGTTTAACGCTTCAACTTAACTAATTCTTCTAAAGAGGCTAATAGTTTGACTTCCACTGAGATAATTTCTTTTTGGTTGTTAAGAATAAAGACCCAAGCTATATTGACAGTGAATAAGGGGGTTGTAACTTTCCCTTTAATTTCAGCTTGAATGTGGCCGGTTTCCGTTGTTTCTAATGCTTCTTGAAGGGGGAAAAGGGTCATTTCCCTAGCTTCTTGCTGTAAGTAGTTAGCGATCGCTTCAGATCCGACTATAGCCTTCTCAAAGGGAGGGGTTAACGTTCCTTCACTAGCAAACAAGCTTGCTGTTTCTAAGAAACTTTCGTGGTTTAAGGTTTCAAAATATCGTTTAATAACGGGTTCAGTTAGAGCAATCGGATTTACTGTCTGGGCTGATTTTATCATATTTGTGTCAAAATAGTCATACTATAATGTTTTTCTTATTCATAACATATACCTTCAATTAGTCACAAGATTTCCATTTCTTCAATTTATCAAACATCTGTGATTTAACCGTTTAGATGCAGAACAACTGATTATGACGCTTTATTGTCTTAACCCGACTTGTCCTTATCCTGATAATCCCAATACTCATAACTATTGTCAAGGATGTGGTCAAGAATTATCTCAAACCACTCAAGGTTATTTATTTCGCGATCGCTACTTTATTAAACAAGTATTGGGAGAGGGAAACTTTGGTCGAACCTATTTAGTAGAGGATCAAAATTTTCACAACCGAAAACGAGTATTAAAAAAGTTTATTGCTAATTTTCAAGGACAAAATTTAGAAACAGCAAAAGAATTATTTAAACGAGAAGCTAATATATTAGACACTTTAAAACACGAACAAATTCCTGCTATTTATGATCATTTTGAAGATAATAATTCTCTCTATTTAGTAGAAGAATATATTGAAGGAGAAGATTTAGTCACAGAATTTAATCGAGAAGGAAAGTTTAGTGAAGAAAAAATCAAATCCTTATTACAAGATATATTACCTGTTTTAGATTATCTCCATCAAAGAAACTTATTACATCGAGATATTAAACCTGATAATCTTATGCGTCGTCGTTATGATAGCAAATTAATTTTAATTGATTTTGGTGGAGTTAAGGAGGTTTCTAAGACTCGTGGAACGTTAATTTATACCCCTGGTTATGCTTCAGTTGAACAAATGACAGGCCATCCTCAACCTACCAGTGATATTTATAGTCTGGGAGTTACTTGTGTTCGCTTATTAACAGGATGTTTCCCAGAAAATAATCATGATCATGATCCCATTTATGATAGTAGTCAAGCTGTTTGGTTGTGGCAAAAATTTTTAGAAAAAGATAATATAAAAATTAGCAATAAATTAAGTCATATTTTAAATAAAATGTTAGAACATCTAGCACAGAATCGTTATCATAATGTTCAAGAAATTTTAGATAAATTACAAGAATCACCGACCTATATTCAACCTGCCGAACTTTCTAGTAATTTATCTAGTTCAGAACAAAAAAAATATAGCAATCATAATTTGCTTGACTTGTTTAAAAATCAAAAAATATTATTTTTTACAACCTGTTCGAGTAGCGGAATAATTATAATTTTGGTAATAAAATATTTAATTAATCCATCATCTCCCACTTGGTTACTACTTTGGGAACCAATACTTAATTATGCTGCATTAATTAGCTTATTAATATTTTTAGGTTCTTTAGTTATTGGGTTGATTAATATTCAAAGAAAGAAAAAGAAAAATCAAAAGACTATTACAACAACTTCTGCACAGAATGCTCCTATTCCAAAACAAATACCTTCTCATTCAGTCACCAGTTCTCAGATAAAACAACCTTCTCCTAACTCTTCAAACCTTCAAAAAACTACGACTGTTAATAAACTGAATAAGAAGATAATCAGTTCTTTGGAATATTTTGATTTTGAAGTTGTTAAAGTTAATCAGCGAGGAAAAATTATTGAACAAAAAAACAGTAAAAATCAATATTTTACAATTGATTTAGGACACAATATTAACTTAGAAATGGTGGTAATCCCAGGAGGAAATTTTTTTATGGGATCTCCTAAAAAAGAAGGACGCGATCGCTCACAGGAAAGACCACAACATCAAGTTAGATTAGCCTCTTTTTGTATGAGTAAATATCCCATTACCCAAGCACAATGGGAAAGAATTATGAACGATAATCCTTCTCAATTCAAAGGTCAAAATAAACCTGTAGATACCGTATCATTTTATGACAGCTTAGAATTTTGTAATAAGTTATCTGAAGAAGTTGGGATTAATTTTTATTTGCCTAGTGAAGCACAGTGGGAATATGCTTGTCGAAGTATTATTAATCCTAGTCAATATAGACAATTAGATGGCATAGAAGTTTATCCACCTTTTCACTTTGGAGATACCATTACCCAGACATTAGCTAATTATAATAGTACCCGTACTTATCAACAAGAAAGTATCGGAATATATCGACAACAAACTACTGAAGTTGGTTCTTTTCCTTCCAACGCATTTGGTTTATATGATATGCACGGAAATGTTTGGGAATGGTGTGGTGATGACTGGCACGAAACCTATGAAAATGCGCCTAAAGATGGTAGAATTTGGTTAGATGGATATAATGAGTATTCCCCAATGCGTGGAGGGTCTTGGGCTGCTTTTCCTTTTTACTGTCGTTGCGGAACCCGTAGTAAAGTTCAACGTAATCGTCGAAGTCATTATAATGGGTTTAGAGTTGTTTATAACTTTAAAAAGAAAATTTAATAAGTTTGTATTACTAATTTTAACCAATAAAAAACACGCTTTTTTGAAATTAAAAGCGCGGAAAAAACACTAAACTATCAATATACTGTCAACAGTTTCTAAGCAGAAATTTTACTAGGAGAAACTTCCTTGCTTACGAAAACTACCAGAACCACTGCGACCTGAATTTTCGCGGGGTTTCGCTTTATTAACTCTCATTTGTCGCCCCATCCAGTCAGCACCATCTAAGGTTTCAATAGCAGCAGTTTCTTCGTCATCACTTTCCATTTCCACAAAACCAAACCCTCTGGGTCTTCCTGTTTCGCGGTCTGTGGGCAGAGATACCCGTTTAACTGTGCCGTATTCGCTGAAAACTTCTGTTAAATCTTCAGACGTTACATCATATACTAAGTTGCCTACATAAATTGTCATGGGATGTCTCCAAAATGTGTTAGAAGGTTACGAGAGAATCAACTAAGATTTCGGAAACCCACCGAGCGATGTAGACAGGAACGAACCAATTACTAATCACAACCAATGCTGAAACCGAACTAACAAAACTCTCAATCATTTATACCCTAGCATAGCCTGGCAAGCTTAGGCAGTGGAAACCCCTAGGTTTTGTAACAAAATTAAATATTAGTCATTATATGAAAAATGTACCTTCATTTTTGTTATATTTTTTGTGCTAGGATGAGAAGTTGATAAATAGGATAGAGCATTTATGTCTAATTATTAACCCCATCAATTTTTAGACCTGTAAACAACTAACCCCAATGGAAAACAGCGAATTCAAAGAAAGAGAGCCGGCTTCAAGTTTAGCTCTATATTATCTCTTCAAAACCTCCGTTGTTGCCCCTATGTTCTATGGCTACTTTCGCGGACGCGTCTATGGTTGCGAGAATGTACCAAAAAAGCATCCCTTAGTGGTGGTGAGTAATCATGGAAGCTATTTTGATCCCCCCTTGTTATCTTCTTGTGTGGGCCGTCCCGTCGCTTTCATGGCCAAAGAAGAATTATTTAAAGTCCCTGTACTAAAAGAAGGCATACGCTTGTATGGAGCTTATCCTGTTAAGAGAGGAGCAGGCGATCGCGGAGCCATTCGCTCAGCCTTGACCGCGCTGAAAGAGGGTTGGTTAGTGGGGATATTTTTACAGGGAACCCGTACCCCTGACGGTCGAATTAATGACCCAAAATTAGGAGCGGCCATGATTGCAGCTAAGGCACAAGTTCCTCTGTTACCAGTATCTTTATGGGGAACAGAGAAAATATTAAAAAAAGGTTCTCCCTTTCCCCGTCCCGTCCCTTTAACCATTCGTATTGGAGAAGTTATTGCACCTCCTGAGTCTAATAAACGCCAAGCTTTAGAAAGCGTGACTCAAAAATGCACTACAATTATTAATGAACTCCATGAATTAGGACGCTAGTAGTGCTACGCACAAGTCAAAAAGCAAAAGGCAAAAGGCAAAAGAATAGATTTAGTGATCAGTGACCCGTTATTATGTTATTGATTAATAATTTAAGACGAAAAATACTAAAATAAATTGGTTGATATGCTTAAGAAATTATTGTTTTTTATACCATAATAAGTAAGATAAGGTAAGTTGATAGCGAACAATATAATGTAATAATAATGAGTCAATCTTCAGAAAAAAATAACAATTTTCAAGTATGCGATCGCGATCTTACATCAGAAACCTTAGACCGTTATTTACAAACTGATGCCATTGCCATTGACACTGAAACCATGGGATTAATTCCCCAGAGAGATCGGTTATGTTTAGTGCAATTATGCGATTCCAGTGGTTATGTAACCGCGATTCGCATTGAAAAAGAGCAAAAAGAAGCTCCTAATTTAAAAAAATTATTAGAAAATCAAAGCATTGTTAAAATTTTCCATTATGCTCGGTTTGATGTAGCGCAATTTAAGTATAATTTTGGCATAGATACAGCCCCAATTTTTTGTACCAAAGTAGCTAGTAAATTAGCAAGAACTTATACAGGATCTCATGGTTTAAAAGCCTTAGTCCAAGAAATAGAGGGAGTAGAATTAGATAAAAGTTCTCAAAGTTCTGACTGGGGAAATAGTCAAAATTTATCAGAAGCACAATTAAGTTATGCAGCCAATGATGTGAGATATTTAATACCACTAAGAGAACAATTAATTACCATGTTGCAAAGAGAAGAAAGATGGGAAATTGCTCAAAAGTGCATGAACGTTATTTCCGTATTTGTAGAATTAGACTTAATGTATTATAAAGATATTTTTGAACATTAAAGAAATAATGGAAAATTGACAATTGAGAATGGATAATTATAAAAGTTCAAGGTAGGATAAAGATAACGTCGTTTAAAAGAATCAGAGTAAAGGTAAATTATGACACAAGCAATGGCTCTAACCCCAGATAATGTAGAAACAGTCTTAGACGAAATGCGCCCTTATTTAATGGCAGACGGTGGTAACGTTGAATTAGTAGAAATCGAAGGACCCATCGTTAAACTAAGGTTACAGGGAGCTTGTGGCTCTTGTCCTAGCTCAACCATGACCCTAAAAATGGGGATTGAAAGACGCTTAAGAGAAATGATCCCTGAAATTGCAGAAGTAGAACAAGCATTCTAAACTTGGGTAGCCCTCGTCATTGAAGGCAACAGGCAACAGGCAACAGGCAAAAGTCAACGGTTGGGAACCAAAGTGTTCCTCTTTCCCCTAAAAAAAGCATTCAGCACTTAGCTTTCAGACACCTGATAACTGATAGCTAGTTAAAAGGAGAGGCTTTAAACCGAAGGGATAAGTGTACAGAAAACAGACTCTTGCCTCTTGCCTTATAACTCTTGCCTCCGAGGCAAAAGCCTCGGTTTTTTGATAAATAATTTTGCCACGAGGCCATCACCCAGATAAGATAGAAGTCATCCCCAATCATTAACTTTTGCTGAGGACAAACGTGAAGCTATTTGTCTATCATACTCCTGAACTAACCCCGACAGACCATTTACCCGACTGCGCCGTTGTTATCGATGTCTTGCGAGCCACTACGACTATTGCAACCGTTTTAGAAGCCGGTGCAGAAGCAGTACAAACCTTCAGCGATATCGACAAATTAATCGCAGTTAGTGAGCAATGGCTCCCAGAAAAACGCATCCGGGCAGGAGAAAGGGGAGGAGCAACAGTAGAAGGGTTTGATCTGGGTAACTCCCCTTTGGACTGTACCCCTGAGACAGTAGCCGAGAAACGTTTCTTTTTAACCACTACCAATGGCACCCGCGCCTTACAAAGGGTCGAAAAATCCCCAACCGTGATCACTGGAGCCATGATTAATCGACAAGCTGCTGTTAATTATATTGTCAAACACCAACCCGAAACCGTTTGGTTAGTGGGATCAGGATGGCAAGGGGGTTATTCCCTCGAAGATACCGTGTGTGCAGGGGCGATCGCCCACGCTTTAATTCTTCATGATGCTCAAATGGTAGAAGTGAGTAACGATGAAGTAATTGCTGCTACTGCCTTATATGCTCAATGGCATGATAACCTCTTAGAGATGTTTCACCGTTCTAGTCATGGCCAAAGACTGTTACGGTTAGACTGTCAAGAGGATTTACAATACTGCGCTAAAAGTGACATTATAGAAGTATTACCGATACAAAAAGAACCAGGAGTCTTGGTTAAATTCTCCTAGGTATCCTATGCTGGTTTAGCTTCAGTGAATCGCCGAGGACAGGGCTGTTATGAAAATTTTGGTATTGACTTGGGAATTCCCCCCCCGCCTCGTGGGAGGTATTGCCCGTCATGTTGCCGAATTATATCCAGAAATTGCTAAATTAGGCCACGAAATCCATTTAATAACCGTAGAATTTGGCCAAAGCCCCCCATACGAAATGATTGACGGGGTTCATGTCTATCGCGTTCCGGTGCAAGAAGCGAACGACTTTTTTCACTGGATCGTCAACATGAATAATAGTATGGGTCATCATGGGGGACAATTAATTCAAGAAAAAGGGTCATTTGATGTCATTCATGCCCATGACTGGTTGGTAGGAGATGCAGCGATCGCTCTCAAACATTTATTCAAAATTCCTCTCGTTTCTACCATTCATGCTACAGAATATGGTCGTTACAACGGTATTCATAATGATACTCAACGCTACATCTCCAAAAAAGAAGGAAACCTCATCTATGATTCTTGGCGGGTGATTGTTTGTAGTGATTATATGCGTCACGAATTAAAACGAGCGTTTGAAACCCCTTTGGATAAGATCGATATAATTTACAATGGCATCCGTGCTGATAAAAAGAGACAAGATCCTAATTTTGATTACTTAGCCTTTCGTCGTCAATTTGCCTTAGACCACGAAAAAATTATTTATTATGTCGGTAGAATGACCCGTGAAAAAGGAGTTTCTCTTCTGTTGCAAGCAGCAGCAAAGGTATTGTGGGAGTTAGGAGGAAAGGCCAAATTAGTGATTATTGGTGGAGGAAATACCCAACATTTGCAAGCAGAAGCAGATGAATTGGGTATTGCTAACCGTTGTTGTTTTACTGGGTTTATGTCCGATGAAGATTTAGATCGTTTTCAAACCATCGCTGACTGTGCCGTATTTCCCAGTTTATACGAACCCTTTGGGATTGTTGCCTTAGAAAGTTTTGCAGCCCGCGTTCCTGTTGTCGTATCGAGTACAGGAGGCTTACCTGAAGTGGTTCATCATCAAAAAACAGGCATTGTTACCGAGGTGAATAACCCGGACTCTCTAGCTTGGGGCATTTTAGAAGTGCTAAAAAATCCTGATTATGGTCAACAGTTGGTAGAAAAAGCTTACGATGAGTTAGCTTTGCGTTTTGGGTGGCCAGAATTAGCTAAACAAACTGAAGCCGTTTATCAAGTGGTGTGTGAACAGCGATCGCAAATTCACTGGGAGTAGTTAAGAATTCAAAATTAAGGATAAGATAGTTATGATAATAAGCCGATGAGATTTTATCAATGAAGTGGATTGTTTATGTTGCAATAACTATTATTGTTTATAGTATTATAATTATTAAATTAAAAGTAAAAACCGAAAGAGAAAGAGTAAAAGAAGCTTATATCTTTTGGAATACTTTAACTTTTTTTATTGTTTTTGAATTTATTTTTCTTGAATCTCTTTTTGATGGATTTTTATTACACATAATTGGTTTAGTATTATCACTTATTTATTCTATTTCTATTTATATCTATTTAAAATCTCTTAGAAAAGATATTGATACTATTTTTTATAAATTATTAGATCAAAGTCAGGGCAGAATTAGTGTTTTAACTTTTATGCAAGCTACAGAATTATCTCCTAATGAAGCTCAAGATTATTTAAATAAAAAAATGAAAGAATTAAAGGGGAATCGTCACAGTACCCGTGGTAATATTTATTATGAATTTAGTGCATGGCAAAACTATTAAGTAGCTGGACAAAAATGAAAATCTTATTGAAATTTCGATATTTATTGTATATCCTTTTGTCTTTTATATTAACATTTATTATCTGGGAAGGACAAGTTTTTGCTCAGAGTGTTGAGGAAAATGGGTCAAATCTATATTTATTATTACTCAACATCTGGATGTTAATCGCTGGATTCCTTGTCTTTTTTATGAATGCTGGTTTTGCAATGGTAGAGGCAGGATTTTGTAGAAGAAATAATGCGATTAATGTATTGGCAAAAAATTTAATTGTTTTTTGTATCTCTGCTTTAGCGTACTGGATTTTGGGCTTTGGTTTGATGTTTGGTAATACAACAGTTATAGGAAATAGCTTATCAGGACAAACGGGATTTTTCTTTGATATTTTTACTAATAATAATGGGTTTAGTGAATTACTAGAAGCATGGCCTGGACGCTCTCTTTCCACATTATTTTTCTTTCAGTTAACTTTTGCTGGAACAGCAGCGACTATTGTGTCAGGCGCAGTGGCAGAACGAATTAGATTGTGGGCTTTTTTGCTCTTTAGTTTTTGTTTAGTTGGCATTATTTATCCCATTGTAGGACATTGGATTTGGTCAAGCCAAGGATGGCTCTATAATTTATTGAAATTTCGTGATTTTGCTGGTTCAACGGTTGTTCATTCGGTGGGTGGAATGGCGGGATTAGTGGGAGCTTGGCTACTGAATCCGAGACACGGACGTTTTGGGTATAATAGTAGAAATGAGACTTTTCACGACGAAGAACTCCAAGATTTTACCCCTCATAATTTAGGATTTGCGACGTTAGGATGTCTTGTTCTTTGGTTAGGATGGTTTGGTTTTAATGGTGGCTCTGTATTATTCTTAATTAGTATTCCTTCTGTTATTGTAACGACCATGATTGCTGCTGCATCAGGTGGTTTTTTTGCCTTAATTTTAAGTCCTTCAATTGGTAATAAAGCGAGTTTAGGGTCAATTATTAATGGAATTTTAGGGGGATTAGTAGGAATTACTGCTTCATCAGCGTATGTTGATATCAAGTCGGCTATTATCATTGGTGGAGTGAGTGGACTTGTTGTATTGTTGAGTGAAGCATTGTTAAAAAAACTGAAAATTGATGATCCTGTAGGAGCAATTCCCGTTCATCTTTTTTGTGGTTTTTGGGGAACAATAGCGGTAGGTTTATTTAGTAACAAAAATTCCGAAGAATTTATTAGTGGATTAACGCAAGATAATCTAATCTCTCAAACAGTGTTTCAATTGCTCGGTTGGGGTATAGTAATGTTTTTCACTGGAATTTTGAGCTTATTTTTTTGGTTAGTTATTGGTAATATTCTACACTTTTGGCAACAATTTACTTTCCGCAATAAAAATAAGAAACAGCAATCCCAGTCTTACCCTTCTCTCAATAAACAAGAACCAAATTTGATAGTTTGGTGTCAGCAATTTTGGCTAATAGGCAAGAAAGGAATTAGAGTTAGATTATCCGACGAATTAGAAGGAAGCGATGGAGTTTTTGACAAATTGTAACCGTTGAAATTTATTCATTTTTTGACTCTCTTAAGTATTGCTCTAAATCTGTTCCTCCAGTAGCTGGACAATTATTGATTTGACTAAAAGACTCAATAACATCATCTCTCCAGTAACTGTTATCAAACCACTCTTCTAACTTGTCTCTAGCATATTCTATGTCGTTAGGAATTTCTTTGATTTGGCAAAGATAAATTACTCCGTCTTTAACTCTATTATCTGCTCCTTCTTTTAATGCTTTATTATAAAATTCTCGATTTAATCTTACTTGTTGATTTAATTTTTCTTGTTGTAGTTGTGCTATTTTTTCTTGACATTTCGATGGAAAAGTATTACCTAATTGCTCTTCTAAATCTTTGAGGCTTTTAAGTTGAGAGTCTAAAGGCGTACCATCAATGGGTTCAACACAAATTTCTGGTATATTTTCAGGTACTGGTATATTTTCAGGTAAAGGAGAATCTGAATTTTTTATTTTTGACCCAATAAAAAATATCGTAACTAGCACAAAAACTATAACCATTATAAGAGAACTCTTTACAGTAACAGGTTCAGGATTAGAGTCGATATTCGTTAATTCTTCTAATTGCTGATTAACCCATTGAATATTAAATACTGCTTTATAAATTGGATTAGCCACTTCTAGATAATCGTCTTTTTTGATGACTAACTGAGATTGAAATAGAGCAATCTTTTCAGGAGTATTATCAGTTAATACCCTAGTCTGTAAAACGTCCTTATAAATCTTCAATCTCTCTTTTATATTGCCATCCGTTTCTAAAATAGTCTCTTTGATTTCTGTTAAATGCTCAGAAGCTTGATTACTTTGCCAATTTTCAATAATATTTTTTTGGATTATTTGTTCAACAAATCCTTTTTCTTTACTTTTTTCTAAAGTATATTTATTCTTAACAACTAAATTAGAAATAATTCTGGTTAATTCGGGTTGATTTCCTGTCCAGTTTAAAATTTCAGTGATTAAAAGTTGTTGTTGATCTTTTTCAAACGCTGAGCTTAAAATTTTTTCACTCTGTCGAGATGCTTCTTGTTGACGTACAATGTTTTGTTGTTTTTCTTGTTCAAGTTGACTTAATCTTAAAAACTCCTTTTCTTGTTCTTTGAGGGTTTTATCTTTACCCCATTTTATTGCTTCGTGTAACTGCTCACCCGATAGAAGATGTTCTGATTGTCTTCCTGATTGTAACCAACTTTCAGATTGTTCAATGTAGGGAGGGATTTCATGAATTTCATTAAGTTCATTTTCTGTCCATTGTTCATCAAAAATATTTCGGTAAATTTTATTATAGACTTTTAATTTTCCCTCAGTTTGAACAACTAATCCAGTTAAACGCAGTTTTATTTGTTCTGGACTACCATTATATTCAACATCACCGTTTGCCAAAATCTCTTGATAGAGTTCTAATAATCGTCTCTTTGTTGTGGGAGAATTATTTAAAAGACGATCTCTAATCGTTCTTAGATGTTGTGGACTATCGTTAGATTCCCAATTATTGACAATTTGCGATTTTATAAAATTATCTATATTAATTGTATTATCTATATTAACGGTATTGTTGACTAATTGGCTGCTAAAATAAGTGCGAGAATCACAAATTAATTGACAAATTTTCTGAGTTAAAAAAGGTTGTCCTCCTGTCCACTCTAGAATATGATCCAATATCCTTTCTGTATCTTCAACCTTATCCTTTAATCCTTGTACAAGTTGCCGAACTTCTCCCTTATTAAATCCCTCTAAAGCAATATCTTTACCTATATCAAAAGGACTTCGAGCATTATTCGGAATAAAATCAGCAGTGGTTGCTACCCCCAATATACAGAAGGTTAAACGCTGATAAATAGGTTTAATATATCGCTTTTCATAACAGCTACGAATAAAACTAAAAAAGGGATCTGAAGAAAAATTTAGACTAATTACACTATCAATTTCATCAAAACAAATAACAATAGACTGTTTAACTTCTTTTAATAGGATCTTTTCAATAAATTGAGTTAAACTGTAAAGAGGAGATGTATCTAAACTTTTATCCCACAAAATTTGAGCTTCTGCTTTAGCATCAGTAGATAAATCGAAAGCTTTAACTAACTCATTAAATATAATTGTGTACCAATTATCTTCAGATAGATCATTTCCTAAACCATTGAAGGAGATTGTTGCACATTGAATACCTTCTTCTTTGAGTTTATTTTGTGTGTGTACCCATAGGCTAGATTTACCCATTTGACGAGAATTTAAAACATAACAAAGTTGTCCATTTTTCAAGGTACTATAAAGTGTATTATCAGCCTCTCGTTTAATATAGCTTGGTGAGTCTAGGGGGACGCTACCACCAACGTGATAAAAGTCATTCATAATCTACTTAAAGAAAGTCATGGGAATTATTAATCATTAAAAGTTAATCCTTCCTAGAAATTGAGCAATCTTTTCTACGGCAAGTTCTAAAATATTAGGATCATGAACTAAAGCAAACCTGACATACCCTTCTCCTTGTTTTCCAAACCCGGCACCTGGAGATACAGCGACACCGGTTGCTGCTACTAACTCAGTACAAAATTCAACAGATTTATTTTCCCAAGGTTGGGGTAATTTTGCCCAAACATACATCGTTGCTTGAGGGGATGCAACCTGCCAACCGATGTTATTGAGGGCGTTAATAAAAGCATCTCGTCTGCTTTGAAAGCGCGTCACTGTCTTTTTAACTGTTGTTTGATCTCCGGTTAAAGCTGCGATCGCTCCGTTTAAAATGCCCCGATATTGATTAAAATCCACCACTGCTTTGACTCGTCTTAAGGCTTGAACAATCTCTGCGTTACCGATGGCATAACCAATGCGAAAGCCACCCATATTATAGGACTTAGAAAGGGTAAAAAACTCAATGGACAAAGATTTTGTCGGATCAGCCTGCAAAATTGAAGGGGGTTGAGCCATTCCCTCGAAAATAATATCGACATAGGGAAAATCATGAACTAAGACTAGCCCATGCTCTTGACAAAAAGCCACCGCTTCCTGGAAAAAAGCTAAAGAGGCTGTTGCACTGGTGGGGTTATGGGGGTAACTCAACACTATCATTTTAGCTTGCTCTAACACTTGGGAAGGAACATCTGCAAACACTGGCAAAAAGTCATTTTTTGCCAACAACGGCATAGGATAAATTTGACCCCCAGCCAAATAGACACCTCCTGCATGGGAAGGATAGCCAGGATCGAGGAGTAGGGCAAAATCTCCTGGATCGAGCAAAGCGAGGGGTAAATGTGCGGTTCCTTCCTGGGAACCAATGAGGGTTAAAACTTCAGTATGAGGATTAACTTCAACCCCAAAGCGTTGATGATACCATTGGGCGACGGTTTCCCGAAATTCCAAAGTTCCGTAGTGGAGGAGATAGCCATGAGTGGTGTGATCTTCGAGAGAAGAGGCGATCGCGTTTAGAGCCTCTGGATCAGCCGCTAAATCTGATGATCCCAAGGATAAATCAATAATGGTTTTGCCGTTGCTGATGGCTTGTGATTTCGCCTTATCCATATCAGCAAAGACATTTTTTTCTAAAGCTTGAAGGCGGTTAGCGAAGTGCATGGTTTTGCTTGTTTCAGTGAAAAGGGAGATGAGAGGATCACAAAAAGTCATAAAATCCTCACCACCTCACTGTTTTAGTTAAGATGTTTTTTGAGCATCTCTTCTAGTTGTTGTCTGCCGATCGCCCCTTCATGTTCGGCCAAAAGCTGTTTATCTTTAAACAGTCGTAAAGCAGGAACCCCTTCTACTTTACATTTCGCCCGTGCATCGGGGTTAGGATCGACCTCTAATTTGACCACTTTGAGACTATCGCCGTAGCTATCAGCAATTTTGTTAATGGAAGGAGACACCAACCGACACGGACCACACCAAGAAGCCCAGAAATAGACTAATACAGGGGTGTCAGCCTCAAACACTTCTGTATCAAATTGAGGATCTGTAATTTCGAGAACACTACTCATAGTTTAGTTATCAGTGATCAATGATTCCGTTACCAGTTAATAGCTTACAAGTTCGGCCAATTTCTTCAACTGGGTTTTCTTGACTTTTACGGCAATAATCTAAAATACCGATAATCTTAAAGATTATCCAGTTGACGACGTAAGTCGTCTAACTCTGCATCAACTACTTCATCTTTAGAAGATACTTTATCCTTAGTTTCGCCTTCTGGTAAAGCCGCTTGGGGTTCAGCTGATCCAGTCATTTGGGCTTTAAGCATGGCCAGTTCATCTTCCACACCGCTACCAGCTTCAAGTTCAGCAAATTGATTTTCTAAACTCGATCCCCCTAACTCTCCCACGGCTTGGGAACGAGCTTCCATGTCTAAAACTTTGTTTTCCATGCGTTCAAAGGCGGCCATAGAACCACTGGTGTTTAGACCATTCATGGTTGATTGTAATGCTTCGTTAGCTTTGGCTGCTTTCGACCTAGCAATAAGCATATTTTTCTTGGTCTTGGCTTCAGAAATTTTGCTTTCTAAGGCCGTCAGGTTACGGCGCATGGTTTCAATTTGCCCACTTTGTTGCTCTAATTGTTCTTTAAGGGTTGTGGCCGTTTCTGTATAAGATTTTTTACGAACTAATGCTTCTCTGGCGAGGCTTTCTTCCCCTTTAGAAAGGGCTAATTTTGCCCGTTGTTCCCATGTATTAGCATCTTTAAGGGCTTGTTTATACTGTGCTTCTGTTCGTTTTTGGGAAGCAAGGGTTTGGCCGAAAGCTTGCTTTAACTGGATCAAGTCTTCCCCCATATCCATGATGGTTTGTTCTAAGACTTTTTCTGGATCTTCTGCTTTGCTAACGAGATCGTTGAGGTTTGCTCTAACCACTCGGCCTAGGCGATCAAATAATCCCATAATACTGTTTATCCTCTTGGTCTGTACAAGGTTGTGTTTAAGGTGTCAAGTTAAAATAACGTTGTTATGCTCTTTATGTGAGACATTCCTGTATTCTAGTTTATCAAAGAGAAGACAAGAGTTCGGAGTTAGGGGTTCACAATTATAAATTTTTCACCTAAACTAATTTGATAAACTTCTTTTTTCCTACTTGTAAAACTTTACCTGACAGTTGTTCTAAGTTATCAAAGGTGATATTAACATCGCTAATTTTTTCCCCGTCTAAACGCACTGCGCCTCCTTGTATTTGCCGTCTTCCTTCCCCACTACTTCCACAGAGTCCACTAGCATTTAATATATAGAATAATTTTGCTGGAAATTCTACATTAGATAAGTCATATTCGGGAACAGCATCTGTTGCACCTGTCCCTTTATTTTTGACTAAATCTTCTGCTGTTTTTTGGGCAGTTATGGCTGCTTTTTGGCTATGGAATTGTGTAACAATTTCTAAGGCTAATAATTTTTGACAGTCCCTAGGATTTTCGGGTAATTGATCTAAAGGTAAATTAGTCAATAGTTCAAAATAGTCTTTGATGATAGCATCGGGGGTTTTTTCTAATTTAGAATACATGGATAATTCATCTTCTTTTAATCCCACATAATTATTGAGAGATTTTGACATTTTTTGACTGCCATCTGTCCCAAGTAAAATGGGTAATAATAATCCGAATTGAGGCTTTTTCCCAAAGTGTCTTTGTAAGTCTCTTCCCACGGCAATATTAAACTTTTGATCCGTTCCTCCTAATTCTACATCGGCATCGATCATGACTGAATCGTATCCCTGCATTAATGGGTAAAGAAATTCATGGAGAAAAATAGGATTTTCTTGTTTATAACGTTCAGCAAATCCTTCTTTTGCTAACATTTGTCCGACGGTCATTGTGGCTAAAAGTTCTTGGATTTTAGCTAAATTTAGCTCTTTTAACCATTCAGAATTATAGCGAATTTCTAATCTTCCTGGCGTGTCAAAATCGAGGATAGGACGAAGTTGTTCTAAATAATTTTCGGCATTACTTTTTACCTGTTCAGATGTTAGTTGTTTACGAACTTCTGATTTACCGGTAGGATCTCCAATTTGCGCCGTAAAATCTCCAATAATTACGACTGCAGTATGACCTGCATCTTGAAAAGCTCGTAACTTACGAAATGGGATACTATGGCCTAGATGAATATCGGTTCCAGTGGGATCAATGCCTAATTTAACCCTCAGAGGACGATCGGATTTTTCTATCAATTTTTCTAAGTTTTCTTCAGGGTTATTAGAATCAGGTTGACTGGGAAAAATTTCGCTAGTTCCTCGATATAACCAATTCAAAGAGTCAGGAGTAATTACTGAGGACATGAGAAGCTAATAATAATTGATTGCTTAATAATACATTCTTCATTTTAACAGATTTTAACCTCTACTTATGAAATTTTATTCAAGTTTCTAAGTAGTAGCTCTTAGAACATTATCTAATCTCGCTAAGTCAAAAATCTAAAAAAATATATAATTTCTCCCATTCCTTTTTATTTCTGTTAAGATAAAATATTAAGCAAAGGTTTTTCGTTATTTAAAAAATTATGACAACAGAAAGAGAATATCAAGAAGGTCAACGAAGAATTAAAAAACAGAGAAAACAAACGAAAAAAAATAATAATCCCTTCCTATGGATTTTTATGGGACTCTGTGTTTTTATTGGCTTAATTATGGTTCAAATTAATCAAAATCGTTCTCCTCAAACAGTCCCTTCCAATACTAATCAAATTAGTCAATAAAATAGATCAAAGTAAATATATTATTGATTACTTTGTACTTAAAATAAAAGGGTTTATTCTTAATTTAATAATTATTAATCGATCAATATTATCATAAGACAAAAAACTTAAGCTTTATTTTACAAGAGAAGAAGGAAAGATAGGATACTCTAAAGGTAGAGTCTCTGGACAAACAATTGATATTGTCCTCAAAAAACAGACTTAAAAATGTTGTCCTTGCAAGATGAATTCTTCTCCTCAACAGGTAAAATATGAGAGAACTTGACCGAGAAAAAACCAATGATATTCTCAACACCATTATGGAATATGAATTAGCGGGGGTTGTTCGCTATACTCATTATTCTTTGATGGTCACAGGCCCTCATCGTCTTCCTATTGTACAATTTTTCCAACAACAGGCTACAGAATCCTTACTTCATGCTCAACAAGTGGGTGAAATCTTAACAGGATTAGAAGGCCATCCTAGCTTAAAAATTGCTCCGATGGAAGAGACGAATGAGCATAGTTTACACGCCATTCTTCTAGAAAGTCTCAACCACGAAAAAAAAGCGTTAGATTTGTATAAAGACCTCTTAGAATTGGTAGAAAATGCCAGTATTTACATCGAAGAATTTGCACGGGGAATGATTGGCCAAGAAGAAGTTCATAACATAGAATTGAAAA
Organism: Crocosphaera chwakensis CCY0110; assembly: GCF_000169335.1. Classification (GTDB taxonomy): domain Bacteria; phylum Cyanobacteriota; class Cyanobacteriia; order Cyanobacteriales; family Microcystaceae; genus Crocosphaera; species Crocosphaera chwakensis. The sequence goes on from NZ_AAXW01000048.1 coordinate 25,125, forward strand.
AAATGTTACGGGATTATGTTTAATCAGACCCAAGCAATTTAAAAGCAACCCAGACATCTTGTCTGGGGTATTATAGAAAATAATAGAAAAAAATTATATAATCAATAGGTAATCAATAAGCCCTTGTAAATCATGGATTTCAGTGCTGCATTACCGACATTTGTTGTTACTTTAAGAGAAGGATTTGAAGCATCCCTAGTGGTAGGGATTGTACTTGCTTGTCTAAAAAAAGTTGAACAAACCCAACTCAATCGTTGGGTATATCAGGGGATCGGCGGAGGAATTGTCGCCAGTATTTTAGTAGGATTATTATTAGGAGGAATCCTACAAGGAGTCAATACTTATCAAAGTCCTTATACCCCTATCATAAAAGAATGTTTAGCCACATTATTTGGCATCATAGCTGTTGCTATGCTAAGTTGGATGCTCATTTGGATGACTCAACAAGGAAAGGAGTTAAAAGGAGACGTTGAACAAGGAATTGAAGCAGCCTTAAGTGGAGAGGATAGTGCAGGAAAAGGTATTTTCTTGTTAGTTTTTATCGCTGTTTTAAGGGAAGGCTTTGAAACCGTTTTGTTTATCATTGCTAAATTTGAAAACAGTTGGAAAATTCCTACTATTGGAGCAACTTTAGGCTTAATAACCGCAGCTACATTAGGATTTTTACTCTTTAAGTTGGGTGTTAAAATTAATATTCGTCTCTTTTTTAAAGTGATGGGTATTTTCTTACTCTTAGTAGTAGGAGGATTGGTGTTAGGAGTCCTTAAACATCTTAATTTAGTGGTGATGTTTTTAACGCAACTAGAACCCAGTTTTTCACAATGGTGTTGGGTTCCTGGCGACTCTTGTATTTTAGGTCCTTTGGTTTGGGATGGGTCAGATATTTTGCCAGATAAAACCTTTCCTGGAATTATTCTAAAATCTCTCTTTGGCTATCGACAAACTCTATATTTAGGACAAATCGTTGTTTATTTATTGTTTTTGTTGATTGTAGGGACTTTCTATTTCAAAAGTTTATCCAGTCCTACTCCTCCCAAATCAGCAGAAAAGGTAAGCTAATTAAAGACAATCTAAAAAAAAATTGCTAAGCTAACTTTATGGCGAAAAATGAGTCAAAAGCATCCGCTTTCTCAAATAATCGTTCATAGTTTTAAAGATGGTGATTAGGAGAGGAATCGACCCATGAGTTCATGGACTTGTGATGGAGTACCCAAAGACGGTAAACAATACCCTGGGGTATCTCCCCATACCCCTCAAGTCAACACCGGCCCCGACTGTATCATTTGTGGCTTACCAAAAGAAGCCATGAACCCAGGGACACAAGGGAAACAAAAACCAAGTAAAACGTTTGTAGCAGGAAGTTCGGGCAGTGGTAGTTCTCCCTGGCTTATCCCTGCTATTCTCGCCCTGATTATCGTCATTTTGGGGGGTGGTGTAGCTGCTTTCTTCTTACTTAGAGGTCAGGATACACCAGATGATAACGGTTTTTCTGGATCACAAACGGAGATAGATCCCACTCCTCCTCCCATCACTCCTAGCAGTGGTGATTCTATCAGTCGAGGAGACAAACTCTTTTTACAATCAACTCCTGAGAAGGAAACCGGAACCCAGGCATTTGCCCAAGAAAATTGGGCTGAAGCTGTAACCGCTTATGAAACGGCAGTCCAGAAAAATGCTAATGATCCCGAAAGTCGTATTTATTGGCAAAATGCCCAAGCCAAACAAGCCGAAAACCCTATTACCATCGCCGTAGCTGTTCCTATCAGTAGTAGTCCTGACTCAGCAGCCGAAATTTTGCGAGGAGTGGCTAAATATCAAACAGAGTTTAATCAGTCTTCGACCTCAGGGCAACTGTTAGAAGTAGCCATCATCGATAGTAGCGACCCCACCACCGCTCCTAATGTTGCCCAAACAGTCATTAATACTCCTGATATTTTAGGGATTGTTGGGTACGGAATCGATCCAGGGAGTCAAGCAGCCTTACAACAGTATGAAAGCGCAGGGGTTGCGGTTTTATCTCCCCTGACCACTAGCTTCCAAGAATCAACCTTAAAAACTATTCCTATTGATACAAAAGAAGACGAACTATTAGTTAATTATTTGCAAGCCGTAGGGAAAACTTTAACCCAGTATGCAGCCCAACAGCAACCTTCCCCCAATATTGCTATTTTTTATAATTCTGATAGCGGTTACAGTCAACAATTACAACAAGAAATTATTAACGCTTTACCCGAAGTTCAAGGAATTTTAATCGAGCAAATTGATATTAGTTCCCCTAACTTTGATGCCAATACCTCTGTTAGTAACTTGCAAAATAATGGGGCAAATGTGGCTATTTTAGCCTTGAGTAAAAGTAAAGTAAGCCAAGCAGTAGAAATAGCGACAGCCAATGAAAATCAAGGCTCTCCTCTACGATTAATGGGAGGGGATGAACTCTATAATGCTGATATTTTAGTTCAAGGGGGAAATGCGATCGCAGGAATAATTTTAGCGGTTCCCTGGAGTTTTAGCCCGACGGATGACTTTGCTAAAGATGCCTTGCAAAGTTGGAAAGGACGGGTCAGTTGGCGTACAGCAACCGCTTATGATGCTACCAAAGCTTTAGTTGAAAACGTAAGTCAAAATCCTGATCGCGCTATGGTCTTTCAGAGCTTAAACAATGGTGTTACTCTATCTGATAGTACCACTGATTTTAATTTATTTAATGAAGTTCCTTTAGTCCAAGCTGTTAAAGGAAATGAAGGGCCAGAAGGGTCAGACTATCAGTTTGATTCTTTACAATAACCAATGATAAAAAGGAGACAATTACGTGTTAAGATATCGCCGTAAAGTAATTGAATATCCCTTGTTTTATACCCCATTAATTATGGTGGGTGTTTTTTTGGCCTTAGCCTTATTATTTGGCCTTTTAAATATCGGAAAACCCCCTGTTGCTGTGGTCATTGCCCTCGATCTCAGTAGCAGCACTTACCAGGGCCAAACCTTTAATGCTCCTGATACCATCATGGATCAAGAGGTACAAGCGGTTAATGCTTATCTAGAAGCAAATGCTAAATTAAGGAATCCTAATAAGGTTCAAATTTTGGGCATCGGAGGAGGAAAAGCCCCAAAATTAACTGCTAGTATGGACTCATCTCAAGATGTAATTGTTGGTCAACTGAATAGTCAATTAAATGATCCGAATTTACCCTATCAATTACGGCCTGAACCGCAACAAGATGATTTAGATATCGTAATTAATAATGCTACAGAAATTTTAGAAGAACAACAAAATCACTGCAAAGAATTATTGATGGTAACAGATACGGGGGTTACTATTACTCAGTCAGCCGTTACCCAAGCAACAGGAAAAAATATTAAGATTAATTCTCTGATTTTTGGCACAGATAGTGTTCCTAATTTAAGATCAGCGAGTCGTCAAACTGATGGCATTTATGTTGACAATATTAATCTATCTAATTCAGGAGGAAATTTTTTAGAAGAAGTCTTTTTAAATGACTTTTTCAAAAAGTTTAATAGTAACTGGAAATGGATCAGGTTTTGGTTAGGTTGTGCGTTGATTGCTTTGTTTTGGTTATTAGTTTTACCGTTAGATAGATGGGTATTTCAAGGAGTGCTTAATATGTCAATGGAACCATCAGGAAAAATATCATTAGGCATCGCTTTTATTGGCACAATCATTACAGTGGCTCTGATGATAGCTGGCGGTTTACCCTTAATTTCATCTTGTTAACAGGAGAGTAAAGCCACTATTGCGTCACCATTCGCACTGAACAAGGACGTTATCAATCTATTGTTTATGCTACTCCTTTTGATTATGGTCAGTAATAGTAAAAGGTTAGCTACGGTCTTACAATCCTGACTAAAAATCTACCCCATTAACACGATGAATATTAAGAATATCACTCATATTGCTAATACTATTAATGAGATAGTCTAATTGTTGGCGATCGCGGATTTCGATGCGTAAGTTAATAATGGCTGGTTTGTTGCGTCCGGTTTTCACCCCTGCGTTACAAACATTAATGTGATGGTCGCTAACCCGTAATAAAATGTCTTTGAGAACCCCAACCCGATCAAGGGCTTCGATTTGTACATCTACGGGATAAGTGGTAGCACATCCTTTGCTATCGATAGTATTCCAACGTACTGGAATGAATCGTTCTCCAGGAACATTCTCTATATTAGAACAACTTTGAGCATGAATAGAAATACCTCGATTTCCTCTAGTTACCACACCAATAATGGGGTCTCCTGGTAAAGGCGTACAACATCCTGCAATATGATACACCAATCCTTCTACTCCTAAAATCGGAGATTTATTGGGTTTAGTGGGACAAGAGGGGGAAGGAGATGCACTCGGCAAGTTAGTTTCTGAAACCTCTTCTTTTTGGTTGGTAACGGTCACTTCTCGCACACGGTTTACCACTTGGTTAAGGGTAATACCCCCATAACCCAACCCTGCTAATAAATCATCCACTGACTGGTAATTACATTTTTCAGCCACAGTTTGCATGGGTTGAGACTTTAATAAGGCTTCAAAGCCATTTTTACCTAATTCTTTTTCTAGGAGTTCTTTCCCTCTGGCCATGTTTTCTTCCCGACGCGATCGCTTAAACCATTGACGAATACGGTTACGGGCCGTAGGAGTCACCACAAAATTTAACCAGTCTAAACTGGGGTGACAGTTCTTCTGGGTGATAATTTCGACAATATCTCCATTGTGTAGGGGTTGGTCTAAAACTGACCATTTACCATTAATTCTCGCCCCTTTCATGTGATTCCCCACTTCTGTGTGAATACGATAAGCGAAATCTACAGCAGTTGCCCCTCTCGATAGAGAAATTACGTCGCCGTTGGGGGTAAAGACGTACACATCATCGTCAAAGAGGTTATCTTTGAGATTGTCTACATATTCTTGGTCATCTTTGAGATCATTTTGCCAGTCAAGGAGTTGCCGTAACCACGTAAATTTTTCATCTTCATTAGAAAAGTGGGTATGATTCGATCCCCCTGTTTCTTTATATTTCCAGTGGGCTGCAATCCCATATTCAGCAATATGGTGCATTTCTAAGGTACGAATTTGAATTTCTAGGGGACGACCATTCAACCCGACAACAGTGGTGTGTAAGGACTGATAACGGTTCGGTTTAGGCAGTCCAATGTAATCTTTAAAGCGGCCGGGCATGGGTTTAAAGACATCATGAACTACTGCTAAGGCCCGATAACATTCTTCATTGGTTTTAACAATAATTCTCAGCGCAGCTAGATCGTAAATTTCATGAAATCCTTTATTCTGACGCTGCATTTTGAAATAAATACCATAGAGATGCTTGGGTCTTCCTTGTAATTCTAGGATTGAAATCCCCATGTCATCGAGTCGTTTTTGTAGGGTATTTTTAACCGTTTCGATGCGAGTTTCTCGATCAATACGTTTTTCTGAGATTAGGTTTTGAATTTCTCGATAGTCTTCAGGTTCTAAATATTTAAAGGATAAGTCTTCTAGTTCCCATTTAACGCGCCATATTCCTAAACGGTTGGCTAATGGGGCAAAGATTTCTTTGGTTTCTCTGGCGATACGTCTTTGTTTTTCCGGTCTGAGGGGTTCTAAAGTTCGCATATTGTGGAGGCGATCAGCTAATTTGACCACAATGACGCGAATATCTTTGGCCATGGCTAAAAACATCCGTCGGAAGTTTTCGGCCTGTTGTTCTGTTTTGTTTGAAAAGTTAAATTTTGAGAGTTTGGTCACCCCTTCTACTAACAGGGCAACTTCGTGGCCAAACATCTCTTCTATCTCTTCTACTGTGACATCCGTATCTTCTACTACGTCATGAAGGAAACCTGCAGCAATCATAGCCTTATCTCCCCCTAAGTCCCGAAGAATACCAGCAACCGCTACAGGATGGGCAATATAAGGTTCTCCTGACTTACGGGCTTGTCCTTCATGGAGTTTATAAGCAAAATTAAACGCACGACAAATTAAGTCGAGATCCTGATTATTTTGGTCTGACTCATGGGAAATCAGACACTCATTTAACCAGTCGGGAAGGGCGATATCTAGGGGTTTACTGTCAGGGAAGGTAACTGCGTTCATAGGAGGATCGGGCTAGGTATAGAAGGAATGAGAATGGATAAGAAAACGGTAAATAAGAGTATTCAAACGCTGATTCTTCTCTGATGGAAAAGTTAAGGGCTTAAAACCATTGGCTTTGTCTTGTTCTACCTTTTTTTACCATCAGCTTTGTCCTACTTCTCAAAAGCGAGGACTTCTTTTAATAATTTCAGTTTAAGGACAGATTGAGATTGGTTAAAGTCACTCAAAAAGTTTAATATTTATTTACAAATTCTAACGCAATATGGTGTCCTATGTTACTGAAATTTTATCATCAGTCTTATCAAGAGCTTTTAGCTAAGCTTCTAGAACTCCAAAAGCAGGTATTGGCTAAGGATATAGATATGATAACGATAAAATCGATGTACCAAGAGGTACAAGCAATTTTCCAGAATCAGATTCTCAGCGTGAGATTAGATGAATTAGATTGTAACGCGCACCGCGAAGCGGATCTCTTCGAGATCGCTTTGATTCGATCAGCACAAACAGAAATTCATAAAAATTTAAGATTGTTAAAAACGGAATTACTATTTTTAACCACTTCTCGTCAAGCTCAAACTACACAAAAAAGATTAGAAAAGGTACAAGAAAAGATTAAGGACTTAATTGGATATTCTCAGGGAATTGTTAGCCAATTGGATCAATAAAATTTACCGAGACTGTTGCCTCGCATTCTTGACCATTTAAGAAAACTAACAGAATGTCAAGAGACGTTCATCAGTTTTTTGAGTTATCAGTTAAAGTATTACTGTAGGGGCTTAAGCGTATTAAGCCCGATGAAGTTGAAATATTAAATATCGCCAAGTGTAATTATTTAACGATATGCGGATGATAAAATTATAAATAGCCATTATCCTTATACAAACCCCAAAAATGTCACCTCAGTTTTCTTATCCAACCACCCCACAACAAAACATTACCGATGTTTATCACGGTGTAGAAATAAAAGATCCCTATCGTTGGTTAGAAAACCCTGATTCAGAGGAAACCAAAGCATGGATAACAGTACAAAATAAAGTAACTTTCGACTATTTATCGACTATTCCAGCAAGAGAAACAATCAAACAACGTTTAACAAAACTGTGGGATTACGAAAAGTACGGAACTCCCTTCAAAAAAGCGGAAAGATACTTCTATTTTAAAAATAATGGCTTACAAAATCAAAGTGTTTTATACACTCTCAAAAATCTTGATGACGAACCTACCATCTTATTAGATCCTAACACTTTATCAGAAGATGGAACCGTCGCTTTATCGGGTTTATCTATCTCAGAAAATGGTCAATATTTAGCCTACGGTTTATCCACATCTGGATCAGATTGGGTAGAATGGAAAGTAAGAGAAATAGAAACAGGAAACGACTTATCCGATCATTTAAAATGGACCAAGTTTACTGGAACATCTTGGACAAAAGATAATCAAGGTTTCTTTTATAGTCGTTATAATGAACCCAATGAAAAAACAAAACTAGAAGACACAAATTATTATCAAAAACTCTATTATCACAAGTTAGGAACCTCCCAAAATGAAGATGTATTAATTTATGATCGCCCTGACGAAAAAGAATGGGGTTTTAGTGGAAGAGTTACCGAAGATGGACAATATTTAATCATCAGTATTTGGAAAGGAACCGATTCTAAAAATCTTGTTTTTTACAAAGATTTAAGTCAAGAAAATGCTCAAGTCGTTGAATTGATAAATCAATTTGAGGCAGATTATAGCTTTATTGATAATGAAGGTTCAATATTTTATTTTCGTACTGATTTAAACGCCCCCAAAGGGAAAGTTATTGCTATTGATATTAATCAGTCGAATCAAGAAAATAAACAAGAAATTATTCCAGAAACCAAAGAAACTTTAGAAGACGTTGGTATTTTAAATAATCAGTTTGTTTGTGATTATCTTCAAGATGCAAAATCTGCTATCAAAATCTACGATTTACAAGGTAATTTTATTCGAGAAGTAAGCTTACCTGGAATTGGTTCAGCCGGCGGTTTTAATGGCAAAAAAGAAGATACAGAAACCTTTTACTCCTTTACCAGTTTTACAACCCCTACAACTATATACCGCTACGATATGGTAACAGGAGAAAGTACAATTTTTCGTCAACCTACTGTAGACTTCAATCCTGAAGATTACGAAATCAAACAAGTATTTTATGACAGTAAAGATGGAAGCAGAGTTCCTATGTTTATCACCCATAAAAAAGGATTAAGCTTAGATAGTAATAACCCCACTTATCTCTATGGTTATGGTGGTTTCAATGTTTCTTTGACTCCTAGTTTCTCCATTAGTAACCTTATTTGGATGGAAATGGGAGGAGTTTATGCTGTTCCTAACCTAAGAGGTGGTGGAGAATATGGTGAAGAATGGCATCAAGCAGGAATGAAAGATAAGAAACAAAATGTCTTTGATGACTTCATTGCTGCTGCTGAATGGTTAATCAAGAATAACTATACTTCCTCTCAAAAATTAGCGATCGGAGGTGGTAGTAACGGGGGTTTATTAGTGGGAGCTTGCATGACACAACAACCCGATTTATTTGCTGCTGCATTGCCAGCAGTTGGCGTTTTAGATATGCTACGTTTTCATCAATTTACAATCGGTTGGGCTTGGTGTCCAGAGTATGGAAGTTCTGAAAATGAAGAAGATTTTAAGACACTTTTAGACTATTCTCCTTTACATAATTTAAACTCACATACCGCTTATCCTGCTACTATGATTACGACAGCCGATCACGATGATCGTGTTGTTCCGGCACATAGTTTTAAATTTGCAGCAGCCTTACAAAAGGCGCATAATGGAGAGAAACCTGTCTTAATTCGTATTGAAACAAAAGCCGGTCATGGTGCAGGAAAACCCACTACTAAAGTAATAGAAGAAGTTGCCGATAAATGGGCTTTTTTAGTTGATAATTTAGGTATAAATATGATATAGTTAAGAGTGGAATATTATGACTTTTCCTATGAGCAACTCCTCAGAAAAACCTAACCCTAAAAAACCAACCCCTGCAAACTGTTTGATAGGTGCAACCATTTCAGGGGCGTTAGGTTATGCACTCTACACCTTAACCGCTTCAATTATCCAAACTTTTGCTACCAAACCGTTGACTTCTTCTAATACTTTAGTGTTAAGAATTGGATCTTTAGTGAGAACCTTAGTTATGGGGGTCGCTTCTTTAGGTACATTTATTTTCTTTTTTGTTGCTTTTGGTTTAATTTTATTAGCCATTCAATTATTATTCCAAAAAGAAAAAACAACAGAAAGCTAAAGCAATTTTAAGGGTTGTGCCAATTATTTTTAGCTTGTTCGAGTACATATTGAGATACAACTTTAATTTCATTTTGTGTCAGTTTTTCTTCATAAGCTGACATATTATTTTTACCATAAGTGACTAAATGAATAATAGAGTCTAAAGTATCAACCTTATTTCTTTTTAATGCCCTCATTTTTAAATTCTTTCCACGTCTAATGATATTATTGCCGTTAGGATGACATCCAGCGCAATGAACAGTAAAAATTTTAGACCCATCTGTCACTTCTTCTGCTATTACTGGACTAGGAGAAATGCTCAGGAATAATAGCAAAAATACTGTAAAAAAAATAGAGTAAATTTTTAATTGCATTGACTTTAATATTAATAGTTAAATCTTCTTAAAAATCTATTATTATGATTATACCAAATCTATTGAACAGATTGACAACTTGAGTGATCACATTACATAAAAGATAAAATATAGAAATTAATTTGCTCATTGAGATAAGATAAGGAATAATTGAACAATAGATAATTAATTTTACCTCATCCTATGGATACAAAAGCTTTTAAACGTTCTCTACAACAGTCTAACAACTATCATCGTAAAGGGTTTGGCCACGAAAACGAAGTCATGGGAACCATGAATACAGAGTATCAAAGTTCTCTGATTCAAAAAATTCGTGAAAATAATTATCAATGGCAAGAAGGAGATGTGACTATTAAATTAGCAGAAGCTTTTGGTTTTTGCTGGGGAGTTGAAAGAGCGGTAGCTATGGCTTACGAAACCCGTCAACATTTCCCTCAAGAAAAGATTTGGATAACGAATGAAATTATACATAACCCCTCAGTTAATCAACGTTTATTAGAGATGAATGTTGGTTTTATTGAAGTAGTTAATGGGAATAAAAATTTTTCTGTAGTAGAAACAGGAGATGTGGTAATCTTACCTGCTTTTGGCGCAAGTGTAACCGAAATGCAACTATTAAATGATAAAGGCTGTACTATTGTTGATACAACTTGTCCTTGGGTTTCTAAAGTATGGAACTCCGTAGAAAAGCATAAGAAAAAAGATTATACCTCTATTATTCATGGTAAATATCGTCATGAAGAAACTGTGGCTACCAGTTCTTTTGCAGGCACTTATTTAGTGGTCTTAAATTTCAAAGAAGCACAATATGTTTGTGATTATATCCTCAATGGTGGGAATAAAGATGAGTTTTTAGAGAAGTTTAAAAATGCTCATTCAGAAGGATTTGAACCCGATAAAGATTTAATGCGTTTGGGTATTGCTAATCAAACTACCATGTTAAAAAGTGAAACTGAACAAATAGGGAAACTATTTGAAACTACCATGCTAAAAAAATATGGTCCCACTGAATTAAACGAGCATTTTATGAGTTTTAATACCATCTGTGATGCCACACAAGAACGTCAAGATGCCATGTTAAATCTAGTAAAAGAAGATGTCGATTTAATGGTGGTGATTGGTGGTTTTAATTCTTCTAATACCACTCATTTACAAGAAATTTCTATCGAAAAAGGGATTGATTCCTATCATATTGATAGCGAAAAACGCATTTTACCAGGAAATAAAATTGAACATAAACCCTTAGAAAAAGAGATAAAAACTAAGGAAAATTGGCTACCTGATGGTAAAATTATTGTTGGTGTAACCTCTGGTGCATCCACCCCTGACAAGGTAGTAGAAGCGGTAATTAAGTGCATTTTTGAAGAAAAGAAAGCGAATATTTTAGTGTAAGTTAACCGCTAAGGTAGGCAATTTCAAAACCATTACATAATTGCTTACCTTAACTTAATTTATCTTCTATTTTTATATATGAAAGACTGAATAAGTGGAGGTTAATATGGTAGTTAAAATAGAAAAAAGATACTATACACCTGAAGAATATTTGAAGTTAGAAGAAATAGCAAAAGATAAACATGAATACCGAGATGGAAAGATTACTCCCATGACTGGTGCCACCACTAATCGTAATCTCATCGCTGGTAATTTTTATAAACAATTTCCTACTGAAATAAATAATGAAAATGACTGGATTTTTATGAGTGATGTTCGTTTATGGATGTCAATGTATCGCATCTATACTTATCCTGATGTGATGATAATTAAAAATAAACCTATCTATGAAGGTAACAGAACAAATACAGTAACCAATGCTTCGATCATTATTGAAATTTTATCTAAATCTACGAGAGATTATGATCGAACCGATAAGTTTAAGTTTTATCGTTCTTTACCAACATTTGAAGAATACTTACTTGTAGAACAATCAGCTTATTATATTGAGCAGTTTTATAAACAAACCAACGGGGAATGGATCTTTAAAACTTATGAATCTGATAGTGATATTTTAAACTTTTATTCAGTTGATTTTTCAATTTCACTCATCGATATTTATCAAAGAGTTGATTTTAATTTAAAAGAAGAATAAGACTTCAACTCATTTTACAGTTCAAGTCTATTACACTTTTTATTCCCTTGTTAGTTAGTCTTATAGTTTAGGAA
>NZ_AAXW01000047.1 GCF_000169335.1 Crocosphaera chwakensis CCY0110
AAATTCTCTGGCTAAGACGACGTTTTGATTGGATGGGTAAACATAGCGGTTACGATCAACTATGTGAATCTATGTCTACACTTCTTCCTCATGATACTTATAAAAGTGTATGGCAATATCCAGGACAACCCCAAAAAAAAATTTTGCGTTCAATAGTAGAACGAGTGGGAAAAAAAGCCAAAGGTAGTCCTATGTATGCTCTTGATAGTACCACAGCAGAAATTAAGACTATCCTAAAAAGTTTACAATGGCATCCTGATTTAATTCATATCACTTATGTAGAAAATCAACTAGGAATATTACTGAACTGGAAAGAGCGTTTATCTTGTAAAATAATTGGCACATCTCATCAACCCGCAGGATGGTGGCGTTTGGTTCATAAATGTCCCAAAAGTATTACTAATTTAGATGCTTTAATCGTTGTTGGCAGTAAAGAAGTTGCTTACTTTGAGCAGTATTTACCTGGACGAGTATTTTTTGTTCCTCATGGTGTAGATACAGACTTTTTCTGTCCTTCAAAAGAGGAAACAAAAGAACAAGTTAGATGTATTTTTTCTGGTAAACATCTCCGAGATTTAGCAACTTTAGCAATCGTCATTGACCAAGTGCTTAGTAAAAATCCAGAAATTCAATTTGATATTATCATGCCTCGAACTGCTGGTGATCGGACAAATTCAACACTAATTCGTATTGCTCGCCATCCACAAGTTCATTGGTATCAGGGAATTTCAGATAATCGCTTACGGCAACTTTATCAACAAGCTAGTATGTTAGTTTTACCAATTATAGATTGTACAGCCAATAATGCTTTAGTAGAATCTATTTCTTGTGGTTTACCCATCATTTCTAATAATGTCGGGGGTTTATCTGATTATACACAAGAAACATTTGCTGAACTTTTGCCTATTGGCGATATTGAGGGATTTGTTAATGCTATCTTGAAACTGGTAGACGAACCAGAGGAGCAATGTAAAAGAAGTAAAGCTGCTAGAAAATTTGCTGAAGAACAGCTTGATTGGGATAAGATAGCCAATAAAACTTTGGAGATTTACGAAAAATTAATTACTTAATAGTTAGCAAATCAATCGAGAATATATTGAAGATAAACTATATATGTGAAAGGATGTAGTAATGATTTTATATGTGTCAAAAAATTTAACTCATCTGAGTGGCTTATCCCAAGCTGGCCAAGACATATTAATTGCTTTATTAGCAACTGAAGATAGGGTAAAAGTTGTTACTGAAACTAAATGTTCACTTCCTCAAGAAGTAAATAACCAAGTTCTCAGTTCTCCTCAATGGATAGTCTTTAAAGAGAAAATTTATCCGCCAAAACCAATTAAAAGAAAACTACAAATACCTATATTTTTAATTCAATCAATTAAAAAAAAGTATTCAGAAATTACTCAAGCGAAACGACAACAGCAGCTACAAAAGTATGATTATAGTCCTATTATCGTTAATGGATTCACTAATCATAGATTTTTGGAAAATGTGGCTCCAAAAATTAAAGGAAAAAAGGTTATTATTATTCATGAATCTCCTCGACATTTTCTTCCTCCAAATACTTACACGGTTAACGATGCACTGCAGATTATGAATCAATATGATTCGTTAATATTTGTATCATCACGATGTCGAGACGAATGGTCATCATTAGCTGATTTAAGTAACCAAAGAATATATTATATTCCTAATTGCTGTAAAGAAGATGAAATTCACAAGATTACTCTAGTAGAAAAAGCAGAAATCAAACAAAAATTAAGGTTAGCGACAGACCAATTTTTAGCCGTTTGTGTAGCTAGTTTACAACCTCGTAAAAATCAGAAAATATTATTAGATGTATTTCCTCAGTTAAAAACAATTATGCCTAATTTGAAACTTTTTTTAATTGGGCCGATTAGCTTAGATTCTTTTTGGGGAAAATCTTTATTAGAACAAATTAAAAGCAAGGAATTAAGTGAGCATATAGAATACTTAGGTACTAGAGATAATGCGAAAGAATTTATTTATGCTGCTGATGTTTTATTATTACCATCTTTAGCGGAAGCGATGCCATGTGTTATATTAGAGGCGATGGCTTTGAAAACGCCAGTAATTGCTTCTAATGTTGATGGTATTTCAGAGCTAATTCAGAATAATCATACAGGATTTTTATTTTCTCCCAAAGAACCTCAATCTTTAGTTGAGTCGTTTAAAAAAATGGCTAATGATTTAGATCAAACAAAAAAATATACTGAATATGCTTATGAAAAGTATTGGACTCAATTTTCTCGTCTGAAACAAATTGAAAGATATGCTCAATTTATTGCTAATTTTACCAAAAATTCATAAGATATAAATATTAATCCAGAATAAATTAAAGTAAGACAATCGAACAATTTTTACCGATAATAAAGTTTTTTTAAAACCGTATTTTCTTAAATTATATTAATTAAGAATGATAAGCAATAATGACTTTTCTTCTAATCTCTCTTATGAAGAAGCAAAAATAATTCAACAGCAGCTTAGGCATCAAGTTATCACAAAAGATCAGTTACAAGAGGTCAATTACGTTGCTGGAGTTGATGTAGGTTTTAAAGATAACTATAAAATCACCCAAGCTGCTGTGGCTGTTTTAAAATTTCCAAGTTTAGAATTAGTAGAAAATCAAATTGCTTTAATTCCTACAAACTTTCCTTATATTCCTGGTTTCTTATCTTTTCGAGAAATTCCTGCTCTCTTAAAAGCCATAGATAAACTAACTATTATTCCTGATATTATTCTCTGTGATGGACAAGGGATAGCTCATCCTAGACGCTTAGGAATTGCTTCCCATTTAGGTGTTTTAATCGATCTTCCCACTATTGGTGTGGCTAAATCCTTATTAATAGGAAAACATGAAGAAGTTCCCCTAGAAAAAGGCTCGTGGAAACCTTTAATTGATAAAAAAGAAATTATCGGAGCGGTATTAAGATCAAGAACTAATGTAAAACCTATTTATGTGTCTATTGGTCATAAAATTAGTTTACCGACAGCTTTAAATTTTGTGATGGCTTGTTTAACTAAATATCGCTTACCCGAAACCACCCGATGGGCAGATAAGTTAGCATCAGATAAATAAATAGATTAGCAACTAAACAATGATTAAACTATTTTTGTTTATCGGCTCAATTTTAGCTGGTTTATCCGTCGCAGGTGGGGCATTTGCTAGCCACGCATTAAAAGATAAATTAAGCGATCGCTCCCTAGAAATATTCGAGACAGGGACGAAATACCAAATGTATCACGCCCTCGCTTTAATTTTAGTGGCTTTACTACTAACTCGCCTAGAAACTGTGCCAATGACTATGATCAGCGCAGGATATGCCTTTATTATCGGGGTTCTCATTTTTTCAGGCAGTCTTTATGCCTTGAGTTTAACTGGGATCAAATGGTTGGGAGCAATCACCCCTATCGGTGGGGCGGCCTTTCTCATCGGTTGGCTAAGTTTGGCGATCGCAGCTTGGGGCATGAAGTAAATTAAAATTACAGATTATTGGTAAAGGGTTCCCTCTAAGATGATAAACTGACCTATTAGACACAAAATTTTTGATATTCAATGGTCTAGGAAGTACCAAGACTTGGTACAGTTACCGAAGATCGGCAAAGTTATTTATTAGAGTCAGTATGAAAGTTCTTGTTATTGGCGGTGACGGTTATTGTGGTTGGGCAACCGCCCTACATCTTTCCAATAAAGGGTATGATGTTGGTATTCTCGACAATTTAAGTCGACGCTATTGGGACTCTAAACTAGGAGTCGATACCTTAACTCCCATTGCTCCTATCCAAAAACGCATTCAACGTTGGCAAGAGTTAACAGGGAAAACCATCGACTTATTTGTTGGCGATATTACCGATTATAGCTTTTTAAGTCAAACCTTACAGCAGTTTGAACCTGGAGCGATCGTCCATTTTGGGGAACAGCGATCGGCACCTTATTCGATGATTGACAGGGAACACGCGGTATTTACCCAGGTTAATAATGTGGTAGGAACCCTGAATATTCTCTACGCTATGAAAGAAGATTTCCCAGACGCTCACCTCGTTAAACTGGGAACTATGGGAGAATATGGCACACCAAATATTGATATTGAAGAAGGGTATATTACCATTGAACACAATGGCCGCAAAGATACTTTACCCTATCCTAAACAACCTGGCAGTTTCTATCATTTAAGTAAGGTACACGATAGTCATAATATCCATTTTGCCTGTAAAATTTGGGGGTTACGAGCCACTGATTTAAACCAAGGGGTAGTCTATGGGGTTTTGACAGAAGAAACGGGTATGGACGAAATGCTCATTAACCGTTTAGACTATGATGGCGTGTTTGGAACTGCCTTAAATCGTTTCTGTATTCAAGCTGCGATCGGTCATCCTTTAACCGTGTATGGTAAAGGAGGTCAAACTAGAGGCTTTTTAGATATTCGGGATACTGTCAGATGTATCGACATTGCCATTCAAAACCCTGCTGAAGAAGGCAAATTCCGAGTCTTTAACCAGTTTACTGAATTATTTAGTATTAGTGATTTAGCCATGATGGTTAAAAAAGCGGGTAACTCTCTTGGGTTGGATGTGGAAATCAATAATTTAGATAACCCCAGAGTTGAGTTAGAAGAACACTATTTCAACGCTAAGAATACCAAGTTATTAGATTTAGGTTTACAACCCCATTATCTGTCTGATTCTCTCCTCGATTCTTTGTTAAATTTTGCTGAAAAATATAAAGGAAGGGTTGACAAAGAACAGATTTTACCTAAAGTTTCTTGGCATCGGAAATAAGTGATCATTGACTGTATAGATTAAGGGTGGCAACTTAGCCACCTTTTGTCATGCTAGGGATTTCCAATCTAACTAAATATCTTAGCTACGTCTCCTAATAAAGCAACAATTAAGCCAATTAACACTCCACGATTAATAAATCTCTTGATTGTCGAACGGTTTACTAATTGCTCCTACTTTTGTGTCAAGTCTCCAATAAGTCCGGCTGGATCAAAGATTGTGTTATTCGTAAAATTGCTTCCATTTTTGCCATTCGACTGCACAAAATATCTGAATCACTTCACCTTAATAATTATACATATTTAATATACTTAACCAGAATCCATATTTGCAGCAGGTCTAATCTGGTTTGATGAATCAATATAGATGAGTATTTGTAACTATTGCGCTTCAGTGAGAGTTCAACAAACTATTACAAATTGATTCCTTCTTCAATATCCTTTTTAAAATGGAAACAGGAGGGATAAGTTTATGAATACCAAAGTTAATTATCAAACTAAAATTATTACCCTGTGGGCAACTTTTCTCTTAGGACTTCTATTTCATACGCAACTAGGGTTAATGCCTCTTTTTCATGGGCAACAAATAGCTCATTCTCATGATAGCAGTGATATTAGTTGGATTTTATGGCTAATGTTACTCTTTTTTATTATTCCGATGTTTGCCATGATTGGAACTTTGTTTACTCAGTCTAAACAGTTTAGAGTGGGACATTTTTGGCTAACAGTCGTTTATTCTGTGTTAAATTTAAGTCATATTACGGCTGATTTATTTGTTACACCTATTGCTTGGTATCAAATTGCTTTAATGGGGATTCTTTTTGTTATTGGATTACTATTAAACCTGGTTTCTTGGCAGTGGATGAAATCTAAACCTAACCTGAAAACGTCATCCAAAACTTTAGCAAAAACATCAATAGGAGGATAGATTTAGTATTTTTCCTTGAGTTGATTCTAGAATTGAATCTCGAATAAAAGCACTGGCATTTGTGATTTCTATCCCAATTAATTCTCCCGAATTATTAAGTTCAACTGTAATATTTGGATTTATTTCTACACTATTTGCTTCTGGTTCATCAGAAATGGTTAAATAAAGAATATCCTCTTCTTCAAAATATTTCATTTTTGCGTTATTCATAAATAGCATATCTCCCAGTAGCTAGGCGAAATCGAATTTGTTGGCGTGTCGTGGCATGAATAGTGATAGGGGTGATAGAATTTAATTCGTATTCATAAGGAACGATAACTAAGCGAGTGTCATGCTTACCTACGGCAATGAGACGATCTGTTTCAGTATCATAGTATCTTTCGCCAGAATATTTGATAATTTCTTCAATTTTTTCCAGTTTAAAACCTCTTAGTTTGGCTCGATATTGTAAATAATCTGACCAGATAATATTTGGCATCATGACCAGCCTTATTTCATTATCTACTATTCATTTTAACAGAATATTGTCATCTTTTTTAACTTAAAGAAACTTTTGATTCTATGAAAAATCAGATTAACGCTATAATATAAGTCCTTGTTAAGTTGTTATTTTTATCTAAAAATACTCTATTATGTCCTTCGTTGGTTTACATATACACAGTGATTATAGTTTACTTGATGGTGCATCCCAATTAAATGCGTTAATTGATCGTGCTTTAGAATTAGAAATGCCAGCGATCGCCCTAACGGATCATGGCGTAATGTATGGGGCGATCGAACTCATTAAAGTGTGTCGAAATAAAGGCGTAAAACCCATTATTGGTAACGAAATGTATGTTATCAATGGAGATATTGAAGAGAAGAAAAAGTATAAAAAATATCATCAAGTTGTCTTAGCTAAAAATACTCAAGGTTATAAAAATTTAGTCAAATTAACCACAATTTCCCATCTAAATGGAATGCAAGGAAAAGGCATTTTTGCACGCCCTTGTATCAATAAAGAACTATTAGAAGAATACCATGAAGGCTTAATTGTCACCAGTGCTTGTTTAGGGGGAGAAATACCTCAACGAATTTTAGCAGGAGATATCAAAGAAGCAAAAGCCATTGCTAAATGGTATCAAAAAATCTTTAAAGATGACTTTTATTTAGAAATTCAAGATCACGGTTCTGTTGAGGATAGAATTGTTAATGTTGCGATTGCTAAAATTGCCCGTGACTTAGGCATTAAAATTGTGGCAACCAATGATTCTCATTTTATTTCTTGTTATGATGTTGAGGCACATGACGCACTATTATGTATTCAAACCGCTAAACTCATTACTGATGAAAAACGGCTTAGATACAGTGGTACTGAATATTTAAAATCTGCTGACGAAATGCGCTTATTATTCCGTGATCATCTCCCTGATGATGTTATTGAAGAAGCGATTAATAACACTTTAGAAGTAGCAGAAAAAATTGAACCCTATAAAATTTTAGGAGAACCCCGTATACCTAATTATCCTGTCCCTGCTGGACATAACCCTGATAGTTATGTAGAAGAAATTGCTTGGCAAGGATTATTAGAACGGTTAAAATGTCGCTCTCGCAGTGAAATTCCTGATGACTATAGAGAAAGGTTAGAATATGAACTTAAAATGCTACAAAGGATGGGTTTTTCAACTTACTTCTTGGTAGTTTGGGATTATATTAAATATGCCAGAGATAATCGTATTCCTGTAGGCCCAGGTAGGGGATCGGCTGCTGGTTCTTTGGTTGCCTATTGTTTAAAAATAACCAATATTGATCCGGTCCATCATGGGCTATTATTTGAGCGATTTTTAAACCCTGAAAGGAAATCAATGCCTGATGTTGATACAGATTTTTGTATCGAAAGACGGGATGAAATGATTAAATATGTCACTAGAAAGTACGGGGAAGCTAATGTTGCTCAGATTATTACGTTTAACCGCATGACATCAAAAGCAGTGTTAAAAGATGTAGCCAGAGTATTAGATATTCCCTATGCTGAGTCGGATAAAATGACAAAAATGATCCCAGTTTCAAGGGGGAAACCCACGAAATTGAAAGTCATGGTTTCTAATGAAACTCCAACCCCAGAATTTAAAGAAAGGTATGAAAATGATCCCCTTGTTCGTCGTTGGGTTGATATGGCTATTCGTATCGAAGGAACGAACAAAACCTTTGGGGTTCATGCTGCCGGGGTGGTTATTTCTTCTGAACCTTTAGATCAAGTTGTGCCTTTACAAAAGAATAATGATGGGGCAGTGATTACCCAATATTATATGGAAGATTTAGAGTCCTTGGGATTATTAAAAATGGACTTTTTAGGGTTAAGAAATTTAACCACTATTCAACGAACAGCCGATTTAATTAAACAAAATCAAGGGTTTGAATTAGACTTAGATCAACTACCTTTAGATGAAAGAAAAGCTCTAGAAATTATTGCTAAAGGAACTGCCAAAAAGTTACCCCCTGATGTAGAAAGAACTCACAAACTATTAGAAAAAGGAGACCTAGAAGGGATCTTTCAGTTAGAATCGTCGGGAATGAAACAGATTGTAAAAGACTTAAAACCATCAGGAATTGAAGATATTTCTTCTATTTTAGCCCTCTATCGTCCCGGTCCATTAGATGCAGGCTTAATCCCTAAATTTATCAATCGAAAACATGGACGAGAAGAAATAATTTATCAACATAAACTTTTAGAACCCATTTTAAAAGAAACTTATGCGGTGTTAGTTTACCAAGAACAAATTATGAAAATGGCGCAAGATTTGGCCGGTTACTCTTTAGGAGAAGCTGACTTATTGCGTCGGGCAATGGGTAAAAAGAAAATTGCAGAAATGACCAAACATCGAGAGATTTTTATCGATGGAGCAACTAAAAATGGAGTATCTCAAGCCATTGCAGAAGACTTATTTGAGCAAATGATCAAATTTGCTGAATATTGTTTAAGTTATGATACAGAAATTTTAACGGTTGAATATGGACCCATGCCCATTGGTAAAATAGTCGAAGAAAACATCAATTGTAGTGTTTATACAGTGAATAAAAATGGTTTTGTTTATACTCAATCTATCGCCCAATGGCATCATAGAGGAGAACAAGAAGTGTTTGAATACTATCTAGAAGATGGAGAAACTATTCGAGCCACTAAAGACCATAAATTTATGACAACGGAGGGCAAAATGTTACCCATCGATGAGATTTTTGAAAATAATTTAGACTTAAAAAAACTGACTGTATAAGTTTAACTATTAACTGAAGATGAAATCGATAATGATAAATCATTAACTTTTTCTAACTGAGCAGCTAAACGAATTAACGTTAACTCATCGGCAGGTTTTCCTACTAATTGAATACCGACTGGTAAACCCTTTTCATCCTGTGCCATCGGTAATGTTATTACCGGTAACCCACTAGCATTAAAAGCGGGACAAGGAGCAATCCAATTACCAATTTTATCTAAGGTTTCTTGAGGTGATAAATCTGACCATTCTCCTACTTTAATGGGTTGATGTAAATATACAGGTAACAGTAAAACATCGAAGTCATCGAAAAAAGCCACTAATTGACGCGAAAAAATCTGCATCTGATGAACTGCTTGTAAATAATCTCCTGCGCTTATTTGTTGTTCTTTAAACCAACGATTAAGGGGACTTAATACCTTTGAAGGTAATCCTGATGCCCCAATTCCCGATTGCCAAATTATTGTAAACGGTTCAATTAATGATTCTACGGAAGGACATTTCATTTCCAAAGAATGACCTAATGACTGTAGTAATTTAGCCGTTTTTTTTACTGTTTCTTTGACAATGATTTCACTCTTAGTAAAAGGTGGAATATGGTCACAAAAAGCAATTTTTAACGAGGGAGAAACTTGTTTTGTTGCTTCTAAAAAAGAGATTTCAGGAGCAGGTAACCAATAGGGATCACCAGTAATATAACCTGACATAATATCTAATAAAGCTGCAGCATCAGCCACTGTTCGTGCTAAAGGTCCGTTGCTAGAAATGCCACTTTGATAGTCTCCTACTGGAGCATGAGAAACCCTTCCTTTTGCTGGTTTAATACCCACCAAGCCACAACAAGCAGCCGGACCTCGAACTGATCCTCCACCATCAGACCCCTGAGCAATGGCGCATAAACCCCCGGCTACGGCTGATGCTGCTCCTCCACTAGAACCCCCCGAAGTATAATCTAAATGCCAAGGGTTACGGGTAGGAGGAAACCCTGGGGGTTCTGTAAAAGGAAATGATCCCAGTTGAGAGGTGGCAGTTTTACCTAAAATGATAAATCCTGCCCCTTTCATGCGTGCTGTTACCCCGTCATCATAGGTAGCAATATTATCTTTGAGAGCAGCTACACCATAACTGATGGGCATTTTTGCAACCGCATTGAGATCCTTAATGGCAGTAGGAACCCCAAAAAAAGGAGGTAAATTTTTTGGATCAGATATATTAATTAATTGTTCGGTTTTTTCTTTAGCGTCTTGAATGGCCATTTCTGCTGCGACGAAAAAAAAGCTACCCAGTTGAGGATTATAAGTTTCAATTCGGTTTAGGTAAAGTTGGGTTAATTCTAAAGGAGAAATGCTACGATCGCGGATTAATTGGGCTAATTTTAGTGCCGGTGTAAAGGCTAAGTCAACCGAATTCATACATTTTTGACGACAATTTTATATTGTAGAGCATTCATAAAATTACTTACTTATAAAACTTTATTAAAAGTTTGGAACTAAATGAAATAACCCTATTTACAATTATAGCGTTTCTGAGATTATTAATCCTATCTTTTTTTATTTTTCTTGATTTCGACTCGCTATATTAATGCGATCGCTTAATTCCGATAATTGTTGAGAGAGATCCCAATCTTTCTTTTGTAATTTAGAGATTTTATCACAACTATATAACACTGTTGTATGATCTTTTCCTCCAAATTCTTCCCCAATTCTGGGTAAACTTAAATCGGTATGTTGACGCATTAAATACATTCCGATTTGCCTCGCTAAGCTAATTTCTCGACGGCGTGAACTGCCTTTTAAATCCTCAATAGAAACATTAAAATTCTCAGCAATAATTTTTATTATAACATCAGGAGAAACTGAAATTTGTTCCATAGGCGGATTTAAAACAGGAGCAATATTTTCTACAGTCATAGATAATCCCGAAATAGAAATATAAGTAACAGCACGAATTAATGCCCCTTCTAACTCTCTAATATTAGAAGTATAATTAGTGGCGATATATTCGATAACATCACGAGGTAATACAATGTTTTCATACTCTGCTTTTTTTTGTAAAATTGCCATTCTCGTTTCTAAATCAGGAACTTGAATATCGGCAATTAATCCCATAGAAAAACGAGATACTAATCTATCTTGTAAACTAGGAATTCTTTTGGGGGGACGATCAGAAGCAATTACCACTTGTTTTCCTGCTTCATGTAAAGTGTTAAAAGTATGAAAAAACTCTTCTTGGGTGTATTCTTTTCCTTCAATAAATTGAATATCATCCACTAATAAAATATCGGCGGTGCGATAATGTTCTCTAAAATGTTCCATACTATCTTGACGAATAGACGTAATTAAATCATTAGTAAATTGTTCCGTAGAAACATAAAAAACATTAGCATTAGGGTATAATTCTAGACGGTAATGAGCGATCGCTTGCATTAAATGGGTTTTTCCTAATCCTACCCCACCACATAAAAATAAAGGATTAAATTCTCGCCCTGGTGACTCAGCAACCGCTAAAGATGCAGCATGAGCCATTCTATTTGTCGGACCAACAACAAATCGAGAAAAATTATAATGAGGGTTTAATTGGCTCAGTTTAGGGGATTGTTTATCCGTTTTATTATTAAGTTTGTTTGATGAATAATTATACTCATCCTTATCAACAATTTTCCAATTTTGTTCTTGAGAAGTGGTTAATTTTACCGAAATTGAATAACCGACTATAGTTTCGACTTCTTCTACTATCAAAGAATAATAAGTTTTTTGTAAATGATTAAGAATAAAAGGATTTTCAACTTGAATGACTAAACAATTATCTTGAAAAGTTTGTACTGTTGCTGAAGCAAGCCAAGTTTCAAACGCAGTCGGATTTAATCGCATTTTCAAACGATCAAGCACTTGATTCCAAATATATTGGGGTGAAATAGTCATTCTTAAAATTAGACCTTAATAATAACAGAATCTTTTGACATATAATTTGACAGAAAAGTAATTGTTTCCTCTCAGATAGCAAAATCATTGTAGACAAATTGATAGTTCAATTTATCCGAACAATTAAACAATAGATTAATAAACAATAAAAACAAAGGTTAGGGGCTAAGGGGGTTAAAAAGTAAGATTATATCAGTTTCTCGAAAGATTCCCAATCATCCCAAAGAAACGTCATCATAAATATAGAACTTTTTAGATAGATAGAAATCTATGATAAGCCAAAATTTAGAAATTGCTCAAGTTGGTAATCCTATATTAAGACAACAAGCTCAATATGTTACGGACATTACTGATGAAAAGTTACAACAACTTATTGACACTTTATTAACAACAGCAATAGATGCAAAAGGTGTGGGTATTGCTGCACCCCAAGTTTCTCAATCTTACCGTTTGTTTATCGTTTGTTCCCATCCTAACTCTCGTTATCCAGATGCACCATCGATGGAACCCACCGTGATGATTAACCCCTGTTTAGTCTCTCATTCAGAGGAAATGGTTAAAGGTTGGGAAGGGTGTTTAAGCGTTCCGGGAGTCAGGGGTTTAGTTTCCAGATATCAAAAAATTACCGTAGAATATTTAGATCGTTACGGTAAATTACATCAGCAAGAATTTACGGATTTTGTAGCTCGAATCTTTCAACATGAATTAGATCATCTTAATGGTATTCTTTTTATTGATAGGGTGAACAATTCTGAAGATTTAGTGTATAATAATTCGTAAAAATAGTAAAAAAATATCTTTATTTTTCGTAAATAATAATCAGTAATCATACGAATGACAACGGAAACTGTTTGCCTTAAGCTGTTAAGTAAAGAATTTTACAGTAAGGTTTTTTATGTTGCGTCGTTTTATTTGGTTAATGCCATTGGCAATAGGACTATTTCCTCTGTCTGTTCAAGCCTTTCCTACCTCACCTCAAATTAATAAATTAGCTCAAAGAATTTGTCAAATTCCGAGTCAATCACCGGAAGCTTTTCAAGAATCAATGCTAAAAGAAATGATTCTTGAAATGGGAGGATGGATGAATCAAGGAAGTTTAAGTTTTGAAGAAATGAATAATAAAGATACGCTTATGCAAATAGGAAATGAAGTCGCCATCGAAATGTATGATATTTGTCCGAGTCGAGTGATAGAACTTAGTAATCAATATAGTAATGGAAGTTTATAGAACATTAATTATTAATCTTAATTACTTGTTATTTTTAATTAATCAGGTAACCAATCTGATTTAATTTGTTCAACGGAATAGGGACATTTTTCAGGAAAATCCCCTTCTGATAACCCTGTTTCGTTGACTGCATCTGCTTTAGCACGACGATAATTTCTTTAAAATTCTTTTTTTCAGGTTGATATTCCCATTTTAAGAGATGATGAATAATAAGACGAATCGCTGATATAGCACTACGCATTATTGTTAGGACATTGATAGAATCACGAAATATTGTAGGGTGGGCATTGCCCACCTTACGGTAACGTCCTCATCAATTATCTCCTGTGATTATAGGATAGTTTAGGTATTAGGATATTCATGATGTTATCAATTTTAGCTTACTCAATTAAGCCTCAATGAAAGAACTATTAAACATTTGTAAAACAAAGTTACATGATTCTAATCTCGATATTTCAGTTGAGGGATCAACTAGCAGAATTATAAGCTGTTGTGCATTTAAACAGGGTATTTAACTTTTTAGTACAAAAGCTTAAACATCTTCTTTCTGCTCCCCTAGAATCTAACTAACAATTCAAATGATGAACAGCTTAACTGCCTTTCTAACCTTGTTAGTCAGATTAATTCCTAATTGTTTGGTTTAATTACGATAGAATAGAGTAGGTTATTTGTTATCATCTATAATTTAGTTTATGACCACCGCAACACCCGTCAAAACCGAATACGAAGCCATTATCGGACTAGAAACTCACTGTCAACTCAACACCACCAGTAAAATATTCTGTCATTGTTCAACGGAGTTTGATAGTCCCCCCAATACCAATGTTTGTCCCATTTGCTTGGGATACCCTGGGGTGTTACCCGTTCTCAATGAGCAAGTATTAGCCTCTGCCGTTAAACTAGGGTTGGCGTTAAATGCGAAAATCGCCTCTTACAGTAAATTTGACCGTAAACAATATTTTTATCCCGATCTTCCTAAAAATTACCAAATTTCACAGTTTGACCTCCCCATCGTAGAACATGGTTCCCTAGAAATTGAATTAGTTGATAAAAAGACCAAAGAAGTGACCCGTAAAACCATCGGGATCACTCGCTTACATATGGAAGAAGACGCAGGAAAACTTGTCCATGCAGGAAGCGATCGCTTAGCTGGATCGACCCACTCCTTAGTGGACTTCAACCGTACCGGTGTCCCTCTACTGGAAATTGTATCAGAACCAGACATTCGTACTGGACAAGAAGCAGCCGAATATGCCCAAGAATTACGCCGTCTGGTGCGTTATTTAGGGGTTAGTGATGGTAATATGCAAGAGGGTTCTCTGCGCTGTGATGTAAACATTTCTGTGCGTCCGGTGGGACAAAAAGAGTTCGGTACGAAAGTCGAAATTAAAAATATGAACTCGTTCAGCGCGATCCAAAAAGCGATCGAATACGAGATCGAAAGACAAATAGAAGCAGTAGAAAACGGCGACCCCATCTATCAAGAAACCCGTTTATGGGACGAAAGCAGCCAAGAAACCTTCAGTATGCGGAAAAAAGAGGGATCTAGCGACTATCGTTATTTTCCTGAACCGGATCTTCCTCCCTTAGAGGTATCAGAAAAACGGTTAAACGCCTGGAAACAAGAACTTCCCGAACTTCCAGCCCAAAAACGTAAACGCTACGAAGAGGAGTTAGGGTTATCTGCGTATGACGCGCGGGTGTTAACCGATGATCGTGACGTAGCTGAATACTATGAAACTGCAGTTAAAAAAGGAGCCGATGCGAAGCTAGTAGCCAACTGGGTAACCCAAGATATTGCAGCTTACTTAAACAATAGTAAGTTAAGTATTACCGAAATTGCCCTCAAACCTGACAGTTTAGGGGAGTTGGTGCAACTAATTGAAAAAGGAACGATTAGCGGTAAAATTGCTAAAGAAATTCTGCCAGAATTGTTAGAAAAAGGTGGTTCTCCTAAGCAAATTGTAGAAAGCAAAGGAATGACCCAAATTTCTGATCCAGGAGAAATTGAAAAAGTAATTAAAGCGTTGATGGAAGCTAACCCCTCAGAAGTGGAAAAGTATCGAGGAGGGAAGAAAAAGTTAAAAGGTTTCTTTGTCGGACAAGTAATGAAAGAAACTGGGGGACGCGCTGATCCTAAATTAACTAATCAATTAGCAGAAAAACTGCTGAATGGGTAAATTTAGAATTTAGAATGTAGAATTTAGAATTATTGCTTTTTTCTACATTCTAGAGTCCTCTCGTTTATCCAGGTCGGTTAATAGAATATGATTCAATTCTGTCGAAAATTATTCCCATCTTAAAATAGGAGTCTGATCGCCTAGTACATCAATCACATCGTTTGGAGTGATAAAAGCATAATGTATTATTTCTGGTAATTGATTTTTATAGATATCATAAGTTTGTTCATGAAACCATACTAAATATTGCGAGTTTTTGATTTTAAATAGAGGCCATTTGCTAAAATTTTCTCTTTCATTCAAAGTTTTTAATAGATAGCTTTCATCAGTATTACGATATGAAATAATAGTATCGAAATTAATTATTAAAGATGGTAAAATATTATCTTCTCTTGTCATAACTATAGTTAAACCGTCTCTAGCATCTTTTAACTCTTCTAGATAAAGAGTGTCGGGAATTCTTTCGATAGGTTTCCATTTAATCCATTGTTCTTGTTGCATATACTTTTAATATTGACTAATTATCGAACATTGAATTACATCTTCTCAGCAAAATCAATATCTAAGATGAATAGTTTTGCTGTTTCATTTTCCCAAGTTGCTATTAATAATTGATTTTCATTTAACCCTGTCATAGCTGTAATCCTAATGTTTAAGTCTATTTTTCCTATATAATCTCCGTTTCTGTCTAAGAGCAATAATTTTCCTGTGGTGTCTGCCAACCCATAACCCCAAGATTCACCAATAATAAAATTAGGAATAAATTCTAAAGAAATTCTAGTAATTTTGAAAGGATTAATATTGATTAAAATCCCATAATTAGGCTTAATAGTTTCGATACTAAATAGTTCGTAAGGGTTGGCTTTATTAGGTGTTAATTCGGAGATTAAAAGAGGAATAGAAAACCCTTTTAAAAAATGCCCTCTACGGTTAAATAAGTATAAATAAGTTCGTTTATTTTCTTGAAAAAAACGAGGAAACAGTGCCAGTCCATAACGCTTATCTAAGATAATTAACTGGGAAGGAAAAGGACAAAATTTAGGGGAATTTAAAAGAGATAAACTAGCTAAACTTAATATTTTAAATTCAGCCGTAATTCCATGCTTATTAGTTTTATAAATAGTTGCCAACCAATGTTCGTAAAAGCTACAAGAAAATTTTAAAATTTTGGTATTGAGTTGAAAAAAAGGCGTTACTTGTTGAAATGGTTTATTTTCAGAGAGATAGTAGAATAAAGATTGAAAAGTGTTGTTGTATGGTTTTTGGGTTAAAACTAAACATCCCTGAGATAAGATTATTAGTTTGTTGATAGACTGATTAAAATTAAGTATTTCTGTTTTTTTTAATTCCCAAGATAATTTAATAACTTTATTCTGGGTTGCGAAATAAATGTTTTTATTATTGTTAACTATCTGATTGATTTTTTCAGACAAACTAAAGTCAGTAAACTCACTAAGTTTAGGGGTTAGATTAGATAGATTAATATGGGTAAATAATTTAGTATATTCTTGGTTAAAATTGAGTTTATTTTTGGCGATATTGATAGCATCTATCATACTTTGTGCCGATAAAAACCGTTTTTGTGGTAACTTCTCTAATGCCTTACGAATAATATCTTGTAACAATTGAGGAACAACATTCGGTAGTTTAATTCTCTCATTAAGATGAGCTAACATTAAATCACCAGGAAGACCAGAAAAAGGCCTTTGACCTATCATCAACTCATAGAAAATAATACCTACAGAATAGATGTCACAAGCATAAGAATATTTTCCGTAAAATCGTTCAGGTGCCATATAAGCAGGAGAACCAGTATAACCGCTTTCTAGATTATCATTACTGCTGTCTTGAACCGTTTTAGCAATACCAAAATCCGTTACTTTCCCTATCCATTTATCTGCTGTTAAACTTAATAAAATATTCTCTGGTTTAATATCACAATGAATAATATTTTGTTGATGTGCTTGTTCTAATCCAGCTAGAATATCAGTGATTAAATCAAGACATAATATTAAACTTAATTCAGCCGAAACATTCATTAAATTGCGAAGGGTTCCCCCCTCACAATATTCCATGACCAAATACCGTCCTTTTCCATGATATTCAATCGCTTCACAAGCAACAATGTTAGGATGACGCAAACTAACTAAACAAGAAAATTCTCGTAAGAAACGATTAGTCGGAAACCCTTTTGCTAAACTTTTAAGGGCAACAAATTCTCCTGTTTTACGAGAAATAGCAAAGTAAACTTGGCCAAATTGTCCTTGGCCAATCTGTCCTAAAATATGATAATTAGAGCGAGGAATAAAATGTTTAATCATCCCATGTATAACTTAACTGCATTTGTTTTAAATCCTCACTCTTGGATTACTTTGATCAGATAAAAATCTCATCATATTTTCAAATTTTCTCAGTTCTCCTTGTTCAAGCATTAAAACTTGTGGTTTTTTTTCTATCCATTGATCATTAAAAGATAAAATAATAGATTCTAAACTACTCTTATCTAAATCATCAGGAATTTCACCAAAATAGCCTAAAGTAATATGTGCAGTGAAATGATATTGTTGTTCTATTCCTAACTTAATTAATTCTTGATTTTGATAAATACTTCGTCTTAATTGAAAAATTTTATTATAAGACAATTCATTACAAGGAACTAACCCTACTACCAAAGCACGAGGAAATACTAATAAACCCAAAATTTGCCATTGACACTGACCTTTTTCTAAGTCCAGTTTTTCGTAAGCTTGAAAACTGTCAGAAATGGCTTGCTTTAGCTTTTGATTAAAGTCTTGATCCGTTTGAACCGCATTACGATAATTATCTTCCCAAATCAAATCAGCAAGGGTTAAATGAAAACTTTCTGGAGGGACAGGAATTAAAAAATTAGGCTCAATTTTTTGGATTAATTGTTGTTGAATTAGGGTTAACTGATGATAGAATGTTTCGTTGACAAGATCATCTTGATAGGGAGGAGTTAGAACAGTATAACCAGGAAAAGGGACAGGTTGTTTTTGTTGAAATTTAGGAGAATTTTGGATATTATTAAGTTGATTTTGATAAGTGGTGGGTAAAGTAAGGGAAGCTACCCGGTTGACGTAAATTTGATAGGTTTCGTCCAACGTAATCGCCTCTTATTCTGTCACAATACTTATTTTTTTATTTTGCCTGATCTTGTCTAATTTGTTTATAAAGATTTATTGACTTTAACCATGGGAATTTATTTCTTTTGGGGAGAAGACGAATTTGCGATCGCTCAAACTGTACAAACCTTAAGAGATACCATACTCGATCCCAACTGGATACAGTTTAATTATCATCAAATTCCGGGAGAAGATCCCAATAGCACCATTGAAGCATTAAACCAAGCCATGACCCCAGTATTTGGTATAGGAGGCAGATTAGTGTGGGTAGTAAACACTTCTATTGGTCAACAATGTTCAGAGGAAATTCTAACACAATTACAGCGTATTTTACCTGCCATTCCTGACAATTCTCATTTATTATTCACTACTAACAAAAAACCGGACAAACGATTAAAATCTAGCAAATTAATCCAACAGTATGCAGAAGTTCGAGAATATTCTCCTATTCCTCCCTGGAAAACCGATGAATTAATCCATAAAGTCAAACAAGTTTCCCAAGAAATTGGAGTCAAATTAACACCTAAAGCAATAGAATTATTAGCAGAATCTGTGGGCAATAATAGCCGACAATTATGGAATGAACTAGAAAAATTAAAACTGTATGGACAACAAGAAAATAAACCGTTAGATGAGACAGTTATTGCTACTTTAGTTAACGCTAATGCTCAAAATAGTTTACAGTTAGCTCAAGCCATTCGTCAAGGAAATCAAGCAGAAGCCTTACAATTAATTGATGAATTATTATCTAGAAATGAACCCGCTTTAAGAATTGTGGCCACATTAGTCGGTCAATTTAGGACTTGGACTATTATTCAATTACAATTAGAAGCAGGAGAAATGGATAATAAAATCATTGCCAAAGCTGCTGATATTCCTAACCCGAATCGTCTTTATTTTTTACGGAAAGAATTACAGAAAATGTCAGGAAAACAATTATTAGCAACGCTGCCAATTTTACTTGATTTAGAAACTCGCTTAAAACGAGGCCATAACCCATTAGAAACGTTACAAATTAAAGCCATAGAATTATGTCAATTGTTTCAATAAAGGTTGCATAGTTGTTTAAAATTATTATAGAAAAAGATCCCTTAACCCTATGGCAATTTTTTAGTCCTCTGAGAAAGGAATTAGAATCAACTCAACCAAATTTATTCATACCCATTTAGCTTACTTAGAAAGTCAATTAAAACCAAGTCAAACCTTTACTTTAATCACTCAAAATGTAGACGGGTTGCATCAACGTGCAGGAAGTCGTAACGGAACCGAACTGCATAGTAATATGAATCGGACACGGTGTAGTAATGTCGATTGTGATCTAACTCCCTATCAAGACACGACAGTATACACTGAACAATTACCTCGTTGTCCTTTGTGTGATGTTCCGTTACGCTTGGATGAGGTGTTGTTTGGACAACCCATCCCTTAGATGCAGAATGGACTGCTAAACACGCATTACGAGATTGTGATTTGTTTGTGGCGATCGGTACATCGGGGACTGTTTTCCCGACCGCTAATTTTGTCCGTTCAGCTAATTACGTTGGTGCTAGAACAGTGTTAATTAATCTTGAACCGATGACTCCCAAAAATCCTTATTTCGAGGAAGAATATTTAGGACGTGCAGAAGAACTGATTCCATCATTATGCACAATAAAGTGATTTAATTAATTACTTATTTAATGATTCTTGTATCTTTCAATAACTGTTTGTTTATTAACTCGAAGTAATTTATAAACCCCCTCTTGTTGAATTAAGGTATAATCAGATTTATCTAATCCTAACTTATTGAGATATTTTTGTTCACTAATAATTAATACAGTGTCAGGGCTATCTATTTGTTGAAAATAATCTAAAGCAGGGCCATTATCAATATCTGCTTCTGTAACAGAGTCAACCACTTCTTGAGTATAAAATACCAAAGTAGGACGCATAAAACCTAAAAAAGCTAACCTTTCTTCTGGTTGTCTTTCTGTTTTAACAATCGTAGAAAGTTCTCTTAATGGTAGCTGTCTTTGGTTGTCCACAATTTTCGCAACTGGTAAACCTACCCAAGAGAAAAATGCGAGAAAACCTAATAAATTAGCAACCCATAACCAGCGACGATAATGACGAAATAGAAGAAATAATAAACAAGAAAATGCAGCAGATGACCAAATTATTCCTGCTTTAATACCCAAATTTGAAGCTTGTAGAAGCTCTTTAAATTGAGGCATCATCGCATCTTCGCCAATCAATTGAGGACTGGCAAAACTAGCTACTGCTAACCCTGTTAAAATACCAACATTAGCAATACCACTTAATAAAAATAAAAAAGACCAAATCCCTGATGATTCTTCAGATTTTGTTTCAACCTGTTCACTCCAAAATAAAGCAATGATAATAGCAGCAGCCGGTATTAAAGGAAGGACATAACCCGCTAATTTGGTGACGGAACTAGAGAAGAAAATAAGAACAACTAAAAACCAGGATAAACAGAAAATTCCTAAATGAGTAGAACGAGCAGAATTTATCCATTTTCGTCGCTCCCAAAATCTTAATTTAGCAATGGCTAATGGTAAATAAATAGACCAAGGTAATAACCCGACCATAATCACAGGAAGATAATAATACCAAGCTCCAGGATGGCGACTGACGACGCTAGTAAAGCGTTGTACATTATGAAGGCCAAAAAAGGTACTAATATATTCTTGTCCATGCTCTAAGGTTACCAAAATAAACCAAGGAACCGAAATAATTAAAAAACTGGTAATTCCTAATACCCAAGGTGTTTCTTTAACAACTTCAATAAATCGTCCAACGTACAAAAGAAAAACAATAACTGTCAAACCGGGTAAAATTAGAGCGACAGGACCTTTAGCAAGCACCCCTAAAGCCATAAAAACCCAATAACCAATATACCACCATCGCGAAATTGATAGCCCAAGATAGGATTTAGAACTTGTTTCAGAATAGCCATATCCTAAGAAGAAAGATAATAAAGCTAAACCAATACCGCTAGAGAGGAACATATCAGAAACTCCTGTTCTTCCCCAAGCTATCCAAAACGGATTTAAGGCAATAATACCGGCACCTATCCAAGCAGAAAACCATAATTTTGTTGGGGTTTTCGTTGTTTCTTTTGCTCGTGAAAAACCAAAGTTTTTGAGCGTATAAAAACCTAAAATTACCACAGCGATCGCAGCTAAAGCAGAAGGAATTCTTGCTCCCCATTCATTCATACCAAATAATTGAAATGATAACCCCACTAACCAATAAGTTAATGGTGGTTTATCAAAACGAGTTTCTCCATTCCAATAGGGAGTAACCCAATCCCCTGTTATTACCATTTGACGGGCAGCTTCGACAAACATTGGTTCTGTTTTATCCATTAACCCAATGCTGCCTAAGTTAGCTATAAAGGCAATAAAACTAATAAAAAATAGCCACAAAGCGGAAAATAGCCATAGAACTTTAGGATCTTTTTTCCAAGCAATAATAGTCTTATTTTTTTTATTTTCTATAATAATTTTATTCATTGTTATGCTTAAAAATTACGATATTTTTTACTAATTAATTTTAGTAGAGTAATAGAAAAAAGAAAACCTAGATAAGCAATACACACACCTCCCACTAAGTCAGTAAACCAATGAATATTTAAGTAGATACTAGCCCAACCCATCAAAGCGACTAAAATAGTAGATATAATGTACAAGAAAGTTCCCCATTTTGGAAAGTGAAAAGCTACTAAATAAGAGAGGTATAAATATAACATTAAATTTCCTGAAACATGACCACTCGGATAACTTTTTCCGTGGACATCAATTAACCCAGGTGCAGGACGAATACGGCCGAACCAAGGCTTTAAAATTTGATCAATTAATATTAAAACACCCATAGCTGATATAGCTAAAACTTGGGCTTCTTTCCAATAACGTTTCCAGCATAAAAAACCCAACCCAGCAATAACAATAAAGACAGCAACCTCTGCTTCTCCTAGAAAGTAGGATACTCTCGCCAAGATCATTAAACTGGGATGATGAAAGTGACGAACCCACTCTAAAAAAGTTGCATCCCAAGCATCAAGACTTCCTGAAACAACAGCCACTGTTAAAGCAATAAATAAAAGTAAAATAATAATAAAGATAATAATAGTATTATTTAGTCCATCCCAAGGGTATTGTTTCAGTTTTAGCTTCATACTGTTAGGAGATTTCGTTAATGGTAAGTATCATCATATGATAACACCTAGATTTTGAAAAAGCTTTAACCATATTTAACCTCAAATGGTTATAATTATCTGTATTACTTTGATTAATTTGTATCAAAGATTAATTTATTTAATATTAAACATAAACTAAGCTCATAGACTCGATAAGCTATCGTTATTGTTGAGTCTGCCAGTCCATTCGATGAAACCGTTAAATTTTGCTTATAGTAGTTAGGATGCTCATCAGGATAAAATACTCTTCTTAAGATCCGTAACGAACTAATCCTAAACTTCCATCATGTTATTAAAACGTCGACAAAGTCTAACTATTTAGATTAAATAATTAGACGAGGGGCAGTTTTCATTATCAGAGACGGAAAACAAATAATATTAGTTCCCATTCTTTCCGAGGTACAAGTCTGTAAAAGAGCTTGGTTGAATTAATACTTATTGTTCAGATCAATTACTAACACCTTTTTTCTCTAAAAGTGTCCAATAGATAAGTAAAGCACGCTTTTTCCAAATAACAGCAACCATAATAAAATTCTTAAAGCTTAAAATTGGGTTGCCGTTAAATACTTGGTATTCTTTAAAAAAATTAGGAAGACGTTGTATATTACAACCGATTGTACATTAATAAATATGAGTTTTATCGTAAAATTACAGCACTTTGCAAGTTATTACAGTATATCTAACATCTGCCTCCTGCCTCCTGCCTCAAAGCGATAACTGTTGTACCTCACTAAGTCGAAAACTGCTGTATATAGCTGCCAACAGATTCGCTACACCACCCCCTGAAAAATCCTGAGAGAGAAACCGACTTTTAAGAAACTTGTCCCTAAAAGCTGGCTTCTCTCTAGTTTTATAGTATGAAACTAATTTATCAATTTCGTTGTTTTATCGCTGTGCTTGAAGTTCGGAGACTAAACGTTCTCGCAATTCACTGGGCATTAACACTCGATTAATAGCGTGAATGACTCCATTATCTGCTTCAATATTAGGATTGATCACACTGGCATTATTAACGATCACTTGCTCAGAATTGGTTAAGACAGAAACCCCACCACCAAGCGTATCTACCGTACCAGTTGAGAGTTCACTAGCAGTCACTTCTCTTGAAACAACATGATAGGAGAGAACTTCCTTAAGTACATCTTGGTTTTCTGGTTGAAGCAAATAGTTTAATGCACCATCGGGTAACTCATTAAAGGCTTCGTTGGTAGGAGCAAAAATTGTGTAGGGGCCTCCCTGCGCTAATGTATCTTTTAATCCGGCAGCTTCTATGGCTTTAACTAAAGTATCAAATTGATTGCTGTTGACAGCGACACCGACAAGATTATTCTCCATCTGACTTTGAGAATCTTGATTAGTCATCTGTGTAGATGTATTTTCCCTCATCGAGTCTGAATTATTGGGATTGGCTATTGCCACAGGAGTAATTAATAAGGTACTCATGCTGAGAAGACTAGTAAATACAGTCAGTTTTTCTTTTAAGCTATTCATAAATTTTGTAAAAATCTCTTGACTTCCATCTACTTTTAGAGTAATAAAATAATTCAATCCTTACATCCCACTAAAGGGAGAGAATAGTCGAGTTGCACAAACAAGCGATCGCTTCAATGATTGAACTTCAAACTGCTTATAATACTGTTGGTATTTATTTAACAGGAAATTTAGTAATTGATTTTCCTGAAGAGGATAAAATTAAGATAGAATCTGAAGAGTATACGTAGAGATCAAGCTGAAATAGTTAAACTGCCTAATGTAGATTGGAACGGAGAAATAGAAGAGTTAGATTTTTTAAAAAATACTATTGTTAATCCCTTAAAAATTATAGAATTAGCTGTACATTGTGTGACATATGCTGTAGAACAATTCAGAAAAGATAATTTAGAATTTACGCCAGATGCTAATATTGATATGTTGAAACTAAAATATTTACTTTTCAAACCCAACAACCTCGACGGTTAGCTATAGTTAACTATAACTGTCAAAATAGCTGAATATCAACTATTGACTATAATTCTAACGTTAATGCTATGAGTATGGATTATTCTTATGAAAGAAATTAGGGTTTAAATTTTTTAATATGATGGTTAACTGCAATTAAAGATATAGTATACACAAGCTTTTTCGCTAATCAAAAAGATTAACAATTGACTAAATAATAATTATGGCAAAATTAATCCTATTACGTCACGGACAAAGTCTTTGGAATGCTGCTAACAAGTTTACCGGATGGGTGGATGTTCCCTTAAGTGAAAGAGGTAGAGCAGAAGCAACAGTTGCTTCTTGTAAATTGCGAGATCAAGGCTATAAAATTGAAGTTTGTTTTACCAGTTTACTGATCAGAAGTATTGAAAGTGCTATTGTTTGTTTAACAGAATGCGACGAAATTTGTGGCGGGAAAATACCCGTTATTCAACATAATTCTGATGATCCCGATTGGCACGGTTGGGATAAATATGCAGGTAATTTTTATCAAGAATTACCAATATTTACTGCTCAAGCGTTAGATGAACGTTATTATGGCGATTTACAAGGGTTAAATAAAGCCGAAACCGCCAAAAAATTTGGTGAAGAAAAAGTTCATGAGTGGCGACGTTCTTACTCTTCTCGTCCTCCTGGTGGCGAAAGTTTAGAAGATACAAAAAATCGAGTCGTCCCCTATTTCCAAACCCGCATTTTAGATCACGTGAAGCGAGGACGAAACGTTTTAGTTGCTGCTCACGGTAACTCTTTGAGAGCGATGATCATGGAATTAGATAACCTTAAGCCGGATGAAGTTCCAGGGTTAGAATTAGCCACTGGAGTGCCAATTATTTATGATTTTGATGATCAGGGGAAATTATTAGAAAAAACCATATTAACTTAAAACTGGTTATGGAGTTTAAGGAGTATAACTAGAATTACTAAAATTCAATCTAAAGGTAGATGATATAAACTATCACGATCAAGTTTGATAGATAGTTGAATTACTCATTAACTTCTAGAGGGAAAAATGTCTCTACTGTTTCAATCTTTTATCAAAAAAGCCTATCGTGTTTTAACTGCTTTTTTGCTTTCAGTGATCTTGCTTTTGAGCCTAGCTTGGGGAGGAGAAAATTACAATTGTGCCTTTGCGGATGTATTAGAGCGTGATGCAACCACTATTCAAAAGGAAATATCAACCGATCAAATAGACTACGAAGCAGCTAAGGAAAAAAGGCGCGAAGCACAAGCAAAACGATCAGAAGAAGCCAGTGAAAGAGGCGAACAGGAAAATGAAGCTAAAAAACTTGATTTAGATGAATTGAAAAGTGATCTTATGAACAAATTTACTGGAGAGGAAAAATAATAAACAACACATAAAAACAGTGAAGAATCTATTTTCTTCACTGTTTAGATTAGTATTTCAATTTCAAAACTAGCAACTCTTTCAGGTCTGAATTATAATTTTCGTTACATTTTATTCTCTGTTACCCGTTACCTAAAAGTGATAAATTTTGCTTATTACTACAAGAAAAAAAGAATCAAACTAACTTAGTTGACAGGATTTTGTGAAACTGTCCTAGCTTTTAAATTGACCCGACGAACCCCTTCAACATTATTAGTAATCGATTTGACGCGCTCCATTTCTTCAGCGGAGTTGGCTTCACCCGATATAGTAACCGTACCGTTCTCAGATGACACTTCAAGTTTATTGCCTGGCAGTTGCTGGTCTAGCTCATTTTGAACAGTCTGTCTCAACTGATTATCGGCAACAATACTACCGTCTTGCGAGTCTTCATCACCCGATAAATCTTCTCGTTGTTTGCGGGCCCTGACATCTGATTCAAGTTGATTTTCACGAATTGTCTCTTTGTCGCCAGGAATGACATTGGAATTATTTCGATTGTCCGAATTTTCATTAGGAACACTACAAGCAATGAGTCCTAACAAAGAAAAACTTGTGACAACCGCTAAGACCATTAAACGTTTCATCATTATTACCTTCTTATTATTATGTGAGTTAGAGCAGGAGACTACGCATAAGGCATTTATGTAAGCTGTACTCGTCACCTTAATGCGTAGTGTTTGAAGTGAACAGTGAAAACACTTGAGAATATTTTGCCGTTTAAAAAACGGTGTATTCTCTGACTAACTGAATCTTGTCAAGTTAGTAAGGAAAAGCAGTGGGAGTGACAGGATCATTAGTCGGAGGCATTGTCGGCGGCATCGTTGACGGTATTGTCGAGGAAGAATTAATACTATGGTTTAAGCCATTCTCACAACTCGCAGAATTGCTTTGAGTCGGTAAGTCATAAACTTCCCATTCTTCGACCCCGTGGGATTTTAGGATTTGCTCAGACTGAGTAATTT
This sequence comes from Crocosphaera chwakensis CCY0110, assembly GCF_000169335.1. Taxonomy (GTDB): domain Bacteria; phylum Cyanobacteriota; class Cyanobacteriia; order Cyanobacteriales; family Microcystaceae; genus Crocosphaera; species Crocosphaera chwakensis. The sequence continues at coordinate 26,984 of NZ_AAXW01000047.1, forward strand.
CTGCTGAGGTACCCGAAATCATTACAAGATAGTGATCTTTAGACAAATGCTTTTGATAAACTTTAGCTCGGCCTTCTGGAATGCCTAGACCTACTAATGCGCCAATTAACCCGCCTGCGGTTGCACCCATGATTCCCCCAGCAACAGTGGTTGCGATCGCCGTTGCTGCAGTACCTGCAAGTAAAATGGGGCCAACACCGGGTATAGCTAACGTTCCTAATCCCACTAAAAGTCCTGCGAGTCCGCCTAAAGAACCCCCCGCAAGGGTTCCTGTTTGCGCTCCTTTACCTGTTTGATAATGAGGTTCTCCATTAGAGACGTATGTGTCTGGGAGCTTTTTATCTACTAGGGTTTCATCAACTGGGCTACGGCGAGCGCCTAACGTAACGTCATCACGATTACGGGTAATTACAGATACTTGTTCCATAGGAAATGCAGATCGCTGTAACTCTCGAATAGCTAGGTCAACATCATTGTAGTTTTTAAAAACACCAATCGCCTGACGCTGAGAACTGGCGTGAGTCGTATCGGGTTGGTTAACTGTAACCATTTTCCAGTCTTGAACTTGATAGTGAGCTAAGACATTTTCTGCTGCAGTGAGATGGTTTTTAGAAGCGCCAACGAGAATTAAGCAATCCCCTTGTCGAATGCGATCTTTATAGAGTCGCGCTGACAATTCAGGAATGGTTAGAGAACTGAGAAATTCGAGTAAAGGCTCTTGCGTTTCGGACCTGGATGAGTCATAGAACAACTCACTTAATCTTCCTCCTGCCATTACATAGCCAATTCTTGGTACAGAGTAGCTGCTTACAGGAGAAACTGAATTCATTAAGCGAGTTAACCCACTATCTTCGATGGGGTTGGAAGCAGAAGGCAGTGATGTTACGTATCGATCTCCCGATAAGGGTGCTGTTAAGTGATCGTAGTTATCGCTTAATTTGGCTATAAAAGAAAGTTGATCTTTGGAAAAACCTTCATGCTGAAGTTGTTCTAGGGCCTTCGCTGCATCAATGTAGCTAGAAAATACACCTAATCCTAATGCAGAATATTCTGAGAAATTCATAATTCACCTCATAAAAAATACAGCTAGTCTCACAATTTTGCGATTGAGATCCTCAGAGTGAGAAGGTTGTCCTTAATTGGAAAACACTAAGCCAAAGGGGACAAATTTGTAAGATAGCTGTTTGAAAATCATGTAATTTGATTGAAAGGTCACAAAATTAATCAATAGTAATAGTCAAGATTTATAGCCAAAAGCTTAGATAATTTCAAGGGAAATTAACTTTAGTTATTGAATTCTTTGTACTCTTCAATACTCTTACAATAATAAAAATTATCCCCTGTTGTTCTCTATCTTAATGCTTATCTTTTTTTATAAGTTTTTTGTACTTACTTATCCTTTAGATAGAACTAACTGAGTGTCACGTGAATGTCATATGAATGTCGTAAAAATTTAATAAAAAAAGTATAAAATTGCTTGTTTTGGAAGAGATTTAGGTTTTTGTTAGACCGAGAATAGAGCTTTTTAATCCTAGTTAAATCCTGTTATTTAATCCAAACTCTTAGCCAATAAATTGCTATTTTCAGACAGAATAAATTAAATTCGTTGAATAATCAGATTAAATGTGCCTTAAACAAATAGCACTATTTTGTGTCTGTAGATGGAGTTATTAAAGTTAACTGACTACCAGAATAGAGTTTATTCCTTTTTTGCAAAATATTGTTAAATAAATGGAATCAATCTCGGCTACTATACGTAAACCTATCTTTTCCTTCGCGTTACTTCTTGGGAGCATTTTTTTAATCCCTCCCATATTTGAAAAACTGCGTTTACTCAGATTGGTCAGTTTATTAGTAGTCGGGGTTCTCTTTGGTGGTAGTGGTTTAGGTTTGCTCAACAGCAAGTCAGAAACGATGGTGCTTCTAAAAGACATCGGTAAAATTTACTTGATGTTTGTTGCTGGCCTAGAAATCGATATGGAACAGTTTTGATAGACCAAAAATCCCTCGCTGATATTCGGTGTTACTACTTTTACCCTGCTTCTGATAGCAGGAATAATAGTCGGTCAAATTTTTTGGGTTTGAGTGAAATACTTTTGTTCTCAGTTGTGAAATTCACCAATACTGTAACATATCTATAAAAAGGAAGATACTAATTTATATGGTCATGGGATAAAATATTTCTAATTTAAACATAAATAGCATCAAATCCTGTATCGCCTTTATCGGACTCGTGAAAAATCCCCTTAAGCATCAGGTAAGTGGATTGTCTTAATATTTTCTTTTTACCTCAGAAAAATAGCTTATGCACCTAATAAATATTGGAATTGCTACATTTAACTAAAAAATATGGTAGAAGTAAAACAAAAAGTAACTTAACTGAAAAAACAGATAAAAATTAATTAGAGGAGTCGGGCAAATATAAAATTTGACGGGCCAAGATGACCAAAATTAAACTAATGCAATATTGTAAAAGCTATGGAGTGGCAATTACCTCGGTGTTAATGGCTTTCGCATTCCTATTAGCACTTGATCCATTTTTCAACTTAGCTCAAGCGTCTTTGTTACTCTTTTTTGGAGCGATCGCTATTAGTGCTTTCTATGGTGGACGAAGACCCGGCATTTTGGCCACTCTTTTGTCGGCAATATTGACAAGTTACTACTTTTTGCTTCCGCAGTACGAATGGAAGATAAGAGACATAGGAGCAGGTCTGAGGATTATACTTTTTGTCAGTGAAGGAATATTAATTAGTCATTTAATCGGCAATTTGCGAAGCGCACAAGAGAAAATTCGCAAAAACTTTGAAAAACTGCAAGTGACAGAAACAGAAATAAAAGATTTAAACCAAACATTACAACGTCGTGTTAATGAACTACAAACCTTGTTTGATACTATTCCCATTAATATTGCTATTGCAGAAGATATAGATTGTCGTGTCGTCAGGCTAAACCCAGCTTTTTCTCATCTGCTAAAAATGCCTAAAAATGCCAATGCCTCAGCTGTTATGCTATCAGAACACCCTGATCCGCCGTTTACAGTGTATCAAAATGGACAGAGATTAACAGGTGAAAATCTTCCCCAAATGTATGTTTCTAAACACGGGGTAGAACTGCGGGATATCGAAATTGAAATTGTTAGAAAAGATAAGAAGGTATTTAATTTATATGGTCATGCGATCCCCCTATTTGACGAATTGGGTAACCCTAGGGGAAGTGTGGGAGTTTATGTCGATATGAGCGATCGCAAGCGGATAGAAATGGCTCTCTATAAGTTGGTAGAATATTCAAAAATCACAGGGTCAGCCTTTTTTGAAACCGTAGTTCGGGTTGTCGCTGAGTTATTTAACGTTCGTTATGCTTATGTCGGAGAACTACTGCCTACTTATCCTCCTCGCATCAAAACCCTTGCTGCTTGGATCAATGGCCAACTCAGTGACAATATAGAGTACGATCTCTGTGGTACTCCCTGCGAACAAGTCATTAAGCAAGGAACCTGCTTGTATCGACGCCAGGTTAGCAACTTTTTTCCTGATGATACTTTACTCCAAGAATTGGGAATTGAGAGTTATTTGGGTACACCTCTGAAAAATGCTCAAGGAGAAGTGCTTGGCATTCTCAATGTTCTTCACGATGAGCCTCTCGATGAATCATTAAACCCCGAAGCATTACTGGAAATTTTTGCGGGAAAAACCGCTGCTGAACTGCAACGAGAACAAGCGATCGCTGAACTACGGAATAGTGAAGAACGCTATCGATATTTAGTAGAATCCATTCCTCAATTGGTCTGGACAGCCGACAGTCAAGGTAAAGTGATGGATGTTAACCAACGCTGGTCTGAGTTTACCGGACTAACCTTAGTACAGGTACAAACCCAAGGTTGGGAAACTGTGGTTCATCCTGAAGATATAACCACACTCAATCGCAAATGGATAATAGCTCAAGAAAACGCGACTAATTATCAAGCAGAAGGTAGAATGCGTCGAAATGATGGTGTTTATCGTTGGCACTTACATCAAGCTGTCCCTTTAAAAAATAATCGGGGAAAAATTATCAAATGGTTTGGAACCGCCACGGATATTGAAAACGCTAAGCAACTTGAACAACAGCGTCTTCAACTCTTAGAACAAGAACGCACCGTACGAGAAAAAGCAGAACGAGCGAATCGCATTAAAGATGAATTTCTTTCTATTTTATCCCACGAATTGCGGTCTCCCCTTAATCCTATTTTGGGTTGGACTCAATTGCTACAAACTAAAAAATTAGAGGAACAACAGGTAGAAGAAGCACTTGCTGTTATTGAGCGTAATGTCAAATTACAAACTCAGTTAATTGATGATCTGCTTGATATGGCTAAAATCCTACGGGGTAAGATTACGCTTAATATGACCCCAGTGGATCTATCATCCACTATTAAAGCAGCAATCGAAGTGGTAAGAATGGCAGCTGAAAGGAAAAATATTTCACTAAAAGTAAATTTGAGCAATAATTGCTATATAAAGGGAGACCAAGGACGAATTCAGCAGATTATTTGGAATTTACTTTCCAATGCTATCAAATTTACCCCAGAAGGGGGAAAAGTGATGATTAATCTCGAACAAGTTAATCAGCAAGTCCAAATTACAGTAACCGATACAGGCAAAGGCATTGATCCAGAGTTTCTTCCCCATATCTTTGAATCTTTCCGTCAAGAAGATGTTTCGATAACTCGTCATTATGGAGGACTAGGCTTAGGGTTATCCATTGTTAAATATTTAGTAGATGCCCACGGTGGTACCATTGTTGCCGATAGCTTAGGAGAAGACAAAGGTGCAACTTTTCTCATTACCCTACCTTGGTTAAATCGTAGCGCGATCGTTGACTGGAGTGATTACTTATCGTCAGAGGAAATTAATCTGGTGGGAATTAAGGTGCTGGCAGTAGATGATAGTCAAGATACTCGGGAGATGTTAGAGACGTTGCTAAGTTTATATGGGGCAAAAATGAAGATAGTTAGCTCCGCAGGAGAGTTTTTGAGTCATTTTGCTCATTTTCAGCCTGATGTATTAATCTGTGATATTAGTTTGCCCGATGTGGATGGTTATACTCTTCTTCAACAGATTAGACGCTTACCCTGTGAACAAGGAAAAGTTATTCCTGCGATCGCTGTTACTGCTCATGCAGGAGAAAAAGATTATCAACAAGCGTTTTTAAGTGGTTTTCAAAAACATATTGCTAAACCCATTGAGCCTAAAATATTAGCCCTTACTATCGCTTCTTTAGTCAGAGCATCTTCAAAGGAATAGCCAATTTTATTCAAGGTGCAAGATGCGAATTAAATAAGAGTTGATTTAAAAAAACTGGATTGTTAAAAAACCCAGCTCAAGTAACGAGATTGACAAAGATTAGAGGATCTTCTGATTACAGTAAACCCCAAAAGTGTAATACCCCTTGACCCGTGACTAATTCCACGATTAAAGCGGAAAGAAAACCGATCATAGCTAGGCGGCCATTCCAGTTTTCAGCATAGCCTGTGAAGCCAAATTTTCCTTCGTTTTGGTTGTTGCTTTTCATGGGATTTAGCAGAAGATAGATAAGTCAGTAAAGTATTGTAAATAAATATTAATATTTTAGCAATATCTGGGAAATTTAAGCGTAGTTGAAATCACACATAGAACCATTAATGGTGTTATTTTTCAACCACTCACTAACTTATACATCAAAGCTTACATGAAAGCTTACATAGGCCCCTTACACTGGTAGTCAAGAACCATTGTCAATAAATTTTAGAGGACAAAACAATGACTTGTGAGCAACTTCAACAATCTTATCAACAACAACTGGTTAAAGCCGGTGTATCTCAGCACAAAGCAGAACAAGCAGCTAAAACCTTAAGTTTTCAAGAACTACAAATTATTGGCGAGATTTGGCAAGACTGGGGTAAAGTGGTTGCTCGTTTAGGTTAAGTGTTAATCCTTTAACGTATAATATTTAGCCTGGTTGGGGTCAGTACTTCTCAATTTTCATTGACATCATTCAAAGATAAAATTAAAACAGTTAACCTTAAACAGATACAACCTAATATGACAATCCCTCCTGAGTCTTCTTCTGTTTCATCTTCAGAAGCTAATGGCAAAGAAGAGATTAACTCCTCACCCACATCCAATCCGACAAAAACCTCAGTATCATCTATCAATTTGGTGTCACCCCCAGAGTCACCAAAACCTTTATATCTCCAAGAAGTAAAATCCTCTAATCCTTGGTTACTTATAACGACCATTGGCGTTATGGGGATAGGGTTACTCTTACAGTTACCTTGGGTGGGGTTAACCAGTGCTATGGTTGCTTTAATCCTCTCTCTAAGGGTAATCCTTCCCTCTCTCAAAAATTGGTTTCTAAGATATCTCACCCCCGAAGAAAGAGAAACCTTAACCGGTTTTACGGTTTTTGTTTTCTCTATAGCAGGCATTTTTTATTATTTAGGCATTTATCAAACCATTGGTAATTGGCTTAATCAGTTTAAATACGACGAGTTTGGCTCTTGGGCTGAGTGGGTTGGTGCTTTGGGGCAAATTATGATTGCTATTTTAGCCGTGTATGTGGCCTGGGCTCAATATGTTATCTCCAAAGACTTAACCCTACAGCAAAATCGTATTACTCAACAACAAACCATTGATACTTATTTTCAGGGCATTTCCGATTTAGTTTTAGACGGAGAAGGAATGTTAGAAGATTGGCCTCAAGAACGTTCTATTGCCGAAGGAAGAACCGCATCTATCCTGACCAGTGTTGATGGGGTGGGAAAAGCTAAAATTTTACGGTTTCTCTCTCAATCACGATTATTAACTCCGTTAATGCGAGATAGTCGTCTAGGAAGACCCATGTTAGATGGTGTTGGGGGTTATGCTGAAGATCGGGCTTATGGGGTACGAGTTATTAATTTAGGGGTAATGTTAGCTGGTGCTAATTTATCTGGTCAAGATTTACGGTGGACTGATTTAAGTGAAGCGAATATGGTTCGTGCTAACTTAAGCGGTTGTGATTTAGTGAAAGCTAATTTATCCCGTACCGTCTTGTATGACGCTAACCTCAAAGGGGCTGATCTCAAAAGCACTCGTTTATTCTATGGCTCCGTAGAAACCGCTAGTCCACGCTCTAGAACCCATCCTCCTGATTATATTACTGGTGCCTATACAGGGGTGGTGATTGAAAACTGTAACTTGGCTGAGGTGAGAAATTTGACCCCAGAACAACATTATTATTTATGTGCATGGGGTGGAGAACAGAGTCGTGCCACCATTCCAGGAGGGTGTCAGAGAATTCCTAATAAATTGGAACGGTGAAGTACCCCACTCTACTTCGTTGAGAGTGGGGCTTATTACCTTCAAGAACTGGTATTGTAATTTAACCTGAGTTCGGGAAACACTATATCTAATCTTCTTGACAATAAGCATTCATTTCTGTTCCTAAATCTTGTTCTTTTTTACCCAGTTGTTGAACTTGTTGCTGCATTAATTTCGCGCTATCAATATCTTTATTATTCAATGCAGCGACGAACTGACGAGTCGTATCTGCATTTCCTTGATAAATATCAGCGAATCCTTTTTGATATTCTTGTAATTGTTCGTCTTCTATATTTAATTGTTTCATTTGTTGGGAAGTTTCTTCAAATAAATCTGCAACCTGTAAAACTTTTTTAATGTCAGTGGTTTGACGATAAGTTTCACTTTCTTCAGCCATTTTTTGGGTCAAAAGGATAATTTTTTGACATTGGGATATTTTAGTTTCAGCACAACTTATTAAGAATAAGTTCATCAAAACTGTTAATAGAGATAGCGTTGAAGCAAGAGACTTTTTTGTAGAAAACTTCATAATGTTATGTTCCTCACTGTAATAGTAATTTCTTGAAAAAAATAGTGATGTTTTTATTCTTGTGAAGCTAGACTATTCACTAAAGTATGGATTAAATAAGTTAATTGCGTAAGTTGTTCTCTGGACTCTGTTTGTGCATCTACTAGGGTTTGAATAGATTCACTTAAAGCAAATATTTGATAACCTTGTTGTTGTATTTGTTGTTCTTGTTGTTGCATTTGTTCAACTAGATTTTCCATTTTTTCTGTTAAACTTTCCACAATTTCAGTGGTTGCAATAACTGTCTCTCCCATGCGTTCTAAAATTGTTTCTATTTTTGAGTTATTTTGAATCATTTTTATATAAATAATAAAAGTTTTTAGGAATTGGAATCAAGACTTTAGGAATTTCCGTGACGTTTTTGATGCCACTGCCAAGCATGATTTACAATTGTTTCAAGCTCAAAATATTGAGGCTTCCAACCTAAAATAGATTTCGCTTTTTTACTACTTCCTACTAACATAGGAACATCCCCTGAGCGGCGATCGCTTTCTTTGACCAGAAAATCAATTTCTGTTACTTTTTTAGACATTTCGATCACTTGTCTAACAGAAAATCCATTACCATTTCCTAAATTAAACATTTCACTTTCACCCCCATCTAAAAGATATTCTAACCCTAAAACATGGGCTGATGCTAAATCATTAACATGAATATAATCCCGGATCGCAGTGCCATCAGGAGTATCATAATCTGTGCCAAAAATAAACAGATGGTCTCGTTTTTTTAAAGCAGTTAATAAGGCTAAAGGAATTAGATGGGTTTCGGGGGTGTGATCTTCTCCTAAATTACCAGATGGATCAGCCCCTGACGCATTAAAATAGCGGAAGATAACGGATTTTAATCCATAGGCTTTATCAAAATCTTTGAGAATTTTTTCTACCATGTACTTACTAGAAGCATAGGGACTTAATGGATTATTAGGATGGCTTTCGGTCATAGGAATTTCTTGAGGCATTCCATAAATAGCACAAGTAGAAGAAAAGACAAACTTCTTAATATTGGCAGCCATCATCGCTTCTAATAAAGTTAACGTTCCCACTACGTTATTTTGATAATAAATACCAGGATCTTTAACTGATTCTCCTACCGCAATAAAAGCAGCAAAGTGCATGACAGCAGCAATATTTCTAGTAGAAAATAGTTCATCTAATAGAGGGCGATCATTCGTGTCTCCGACAATTAATTCAGTCTTTAAAACATCTTTAATAATTTCAGGATGACCATAAGAAAGATTATCAAAGACAATAACATTATAACCCGCTTTTTGTAAGGATAGAACGGCATGAGAACCGATGTATCCGGCTCCTCCTGTGACTAAAATTGTGGGTTTGCTATCAGACACAAGTTACTCCTAAACATAAGTTAAGAACGATTCTAACAGTGATCGCCCTTAATCGGTTTTACTTACTTAGGATAGGGCATTTTACCCTTAAGAAAAGCCAAAATCAAGAATCGTTTTAGTCCATTGCTTCTATACTGGGAAGTCTATTCATATATCCCATAATACTTATTATTACTTAACCATGTTAGATACTCTGGATCTCACATTAACCTTAGATAAAGAGACTTATAAGACTGAGATAGAAGTGTTAATGCGACAGTTGCGATCGCTACAAAAAGACTGTTGGGAACATAAACTACCAGTCGTCATTGTCTTAGAAGGTTGGGCTGCAGCAGGGAAGGGAAAATTATTACAGAAAACTATCGGTTATATGGACCCCCGTGGCTTTAACGTTCATCCCATTTTAGCAGCCACAGAACAAGAGAAAAAATATCCTTTTCTCTGGAGATTTTGGCATACTTTACCCCCAAAAGGCAGTATCGGCATTTTTTACCATAGTTGGTACACCCATGTTTTAGAAGATCGATTATTTGGAATAGAAACAGATGGTAGTATTCCTTTGTTAATGCGAGATATTAATGCGTTTGAGAGGCAATTAGTAGATGATGGCGTAGCGATGGCTAAATTTTGGATACATTTGAGTCAAAAAGAACTCAAAAAGCGACTAAAAAAATATGCTTCGGATGAGCTAGAATCGTGGCGTGTTCGTCCAGAAGATTGGCAACAGTCCAAACAATATGATCGCTACGCAGCTTTTGCTGAGGAAATGTTAACCTATACCAGTACCGGTCACGCTCCTTGGACGTTGGTAGAAGGGGACTGTAAACGTTGGGCAAGGGTTAAGGTATTATCTCAAATTGTAGGGACGATTACCCAAGCGTTAGATCGTCTAAGACTGCCAAAAACCGATATTCCCTCCTTACCCCCTCAAACAGAGTTACAACCCACAGAACCAGATTTTTTAGGAAAAATAGATTTAGGGTTACATTTACCCAAGGATGACTATAAACAACGATTACGGGAAGCACAGGTTAAATTAAGAGAATTACAGTTACAAATTTTCAAAAAAAAGGTTCCTGTTTTAGTGCTATTTGAAGGATGGGACGCAGCCGGAAAAGGGGGAGCAATTAAACGGTTAACTGATACTTTAGATCCAAGAAGTTATCAAGTCCAGGCGTTTTCGGCTCCCACAACTGAAGAATTAAACTATCATTATTTATGGCGATTTTGGCGACAAATTCCACCCCAAGGAAGCATAGGAATTTTTGATAGAAGTTGGTACGGAAGAGTTTTAGTAGAACGGGTAGAAGGCTTTGCTTCGGAGTTAGAATGGCGACGCTCTTATAAAGAAATTAATGAGTTTGAAGCACAGTTAAGTGCGTCTGGATATGTCATCGTTAAGTTCTGGTTACATATCAGTTTTGAAGAACAATTAAAACGATTTGAAGACAGAAAAAATGATCCGTTTAAAAGCTATAAATTGACGGATGAAGATTGGAGAAATCGAGAAAAATGGCCGTTATATTATGTCGCTGTTAATCAAATGATTGCCCGTACCAGTACCCCGTATGCTCCTTGGACAATTGTACCTGGAAATGATAAATATTATGCTCGCGTTCATGTCTTAGAAACAGTAATTCATGCTATTGAAACGGAATTGAAAAAACGGGGTTAATCCTTAACAATTAATGATTCAATTGATCACTGGTCACTGATTACTAATCACTGAAAACGAGTTTCTAAAGCAAAGCTAATCTGAGTATAAAAAAGATTTAGGTATTGTTGACAATAATATCAAGGAGAATTTAGAAATTTTTACGAAGGATAACGAATTTTTATCCTTCTAAGCTTGACTTTCATGGAATTTTACGTTTATATAAAATCTGTAATCTTACTCTCTGTTAATCTTACCGATTGTTTTTTGATTTTTCTTAACATAATGAGGAGTTCCCTATGGTATCTATCTTAAAAACTGTTGCAGCTAGTTCCCTAAGCACAATGATATTTGCTAGTGTTGCCAGTGCAGCATCATTTACCCCTGTTCAAGAGCAATCCTTTTCATTTGCTTCTTTAGGTGGTGATACAACTCTAAGTTTCGATGGTTTTGATTCTAGTCTAGGGGAATTGATTGGTTTCAACATTGAACTTGAATTTGATGCTACTTTAAATAACACAGCTG
>NZ_AAXW01000046.1 GCF_000169335.1 Crocosphaera chwakensis CCY0110
TAGAAAAAGATAGAGTATTTGTACTTTTAAAGTTTTGCAACGGAACCACAATTATTGTGAGATCCGTGACAAATACCGTGAGATTTATTCCTTCAATTTATGACATTTATCGTGTTAATCGTCTTTTTCTACTTCCCACAGCCTATAATTCCCTTCTAATATGCCTTCTAGCCTCTTTCAGATGCGGACATTTATCCTGTTAACGATGACATAAAGCCTGTTACTCGACATTTCTAGTGGAAGCTAAAAAGCTTGTGGGGAGAGGGTTTCAGCCCCCCATCTCACGACCCATTATAGGTGTATATCAATACTGTTACTTAATATACACCTATTTATCACATTATACACTCAAACTTCTAATTAAAAATAAGCGATCGCTGAGAGATATTTCATGACAAGAAGCGGTATTAGAGGAGAGGGATCTCTAAAGACTGAATCTTCCTCTTCCTAGCTCATCATAAATAGCTTTTAATAGCTATTACTTAGATTGTTAGGGGGGTTTTAGGGGGGTTTTCCCTTAATATAGACAAGAACCTTGTTCAGAGTCCTTTTTAGCTTGAGGGCGCACCGCTTGCGAATCTTTTTGCGATCGCTAAATAGCTAAATAAAAGATGAGAGAGAGTTTACTCTATTGGTCAAAACGACAGATTTATACACTTTTTGTTTTATACACTTTTTTGAGCCATTTTTCCAAATCCTTTTCAGTTTGGAAATCAAGTAAAGCTTCTCCTAATTCTTCTAGTTGCTCAACAGATAATCCATGAACCTGCGAAATTATATTAGGAGCTAATTCTCCACAACATCGACTTAGTTGACGAAGAATTAGTTTTCTAGCTTCTTGTTGTTCTCCTTTACTTATTATATCTTGATAAATCACTGATTCTTTCATAATGTCTTCCCTCAACAATTTACTTACAGTGTCTTTATTCAATACTAACCCAGCTAGGATTGCGGTGGATGCAGCCACATTATTTCTATTGGTGCGATCGCCAATTTCTTCAATCCGTCTTGCCACTTCTCCCAGTACCATTTCTCGGTTAGTTTCCTGAGATAACACCGCAAAGGGGAATAGTCCAGGGGACTCTAACAATGGCTGGTATGGTACTTCCCACAGTCTTATTACCCTAAATTCGTGTCTTGTCCCTGGTAACTCAAACACATCTTGATTCACTACTGCCTGACCACTTCGACGAAGGTAAATCACCACCTGATGCACTTGTTTATTGGGATAGCGACGGTACAATCTTAATCTGTAGTCTGCCATCCTAAAGGGAATATCCTCGTCAGGATCTGTCTGAAATTCTATATGCAAGATTAAGGCTGATGATTCTAGGAAAATTAGGCTATCGGCTCTAATTGGCTCTAAAGATAATTCTGACGGCTTTAATTCCGTTAATTCCATCTCTTTTCCTAGCAACCATTTAGCTAAATCTGAACCAAATTTCGCAGCTATAAATTTACAAGTTGAGTCATACATTCATACACCTTTACTTCATCTTTCTAACTGCTCATTTGTCTAACCACTTTCTCAAATCCTCTTCACTTTGGAACTCAAGTAAAGCAAACCCTAATTCTTCTAGTTGCTCAACGGATAGTCCACGGACTTGAGACAAGGTATTAGAAGGCAATTCTCCAAAGCGCCTCTTGATTTGACGTAAGATTACTTTAAGTTCTCCTTTAGCTATTATATCTTGATAAATCACTGATTCTTCCATAAACCTTTTGCTCCAGAATTCTTTTTACTTATCATTTTTTTACCTTAGCTTGATTCTTTGATTATTATACACTTATTATAGAAACATAGCTAAAGTTTTTCGGCTGACTAGCCTTCCATAGATTCATGGCTTCGACAGAACAACAACAAAGTCTGAGTAACTTTTGTCAACGGGAGAATTTGACGGCACTTCGAGATGAAGCCGTCGCTAATTACCACGATCGCATTCAAGCCCGTAAGCGAACGAAAATGACCTCTGATGAGCGTCAAATCCTCATTGATTGGTTCATCGAACATCTTAAAACCCTTAAATCGAAAGACGCTATACAGTCATTCTGTGAACGAGAGATTGCTCTGTTGGAAGAGGGCTACCCTCAAAACACCATTGCTTCTGACATTCTCGGAAAATACCGTCATGCCATCGCCAAAGCGATTGAACAGAATGATATCCATTTAAACCCTGACAATTCTCACCGATACACTTATCAAAAACGGGATACAGGGAAAAAAGTAGAAGCACACGAACACTATGCTCTCACCTATCTCAAGTACGATTCTCAAACCTACCAACAACTAAGAAATCAAACCACTGATGTTAATAACCAACGACAGGATAATTTACAACCTGTACACTTATCTAGTTATACACAACAAATTCAACAATTACTTCAGACCCCAACAACCGAACCCCATCAAGACCTCAAACTCGCTATCGCCATTGCCGGAGCCACAGGACGACGACATACAGAAGTTTTGAGTAAAGGGACGTTTACTCAAACTAATCATCCTTATTTACTCCATTTTCAAGGTCAACAGAAGAAAAAAAAAGGAGATGAAACTAGCTTTGATATCTTAACCATTTTGCCAGCTACTGAAGTTATGTCGGCCATTGAAAGGTTTAGAGCTATTCCTACCATTGCTCACCTTCATAGCCTCCCTTCATCCAATACTCAGGTTAAATCCTTCAATGTCCAGGTTAACCGAATCGTGATCAAGTTATTCCAAGAAACGGGTATTGTCCCTGTTCTCCCAGAGAAAAAGTATGTTTCTATCCATCGTCTCAGAGGAGTTTACGGGGCGATCGCTATCCATTATTTTTGCCCCCAATCTCAACATCAACACCGTTTCCTTCAACATTACCTTGGTCATACTCTTTCTGAACAAATTGCGGTTAATAGTTCAGCTACGCCCCATTACTTCCATTATTATCTGGTTGATGACGACCATCAGCCTCTTACTGATAAGGGCATTCTCTTATCTGAGTTTCCTTTGCTGGATCATCCCTCAGACAAAAATCAACCTAGTTTCCCCCCTCAAACAGTGACTACTCAAACCAAAACTTCCCCCATTACCACTTCTTACCCATCTCCATCTTCGGTGTCTCTCATTCCCTCTGAACTATCACAAACTAGACAATCAGAGCTAGAAAAGGGCTTATCTGAAATGTTAAATAGTGATAGTTATACCGTCATTATGGCTGGTTTAATGGCTGTTACTGGTCGTAGTCCTGGAGAATTACTTAAGTCAGCTACCTTTGAACCTCATGATGATCAGTTTACTCTTCTCTTTTCTCCCACGGGATTGGGGGCTAAATATCCTCTCAAAACTTTGGTTCCTGGTCATGTTGTTTTGGAAACAAGAAAGCGATTAAAGAACCATGATGATGTTCGAGATTTACTCTATGCTACTCCCAATCAAATTAACAGCCATTGTCTTCCCTATATTTCTGGGGCGATAACGAGTCATCTTCCTTTTGATAATCTTGACGAGACTCTGGATAACTATACACAATTAACTAATAACTATACACCTCGTCCTTCTCGACCCTTAAACCAGCATTTAGAACGGATTGCCCATCGTCTCAAACTTCAAGGAACCCATGAACAAATTTATCAAGCCCTTATTCAATGGGTCGAGCAACAACTAGATTCCCCTAAACAGACTAATTTGACTCTCTCTACATTACGACCTATTTTTGAAAAACTTGATCTATCAGGATCTGATGAGGAAATGGTTGATGAACTCTTGAAATGGATAGATCGACAACTTAATGCCCCCGTATTACCCGCGCAACCGTCTGTTGATCCCCTTTTGGCTCAAACCCTCTCTAATCAGTCACAGACCCTGGCTTGGTTAACTCAACGTCTTCAGTCTCTTGAGCGTGAGCATCATGAGAACCATCATTATCATGGTGATGACAATGCGGTTCAATCCCTTCAAACTAAAATCCAAAAGCTTCAACAAGATAATGCTCACTTAAAACAACAGCTTTCTCAACTCCAAACAGAAAATGATCAATTACAACAGGAAAATCAAGAATTTAAAGTGATAAGTGATCGCATGGAAGTTGCTCGTCAAGCTCTGTTTGGCGAACAGCTTTCTCTGCCCATTGAAACCGATACGACTCCTAAAAAGACCGATCGCAAAACAAACACTCATCAGACTCTAAAGACTCCAAAGACTCAACAAAAACAAACCAGAAAACGAAATGATAGTGCTGTTGAGCGAGCTAAAAACATTACATCAGCTATTCTCCAATGGAATCAAGATCATCCCGACGATTCCTGGGCTGTTAACCGTGGTTTACTAGAGAAAACGTTCGGCATTAATCGTGCTGCTGCTGGGCGATTCCTAGAGGTTCATTCTTCTTTAGTTACTCAAGTCAATCAGGTCGGTAAGGTCAAAAATATCCGTTCTCATAACCGTCGAAAAGATCCCACTCCTCTTCAATCTTTTGTTGATACTTTTGTTAAAGACTCTTCTGGTTAATTTGATTATTTCTTACTAATTTTTCTTGTTTTTTAGGAGTTTAAAATAGTAGTTATGTCTCAAAGTTTATCTCAAGAACGTCAACAACTTATTAATCTTTATCATCAAGAAACGGCTTTTCATCAACCCATTATTCAATTGCTCTCAATTATTTATGAACCCATGACTCGAACTCCTCTCCGAGCCTGTGTTCAAGCAATGGAAATTCAAGATAAAGAAGGAAAATTTTATCATACTAAAACTTTAAAAGCTTCTCTTGATCATTTACTAAAAAATAACTTGTTAATTGAAAATAACGAAAAAAAGCTAGTTGTTAATCCTCTAATTATCGAAATAGTGACTAGAGAAACTTTAATTGAAAATACTTTTGAACCATTGGCTAATATTATTGAGCAGAAAATCCCGATTAGACAACGGAGTTGGGGAGAGCCAATTCGACAATTCGATAATGAATTACAACTAATTAGAGAAATCCGTCTTGGTCTTTATCGTCAAGATTTTGACTTCATCTCTGAGCAAATAGAAGCCTATGAATCTCAGTCTTATAATAAAGATATTCATTTAGAAACTATCATTGAATCTATTTTGGATAATCCCTTTGACCCTATCTGGTTCCGTCGTCTCCCTCAACCTCTCTTTGAAAAAACTCTGGTTAGTATTCTTTCTAAAAAATTAAGTAATCTCGATAATAGTGATGATTATTTTGAACTCTTACAAGTTACTTGTATCGAAGACGATGATCGCTCTTCTGATTCCCTCCAATTACTTTTTATTGAACAACTTATCGTCAGAAATCGTTTAGCTGAAGCTGAAGAACACCTCAATGAGATTTCTGTTTCTATTGATAACTATTATTTACTTAACTTCTATTTGGGTTTTCTCTCTTTTATTAAAGGTCATTATCAATCTTCCATTAATTACTATACTCAGTCTCTCAAAGGATTAAAAAAACTGACTCGCAAACGTAAGATTTTTTTCGAGCCTTTTGCTGGTTTCTTCTTCATTTTAGCTCTGATTAAAGACCAATCTAGTGAGTCTCTTAAATTAGCTCAAGACTATCTTTCAATTATTCTCCGAGATAATAATCTTCTCTTCTTAAAAAAACTTAGTTGTCAATATTTAGAACAGGTTATTTCGCTACTTTCAGGAGATTTATCGGTTAAAAATGATTGGGATGAACATTATTTACCTCCCACTCCTCATCTATTTTCTTTGTTCCCTTATTTATGTTGTTATTGGTTAAATCCTGACGAGGCTAAATCTCGCTTACCTAAATTATTAAATGAACTATTGACTCAAAGTTATCAAGCTGGTTATTACTGGTTGTGCTTTGAAATCGGACAACTTCTTTTACGTCTTCAACCTCGAAGTCACTGGAAAGATACTATTTATCAATTAACCCCCCTCAACGAGGTAACTCCTTTGGTTGATCTCCTCGATTTTCAAGAACCTTGGCAACTTAGTTTAAATGCTTTAATTAATTTAAACTCTTCTGAAAAATCGACAACCAATACTTCTTCTAATCAAAAACGTTTAGCTTGGTTTTTAAGTTTATCTAAATCTGATTGGTCTTTAAAACCCAAAGAACAAGTTTTTACTAAAAAGGGGGTTTGGAGTCAAGGTCGTCCCATTGCTCTCAAGCGATTAGCTCGTAGTCCTGAGTCTTTCAGTTATCTCACTGCTCAAGATTATCAGGCTTGTTCTAAAATTAATACTTATAGCAGAGGCTTTTATGGTGATGTGGAATATCTCTTAGAAAAAGAAGCCATTATTGACTTAATTGATCATCCTTTCGTTTTTTGGGAGGATTCTCCTCAAACTAAGGTTGACTTAGTGGCTGCTACTCCTGAATTGTTAGTTAAAAAGAATCGTAAAAAAGAGATTACTTTAAAACTTTCTCCTCCTCTTTATCAAAAACAATCCCCTCTCGTTTGGCAAGACACTATCAATCTTGTTAAGGTTTTGGTTATTACTTCTGATTACGAACAAATTGCTGCTATTTTAGGTAAACGTAATCAATTAAGAGTTCCTCCCTCGGCCGAAGAACAGGTTTTGGCTGCTATTAATACTATCTCTAGTTTATGCACGGTTCATTCTGATATTGAAGGCGATATTGCTGATGCGATTGAAGTTGAAGCTCACTCTCTTCCTCATCTTCAATTATTACCGAATGATGAAGGCTTAAGTGCTAGGGTTGTTGTCTGCCCTTTTGAGAAAGGTCATTCTTTTTATCATCCTGGTACTGGTGGTGCAACTGTTATTACTGAAATTGATGGTCAGCGTTATCAGACCACTCGTGATCTCGAAAAAGAAAAGGATTTATTTAACGCTCTCATTGCTGATTGTTCCCTTCTTTCTTCTGGTGATTCTACTACGGGTAGATGGGATTTTGATGACCCTGAACTTTGTTTAGAATTACTTTTGCAATTACAGGATTTAGAGGGTCGAGTTATTGTTGAATGGCCTGAAGGGGAGAGTCTTAAGGTGACTCAACCGGCTGGTTTTTCTCATCTTCACCTTAATGTTAATTCTCAACAAGATTGGTTTGAGGTGTCCGGTCAGCTACAGTTAGATGAATCTTTGGTTTTTGATTTACAACAATTGCTGACCTTATTAGAACAGAGTCCGGGTCGTTTTCTTCCTTTAGGTCAGGGTCAGTTTTTGGCTTTAACTGATACTTTTCGTCAACGTCTTGAAGAATTTCGTCTTTTTTCTCAACCCCATAAACAGGCTCGTCAGCTTCATCCTTTGTCCACTTTAGCTTTGCAAGATTTTTTCTCTGAGGTTGAGGATTTAACGGTTGACCAACAATGGCAGGAACATTGTCAGAAAATTCAAGCCATGCACGAATTTACTCCTAAACTTCCTAGTACCTTTCAGGGGGAGTTACGAGACTATCAACTCGAAGGGTTTCATTGGTTAGCTCGTCTCTCTCATTGGGGCGTAGGGGCTTGTTTGGCTGATGATATGGGCTTGGGTAAAACGATTCAGGCTTTGGCGGCTATTCTCACTCGTGCTAGTGATGGGCCCACTTTAATTGTTGCTCCGACTTCTGTTTGTTTCAATTGGATTGATGAATGTTTTAAGTTTGCACCGACCCTTAATCCTATCTTATTTGGCAGTGGTAATCGTCAAGAAATTTTAGATAATTTACAACCTTTTGATCTCTTAATTTGCAGTTATGGTTTATTACAACAAGATTCAGTAGCTGCTATGTTGGCTGAGGTTTCTTGGCAAACTATTGTTTTAGATGAGGCTCAATTTATTAAAAATATGACTACTAAACGCTCTCAGGCTGCTATGAAGTTACAGGGTCAGTTTAAGTTGATTACCACTGGCACTCCTCTGGAAAATCATTTAGGAGAGTTATGGAATTTATTCCGCTTTATTAATCCTGGTTTGTTGGGGTCAAAGAAACAATTTAATGACCGTTTTATTGCTCCTATTGAGTCAGATCAACATAAAATTCTTCATCAACAATTGAAACACTTAATTCAACCTTTTATTTTACGTCGTACTAAAACTCAAGTTTTATCTGAATTACCTCCTCGCACTGAGATGCTTTTATCCGTTGAGTTGAGTAATGAAGAAATGGCTCTCTATGAGGCTTTACGTCGTGATTCCCTAGAAAAATTGAGCGAGAGTGATGACAGTGGCGGACAAAAACATTTACAGGTTTTGGCTGCTTTGATGAAGTTACGCCGTTGTTGTTGTCATCCTAGTTTAATTCTTGATTATTCTTCTTTAAAGGGTTCTAAGTTACAGTTATTTCAAGAAATCCTTGAGGAGTTACTTGATAATCGTCATAAGGCTTTGGTTTTTAGTCAATTTGTTGACCATCTACAAATTGTTAAATCTCATCTTGAACGACAAAAGATTAGTTATCAATATCTCGATGGTAGCACTCCTAAAAAAGAGCGACAACGACGGGTTAAGGCTTTTCAGTCTGGTGAAGGGGATGTCTTTCTTATCAGTTTAAAGGCAGGGGGAACCGGTTTAAATTTGACGGCTGCCGATTATGTCATTCATCTCGATCCTTGGTGGAATCCTGCTGTTGAAGATCAGGCTACCGATCGCGCCTACCGCATCGGCCAACAACGTCCTGTTACTGTCTATCGTTTGGTTGCTAAAGACACTATCGAGGAAAAAATTGTTCAACTTCATCATCGTAAACGGGATTTAGCCGATTCTCTTCTGTCTGGTACTGATATCTCTGCTAAACTTTCCACTTCTGAATTATTGGATTTGATGAAATAATTTTCTTTTCTTTTTATACACTTAATAGTTTTATACACTTGTATTTCAGTTTCTACTCAACTTTCATTAGTTTCCTAATCTTTGAACCCACTAAATTAGTAGAAGGCAATGCCTTGAGTTCTTCTCTAGCCTGTTTTTGAACCTCTCCTCTTCCCAATAACCTTAACCATAATGTTTCTCCATTTTTGGCTAAGGAGTCAATAACGACAACTCCTGTTCTCATCCCTGGTGGCATAAAGTAAACTCCTTCTCCCCAACCTTCTAATAATTGCCCTCGAAATCCTTCGAGAACTTCTTGACTAACACTTGGAGTTAAAATCCATAAATGCGCTAAATCTGATAACTTTGGCTCAGGTTTTTTAACCGCTTTTGCCTCTCGATATTGCTCCCTCATCATATCTAATATTTTAAATAAACTTCCGCTTACCTCCTCCGATGTGACTGGATTATCATATACTTCAAACAACACTAAACCATCTAACATCTTTCCCAATAATCCTAAGTGTTTTTTGGCTTCCATTCCCGTTGAACTAAACCATAAATCATCGTTGATTCCTTCCCAACTAATACCTCTTTCTCTTTCTATTTTTCCATAAGGATGTAGCAAGCTTTCAAGATAATTTCTACTGAATATTTGAAACTTAAACCGAGTTGAGTTTTTTTCTTTTTCTGGTGTTTCTACTGTTTCTCTTAACTTAAAATTCTGACATAAATAAGCTTTTCCTAGATATTTAGGAGCTACAGCACAGAAATCTTCTTCTAAATCTAAGTAACTACATAACCGACAACTTTTTACTTTAACGTATTCACTATACATTGTAGCAACTTCCCTATTCTTATTTGGCTTATTAAAATTTTACAACTCACCATTGCTTTCTAACTTCCTTCACATTGTCAACAAATATAAATAAAGTTACTTACTCAATATCATATCTTGTTATCGTAAATAATACCTCTTTTTTCCTTTGATTACTACTCAAGCTCAACTGTTTATTTCTCAACTTTTAACTAATATCTACTTTTTATACAATCATGATTATACAGTCAAAACTTCAAATTCCTTCTTATCTTATTCCTTTTCAACAAAAACTTTTCCACTACTTAGAAACTGAGACTGCTAAAGCTCCTTCCCAGACTCTTCTGGCTACTTCTGATATTCTTGAGTCTATTTTTGGTCGCTATAAATATTTCTCTCAACGATGTCCTATTAAAGAGCTTCGCTCTCTTCTTCTTACTATCCCTTTGACCACCATTGACCTCACTGATCAGTTCATCAAAGAGGCTCTTACTACTGTCAATTCTTCTGATTTATCTCAATGGATACATGATGTCTTTGGACAATCTGATCTCTCTAAACGCAGAATTCTCTTCTCACAATAAGCTCTAGTTTTTTACTTAGTTTTTAACCCTTGTCTTCCAATTTTTAAACCTTCTATTAACGACATGAAACTTGTGTACAAAAATTTTACCCATTTTCCCCGATTTTCCACACCCTAATTAGAGACTTCTTTTGGTATTCACCGGCAGGCAGCTGTCGAGTTTCAGCAAGAACATCAATCAGAGATTGAGCAACTCCATATCAATAGTAATGTTTTTAATCCTCGTACTCATAATCGCAGGAAAGATTCTGAACAACTTAAAGCTTTTGTTGAAACTTTTATGAAACAATAGTTACTATTTGAACAACGGATTAACCTGATATTTCAACCTATATTATTAAGGACGAAACTATGAGCAAAAGAAGAAGAAGAAAAAGAACCCGAAAATCTCAGAAATCTACTATTCAATTATCTCCTTCGACTCAGTACAAACTTTTGTCGGGTAAACAGAAATCTAAATTACCCGAAACGGTTTCTCAACCCTCTCGTTCCAAGTCTTCTGCTGAACTCCAATTACTCGAAAAGTATCTTGATTCCGATTCGATTCTCTCAACCCTTAACAAACAATTAGAAAAACTAGAAAAGGAACTCAATGGTATTAAGAGAATTTATGATTATGATATTGATAGCTGTCTTCCCTTCCAAAAAGCTAGATGGTTAATTTATGAAGGTGTCCTCAATCTAACTGAAACCATTACTATTTATGATTTTCTTGATGGTAATCTTTTTTCTAAAGATGTTGAGGCTAGAAAACAAATTCGACTCGGAGGACAAATGTTATATGACGAGGGTGGCATGAGTGACGTTCATGGAATGCACGACACTCTCTTTTGGTTGTTTATTCCTGATGCTTTTGAACGTACTGTCGAATTCTTATGGCATGGTATCGGTGATTGGAAAGCTTAACTCTTTATACTACATACAAATATTCATCATGTTAAACATGGCTTCTATTCAATTATGACTGAAGAACAACCGACAAACTTTAATAAAGAAGTTGACCGAATGCTCACTCAATCTGAGCAAAGGATTGAGCAACTCAGAGAATTAAACCGCCCCATACGCCCTTGGGAAAAAGAAAGACTTAAAGAGCGATTGAGTAAACTAGAACATTATGAAACTTGGGATAAAGCCTATTTTCAGGAGAAATTAACTAGACTTAAAAAAGAGATTAGAATTGTTTCTGTGATGTCTGTTGTTATTCTCTGTTTGTTATTGCTTTGTTGTGCTGCGTTCGGTTTGGTCGTTTGGAAAACTTGATTTTTACTAAGGAATAAAAAGATGGGATTAAATGACTCAGAAGGATTAGAACAAGAAATTGACAAGATGTTAGATAAAGTAGAGCAGAAAATTCGACAGGTCAAAGAACTGAATCGTCCGGCTCTTGATGCGTTAGATAAGCAAGAAATTGAACAACGACTTATCACTTTAGAACAAAGAGATGAATCTGATAAGAAAGCTATGCAAGCTCAATTAAGAAGCTTAGAAAGTCAGCTTAATTTGCTTAATCAAAGATTATATATCGTGCTGCTAGTTTTGTTAGTAATTTGTGGGCTTTTCGCTTTATTTAGTGATTTAGTTTAATTATTCTTGCTTACCCATTTACTAATACTGGTTCAATCCAAATGAGTTACACAAACTTATAAAACTCTATCTTTCCAATAATAAGGAATAATCACTATTAAATTCATGGGGGGGCGGATTTCGTGGCTCATGTTGGCGAGAAACTCGACTTTGGCTGCTTGGGCGATCGCAATCGCGTCTTCCAATTCCCGATTTTGTTGCAGTAGTTGGGCTTCACTTTTCCGCTTTTCTTATTTTACTGATTATCCTTGTCGCAATTATCGATAAAGATGATTCTCCTCACTTATTCGCACAAATGCACCTCTTTTATTTCGTACTTATATACTATACAGTTATTTTATGTTCTTCATTCTGGAATCCTTTTATGAATCACTCTAACTCCACAATGCCCCTCTCTCGCCAACTTCGCTACGAAAAAGAATGTCGTCAAAAATGGAAAGAGAATGCTGCTAAAAAACAAGAGAAAATTCGTCAATATGTTGAGAAGACTCGTACTTTAAAAAAAAGTCGTGATCGCTGGAGAACTAAAGCTCAAAAGTCTCAACAACAAGTTCGTTTTTTAGAGCAAAAAGTCTATCACTTAGAATTAGAACTTTTCCATCTTAAACAACAATTAGCCTCTTCTACTACTACTTCTTCTTCAGAGGATACTACTCCTCCTTCTGACCCTGATGATCTCGATGAACACTCCCCTTCCCCTTTTCACCATCGATATTCCCTTTCTACTATCTCTATTTCTGTCAAACAAGTTATTCTTGCTGGACATTCTTATCAAGGGGCTTCTACTTCTATCTCCATTTTTTCCTCTCCTTCTTCTCCTCATTCTACTACTATTAAGTCTTGGGTTGAACGTCTTGGTTTATATGAATTACAACGTCCCAAAGAAAAGCGTGATGACTGGATTTTTATTGCTGATCTCACTCTTGAACTTGGTCAAGAAAAAGCTTTTGTTATCTATGGTATTCCCTATCAATATTGGTCGACTCACGTCTTATCTCAACGTCGGGCTTTAACCTATACTGACGGTCAAATTCTTGCTCTTGAAGTTACTACTGAAGCTACTGGTGAATGGATTGAATCTATCTTACATTCTCTCAGTTTCCAAATTGGGACTCCTCTTCAAATCATCAGTGATCATGGCTCTAATCTTAAAAAAGGTATTCAACTTTTTCAATCTTATCACCCTCGTCTTTATTATACTTATGATGTCACTCATGCTATGGCTAATTTACTAGAAAAACAATTATTTTCTGATGATCTTTTTCCTCAATTTTTATCGGATTGTCATCACTGTCTTCTCCAAGTTCAACAAACTGAATTCGCTTTTGCTTCCCCTCCTCCTCAACGTTCTCAATGTCGTTTTTTTAATCTTGATCCTCTTCTCCATTGGGCTAGAACTATGCTTTCTATCCCTCTTACTCTCCTTTTTCAACTTCTTCCTCATTATCCTACAGAACACATTTCTCGTCGGTTTTTTGAAAAATTTTCTTGGCTTTTTCCTTATCAAAAACATATCCAACTTTGGTCTACTCTCTTACACATGACTCGCTCAATTGAAACTATTGTTAAAACCCAAGGCTTGAATTCTTCTTCTCTTTTTCTTTTCCACAAATCTCTTTCTTCTCTAGATATTCCTCCTTGTCTCTTCCCTTTTAAACATCAACTTTTTAACTATTTCTATACTCAATTATCCTCCCATCCTCCTTATCCTCTCCTGGCTACTTCTGATATCCTTGAATCTCTTTTTGGTCGCTATAAATACTTCTCTAAACGTTGTCCTCTTAAAGAACTTCGTTCTCTTTTACTTACTATTCCTCTCAGCACGGTTAATCTCACTCCTCAGTTTATTAAAGATGCTTTAATGACTGTTAGTAATGCTGATTTGTCTCAATGGGTTAATCATACTTTTGGTCAATCTATGCTTTCTAAACGAAAATCTCTTTTCTCTTTTTAGCCACTTTTTCTATTAGTTATTCTTAAAATACTTAACTCTTTTTCTACTTATTATTTATTTTAACTTTAAATAACGACAGAAAACTTATGGGTAACTTAACCTTTTCTTATCCTTTTCTTTCAACTCCCTATCTGAAACCACCGTTATTCCCATTGATGAACCGAATAACAAGAGTGAACCCAAAACTCTAAACCCCGAACCCCGAACTCCGAACCCTGAACCCCAAACTCCGCTGCGTAGCACGACGAAGTCGCCCTCCGAACTCATGATGACCATGTTGAAACAACAGTATGATTTAGCCGTACAAAGTAACCTAGAAAAGTATCAAGCTATTATTGAGGGTAAAGATGCTTTACTTGCCCAAAAAGATGCTTTAATTGAAGATAAATCTAAACAAGTGGCTTTCTTATCTGACCAGTTACAGTTAGCTAATGAGCGAGTTTCGGCTCCATATAATCGGAGTTTACCATCTCTAAATGAACAGCTTCATCTAGAGATTGAAACCCTTAATACTAATATTGAAGAACTTGAACAAAAACTACTAAATACTGAATCTCAACGGGATGATGCTCGTAATAAAGTTGCTGAACTTGAGGCTATTATAGAACAATTTAAAACCCTTCTTAACACTAATAATACTACTGATAATCAAACTCATTCAAATACTGATCAAGATAATTCAACAACTCATCATCAGAGTGAAAAGTCTGAGAATAATAAACAAAAAACACCTCGTTCTCAAACGGTTAAGGATCTCGATCTTGATCCTAGAGCGGACACTGTTGACCGTGCCATTAATGCTATTAAGACTTATAATAATGATCCCAACCGTACTTATCAGGAAAAGTGGTATATTTCTAATCCTATGGTTGCTGATTTAATCCGTTCTTCTGGTTTTCAAGTCGCTGGTAACTTTCTTCAAGAATACCTCCGATATCGCTCTGTTGACCTCGAACAACATCATAATTATCATCAGCTTTCTGTACGTCATAATGCTAAACATGACCAGCCTATTTCTCACTTTATCACTATTAATTAATTAAAGAGAGAAAAACAATTAATACATTAATACTTAATTTGATAATTTTTCTGATCGCATTTATCAAATAACAGTTACTATTTAAACAACCGATTAATTTTGTTACTAAACCTATATTGTTAAGGGAAAATGACTAAAAACATTCAAGATAATTATCACAAAATTCTCCAATCGATTGAAGATTCTTATGATGAGATGTATAGAGAAGCTTACGAATGGGAAACGGCTAATGATGAAGAACCGCCTGAATGTTATCCTTCGATTGATTACGCTTTACAAGCTGATCTCTTAGCTATAGAAAAAACAGTTTATAAAGATGTTCTAGAATCTGGACAGATAAGAGAAAAAGGACAGGTTGTAGCAGAAATTATTGAACAAACTAACTCTATAACTTTAACTTCTAATAGATTATTAATAGCTGATATTGATCTAGAAGACAAAGCCATCTCTTCTTATTTAGAATTCTTACAAACTTATACGTTTAACAGTAAAACTATTCTTACTGTTTATCGGAGCCTTAATGGACTACGTATTTTTGATTTTGAAAATTTCTATGATGATATAAACTCTATACTAAAAATATTACAAGACATTAAGGCAGATCCAAACTATATCAATTTTGTGACTAAAACAAAATCATGTCACGCTCGGTTAACACCGAAAAAAGACTCTTTTATGGATTATTGGAATTTAGTTAAACTTAATATTTGTGATAATGATTATATCAATTGTCCTTACAAAGTTTCTGAAATTATAGGGCAAATTGGCTATGACGAAGCTAGACAAAATTTGATGGATAGATATAGTATTCATGTTCCTAAGTTTTATAGGGTCAAAGATTATTATGAGCATTATACTCGTTCACAGGAAATTCTTTGTGGTGTTTTAGCCTAGCATTAAATACTCAAGTTTTAGCGATTTTCTAATTCCATTAACCTCTAGGATAGCGTACCGGCTTAATCCATCTCTAAGCTCCTTAACTAACGCTTTAGCCCCGATTAGGGAATGGTCTAACAAATCACCCTGAATTCTTACCCATTGGCCTATCTTCACTGGCCAATCAACCGGTGGACTGGCTTTTTGTAGTATCGATTCGTGATCCAGATGTGGCTGATCTTCTTTCACAATTATTGGCACATCTGGATCATTAATTCTCTTTTGCTGGTCTGGGTTATAGCCATTTTTAGACTCATGAGTTTGATCGTAACTTTTTTTCTCGGTTTCCGTACTACAAGATTGTTGTTGTAGTATATTTTCATCGTCCCATCTCAGGATTTGGAGATGTTCGGGTGAGTAATCCCGTTCTATTCTGGCCTCAATTATTTCGGTTAGTTTGCTGATGACCCCATGAACAAAGTGATCGTGTCTGTCGGGTTCGATGACTTCAAATATGTTGATTTTAATGGGGATGACCTTATATACCCTTGTTCTTTGTTCATCCGACAAACGGCGATCGCTTAAATCATAGCCAATCTGATTAAGCAACCACCGCACAAACTTGATGGGGTCTTTTGATGGTCGTCTTCCTAAACCCTGCCAGATTTTCTTTTGGTTAGCCCGTTTAATCAATTCTTGGACCGGTTCACTATCGGCGGTGAATTCCCCTGCTACTTCGATAAAGTACAATAACCTTAAATCAAACAAGGCTTTTAGAAATAGATAACGGGGCTTAATTTTCCAAGGGCAAAGCTTACCTATTCTGGCTTTATTTAATAAGTTGTTGTAAAATCGTTTAACCTTCACTAAGGCTGGTGAGTTTTCTTGGTCAAATTTCTCAAGATAAATTCTATTTTCTAATTGAGTAATCAGATTCGGGTATTTATATTTAACTAAGTAAATTAACTCAGGACTCCAATAATTACAGTTATTTATATTAGGTAAAAGTTTAATTAATTTAGCTTTCATTAATGCACATCTATCTTCCCAATGAGCGTCTTGGCTTAACATCATCCAAGGTTTATCTAGGTACTTATCAGAAGATTCAAAGATATCTGTTGAGTTTTGAAACCTAGTTTTTATCTTTTCTTTTGAAACTTCTTTATTAACGGTTTTAAATGGGTCTTGATGTTCGGGAGTATAACGATTACAAATATCATATCCCTGTTGCTCTAATAACCAATAAACACACTGTCTCAGGTTGGCTTTTTCATAGTTAATCATTGCTTCTAATCGTTGAGCTAATTTACTCTCAGGAGTATCTAAGTCTTCTTTGACTTTTGTGAGTAGCTCACTGATTAATTCTTGTTTATTATCTTCCCCAACCATTGCTAAATGAAGGTCACGGGTTAATCGCTGGTTAAAATGATATTGTAATTTTTCTAAGAAGGGTGATTTAATAGTATTCCTATCATCTACTTTGATAAAGGGATTTACCCATAGATAACGGGTCACTTGACTATCCCTGATTCTCCCTATTATCTGAGTAATTGAGTCAGCATCTAATGCCCCATAAAATAAGCCAAAGAAGTGAGTAAAATAGTTACCAATCTTAATATCTAAACCACTCTCGCAGGAAGGGGAAAATAATAACCTGTCTATTTTATTTTCCCTTAAATATTTATCAGGGTCTTTTAAGAATTCCTTGACTTCTGGTTGATTGATTGTTTTTGAGTCAATTCTTAATACTTTGTAACCTAACTTGTCTAAAATTCTATGTAATGATTCTAGTAAGGTTTGATTGTCAGAGGCGATCGCTCCTGTCATATCGCTAATAGTTATTAAGTCATACAGCCAAGGGGCATGATCCCGTTTTCTTAGTTTTGTTTTCTTGATGGTTCCTTCTAATAAAACTAAGTTAGGTTTATTACCTTTATAGGTATTTTCTACCTTTTCTATCTTTTTGGTGGGGTCACAGGCTGCGATAAAATCACAATACATATCCGATAGATTACCATCAAAACAGATAATTCTATCGGCTTTTTTAATGGCTTCTTTGACTAATTCTATTGCTTGTTCCCGATTATTAATGGTTCGGGAAAATAACAGATGTTTTAACACTGAGATGATTTCATCTAGTAGTAAGATTTTCTCATCAAAGTCGTTAGGGTTAAAACGATAATGTGAGTTAATACAAGCTGTGACTTTTCCTTGAGGATTCCTAATATATAAGCTACTTTCTTGTTCATGGATATGGGTGAATTCTATATTTTTACCTGTTTCTTTTTTTGCTTTAGAAGTCTTCTCACAAAACTGATAAAGTAACGAGTTTCTGTATCCTAAACTGACAGCACCATAGTTCTCTAAGGAGTTTTTAAACCACTCAATTGTATTGGTTGTTTTACCAGTACCTAACCCTGATTTACCGCATAATACAGAGTTCTTATCTGGTACACTTAAGTCTAAATACTCCTGCTCTACTGTTTTTGTTGGGGTAAACTGTTTACAACTTTTCCAGGCTTTAAAAGCTTTTCTATGGTAGATTAATTGGTCTGATTTTTCCTTGAACTCATCAATTGGAATTAAGCTTATCTCAAGGTTTTCAATATCAATTTCGTCAATGTCTAAGCCAGTTTCTTTATTGGCTAACTGTCCCCAATCAGCTACTTGTAAATCAGGTACGATTTTTCCTAATTTGCTGTATGCGATCGCTACATTACTGTTCACAATTGAACCAGCATCGGCATACAGAATAAATTCAACTTCATCCCATTCATATCGGGACTTGATTGAGGCGATCGCATCCTCTATGGACCCGGCACTACTGCCAAAGTTCCCCCCACTGGCTCCAATAATTGGAATCCCTACTTTAGATGAGGCTAGAAGGGGTTTATACTCTAATCCCTCAGTGAACCCTATTATTTGTTTTGAAGGGGCTTCATGAGGTAAATAAGTGGCGATGGGGAGTTCTCCCGATGGTAGATCAATGGGTATCCCCCTAGAGTTCTTTGAGGATAACCACAAGTATTTCCCTAATTCGTTGGTTTCTGAATCAAGATTGTTGATTCTTAGGCCGGTGTACAATCCGTTTTCGTTTGGGACCGGAATGAGGATACCGTCACAAGGGTTGTTTAGTTTGTCCCCTCGTTGGTTTACCCCTGATAATCTTATATCTACACAATTTCTTAATTTTTGCCACTTGGTTATAGTGCGGTAGTTGGCCTCAGTTATTTGGCGATCGCTTATTCCTCTTTCTCTCAGGATTTCATAATGGCGATCGCTTAACGTTAGTTGACTCAGAATTTCCCTGATGACTCTATCTCGTTCTCGGATAGGTAATAGGGCATTAAGTTGTTCTCTTTCTTGTTGTTGCCGTCTTTCTCGTTGCCGTTGCTGTTCTTCTAACCATTCTTGGCGACGTTCTGATGCCCAGGCATCGGTATCGGGCTTATAAGCCCATATATTGAAGTTCCAAGCGTCCTGGCCACGATAAACGTAATCGAGGGGGTTGGCTTCACTGCTTCGACAGTGAACCAAGCCAGTGCTTGTGTTTTGTCGGCAGTCACGACGTTCTCCTTGGCATACTGGACAGGGAGTACGGCGATTATATCTAAACCAGGTCATACGTACTCCCTATCCACGATATTAGGGGGCAAGTGATGAATTTTAGAAAAAATTTTCCATCAGCTTTAGATCCGCCACACGGCAGACTATATATAGATTTCATCAATGTCTCCAGAAGTAGTTACAACCTTCTGGCTACCCTCAAACTGGCTTTATTCGGAAATTTTGAGAGAGAATAAGAATAATAAAATATACTTTTCGGGCTTGGTTCAGCCCTGTTGGTCATGGAAAGATTTCCGTAATTGCCATCGGGGTTAGCCAGCTTTTTAGTTTTTGTTAAAACAATGACTAGGCTTGGTTAATTAAGAAACTTCCTGCTTGTCGTAAGAAAATTGCGCTCCAAAGTCAGTATCCAGAACCGACTCAATTGATCTCAATACTTCCTCGGAGATCCACTCTCGATCTTCTTTCTCTAATTGATACCAATATCCCAAACTGATTCCGGCCATAGTTGCCAAAACCTGTACCGAACGGCCATCTGCCATTCTTGCTTCTTTTAATCTTTTTCCAAAATTAACTACTTCAGCTTCTTGATAACGTCGTATTTTCACTTTTTGGTTTTTCATCTTTTCCTCCTTTAGCTTACTCCAATATTATTTTTAGATGATTGACCCTAGTGTGTTTACACTACTATTTATACTACAGTATAAAGATTGCAGTAGCAATACTTCTTCTAGATTTTTCTCAAGCTAATGTCCAAAAAATATAGTGATCCGCCTTCGGCGGAAAAAAAGGAAAAAGTAGAAAAGAGTATAAAGGGTAAGAGGGGAAAAGGGTAAAGGGAAACTAAGTCCTCTCGGCATCACACATCACCCGAAAACCAAAATTGTAGAGGCGGACGTCGCGGTCGTTGTTGTAGCGAAAGGCCGAACGGCAATACCGCGGATAACCGAACCAGCTACCGCCACGGAATACACGAGTTCTATTCTCTTCTAACAAAACATCAAGATTTTTTTGAATGTTGTCGTATAAGTCTTCTTTTCCTTGATCCCAAACTTGACCGTTAGAAGGTGCGTCTTCATAGTTTGGATGCCAAGGATCTAAACACCATTCCCAGACATTACCGTGCATATCACTTAACCCAAAGGCGTTGGGAGCGTTAAAATAATCCACTGGCGTTGTTTGCTGGCGATAAATCCCTTTTGGACCTTGGCCATAGTTTCCTTTCCATCCCTCCTCTTCATCGCCAATTCCATCATAATTAGCTAATTCAGTGGTAATAGTTTCTCCAAAATGAAAGGGGGTGACTGTTCCAGCACGACAAGCATATTCCCATTGAGCTTCGCTAGGGAGACTGTAGGTTTTTCCTGTCAGTTTAGATAATCTAGCACAATATTCCATTGCTTCTTGCCAACTGACGTTTTCTACAGGTCTTTTCCAACGGGTTATTTGTTGTTCACCCTCTTGATAATCATCTTTAAAATCTGATGGATCTGGTTCAAGTTCGATGGACACTCTTAACTCTTCCTGTTCAGCGATCGCTTTCCATTGTTCTTGAGTGACGGGATAACGTGCCATAAAAAAGCTATTGAGGGTAACTTGATGTTCAGGTTGTTCATCCTTACTGCTGCCTTCTTCTCTCGTGGATGCTCCCATAATGAACGTACCACGAGGAATTTGAATCATTTGCAAAGGGAGGGTCAGGGGAACCCCTAAATCTTCAGTGAAATGATAGACGGTTTTGGTAGTATGAATGGTTTCGAGGGTGGTAGCCATAACCAGTTTATTTGAGGATGGTGAAGGAATGGCAAGCTTTTCGGTTTTACCCTACTAAGTTCACCACCCCAGTTTTATTTTTGGATACCGTTACCAGCATCACAGGAATAGACTGGACTCTTTGGGTACACGCTCGACAGATTCCCACCTGCCGATTCTGGCAATAAAGAGACCTCCCGGCATCACACATCACCCGAAAACCAACATTGTTGTTGTGGTTGTCGCGGTTGTTGTTGTTGCGATTGGCCGAACGGCAATTTTGTGGATTATTGATCCAGCTACCGCCACGGAGTCGAGTTCGTCTACCCCCTCTTCAGTCCCTTTTAAAAAGAAGGGATGTGAATATCTGTTGCCTTAATTGCCATGTATCGCCATGTTCAAGATGGGCATTCCAGCTATTTAGAGAAGTAATGACATCGGACACATTAATTTTACCTTGAGCAAAGTCTTTTTGTAATTGTTTGAGTCTGCGTCTGCCCCGATGAATGTTTTGGTTTCTAACTCTAATTTTATGATGAAAAATGCGAAATCCTAAAAAGGTGGCTCCGATATTTGTAGAAAAGAGTTGACTTTTTACAGGATGAATTTTTAGACGTAAACTGATTAAAAAGTTTTCAATTTGTTGTCGACAATCTTTTAAATAATCAGGGTCAGAGGAAAATAAAGCAAAGTCATCAACATAACGAACGTAGGCTTTACATTTTAACTGTTCTTTTATAAAATGGTCGAGGGGATTAAGATAGATATTGGCAAAAAATTGACTGGTTAAGTTACCAATGGGTAAACCCTGTTTTCGTTCAATGGGAGTAAGCAGAGTGTCGTTAGGAAAATATTGGATAGTGGGTTCTTGAGGATTACTATTATCAATAATTTTATCGATTAACCAGAGGGTATCTTGACATTTTATTTTCCGTCGAATAAGCTGTTTGAGAATTTGATGATCAATAGAGGGAAAATATTTTTTTATATCACATTGTAAAATGCAGGTATGGGTGCGAAGAAAGTCAGTAAATCGTCTTAAGGCTCGATGAGTTCCATACCCTTCTCGATTGGCATAACTATCGCAAATAAAAGTTTTTTCAAAGATAGGAACAATGATATTACAAAGAGCATGATGAACCACTCGATCTCGATAGGGAGCAGCAGAGATTAAACGACTTTTGGGATCTCTCAGGTGAAACGTTCGGTACTGTCCCGGTTGATAGGTTTTGTTGGTTAATTCTTGTTGAATCTTGAAAAGTTCTGTGGCTAAATTATAATTAAAGTCTAAAACATTATCTCGATATCGCTTACCTTTTTGAGCTTTTTTTGCTGCTGAATAAAGGTTTTCAAAGGGGATTATTTTTTGCCAAAGGTTTCCGTAACGTTTCATAAAAGTATTTCTTATTTAATTTGATTAGTCAGGAAATGATTATTACCGTTTATTTTGTTGTTTAATCCATCCCCCTAATTCTGTTCCCACTTCGTTAATTAATTGATTGACGTATTTGTATCGCTTTAAGGAGATTAATTCAAATTCTAGCAGTAATTGGGTTTGATGACGAATAATATCTAATTTAATATTAAGCTTCTTGAGAATGTCTAGTTTACGATGAGCATATTTTGCTTCTATTAATCCTTCTAAAAGTTCATAGAGATGATTACTGATTTTCTCCCCTAGAGTAAATTTGTAGGTTCTGGGTAACTTCTCAAGAATGGGAATATACCATTTGATTAAATCATGAGTTTTTTGAATAACGGATAATTCTTTCATTTCTAATCATGCTACCACTTTTAAGAGATTATGATTCTACTTTAACGAATCCTACAATACTTAATAGTATAGATTTGAAAAAATAGTGCGAGTCGCCTTAAGGCGACTTTTGAAAAGGGAAAAGAATCAGAGGAAAAAGAGGAAAAGGGAAAAAGAAAAAAGGGTTACTGAGTCTTCCCGGCATCACACATCACCCGAAAACCAACATCGTTCTCGTGGTTGTCGCGGTTGCTGAGGTTGCGAAAGGCCGAACGGCAATAATGTGGATTATAGATCCAGCCACCGCCACGGAGTATTTTTGTTCTAGTCGAATTTTCATCTATCCAAGCACTACCATCATTAGGTGCGCCATCATAGCTTGAATGATAGT
Organism: Crocosphaera chwakensis CCY0110; assembly: GCF_000169335.1. GTDB lineage: Bacteria > Cyanobacteriota > Cyanobacteriia > Cyanobacteriales > Microcystaceae > Crocosphaera > Crocosphaera chwakensis. The sequence goes on from NZ_AAXW01000046.1 coordinate 23,036, forward strand.
CATCTTCACACCATTCCCAGACATTGCCGTGCATATCGTAGAGTCCAAACGCATTGGGAGAGAATTGACCAACAGGGATCGTTTTCTTTCTATATTGTCCCGTTGGTTCATCAGCAAAGGTTTTGTCAGCACGATAATTTGCTATCTTTGAGGTTAGGGTTGGGCCAAAATGAAAGGGTTGATGATATTGCTGATTCCATTGTTTTAGGGTTAATTCTTCATTGTTGACTGATGAGGGAGAATTGATAACTGAACGACAAGCGTATTCCCATTTAGCTTCACTGGGTAATTTGTAGCCTTTTCCTGTCCATTTTGAGAGTCTTTGGCAAAATTCTACTGCTTCTTCCCAACTGACTTTTTCAACTGGTCGATTTTTTCCTTTAAAGTTTGAGGGTTCTAGTTGGAGATCCTGTTCTACTTTTAAATCCTCTCTTGAAGCGATCACTTTCCACTGTGCTTGAGTAATGGGGGTTTGGCTGAGGTAAAAAGAGGGAACGTTAACTAAGTGTTGGAGTTTCTCTTGATTGAAGTAGTCAGCATCATACTTTTTAGAAAGTTGTTCAATTTCTTCGTCTGGGGTTCCCATGAAAAATTGCCCTGCTGGAATATAAATCATGCGAATATTAGCAAAATTATCATCTTTGTTTTCCTCTGTCTCTCCTTCTAAAATTTCGTCGTAATAATAAGCTTTGATGGGTTGTTTTTTAATAATTTTGCCAGTGTTGTCAACAAAGACCGTTTCTGCGGTGAAAACGAATTGTAAGGTTGGGATATTAAGGGTTAGCGGTTCTAATTGAGAGAATTTAAAGGGTGAGATTGTTTGAATTTGTTCAATTAAGCCGTTTTGTAGGTCTTGTTCGTTATCAATATCCCGTTCCAGGGCATTAGCGAGGGCGGTTAAATCTCCTCTTGAATAAGCGTTCAGGGGTTCTGTAACCATTAACAAAGGTTCATAGCCTTCAAGTGCAGAGGAAAGACTTTCTAATAAGGTTGTTAGTCCAACCAAACGAACTCGGTTGTTATGGTCTAGGGCTTGTTTTAGGGCTTGTTTTAGTTGGTCAACGGCTTGACTGGGTTGTAGGTAGGCTAGGGATAACCATTCTTGATGTTGTAGGTTCGGCGGTAATAGGCTATTTTCAGCAATTTGCGCTCTTATGTATGTCTGTAGTTGATGAGCAAGAGTTTTTAGTTGTTCTTTGCTCAATTTTTCTAGGAGAATTTTACGAATGTCGGGGGACATTTCGTAGAGTTCTCGATCAACGCGACGGACTAAGCCAGAGAGAAGAATATCAGCAATAGCATACCAGGAGGGTTGTTTGTTTTTGTCTTGATGGTGACGGAGATAATAGAGTAAATCTGGAGATAAACTGAGGGGAAAGGCACTTCGTTTAAGGAGGTCACAGGTATTTGCGTCATAATCTTGTTCAAACAACTTTAATCGGTCTTCTGGGCTGAAAAAGTCATCATCAGACAGATATGGCTCCCATTGTTGAGAAAAGTCGGGTTGAAAATGACGAGTCGGGATGGCCTCTTCTTTGAGCCAAGGAATGAGACGGTCAAAGTCTTTAATTTCTAAGCCAAACATAGCAAAATTGGGGATATCTTCCGACAAATCGGCAATATCTAAAGCAGTTGTGCCGAACCAGCGTTGATAGGGTAAGGGGTTTAACCAGGCCACTCGGCTAAATCTTCGGGTTAAACGTCGAAGGATGTTTTCAGTTTCGCTAAAACGTTCCTCGACATAGCGTTTCCTGGCTGCACCAGCATCACTGAAAATGAGACAACTGGTAGATTCTGGAGTGTAATTAAGAAGGGTTCGATTTAAGGATTGACTGTCCCAACCCGTTTCTGAGGTTAAAACTTCCTCTGAGATCACATTGTCGAAATAATAGGAAGCAGCTTCTTGCCAACAGTGAAGGAGTAGTCTGGCAAAGCCAACAAAGGGAATCATGGAGTCTGAGCGATCAATAAAAATAACGATTTGCCGACGATAAAGTTGCTTTTTTTGATAAATTACTCGCTCAAAAAAGCCTCGTTTTGCTGCTTCGATAACGGTGGATTTAAGATCCCATTGTCGCCGAGGGCTTTCAAAGGGTAAAGGATGTAATTGTTCCCAACTTTCTTGAAGTTTAGCAGTTGCAATGGGGTAATAATCTGGGTTATTTTTTGATAAGACATTCCATCGTTTTCTTATTTCTAAGGCTGTACCGATTTTGGGATCTTTTAGGGTTAATTGAGGAGAAGGAAGAGGAGAGGAAGGAGAAGGAGGGAGAGGTGGTTCCTGGGGAAACTGACTGATGGTAATCGTTGAGTTTTCGTAATTATTTTTCGAGTCTATTGGTTGAGCAAAGTCTTGTTGGTTGATAATAGAATTATCTCGATTGGTTGTTAATTTAACTTCTCGATCATTTTGAAGCATCTTCTCCCATGCTTCATTAAATTTCTGCTTTTCTTCTTGAGATTTAACCCATAAAGATTCACAAATTCGTTTAGTTTTAAGATTAGTTAAGTTAGGATTGGTAATTAGATTACTATTAGGATGATCAGAAAATTTTTGAACAATATAATTTTTAGCACAATTATATTGTTCAATGGATAAAGAAAATCCTTCTTCATCTCTTAATTGATAAAATAACTCTAATAATGGCGATGTCATATTAATCTAGTTTGCATAGTAGAAATGTAAAACTTCTGTACAGTTCCTAAACGAAGTTGCGGCGCAGGTGCATACGGCGAAAGAACTTCCTTTAAACCTCTCCATAGTCTCGTAAATCATCCCGACTTTTGAGTAAAATACCAGCGTGAGGAAGTTTCTTTTCTTTAAGTTTCTTTGTCATAATATCTGGTTCATATTTTAATAGGGATTTAAACCAAAAAATTAATTCGCTAGTGCTAACTTTCTTCTCCCCTGGAGATTTATGATCTTCTTGTGCCTTCCGAACTTGCATAAATCGGTCAACAGCTTCTATGATAACGTCTTGTTCTGGGTCGGTAAAACGTTTTGTTAAGATTTCAATGAGTGTTTCTGGTTCAGGGAATTCAATATAATGATAAATACAGCGTCTCAGAAAAGCATTAGGTAAGGTTTTTTCTTGATTACTGGTAATAATAATAAGGGGTAAATATTCTGAATTGGCTTGAATTTTTTCTTGTGTTTCTTTAACGAAAAAGCAACGAGATTCGATAGCTAAAAGTAAATCATTAGGGAAATCTCGGTCAGCTTTATCAATCTCATCGATTAAGACAACGGACTGTTCTTGATGATCTTGACTTTGTTTAAATGCCAGACCTAATGGTTGTAAATTAACCCAATCTTTAGGATTAGCAGGATCTTTTTCATTATTCTTATCTTCATTTTTAACAGCCAAAGAATCTGTATCATCTGTTTTTTTTATATTAGTAGATGAATCATTAATTAACTTAGTAATTTGGGCTGCTTGTAGTCGTCCAATATAATCATATTGATATAAACTTTCTTCCGCTTTACTGGTAGATTGTACAGTCCATTCATAATATTTAATGGGATTATTTTTTTTTCGATAATTAAATTCATAGACTAAAGCATGGGCAAGGCGACTTTTACCACAGCCGGGTTCTCCTTCTAATAATAATGGCATTCTTAAATCAATGGCTAAGTTAACCACCTCAATTAAGTCAGTTTCGGCGGTATAGGGATAAATTTCTCGTTGAATGGGGTCATAATAAATCCCTGGTTTCTCCGGTTGGATTATTCCTGTATAGGTTAATAGTTTTTTATTCATATTTTAGTTAATTTGTATTTTTTGATGAAAAGCGGTAAATGTTTTTTCAGGATTTCCTCCATCACTTTGCTCTAAAAGCCAGTTTACAGTATTTTCATTCCAATTATTTTGATCATTTAAGGCAATAGCTAATTTGGGAATAATTTTGATAAAATCTTGCTCATCAAATTGGTTTTCGAGAGGAATTATAGGAATATTTTCTAAAATGTTTGAGCCAACAAAACTTAGATTTTTTTGACTTAGTAAAATTAATAAAAAGAAGCCTGTTGAGTTAGATACTGATTTTTTTAATTGATTCCAAAATTGATTGATGATAATTTCTTGTAAAGAAGCTGGATCTAAACAGTCTACATTTTTAACAATCATAATAATATTACGTTTATTTAGCTCTTTTTTTATTGTATTTATTCTGATTTTTTCTCTTAACCGACTTTTAAGGTACTCACTACTAAAATTTATACTAGAACTGGTAACAGAAATGTCATCAATAATGACACAATCCTCTAAATAATTCCATTGTTTAATTTCATATTTAATTCTTTTAATCAGCCATTGAAAATATCTTCGATCATCACCTATTAAAGTATATAGTTGCATTCTATGATCACACTTCAAAGCAATTTGTTTTAGTTGTGCTAATTCTGAATCATAATTAAAACAGCTAGATAAACAGTTATCAATTTGTTGTCGTTCTATTTTTTCTTCTCTTGTTTCTTCATGATAAATTTGTTTGAATAATGGCTGAATATGCTTGTCAGTCGTTTGATATCTTTCTAAGTCTTCTAACTTAACTCCCAATGCAGCACAGAAAAATATTACGGCAGTTTTGTTAATAGATATCTCATCCTGATCTTTATTTAGCTTGCCGACTAAACGTCTAAAAGTAGGCCAGGAAAGATCATTAGCACGAACAATAAATTGATCGAAAAGCTCTAAAATTTTATCAAATTGGATGTAATAAATTCCACCATTTAAAATAAAGTATTCACAGTTTGGTTTGATAGTAAAAAGTTCTTCATATTTTTGCCTATTTTCAATTAGACAAGAACTATAAATATGATATTTTGTATAATTTGACTCAACAAATTTTATTCCTGTTTTTTTCTGTTTTATAATATGTTTTTTAACTTGCGACTTTAATCTAATCTTAGCGGCTTCAGCTAAAATTGGACATTTGTTATTCTCTCGACAGCCAGAACTATCTTTGAAATCGTTGAATTTTTGGAGCAAATACTGTCTATCGCTCTTAGTTAGTGTGATAGTATCTGCCATTTAATGTGTACTTAAGTCCTCTATATTGTCAGATTTTTGATCAGTTGTGATCAGTTCAGATCAGGGCTGATCAGAATGTTCTCTTACTAAGTTAATGCTCTTATGATGATGATCAGTTGGACAAGAGATTTAATCTCAAACCAATACATAACTTGAATCAAAAGGAACCAATTATTATGGCTAAAAAACCCAAACAAGTGAATGATAACCGAGAAGAGTCTGCTAACAAAATAAACATTGAAGTAATCATGACAGACTCTGCAATGAAAGAAACTATTAAGGCAGTTATCGAAATTCTCATGATTATCACTGCTTTATTAGGAGTGGGTGCAACTTTAAATTCTCAAATCCCCCACCGCAACAACAAGAAACTCAGGTTCACCTTGAGAACCAAGCAGAGTCAGATCAGTAATACAACCTCACTAACTCCGACTCAATCCCAAAAATTAACTTGAAGTATCTTGGACACGACTATAGGATAAATGCCTAATGTTGTGTCTTTTTGTTTGTTATTACTACTATAAATCAATACAGTCTGATTATTTAATTATTTTCTTCAAGAAACGTTAATAATCTTTCGGGCATAGTCCTTCTCTGCTCATCGCCCAATTCAAAGCATCCATTTGGTCATGAGTTAACTTATCATGCAAGGGCGTACTATAATTACCCGTCAGTTTTCCTTGTACCCACGGTGGGACGGTTGTCCCTGCAAACCCTTCCGAACAAAAGGTAGTTAGACGAATAGCTACTGTAGAAATTAGCGATCGCAGAACAACACTCGATGATCGCCCCTTGACTTGCTCGTTAGTGCCGAACTACAATAAAATACATCAGCACTAACCTAAAACCAATGTCCTCGAAACTTGCCATCAAAGCTCGTATCAATCAACTACGAAGTCAAGGAAAAGTCGCACCTCCCAACACCTGGATCGGAACAAGTAGCATCACCAAGAAAAACGGTAAACGTTACACTTATTACAGGCTAATGAAAGCTTATTACCCTCCTGCTACGAAAGATAACCCGAATCCTCAACGAAAAACCAAAATGGTACAGTATTTGGGGACGGTTGAGAGTATAGCTTATCGGGAGATGGTTAAGGCGATCGCCCGTCGCAATGAGATTCAGAGGTTAGAGAGGAAGCTGTATAAGTTAGAGCAACAAGTTAGTGTCGCATCAACCAAGAATAGGCAACGGAGTAAGCAATCAGCACTAACTACCTTGGTAGCAGAGTTAGTGCAACAGGTGCAAGGTTTGGTAGAGGAAGTGGCATGGATGAAGAAAGAGTTTATTTTACAATTAAAACAAAACCCGTCACTGAGAACTCAACTAAGGTAATTTATGGTAACAGTTGCTCAAATTCAAGAGGAAATTAAACAAATTCGAGCTAGTGGAGATGTGGCACCTCCTAATACTTGGATTAGTTCTAGTAGTATTAAGAAAAAAGACAAAAAATACACCTATTATCGTCTCCTGAAAGCTGACTATGATCATCGAACTAAAAGTGGTAAACCTAAAAATAAAATGGTAAGTTATTTGGGTAGTGCTGATAGTGAAAAATATCTCGAAATGAAGACCGCTATTGAGCGTCGTAATCAGATTGAGAAATTACTAAAACAACTTGAAAAAATAGAACAACAGGCGAATATGGCTAATCAACCATCAAAAAGAGAACTTCACCAACCAGCACTAACAACTTTAGTCATGGAATTAATTACCCAAGTTCAAACTCTTCAAACTGAGATACAAGAATTGAAACAACAGTTGTCTTCTACTCACAAATAATCATTCAAATATGCTCAGAGAATCTAGGTAATCTTCAGTTAAATCTTCTTGTTCACCAACAAGATCACTTTCTTTATTCCGACCATATTCATCATTAAATTCTTGAAAACTATCTAATCTAATGTCTTCTCTAATTTCATTATGAGAATTTGAGTAACTTTTCCATTTATTACTCTGTCTAACTAATAGTTCATCTTCCGAATTAGTTTCGTCATTATCCTCAGTATTTTTAATTTTAGTTTCTTTAGAAGATTTACTCATAAATCTACCTTTTATTCACCTTTATTATACTATAAAATCTTACTAATTATTTCTCCATATTCCTACAACAACCCCTTGTATTTTTACAGTTGTTCTCGGAACTTTCAAGGAGGTTTCTTTATTAAAAGAAGTCAATATTACCTCAGAAAAATCTAATGTGTATCTTCCTAATGTGACACCATAGCCTTCGACATTAGCAGCGACAAATTCCCCGTTTTTCACTGTTTCTTCTGGAGCTAAACGACGGATAATAGCTATGTCTTCATGGGCGCACCGCGAAGCGGATCTCTTCGAGATCGCATTCTCAACTAACCCATTACCCTCAACTCGTAAAGCATAGTAATCATCTTGGTTGAGAACGTAGGGAAGTTCTAGGTTTGATTGTTCGTCAGTGAAAGGTTCAACTAAACCACCGGCAGCTATGGCCCCTTTGATAACAATCCCAGGTTTCTTGACTTTTAGGGGTTTGATGGTTCTTGCTTTTCCTTCAATCCATGTCACATAACCCTTATCTCTCATTCTTCCGAGACGAGATTGAACAGGGGCTGGAGAACGTAAATTCATCGCTCTCATCATCTGACGAATCGAAGGAGCGTGTTGATTCTGGTTGATATAATGAACCAGCCAGTCGTATAACTCTTTTTGAGCAGGGGTTAATGGCTCCATAGCTCTGGGATATTTCTGAAACTGATCCTAGTTTACTTGTATTTTAATACTAAGGTTCTGTTTCTTGGGTAAATTTTATAAGGATAGTTGACTTTTCGTTGTCAATTGGTATTATTGTACTATATAGCAGTTTTTGTTCATGTACTCTCCTTCTCTCAAACAAGATTCCCGTGACCCCTTTGTTGATAAGCTTCTCTTCTTAGCTATCAACCACAATCCCACTCTGGCAGAACAATTAGCTGCCATTACCGAAGCTCACCATGAACGTCTTGCCGATGTCACTCAAGGTCGTCCTTATTTCCGAGTTCATGATCTTGTCCGACATATTTGTTCTTTTTCTTATGGTTCTGTTCAACAGATTCGACCTTCTGTTAATAATCATCTTTATCTTATCGCTTGGTTTGATTCTCCTCATCCTTGGCAATGGCAATGGATAGAATCCCATTCTTTAACTTTACTGCCTTCTTTTTTTTAGTTTATTTTTTTTCCAGAAAAGAATAAGGGGAATAATTAATAAAATGGAAGAGAGTCCTCAAGGATATATAAATAAGGTAAAAATTTTAGAAAGAAACAGAAAGTTTATTCAGATTTATTCTCCCATTTACTTTTTCCCGTTATTGTCTTTCCTAGTCTGCCAAATTCTTAAGTATTTGTTAGCCTAGAGAAGCACCCAGTAATTAATAGTGTACGTTGCCCCAATTATGGGGCTTTTTACCCTAATCATGCTAGTCCCACTCTAATTAAACTAACACCGTTATCTCCTCCATTACAGATATTGTATAAGTAACTCCTTGTTTGTCTTCTAAATAATAATTACCATCAATCTCAACCACTTTTCCTTTAATCTTCATCATTCCCATCGGATGGGGAATTAACCCTTGTAACAACTGTCCCACTTCATAATCAGGGGTTGATAAACGATGTTGCTGTGAAGCTTCTTTGAGATTGTTGTAGAACTCTAGCAACTGTGAATCACTTAAACGTTTTCTAGAACTAACACCATATTGACTCAGTAGGTACTCTTTCCCCGTATTGGTTGACCATCCTAGTTGGGACATCTGAGAGTCAATCTGTTTCATTAATTCTCCCCTAGAAGTAGCTGTGTGATGGCTTGTAACGGGCTGGCTATCGTCTGTAACCCTTGCGGATGTTGAGTGTGACGGCTGTGACGGGTATTTTTCAGTTTTTTCTATTTCCATTTCTGCCTCCGTTGAAACTAAAACTTTCTCTAAAAGTCCAACTGATGATGATGAAGTTTTGTTAGAAGTTCCAGAAAGTTCAACACACCCGTCACATTCATCACTGATGGGGGTTTCAGCCATCACACTACCCATCACACCACCGGTTACACTCACCACCGACTCTTCACATGATGAACGATACAATCCTTCGATTAATGGTGGTAAATCCTCGTCCAAATGATCCCGAATTTTCAACCCCTGAATAAATGCCCCTTTGCGATCGCGTCCTTTCCTCACAGTGAAACCTAACTGGTTGTTACACAGGTCTAATAGCAAATAAGAGAAACGAGTTAATGAAATAGTATTGATGCCCGATAATGAGCAATATTGACAATAATTGGCATATAACCAGATATTCTCCTTTGATTCTCCCAAAGGTGACTTACAACCGATTTGTGTCTCGTATCTATCGATGTAAGTGATCTTCTCGTTTAGCCACGCTGCAATGCTATTGGTATCAATTAAGTTCTCTAGTTTGCTTTTTAGGAGTCCTACCGCGTAGTTGAGTGGGTCTTTGATGATAGTGGTAGCATCATTACTATCCATTTCTAAAACCCAATTTAGAAGCCCTGGTATGTATGGGGCAAATTCTCCTGTTAGATTATTGTCCCTATCATGGTCAATCAGCTTCCGTTGATCTCTTTCAGCAATACGTCGATTCATCGATAAGGGAATCTCCCGACGGTATAACCCACTGGTATGATCTCCGGTTTTGATTGGTTCGTTTGAGGTGATAATTACCAAAGCATCTGGGTAGAAGCTGGCTAGAGCTTGTTTGTACTTCTGTTCAAATCTTAAGCGATCGCCTCCTGTTAATGCCTTGAGTTTTTTCACGCCTCGATAGCTCGTTGCCTCATTAATAATCACCAGTCTCTTGTCTTTGATGTTAGCAGTCTCGAATTTATCCTTCTCCAAAATGTCTAAGTCGGTGACGTGAACATTCTCAGCCCCAACCAGTGCGATCGCTAATTTGGTTAACGTGGACTTCCCACTTCCCCCCGGTCCACATAAAGCCAGGAATTTCTGCCAGTCCGCCCTTCCTGTGACGATGCCATGAAGGTAAGCCCTGATTAAATTAACGAGTGTTTCATCTCCTTCCATCATCTCTAAGAGCCATTGTTTTATGGGGTTACAAGATGCCAAAGGGTTGTAATCGTAAGGCAAGCACCATGTTAGATAGTTTGTGGGACTATGAGGCCATAGTTCTCTGGTTTCTAAGTCTAACACCCCATTCCGAAAGGGGATAAGTCCTTTTTGGCTATTAGTAGACATTTCGTTAACTAGCAACACCCTAGATAACCGTTTACCTATGGCTTCGACAAAGGTAAACTTATAATCTGATATTTTGGGAATTTGTGCCTTTAACTGCTCTATTAACTCTGATTTTTGTGACCTATCCCTGTTACTTCCTTTTACGGCACTTATCGCCGTTTGAATTTGCTGGCTAATGGTTTCTGCTTTGTCAACCAATCCGTCTAGTTCTAGCATTAACCTCTGTTCTAAACGTTCTTTAGTTATTAAATCCCATATTCCTTCTTTTTCGGCATTATATAAATACCAATCTTTGGTTGTGCCTTCATAAATCAGTCTATCTTTGTATAAAGAGGCTAAATACTCACATACCCTTTTCTCATTCCACTTGGGTAAGTCATGTTCTAGCTTTGTTATTTTGATTGAGGCCGGTTCATTACTTCGATTTTCCCACACCGAACGGAACCATTGAGAACCGCTGGCAACGCACCGCTCCGCGGATCTCTTCGAGATCGCATCATCGATCCCCTTCTCTTCCGTTTCCCAATCAAGAAACAAAACTTTACAACAAGCATCACGGAAGCAATTGGCTAGTCTTTCCCTTGCTGCAATTACCGCAGCTTGGGTTTTCAGTTTTTGGTCTTGGTCAAAGATTATTACGACCTCACGGCCTGGCGTGGCTAAATATTGAAGCTGTGGGAGTAATGTGGGGTTTCCCTCGGAATCTTTGGGGCTACCGTTCCAAATGCCAGGTATTGATACGGCTGCTACCCCTTGGGACAATAAGGCCCCTGCTTTCTTTGTTCCCTCAACAATGGCGATCGCCACTTCCGGATTCTCCTTCACCCATTTCCAGAATAACTGATCCTTTTGCCGTAGAAATTCTTTATAGGTTATCCCCTCGGTTAATATCCATTGTTCTCTGATTCTTTCTCGGTATTCCTTGAGAAGACCTGACTTTTTGGCGACTTTTAACCCAATACGTCGAGAAACTTTGAGACAGATGGTTTCAACTGGTTCAAAGGGTGGAACTTCGTATTTTCGGGTTTTTCCATTCGGGGTGACTTTGGGGTTATTGGGTTTGAGTTGACCCCAAAGAATTTCTTTCCCTGTTTCTGGGTCAGTAGCGTTGACTCCCCATCCCCCGTCTTCTAGGTGAGCGTTGGCTTTCAGGGTTCGGTTGTTGATACGTCCATCGTTTCTACGGGGTACGTTTTCACTGTATAACAGGAAGTCGTAGGTATCAGAGGCGATAAGCGATCGCACATTCAATAATACGATTTCCGGGTCGACTCCTGAACCGATGACCCACTCGTTGAGATATTGTTCATTAATGTTATTCATTTTGGACTCCAGTTACTCTGTACTACTGGAGATACCCTACGGTAATGACCACTTGGAAAAACTAAGCTCGGACAACTAAGATAAAAATGAATATATATTTTGGGTCTGGTGTATGTTCTTTCTTAGTAGCAACACCAGTTGTTGTCTTGCCAGCTTTCATAGCGGCCATGACAGAGCATCACCAGTCTTTCCTATTTCATTTCAATTAAATAATTGCTTAACTCTATGCTTGCGTATTGAAGCATAGTCATTACTAAATGCTTATCGGATGCTTTGTCCCCTTGAGCGTCGGGATAGCAATAGTAATTATTTTTATAGACATAACTTGCCTGTACCGCAAATTTCCTATATCATGAGGTTATAGCGGTTAATTACCGTTGCTAAAATTTTATATTTCTTTCTTATCTCATTGTTGCCTCCTTACTTGGTTAACAGAGATTTCACAGAGAGAAGCCCTTACTTTAGAAACGTCGCGCATTCCCCAATGACTCGGCGTTTCGTCGTTTTTAAGGGTTTCTCAATTCGAGAAACTTCTGCTGTATATTAATAGTCCGGCTTAACAGAATACCTCAACTATATATCAGATGCTTACTACAAACAAGTTTTGAGACTTGGATGGGGAATTTTAGAGTTTTCGTTCTGATGTAAGCAATAGAACTTTTTTCGGACTTTTAAAAAAGTTAATCACTAAATTTCACCTCTTCATGATTAACGACAACTTTTTCAGTTTTTTCCCAACGGATAAAAACTTCTCCTCCCATCGCTTTAATTAAATCTTCTAGAGTTTTTGTTCTCGTTGAAGAGGGATCACTCAACACTTTTTTGACGGTACTAGAATAATTAGCAGCCCCTTTTTCTTCGCCACGCAATTTATCTAATTCTTGCGCCAATCGATATTGAGTCCACCCTAGTTCCTTTAATCGAGCTTGTAACACTTTTGGGTTCATTAGGAGTTGCTTCATAACTACTCCTTTAATCCTTTCATGTTGATGTCTTAGCCCCTATATCGCAATAACTATAAAAATTATATCACAAAAAAACTAAATATAATTCATAAACGTGATATATTAGAAAAGTATATATTTAACTGACGCTTAAATATATAGTAAAAATCTTTTAAAGAGACGTTTTTCAGGATTTATTAAAAAATAATTAAATATTGGCTTTTTAATTTTCTTAAAATTTTTGCCGAGATATTCTAATAATCAGTTGAATTTAAAAGATTGAGACTATGTACGAATCAAAAATTATATTTACGGATGTTCTGCTCCCCAAATGGATAAAAACATTAGGAATGATTGGAATGTATGCAATTTCTATGTCGACACCAGTTATGGCAGAAATAGATCCCAAAATAAAATCTGGAACACAGATCAACGAAATTTCTCACAAGACAACCCTTTTAATTATCACCGAATCTCAAAGTATTGGTTCAGGATCTTTAATTGCCAAAGAAGGTAATAAATGTATAGGTGTCACTAATCGTCATGTTGTTCTTTCGAGTGAAGGGAAAGTCGAAAAGATGATTATTAGAACTTATGATGAGCAGACATATAAAGTTGACAACGTTAATTGGTTTTCTTCTGAAGATTTAGCTATTGTAGAATTTCAATGTAATCGAAACTACGAACCAATCACAATAGCGACATATCAGCTATCTCCTGGTCAGCCTGTCTACTTATCTGGATGGCCCCCTTCCTTGGGTCAAATTAATCGTCAATTTACAAGTGGATCAATTTCAACTATTTTAAAGAATTCTGACGATGGCTATGCAATCGGCTATACAAACGTTACTCAGGGGGGAATGTCAGGAGGACAAATATTAGATGCAGCAGGACGGTTAGTGGGTATTCATGGTTTAGGAGATAGAGACCAAGTTTCAGCAAAAACTGGATTTAACTATGGAATTCCTGTGTCTACAATGTTAGCCAGAGTCTCACAAAACGGTCTTAATTACAATCTAAAGATAGTTTACTCCTTACCGCAAGAATCGGATGACAACACCCTCGTTTCAACCGAAGTTCCTCAGATAGATTCAAGAGATCGTGTCGATGTTAACAAGCTCAGAGACAATGTGGATTGGACAATAGAAACCATCCAAAAAATTTGTATTTTTTTGGGTTGCTAGATACAAAAAAAGGTCAGTTAAAAAAGCTTTCTAACTAAGGTCAAAAATTTGGCTCCAAGAGTAAAAAGAACAAGAAAATAAAGATTAATTATGAAAAATTCAGCGACTCGTCGTAAATTTCTTATAGGTGCAGGAGCATCTGTCGGAGTAGGATTAACCCATAAATTAATATTACCAACTGTAGCAAAAACAACGGAACCAACCTTAAATATATACGTAATTATATGGAGAAGTGTCGGAGGAAAAATTCCCTGGAATAGCTCTTCTCCGCAAGAGGTTGCCGAAAAAGGTGCTTATGTTATCTGGGCTTACATTCAGCAAGAAATTTATAGACGAGGAGGATTACTTTTACTAAGTTTTTTAAGCCCCACTGCTCTAATTCAATTGTTAGTAAATATTTATAATAAAGGTTCAATAATTGGACACGCCGCACTCTACGCTAAGTATCAACATATTAATGGTTCATCAGAACAGATTGTTTTTAGCAATACAGGCTCGAATGTCGGTATGTATATTAGATGGTACGATCATTTGAGCAAAACATTCGACCTTAGCACAGTTAATCCAAAATTTCCCAAGAGCGAACCTTACCAAAGAGGATTCCCTAGAATTTTAGCTTGTTGCTATTTACTAGAAACACTGGCAGGACACTTGAGTGATGGTACTTTTGAAACCATCGAAGAGTTTAAAGGACGTGTTAAAAAACACTCCCCACCTAGAGTATCAAAGCAAACTTTAAAGGGAACTGAAGCTGAAAAAACATTTTCTTTGTTAAAAGAAATAAAACATCAGACCAGCAATATTAATACTTCTGGCGCTCCAAAAGATTATGGATTAAACACCACAGAAGTCAGAAAAATCGGGGATTTATTAAATCCTAAGCCAGTTGCCAATTTAGGCCAACCTCAACCAATGAAAAGTTATTTAATTGGTGGAGAAGAACATCAGATTTATGGGGGCTGTGCTAATGCAGTTGCCAGCGTTCTCAAAGCAGCTAAACTTCAAAATATGATTGAAGATCGTGCAAAATTTAGAATTGAGCTTTCCTTTGATAACTTTAAAGATGCTGTTATACCTATTTTAGTTGGAGCCAATGCCTTTAATCGAAATACAGGTAAAGCCAATGATGCTGACCTAATAAGAGAGTTGCAAAGACTACCTCAAACTTGGGGCAGTGGAAATACCGTAGAATTTTTCGATCCCAATTATTGGTACGATCAATTACCAGCCAACAGAAATAGTTTTGAAAATTTACTTCAAGACATTCAATAAGAAATTCCGCTAAACAAAACGCTCGAATACCTGCCTTAGAATTATTATCCCTACTTTCTAGATTACCAACATGAATTCTTTTACCTAACTATAAATCGGAGATAATCACAACATTTTGAAAGGGCTACTTTTATTATTGTATTTGATCTGTGAACTACCAGACACCGACGCAAGCGTACGGTGCTGGCTTCCTACCCAGAAACTAGCGGAGTAGTAGATTTCTTGCGTCCTCTATTACTACGACTTACAGTTTGGCGATAGGCTTTATCCCGTGTCCCACAGTCAAAATTCGTAGTCCCTCGTCTCTGAGAGAATCGCTGCGTTAATGTCTCTGTCGTGGGTTGTATGGCATGATTCACAAGTCCATTGTCGATATCAAGAGGCAAGCTACCAACTTGATTTAAG
>NZ_AAXW01000045.1 GCF_000169335.1 Crocosphaera chwakensis CCY0110
TAAATAAATACATTTATAGCCTTTTGCACTTAATTTTATCCCTGTATAATAATCTTCACTAACAGAGCTTGTGACAAAACCTCCTATTTCATCAAGATAGTTTTTTCTAACAATAAAAGAGCTTCCATAACAAACCATTGTTTCAATAGAATCTCTAATTAATTGATAGTGACGAGAAAATATTTCTACTTCATCCGTTAATTCTTTTTCTAGTCCTAAATTACGGGCAACTGGATCAATATTATAAAAGTTCTGATTAGTTTGAACTAAGGCAATTTTTGAGCTTTGAAAAAAGCCAACAGTTCGATTTAAGAAATTAATAGAAGGAATAAAGTCTGCATCAAAAACTGCTATTAAGTCTTCATTAATCTGATTTAGTGCATTGTTTAAATTACCTGCTTTCGCATAATCATTATTTTCTCTAGTAATATATTGACATCCTAATGCTTCGGTTAATTGCTTTATTTCTTGTCGTTTTCCATCATCTAATAAATAAATAGTTTTCTGAGGATAATCGATATTTTGGCAACCTAAAATGGTTCGTTTAAGAATAAATAATGGTTCGTTATAAGTGGTAATTAAAATAGCAACAGAAGGAATAAAATTATGATTAATGACATCACGGGAAAGTTCAGCCACTTGATGACGACGATCTTTGATCTTTAAGGTTAGATAAAGTTGTAACAATGTGCCAAATGTAAACAGTATTTCTATCCCCAGTAACAGTACACTAAAAATACTATTAGTTATATTAGATAAATTTAAAGTTGATAGCGATCGCCAATATAAATAACGAAGGGTTAACCCAATTAAAATAGTAACAATTAATCCCCGTGACCAAGATTTAGGGTGAGGGGATAATTTTATAGTGATTTGAGTCAGAATAACTAAAAAAAATGTTGGTAAATATAAATAACTCTTGTTTAATGCGAAATTCACCTCTCCTACACAGTAAAATAAAGTAATGGCTATCAAAAAACCAAAGATTGCTAATAATATAAAAATAACAAACCGTTGAGATAAATTGCTTAGAAGCAATTGTAATATGGATTTTTTCTGATTTGTTTGATCTGGTTGATTATCAACGCTTCTAAACATGAATGATCAAAGGAGAGATAAGAGTGCTATTTCTATTCTAATCATTCAAATGTTAAATTATGGTGAGAAGAAAATAAGAATTCCTTTAATCGGTAAATACACAGAAACTTATGGATAACTTGAGATAAATTGTATCTTATTTTACTAAAATTTTAAGCATGAAAAAGGTGGGACAATCCCACCCCCAAAAACGCAGGCTATATATTTATTATCCCATCATATTCGTAAAGAAATCAATAGTTTCTTTTAAAACCATGACAAATTGATCAATTTCTTCATAAGTATTATAGAAATATAAACTAACTCTCGCACTTCCTGAGGCATCAAATAAACGGTGCAAGGGTTGAGTACAATGATGTCCAGAACGAATGGCAACCCCTTCATGATCTAACAGGGTTGATAAGTCACTTCCATGAATTCCCTCTATATTAAATGCAGCTAAAGCAGCCCTTCCTTTTCCCTCTTTTGTAGGTTGTGGTCCGTAAACTTTTAGGTTAGGGACTTCTGCTAATTTACGAAATAAATAACTGGTCAATTCTTCTTCATACGCATGAATTTTATCCATGCCAATATCAGTCAAATAATCAACGGCTGCTCCTAAAGCGATCGCTTCTCCAATGGCGGGGGTTCCGGCTTCAAATTTGTGGGGTAATTCTCCACAGGTAAAGCCATCAAAAAAGACTTCATCAATCATTTCTCCACCTCCTAAAAAGGGAGGCATTGCTTCTAAGATAGCTTGCTTTCCATACAAGAAACCCACCCCCGACGGACCACACATTTTATGACCACTCGCCACTAACCAATCACAGTCCATTTCCTGCACATTAATAGGCATATGGGGAACACTTTGACAAGCATCAATCAATACTTTTATTCCCCTGTCATGGGCTAATCTAATTACCTCTTCAACAGGATTAATACAGCCTAATGTATTAGAAACGTGAACGATGGTGACTAATTTAGTTTTCTCTGATAACAAGGCTTTAAAACCTTCTAAATCGAAGTCTTGATTTTTAGTTAATGGAACATATTTAATGACTGCCCCAGTTTGTTTAGCAATCATTTGCCAAGGCACTAGATTACTATGATGTTCCATAACCGAGGTAATAATTTCATCCCCTGCTTGAAGATTAGTTAAACCCCAACTATAGGCAACTAAATTAATCGCTTCGGTAGCGTTTCTGGTAAAAACTATTTCTTTTGAAGAAGCAGCATTAATAAAGTTAGCAATCTTCTCTCTAGCTCCTTCATAGGCTTCTGTTGCCCTGATACTTAAGGTATGGGCCCCACGATGAACATTAGCATTATCTTTTTCATAATAGTGATGTAGAGCATCAAGTACCGCTACAGGCTTTTGAGAAGTAGCAGCATTATCTAAATAAAGCAAAGGCTTACCGTGAATTTCTTGATGCAAAATTGGGAAATCATCACGGACTTTTGAAGCTAGCGTTTTTTCTTGAATAGCAGTCATAGTTGAAGTTACAAATTAGAAGTGTTGTTATAGATTAGAGGAAAATCTTATGCCTCGATGGTACGACAAACGACACATTGAGTTAATCTTGTTTGCAAAGAATTTAACGGAATTCTTTCTAAAATTTCGGCAGCAAAGGCATCAATTAAAAGATGACGAGCATCGATTTCATTTAAGCCTCGACTCTGTAAATAAAAGAGTTCATCCGCTTCTAATTGACTAATGGTTGCCCCGTGGGAACATTTAACATTATCGGCTGTAATTTGTAGTTCGGGTTTGGTATTAATTCGGGCTTTTGGTGATAGTAATAAGTTACGGTTTAATTGGGTTGCATTGGTTAATTGTGCTGGTTTGGGGACGAAGATTTTGCCATTAAAAACGCCACGACCATTTCCATCAATAATACACTTATGTAATTGATGGGTAACACCATGAGGATGATTGAGACAAACGGCTGTATGAGTATCAGCAAGTTGCTCATTATCAATCATGGTTAATCCGTTAAGATGGCTTTCGGTTTGTGTTCCTTTTTGCCAAATTTGTAAGGTATGACGAGATACTTTTGCACCTAAATTTACTTCGTTACAAGTGTAGTGACTGTCTTGATTTTGGCTAATGGCACTCTTGCCAATGTGAAAGCTATCTCCTAATTCTCTTTGAATACGACTATGGTTAATTTGAGCATTGTTTTCTAACCAGATTTCTGTAACAGAATTGGTAAAATAAGGCTGATTCTTTTCATCATCTGAACAAGATTCTGTTACCGTGGCGTAATACTCCACAAATGATAAACTAGAGCCAGTTTCTGCTATGACTAACGTTCTCGGTTGTATCAAAATTGGAGTATCGTTACCCACGGTAAGAAAGAGCAATTGAATAGGGGTTTCAATGACACTATTTTTGTTAGCCCAAATAACGGCAGCATCCTTAAACCCTGCTGTATTTAATGCAGTAAATGCGTCTTTTTCTCCTTCTTGTTTCCCTAAATAGTTAGCAATTTTACTGTTTTTTGCATCGGGTAAATGACCTAAGTTACCAATATAGATATCTTCAGATAACCCAGATACATTAGATAACTCAGAACTGTATTCCCCATTAACAAAAACAAGGTAACTTTGTTGGGCTTCAGGTAAGATAAAATTATCAATAATAGTTTGAGTAACTGTCTCAGTTTTTGCTGTTTGAAAGTTTAATTGGTATAACTCCGATAAATCCGTAAACCGCCATTCTTCGTCTTTTTTGCTCGGAAGGGTTAATTCTTGAACTTGGGAAACGGCATTTTTTCTTAAGGTTTGCACATATTCAGTGTCAATGATAGGCGCATTGGCTTGACACTGTTGTAATAAATTACTTAAGCAGGTTTGTGAACCGGTTTTATCTAGAGTTGGGTTATTCATGCAGTTAAGGTCAATAATCGACAGTTAAACTCTCTTTTGATGCAGGTTTCGTCTGTTTCAAACGTTAATGCAATTTCATGACTCAACCTGAGTCTATACCCATCTTACAACACTTTAGCAACATTTTTGTTGTTAAAGTTGCTTTTTGCTCTTTACTAATAATTACTTAAGCTTATACCTATCTGTATTATATTTGTATTTCTTATCAAATAATTTTTGGCTAATTTAATAAAAAATAGTCGTTATATATACAAAAGACTTCCGAAATTGCTCAAGTACCCTACAAAATTATTGCTAAAAATCATCAATAAGCAACGAAAGAATGGGGTTGACAAAGCATACTATTTTTTTGTATATTTATGGATAGTGTAAGGTTAATTTGGGAAAAGTGTGCGTCTATGTAGAGACTAATTAAGGTAAAAAATAGAAGTCCGAATAAACAGCAGCTTGACCTTGATAAGTTTGTTGGTTATCGATTACATTCCAAACAATACCGTTATTAATTTTGAAGCGTTTCCCTGTCTTAGTGATACGGATGGTAGAGAAACGAGAATAACCTTTTTCTGTGGTTTCAGCCAATAGGCGATCGCGTTCTTGTTGTTCTATAGCTTCTGCTGTTTTCCTAGAGGGAGTTTGAATAAATTCTTCCCAGGTTAATTCCCAGATATCTAAAGCTTTTTGGTTACCATAATTAAAGATAGGATCGGTTTGAGTTCCATGAGAAGCCACAATAAAATTAGCTTCAAACAGTTGTTGTGAAACTTCTATGGCATCAGTCTTAACCTCAGTGATTCCAAAGTGTTCAAACAAAGAACGACCTAACCAATGCTCAAAACTACTGAGAATTAATTGTGTTCTTTGAATAACCTTTTCTTGTTGCCAAGGCTGATGATTCATAACTTAGGGCTTCACAAAAACACCAATACCATTATGAACTCTGGCTGCAGTAACAGGAGAACGATCAATTAACTGTCCTCCTAACACTAAACCTGTCGAACTTCCCCCATCTAAATTAAGAGCATCCGTTGCGCCTAAGCGTTCCATAATCAAGGCCATTTCATCTAAACTAGCCCCACTACCACCTACACGAGTATGAACGGCCACTAACATAATGGTACCGCGTTTGCTCAATCCGATGGCACTACGAGAGGCTTTTTGAGTTTGGAACCCTTTACTAAACTTTTCACTAACAGCATTTAAAACAACCCTACGGTTGCTAATTAACAAAGGTCCAGCACCTAAAACATGGGATAATTGATTAAATTCATTAGGAATAGTATTGCTTTGTAGGTTAACCCCTGTACCGCGAGCAAAAATATTAGGAGAAACAGCATTTTTGCGAATGGTTAAGAGATAGCCATTACTAGGAATAGGATAAGCTTTCGTTCCAGCTTGTCCTGCTTGCTCTTGATAAATAACTTGATTATTTTCGACATAAATAATGGTCTCGTTATCGCTTAAAGGGGTATAATTTTGCCCCCATTCTGAGGTGTAACGGGATACTCCAGCTTGAATATAGCCACTATTTAAAAATGAAACAGGTACTTGATTTCCTGTCGCTGTTATTAATGTTTCTTGTAAAGCCAATCGATTCATAAAGACTTGACCTTTCTCGTTCCACCCAATCGCACCACGACCTAAAATGGGACTAGATAACCAATTATTATCTTGACGAATTGCTCCTAAAGGAAGTTGATTGTTACGATTAAAAAAGCCTCCATTAATAGCAGCAGCAGCTTGCCATTTGTGGGCTGTTGTCACTAATGGCGCGGTTCCCATTTGTCCGTTAACATTAGTGGTGATAGGTTTAAGGGAAATATTCGGCGATCGCTGATCAATTTCTAACCAATTAACAGGAAAAGTCTCTTGTTTTCTTCCATTGTTAATCGTTACTAATTGTTGTCGCCAAATAATGCCCTTAGTCCAGACAATTTCTTTAGGAACCATACCATCGTCTCGAACATCAATCACGATGCGATTTGGATTAGATAAACTAAAGACATTTAAGCCGTGTGCCGTGGGTAAATTAACATGAACTTTGGTTAAATTCCCCGTATCTTCTAAAGAAAATAACGAAGAATCAAGCGGTTGAGAAACGGGACTGCCTAAATCATCTTCATCGGTATTTGTCCCAGGTTTTGGTAAAGAAGAAGTGTCATATTCAGATAATTTTGTTTGAGACGCTTTTCCCGAAATCATCACCACCCCATGACCTTTTGCCTGACTAATTTGCCAAACGGTAGGACGGTCAACTTCTAAAACAATGCGTTTTCCCCAGGTTTGATTACCTTGACGAATGTTATTAATTTGCGCTAAGGGAAAGTTTAATTTTAAGGTATTATTACTAACTTGTAATTCCCCACCCGCTAATTGAATTAATTCGGTAATATCCAAATAACGATAAGGAGCAATAAAACGAGCTAAAACTGGTAAAGGTTGACCTGAGCTTGTGCCAAACCAACGAACTGGTTGTAAACTGGGATCTTTAGTGCTGAGTAATTCTAAACCCAGTAAATTCATGGCTCCAACATCGCTAATTCCCGTGCGTACTTTATCTCCTTGTTGCCATTGAGTCCAAGGAATATTATAGGTCTTTCCATTGAGAGTAATTTCTTGTCCTTGTTGGATAGAGTTAGATGCTTCTACTGGGGCAATGGTTGGTGTTAATACAGCCTTTCCTGTGTCTGTTGGGGGTGAATTACCGAAACACAAATAGACTAAAAAAGTAGTGGTTAGGGAAATAGAAAAGAGACTTAGGGGATACCAGGGAAGTTTCGTCACTCGTCACGCCTCGTTATCAATGATCGTTCAGGGAATTAACTGAATGAATTGGCAGTATTGTAACACAGGGTTTGCTGATGATAAACGAGAGGCCGATGTCCGCTTTAATATTTTTGATGTTTGAATGATTAAGGATTAAACCTTGGCTAATTTTTGGATACTGGGGACTGAGAAGTTAGCACTTTCTTCTAACAGATAATCGAGAAAGGCTTTGGTAATAACGGATAATTGTTTACCGCCTAGATAGGCAACATACCAACGACGTTGAATAGGGAAATTTTCTACATCTAAAACCGTTAATTCACTGTCTATTCCTTCAGAAATTAAGGTATGTTGAGAGAGAACAGAAATGCCTAAACCGCCGGCAATAGCTTGCTTGATTGCTTCATTACTGCCTAATTCTAATCTGACATGAACAGAGACTTTATGTTTATCAAAAAGATTTTGTACGGCTCTTCTGGTTCCTGAACCCTGTTCCCTCATAATAAACGGTTCTCCTTCTAAAGCACTAATAGGAATGTTCCGTTTACCAGCTAAGGGATGATTTTTGAGAGCAATGACAACTAAGGGGTTATCTAGGAAAGGTTGAGTCGATAAATCTAACGCTTCAGGAGGATTACTAACGATGTAAAGATCATCTTCATTTTCTAGCATTCTACGCTGAATTTGTTGATGATTGGTTACCTTGAGAGAAACTTCTATGCCTGGATATTGTTGGCAGAAAGAGCCTAAAATTCTAGGAATAAAGTATTTAGCCGTAGTAATCACCCCTAACCTTAGTTGTCCTTGCTTTGTGCCTTTTAAATCGGCTACTTTCATCTCAAAATTATCTAATCTTTCAAAAATTTCTTGACAAGTTCTCAATAGTTCTTGTCCTGCTTCTGTTAGATACAGACGCTTACCAATTTGTTCAAATAAGGGAAGACCAATGGATTTGGTGAGTTGTTTAATTTGACTAGAGACGGTGGGTTGTGTGATAAATAACTCTTCGGCCGCACGGGTAAAACTACCATGTCGTGCTGTGGCTTCAAAGACCTTTAACTGGTGTAAGGTTGCTTGTATCAATGGTAATGCCCTCTTCTGTGCAATGGGAGTGATAGAAAAATAAGTCGAATGAGTGAGTTTCAGATGCGCTGTACATTTTTCATCATAGACTTATTTCCATACTATATCAAGTTGAGGTTGAAATAAATCTATTGTTAAGATGAGGGGTGACTGTAACATAAACAACTGTTTTCTTACTCTAGTCGTTGTATCCTCTCCCAAGAGAGTTAAATTGCTAGTAATAAATACTTATGTCTAATTCTAACGTAGAAATTTGTCCAGTGTGTGGTGTCAAAATTATCAGAAGCGTCGGAGGTGATAAAGTTATTTTTTCGTCGGGTCCGGTAGGGACTAGAGCGCGTTTATGGGCTAGGGTATGTAATTATGCAAAAAAATCGGGATGTATTAATCAAAATCAAGAAGCCATTGGTTCAGTCCATGAGAATGACTATTATAATCCCATAAAATAGGTTTGAGGCAAGCAAGCGAACCCGCGTCGTCACTTCAGCAAAGCTCAGTGCAAGCTTACGGCGCAAGGGAACGCCTTGAAAATTTTAAGAATAAGTTCTTCTATTAATCAAAAAATAACCGATATTTTCTAGAGTAAAACCAATTAATAAACCGAATAAATGGCTTAGCATACTAACTTGAGGAATGACTAAATCAGATACTAATTGTAAGCTAATGACTAATATCATAGTTAGTAATCTTTTACGGTTAATATAGGACTTATCTTGTAACCATTTCCTGAGAAAAATCGCAGTTAAACTACCGACCAAACCCATAATTGATGCTGAGGCACCGACAAGAATATAATCTACTGTATTAGTATAAAGAGCTACACAGGAAAATGCAAACATTGAACCGATTCCACTGAACAAATAAAGGACAAAATAATGGTATTTATTACTTAAAGATTCTACTAAATTACCAATAATATAAAGAGCAAACATATTCATTAAAAAATGTCCCCATCCGTAGTGAAGAAAATTAGCAGTAATTAACCGCCAAAATTCACCTTGCCAGACAATCATAGGAACTAAAGCCCCCAATTGATATAAACTTTCAATGTTTTCACTACCACCAAAATTAATTTCTATGATAAACCCTAAGCAATTAAGAATGATAAAAAATAGAGTTATTTTATTACTTTTTGACTTGAAAATATTATAAGTTGTGTGAAATTCTTTATTTTTAAAGTTAGTCTTATAAAGAATTTTGTAGTCACTATTTTTAATTCTGTTCAAGAAAGAAATTAAGCTTTTTGTGCATCTCCATTCGATGGATGATTTTAATATATAATGATTCTCCAAATATGTGGTAAGTAAAGTTTCATAGTTATTATTATTCTGACCCATGACTGTTCTTACTGTAACTAACCAAAACGCCTGTAAATATTTTGGATAAAAAGATAATTCAGATTGAAATAAGTTTTTTGTTGCTGCAATTTGACCAGAAAAAACAAAAGCATATAATTTAATTTGAGAAATATAAGAGTATTTTTTTCGTTTTAATAAAATAGATTGTACAGTTAAAAGATTTTGAAATAATTGCTTCAATTGGCCTGTTTCTCCTAAAGTTCTCATATAATAAGTGAGTAAAAGAGGATCAGAAAATAATATTTTTTTGTCAATTTGATTATTAAACCACTGTAAACAACTCTGCCAATCTCCTAAAATTTCATAAGTAAAAAGTTGATAATAACAACAAAAAATCGGAAGATGATTATGTTTTTTATTCAAAAGATCGATAGCCTTTTGTTTATTTCCATTGTCAGCCAATTCTAGAGCCAATAATAATTGATAATAGTTTCGCCAATATTTAGTAAAATGTAAAACCATTAATCTAGATAAAAGTTGGCGAGATTTATGATAGTTTTTAACTTCAAATAAACGAGCAATACGCCGTAATCCCCACTGAGGAATCAATAAAAAAAAGATAGATAAACTTCCTCCTATCCAAGCACTTAAATTAAAATTAATAACTAATAATAAAGCTGTCATTAAAATAATGGATATAGAAATAGTTATCCAGCCATCATTTTTGGGGATAATTCCTTTAAACGTTTGTATAATAGTAACTAAACAAGTAGAAAAAACTGTTATAATAATCAGGATATAAAAATCTATCATTCTTGATTTCTGTGAGAGTAAAAAACTAAAAGCGACAGAAACCAAATAATAAACTGTCGCTTTTAGGAGAAAAAGAATTTAAGAATTATGTAGGAAAAGTCAATTCAAACTCTTCAATTAATTCGTCAAGTTCTTCGAGAGCTTGTTTAACATCCACTCGTAAAATTCCTAAATCTGGTTTTTTCAAAAGTTCAACTAAAAATCCTCGTTTACTTTCGATTAATTTGACTTGTTCTTGAATTGTTTCTTTATCCATTTATTTGAACCTAAAGTGAACACTAACTCTAGGATAAACAATATTGAGTATTCTGATCTAGCATTAACCAAAAAATTTCTCAAAAATAAATTATTTCTTGTTTGAGGGTTTCCCTCTTTTCTTAAGTACCCATCACGAGGATAATAAAATTTAAAGCGATCGCAAAACACAGGAATTTTATGTTACGCAAACTTTCATTAGCACGAGTTGGATTAACCGTCGGAGGAATTTTAACCATTATCGGTTTTGTCGCCTATGCAATGGATAATCCTACCCTTAATTTAGCAGGATTTTTCTATGGTGTCCCGATTTTATTAGGGGGACTAGCTCTTAAAGCAGCAGAACTAAAACCCATTCCCTATAGTCAAGAGATATCTCCAGAAATTATAGCTTTAAGGGAAGAAAAAGCCACTCCAACCCAAGACCAAATTCGTAAAGATGTTACCCGTTATCGTTATGGACAAGAAGCCCATCTTGATGAGTCTCTCGAACGGTTAGGCTTAAGTCCAACCGATGAAGATAGACCTATTTTAGTGGCCATTCGAGAGGAAAAAGTAGAAGAAAAATATGCTTTAATCCTAGAATTTGAATCTCCTTTTATTTCCCTAGAAACTTGGCAACAAAAAAAAGAAAAAATTGCAAAGTTTTTTGGACCTGGGATTACAGTAAAAATTGATGGTAAAGAAGATAATAAAGTAGACCTTTTCCTAATTAGCTTAGGAAATAATCAAGATAACTAAATTAAAGGTAACAGGAAACGATACCTTCCTGTTACCGAATTAAACTAAGAAAAATTAATGTAATGTGTACCTTGCGCTTAAGACATTTTATCAAGAATTTTTTGGACAATATTCATCCCACTAAAGGCTTGCCAACCGAATAAACCCACAATAGCCGTGTTCAAAGTAATATGGGTGTAACGGGCTAACTCATTACCTTTCTGCATTAAAGGAGAAAGAGAAGCAGAAACCGCGATCAACCCAGTCATACTTAGCCCAACCAATAAATGGGGACCGACGAATAATTTACCATTGTTGAT
Source organism: Crocosphaera chwakensis CCY0110 (assembly GCF_000169335.1). Lineage (GTDB taxonomy): Bacteria > Cyanobacteriota > Cyanobacteriia > Cyanobacteriales > Microcystaceae > Crocosphaera > Crocosphaera chwakensis. The sequence continues at coordinate 11,219 of NZ_AAXW01000045.1, forward strand.
GTAGGTAACAGCCATACCACCTAGATTACCTAATACCATTAAACCTAAGAGTAAAGAACCTAATTGATAGTGGCGAGTCCGAAAATCTTTTTTTATTAATTCTTTTTTGGTATCTTTTTGGGCAAAGCGAGTCCGTCGCCATTGAATGCCTAAATATAGGGCATAAAGGGTTAAAGCGAATAAAATCCACATCAGAATAGGATGGCCAAATTGTGACCAAACCTTAATGGGTTCTGGAATGTCTACGGTCATAAAGAGTTCCTTAAGAAAATGATCAGAGTAAGTTACAAAACTTAACTTAACATAAATTGTAGACCAATAAGTGGTTTGACACAATCAAAGAGGAATCAAAAATTTAAGGAGTCACTGAAAAATGCTGTTGAAAATACGTCAAGTTTTTACGGTTTTTGCTTTAAGTATTCTCTTATTACTAACATCTTGTGCCACTCAAGCCCCATCAAGGTTTGACCAGGCACAGCAAGAAAGCAGCCAGAGAGGCAGTAGTGCCGTTGTTAAAGAATCAGAGTCAGGGGGCAGTTTTAATCAGTTTTTCCCCCCTTCTGGTGGCGGATATGAGCGTGTTTATACCCAAGAAAAAAAAGGATTTGCAGAAGCTAAATTGAAAAAAGACGGTAAAGAAGTGGCCATGTTAGCCATTTCTGACACGCTCAATAATCCCACTGCAGCCAAAAAATTCGAGAAAAGTACCCAGAATATCGGGGGTTATCCTGCAGTTTCCCAAGGGAGTACCGGAACCGCCGTTTTAGTTGGCGATCGCTATCAAGTGAAGGTATTGTCTCGTGATCCTGCTTTTTCTGAGAGCGATCGCCAAGCTTGGTTAGAAAAGTTTGATCTCAATGGATTATCACAGTTAAAATAATTATCAATTATTATTAATTGACAAAGAGTGTTTCATCATTTCTAAAGCCATTCTAAGGTTAGCTTGTGTCCACAATAAAGGAGTCGCATCTCCTGGGACATAAGCTTCTTTTTTTAAGTAGTATAATTCAGGACATTTGAAAGCCCCAAAAGGACTATCCGAAGAGGTTATTTGCCCTAAAGAACGATTAAGATAATAAGTCTGTTGTTGTAGATAGTTTATCTCTTGTGTCTGTTGAAATTTAACACCAAAAATGGCAGAAATAATGGGATCAAAAATACACCATTGAGCCTCTTCTCCTATTTGTAGTTCTCGATTATTCTCTTTAAACCATTGTTCTCTATCAGTGGAAAGGGTTGTCCTAATTTCAGGGGGAACTTCTTTATAGTTTTTACACCAAAAAGAATCTTTTAAATAGCGTCTAATTCCATAATCTCCTTGTAAATTATTAATAACATCTTCAAGAATTTTGTTGGACATATCTCCTTTAATAACTTGGAGAGGATAAATCAAAAAGAGTAAAGCTGAATCATAACGTCGATTTTTAGGCTTTTTTTGAATACATTCTGACGGTAAAATTTTATTGAGTTCTTCTTTCCCTTTTGCGATTAAGTTATTAACAAACTCAATATTAATCATTGTATTATTTACTTTTAAATCATTGGTCAATGGTAATTCTTGGAACAATCGTTTAAACTCGGTTAAACCAGCTAGAACTACTCCAATGCTAGAAGCTTCAATTTTGGGATCTTCTTCCCAATGTCCACTATCTTCATCTTGCCAATATTCAATAGCATGAAAATAAGCCACAAAAAGACTGATGGTTTCTAATTGCTCGATGTTTGTATTTAATCTTTTTTCTCGTACTAATTTACAATAAAACCAGACAAAATATCCCAAAGCATCATTTTGAGCATGGTTCCATTCTTGGTCAATTTCTTCTAAAGTTTCTCCCTTAAAACGAATATGGGGACGCTGCATCATTTCATCTTTGTTAACTTGACCTGTAATAATATTCAAAAACCGCGATCGATGGGTCTGAAAATATTGCATTAAAGTCTGAACTGTTTTAAGTGCTATATCGATTTTATTACAACAATAATGAGCATAAGCTACATAAATATTATCCCTAACCCAAACATTACTATATCCTGTATATTCAGTATTAGAAATAATAGCAGCAGCCGAAAATAGTCCATTATCCAAAGGAGAAAAATCAAAGGTTTTTTGCTGTTCTAAGAGTTGGATAATCTTTTCAATCTCGGATAAAGAATAATCGGAAGAAACTAACTGACTAATGGTTTGATTATGAATGATCATTTTTTTTAACGAGATAACTATACTATTTAGGCAAATAATTTTTACCATCACTTTTTTACAAAATTACCTAAATTCTTCCCTTTGTATAGAATTTAATAGAATAATATTGTTTTGATAACTACTACCGAAATTGATAAAGCAATATTAATATCGGTGAAGAAAATTTAAGGTTACATATTAAGCAGCCAAATTCTCTGTACTATTATAAAGCAACAAATAAGTTGATTGAGCAATTACTGAATAATTTCTGAGGAATTTTATCTGTTATGCTTCGACTAAAACTGTTCCCTAATCTTTATATTTAATCCTCATAACTGACTGGTGATTGCTATATGTAACGTCTCAAACTACTATAGCTGATTGGAAATTATGGGAAATACAAATTAAGACATAAGCCAACTTCCATTTAATTTCGATACTACTCTTTATGAGCCTAAAAACGCCTTTTGGATGGCGATCTTTTCTAATCTTGTTTATTTAACGATAGGAGATAAAAAGACGTTAATCCCGATGATGAAGCCTTAAATACAGATGAATTATCGATATGGCTCAAAGGATTAAAAAAACCTAAGCGATCGCTGTCGTTGACTGGTCACAGTTTAGGGGGTGCAAGGCATTTAAACTTGGAGAAAGAAACTTCCTGAGCAATGGGAGCGTTTTTCTGAAGAACTATAAAGTCTTTGTTCTAGAGCAGGTGTATTATCTTTTACAGCAACAGGAGACACAGAAGACTTAGAAATTTTTCTAAAAACATTCTCCGACTCGACTACTGTTGCTTTTTCGGACTTTTCTACGAAGCTTTCACTGAGGTAAGTAATTAGACTGATTGGGCTTTAGGTACAACCTCTCATAGTTTGAAGTTATACACTAAGTTATACACGAAGTTATACATAAAGATATACACTAACGCTAACGTTAACCACCCATAATAGGAATAGGGGAAAATAACTAGATCCTAAGTGTATCCTATGAAGACTGTTAACATTCTTGATGTCGCTATTGACAATCTTTCAATCAAAGAATTACTGAACTCTCTGAATCAGAAGGGGGGTGTTGTCGTAACCCCTAACGTAGATCACCTGATGAAACTCCGTAAAGATGCTGAATTAAGGAATGTCTATCGGCAGTCAGATTATCGAGTGTGTGATAGCAAGATTGTTCAGTTTGCCTCTTATTTCTTAGGAACACCGATTCAAGAGAAAATTTCGGGGTCTGATTTTTTTCCAGCTTTTTATGAACACAACAAAGATAACGAAAACATCAAAATCTTTTTATTGGGAGCGCGGGAAGGGGTTGCTAAAATTGCCCAAGAAAGAATTAACCATAAAGTGGGTAGAAATATTATCGTAGATTGTTATTCCCCCGCTTATGGGTTTGAGCAGGATGAAGAAGAATGTCAAAGAATTATAGACAAAATCAAAGCATCATCCGCTACTGTTTTGGCAGTGGGGTTAGGTGCGCCTAAACAAGAAAAATGGATTAACCGTTATCGACATCAACTACCTGGGGTGAAAATATTTTTAGCCATTGGTGCGACCATTGATTTTGAAGCAGGTTATAAATCTCGTTCTCCTAGGTGGATGAGTGAAGCAGGATTAGAATGGTTATATCGTTTATTGTCTGAACCTCAACGGCTTTGGAAACGTTATTTAGTTGAAAGTATGCCATTTTTTGGTTTAATTGTGCGTCAAAAAATTAAGACAATAGTGTCTACGCAAGCTTTTTTTAAAAAAAAGTCAATCAAAAAATTTACTCAGGAAAAGTGGATAATAATTAAATTTTGGATGGCTATTTTACTCCTGAGTAAAACGTCTTTTTAATCAGATTATAAGCTTAATTCTTTTTTATTATTTTATCAATTTGTTGATACAAGTTTTTTTTTGTAGAGGAATTATCAAGAACAACGTCAGCCCTGCTAACTTTATCTTCAATGGGAAACTGACTTTTAATCCGAGCGATCGCTTCTTCTTCGCTTAAATAATTCCTGTCTATTAATCGTTGTAATTGTTGTTCATAGGAACAATATACTACCCAAATTTCTGTTACTAAATCGGTTAATTGAGATTCAAATAATAAAGGAATATCTAAAACAATAATCTCCCCTTCATATTGATTTTTTTCTTGTTGAAATCTTTGTCTAACATAGGGATGAATTTGTTGTTCTAACCATTGTTTTTCTGTTGAATTATTAAAAATAATATTACCTAATTTCTTACGATTTAATTCGCCATTGTTTAAACAAATATCTGAGCCATATCGTTTTTTAATAGTTTGTAAAATAGGAGAATTTTTCTCAACAGCTTCCCTTGCATAAGTATCAGCATCTAAAACTCGAATATTACAAACAGTGGCTAAATAATGAGAAACTGTCGTTTTTCCTGTCCCTATTCCCCCCGTTAACCCAATAATTCGTTTTGATTTTCGATTCATTATTAAAAACTAAAATAAGCCTAGAATTTTCAGGGATTATAAACAAAAGCTGATAAACTTTACATATCTTAGAAAAGCGAAAATATTATGAATTTATTAAGGTGTCCTAAATGTAGAGAAAAATTAGAGCCGATTATTTATGAGGATATCGAAGTTGACCGTTGTTGTCAATGTAGAGGTATTTGGTTTGATTCCTCAGAAGCTGAAAACCTTAAAAAGCTTAGAGGTTCAGAAACAATTGACATTGGACAATTGAATAGGGAAAATCATAAAGAGGCTTTAGACACTGACATTCTTTGTCCCCATTGTAATATTGCAATGACCAAAATATTTGATATTGATAAACATCCCATTTGGTACGAAACCTGTCCTCAATGTCAAGGTATTTGGTTCGATGCAGGGGAATTCAAGAAATTTAAAGATAACTTTTCTCATCCTAAATTGTTATCTAGAGCATTCAATCTGTTTCGCTTTAAAAAAAAATAATTACTATAATGCAAAAAGTTAAAGGCGATACTTTACATTTTCTAGTAAGTATCGCCTTTATTTTACCAATAATTAAATTTTGCTCTTGTCACCAAATTCTCTAACTCCCTGATAACACCAACCTTACCACATACCAGGAACGGGTTCAGGCGCAGGTTCAATTTCAGCTTGATTTTCTTCTACAGGAGGTAAACTTACGTCAGGACGATCCCAATCAATATCAGTTCTGGTTACTAAGGGAACTTCTCGTAAATCTAAACGAGATACCCAACGGGGACGAGATTCAGCAACGTAGACATCTAACTCAGGTCTTTCGTCACTAATAATAACCCATTCACCGTCAACTTCTTTCATGATGACATCAGCACCAGCTACAAGAGTTGGCCAGTAACCAGGTAATTGACTGGTTACGTGCCAAACATCCCGTTCTCCTGTGGTTAAGCCAACATCATAATTCATTCTGACGTGAGCATCTTTATTTTGTCCTGCGGAAATGATTTGAATCTGAGCGACATCTCCGGTAACACCACGAATACGACCGATGACATAGTCTTCAAATTTGAATTCTAACCAATCGGAACGATAAACATCGATGGGATCTTGGATAACATGACCCCGTAATTGACTAACAAGAACCTCTTCTTGAGCAGGTTCTGCTTGAGCAGGGGAAATTCCCAGTAAGGATAAGCCAAGGGCTAATCCTGCTAACATATGTGAGTGTTTGATAAACACGATGACCTCACTCCAACCTAATTGGGTAAACTATAAATTGGGTAAACTGTTCTTTGACACTTTTAAGGATAGTTTAGTTCCCAGGTAAAGCCCAGAAATTTTAACTATACCTTTATAAGTGTTAACGCAAGCATAATGATTTTTCAAGGTTTCCGAAGTCCCCAAGCCGATTTAGGGGACTTTATTTAACCTCACATTGTCAAGATTTCCTAACATTCTATAACTTAAGGATGAATGGCGACCCAGAAATGAACTGTATAAGCGTCGTTATTTCTTACTTCTTAATCCTTCGGACTGATTTTTGATATCTTCTATTGAAGAAGGAGTCCAAATACAGAATTCAGGATTCAAAAGAAAAAAATATACTTCACTGACCCAACTGGGGTTTAATCTGGTTAAAAAAGTCCCCCACGGCACTTAAATCAATGTTTTTGACGAAATCGACTAATTTTTGTAGCCATTGAACCTTATTAGTATTAGGAATTTGTTGAGACGAGGGGGTTATCGTCTCAGGTTCGATGGTTTCTGATAAAGGAGTTGAAGTTTCTTCTATCACTGTCTCTGATGAGTCTTCAGTCAAACTTTCATCAGTCTCTAGTTCTGTGGGTTCAATGATAGTTTCTGGTTCCTCTATAACTGTTTGAGTCTTAGATGAGGTTACAGTTTGATCAGAAGTTGGTAATGGTTCTATCGTTTCAGTTTCTTGAGTAATGGTTTCATCAGAAGCCGGTAAGGGTTCTATCGTTTCGGTTTGTTGGATGATCGTTTCTGGAGAAGCAGATCCAGATTCTATCTTTTCAGTTTCTCGGGTAATGGTATCATCAGAAATCGGTAATGGTTCCGTATCTTCTTCAGTGATGTTTTCAGACGTAGGACTGGTAATGGGTTCAGAAGCAGACTCTTCAACTTGTTCTTGAGGTTCTATGGTTTCTTCTACTGTGGTGGGGGGAATCTCTTCTTCGATAGGTTCAGGTTCTAAGGTATAAATATAATTGGGATCAACAACAGAACGAGCTACCTCAACAGACAGTTCTCCTCGCACCAGTTTTGATAGGGTATCCTCTCCGTTAGGTTCGTAGGTAATCACTCGAACGGTATCATTAAAGGCATTATTAACTTCGTTTCCTTGTTCGTCAATAAATTCTAGCTGTACCCAGTTTTTCCCTGGTTCAAACCCTTTTAAATAAATAGGTTGCCAAGTGTCAATTAAGAAGCTTTCCCCGTTGATGGTAGCTTTAATACGCCAGTCTACAATCTCATCATTGGGATCACTTTGGGCAACAAAATGTAAGGGCGCATTGGTTAGATAGAAATCTAACATAATCGGTTCTGCCCCGTAACTTCCTTGGGGACGACTATAGGTAAGCAGAGGAAGGGAAGAAGAGGGAGAATTATCTTCTGTTTCTGTAAACACACTGAAAGTGGTTTGTGCATAAGCCCCTTCATTTTTAAAACTTTCGTGCCAAGGACGAGAGGCAAACACCCGAATGGTATGGGTTCCTGGGGTTAAATCTTCGATAATAATGGGTTCATCAACGTTATAAATAGCCCGATAGGGTTGATTATCCACAAAAAGGTGTAAATGGGGTCCGAGTCCTAGGGTTTCATCTTTAAATAAAGGATAGTCTTTGACCTCTAACTGCACTGGTACATTTGTTTCTGAGAACATTTGCTGAGGTTTGGGACTAATAATGGTAACTTGAGGATGATATTGGGCTAAAACCTCTTTCAGTTCTTGAATAACTGTCGGAGGAGCAATTTCTGTTAATTTCGTGGTGGTAACAGGAACGGGAGAGGGTTCTATTCCAGGGGAAGACGCTTCTAAGCGATCGCTACACCCTATTAACCCCCAACTTAAAAGACCAACGAGAATAGAACTAGACAGGACTTTGATCAATGGCGATCGCTGATTCAACCCAAACACTGCTTACTCTCCTTCTTGTGGCAAAATCGGTCTATCTTTGACTATATCAGTTGCGTTGCAAAAACTCTAACCTTTAGGGGTGTGGGGTGTAGGGTTTGATAAAATGTAGTTTATATTTTTTCTAATATTTTTACCTTATGAAATATTATTTAGTTTATAGTGAACTGTCACAACAACCTGATTCTGCCCATGAAATTCATGATGTTATGTGTGCCAATGCTATGGCTAATCTGGGTTATAAAACTATTTTGACTTACCCTAATTACTCTCAATCTAACTTAAATATAGGGTCACTATTTTTTCCTTTTCACCTACAAAAACCTAGCAGCAATTTTATCGAGTTTTATGATATTCAAGATCAATTAAATGTTTTGCCGTTGTTGATTCCTAAACTGATCCGTAAAGGAATTAATCGTTTTAATTTGAGTAGTTTGATGTGTAAATATTATTTACCAATTTATCTTAAAAATAAAATTACAGCAGTTCATACTAGAAATTGGAACTTTGCTAAGGCTGCGGTTAAAAATAAAATTCCTACTATTTTTGAACGCCATTATTTTCCTGAAAATAAGTTTGACCAAGCGATCGTTAATAATCCTTATTTTAGGGTTTGTATTAGTCAATCTGAACTAACTCGACAGAGTATCATTGATGCTGGAATGCCTACAGACAAAGCAATTTGGTTACACAATGGCTTTAACCAAACTTTCTTAGAAAGAAATTCAGATGATGCTGAAACCTGGCGTAAACAATTACTAAAAAATAACCGTAAAAAGTTAGTGATTTATTCAGGCGCACTTTATCCTTTTAAGGGGATTGATTTACTAATTGATGTGGCTAAACTATTACCTAATATTGAATTTGCCATCACAGGAGGAACGGAAGAACAGGTTAAACATTATCAAACAATTGCTCAAAGGAAACAAGTTGAAAATATTACTTTTTTAGGTTGGATTGTACCGCGATCGCGTCTTATTAGTCTTTTTCAAGCTGCCGATATTTTAGCTCATCCCCATCTCTCAGGTAAGTCGGCAAATTTTACAAATCCCGTTAAATTCTTTCAGTATTTAGCATCGGGAACTCCTATTGTTGCCACGGAAATTCCTCCTTTAATGTTTTTTAAACAAACGGTTCCCGTTGCGGTTTGGTGTCCTCCTGATCAGCCATCTATTTTTGCTCAATCTATCCAAAAAGCATTAGAGCTTTATCCACGAAAGTCAACAGGATATCAAGAAAATATTGAATATTCTCAAAAATTTTCTTGGGAAAAGCGGGCAGAAAAAATTGTCAAGTATATTCCTGAACTTCATCATGATGGGGAAAGTATTCAACCATGACAAGTGTTCCAAGATTATTTCCAAAAAATTCTGAAAATCCTCGTAGTGAAATCCCAGAACCTCGAATCATCATCGTTGCAGGAACTTCGATCGCTTTTGGTACAACCTTTCAACGTAAATTAGCTAAAGCTGAGAAGAAATAGAATTTGATAATACACCTTGTCAAAGTCAGGTAGGCAGTGCATCCTCTTACAATTAAACCATAGCTGATAGATTACTCATATTTAATTGTTGTAACCCTTGCCAATTTAAAATATCCTCATACAAAGATTCATACCCTTTAACATTAGGATGTAAACCATCATTAATTAATCGTGATTTAACATAATTTTCTCCTCTTGCTAACCATAAATCAAAAATATCTAGATAAGGAATATTGCGAGACTGACACAGTTTTTTAGTTACTTCTTTATAACGATATTGATCAAAATGATTAAAATAAAAACAATCTATAAAAGGCATTTTTTCTTCATCTACAGGAACCATACCTACAAAATAAACAGGACATAGTTGCTGCGCTTGGTCTAATAAATTCTCTATTTCCTGTTGATAAGTCTCAAAGTCTGTAAATAAACGCCCATTGGGTCGTCTCAACCTGGCTGAATCATTCACCCCAACTGAAAGAATAATCACATCAGGGACACGGTTGCGTAACTCTCCCCGATACCTATATTCCCCTTCTAACCGTTCAGCTACCTGTTGGGTGCGATCGCCTCTCACCCCCAAATTATATAACACATGACCATTTTCTTGTGCCATCCACTGACGACGCAACCTTTCAACCCATCCACCCCCAACGGGATCGCCGTACCCATACACCAAACTATCTCCTAACGCCACAATTCTCAATGATTGATGGTTAAAAGATGAATTCCAAATTTGGGTAGGGGTTGCAAGGGTTGACATCCAAAGGACTCCTTTAATAGTCTGTAAAATAACTTCATATTTAGATATGAAACTTCATTGTAGCTTAACTGCGTCAAAATGCTTAGTCAATATTCTTGTCTTTTTTAGATAAAATTTTGTTGCCAGTAATTCAGTTAAATTAGAGGATTCAAAAAGAGTTCAGATTAGTTGAGAAGATTATCGATTTCTGGATAACGAGAGGTTTGTCCTTGTTGTTTTAAGAGTGTCTTGGCTTTTTTCAAATCAGCGATCGCTGCTTGACGATCATCTAATTGTAAATACACTTTTGCCCTTTCGATGTAAATATCTGGTATGGTTTGATTAAGGGTTAAAGCTTTGGAAAAATCAGCGATCGCTGCTTGATAATTGTCAATCTTAGCGTAGGCAATACCACGATTATAATAAGCTTCAACTTCTTCGGGATCGGACTGTAGAACTTCTGTAAAAAGAGCGATCGCCCCTTGATAATCTCCTTTAATTCCTTTTTCCATCCCTTGAATTAATAAGTCATTGAGATGGGGATCAGAAATATAAGTTTGAGCGATAATCTGAGAATTTACCATTAAGATAGTATTAAGAGAATCACTCAAGCCTGAAGTTGGTAAACAAGAAGTAACGAAAAGAATAACGGGTAACAATAAGACCTTATTTTTAACTGATAAATACACAGAAAATTCCCTAAGGATTAGTAACTTAACTATTGGTATAGCAAAAAAATTGAATCATTAGCAAATGATAGAAATCCCCTGGAACTGCAACAAGGCAAAAGAAGACTTATCATAAGAGAGTAAAATAAGAGTTTCATCACACAAAAATTTTTAACCGTTTCTATGATTGACATCTCTATAAAACGATTTCGCTGGTTAGGTTTAATTGTAATAACAACCTTGCTAGTCTTAATTTTTCGTTTACCTGCTGTTGCTCAAACTCCCAGACACTACACCGAGTTAGAATTTCCCCCGTTACCTGAAATCTCCATTCCTCAATACGAACGCTACCAACTCGACAATGGGATGGTAATTTATTTAATGGAAGACCATCAGTTACCCTTAATTAAAGGCAATGCTTTAATCAAGACCGGATCACGACTTGAACCGGCTCAAAAAGTTGGCTTAGCCGAAACAACTGGAAGCTTGATGCGTTTAGGAGGAACCCAAAAACATTCTAGTAATGAAATTAACGAACTCCTAGAACAACGGGCTGCTACAGTAGAAGTGAGTATCGGCACCACTTCAGGGAGTGCCAGCTTTAATACCCTGACAGAAGACTTAGAAACGGTTTTCATGCTCTATAGTGAAATCTTGCAAGAACCCGCTTTTGCCGATCAACTATTAACCTTAATCAAAACCCAACAAAAAGGTCAAATTGCCCGTCGTAACGATGATCCGGGGGACATTGCCAGTCGAGAGTTAGAAAAATTGATCTATGGGGAAGAGAGTCCCTATGCTCGTACTACCGAGTATGAAACCATCAATAATATTATCCGTGACGATGTGGTGGCCTTTCATCAAACATACGTACGGCCTGAGAATATCATTTTAGGGATTGTTGGAGACTTTGAACCGAAAACCATGAAGTCTTTAATCGAGAATCGTTTAGGAACATGGCAACCAAAGACCCCAGACCCAGAGATAAATATCCCCTCAGCCGAACAAAAACAAAGCCAAGGGGTGTTTTTAGTTAATCAACCTCAATTGAATCAAAGTAATGTGTTATTGGGGCATTTAGGGGGAAAATTCGATAGTCCCGATTATCCGGCTTTAGCAGTGGTGAATGGTTTACTGAATGGGTTTGGGGGTCGTTTATATAATGATTTGCGATCGCGTCAAGGTTTAGCCTACAGTGTGTATGGTTATTGGAGTGCAGCCTATGATTATCCTGGGGTATTTATTGCCGGAGGTCAAACTGCGTCTCAAACGACGGTACAATTTATTAATTCTTTAATGACAGAAATTAAAGAAGTACAAAATAATCCCATTGAACCGGATGAATTAGACTATGCTAAAGAGTCGATTTTAAACTCGTTTGTCTTTAAATTTGAGAATCCTAGTCAAACCTTATCTCGTCTGATGGCCTATGAATATTATGGCTATCCTCAAGACTTTATTTTTGATTATCAAAAAGGGGTAAAAGCAACCACTATTGAAGATGTGCAACGGGTGGCACAAGAACATTTTAAACCAGAAAATATGGTTACTGTAGTGGTAGGAAATGAACAAGAAATAAACCCGCCTTTATCTCAACTCGGACAAACTGTTACCTCCATTGATATCACCATTCCTGAAGAAGCGAAAACTTAATATCATTTGTAGGGGCTTAATAAGATTAAGCCCTTATCATTCAGATAAACTGATTCAGTTTGTAGATAATGTTACCTTTAACTGTGATTATCTTTGTTTACAATAAAATTGATGATAGTAAAGCTAAAATAGCTCAATTAAGTATTCAAAATACTATCTATGTTGATGCAAAAAGAACAGCAGATTTTCAGATGACTCGTGGTATCAATCATATTTTGGATAATGAAGGTAATGAAGATGATATAATTGCCTTCCTTTTAGATCGAAATTTACCTGTAGATGAAATTGAAGCAGCTAACTTGGCTGAAGAAATTATCAATAATCCTCCTAAACAGGGCTTTTTAACTATATCCAATGCTTTACAATGGCGATTACAATATAGAAGAGTAATATCTCTTGCTGGACAAGAAGAGGGTTTAATAAACATTTATCGAGCAAATTAATAATGAATAAACAATCTAAAACGAAAATTGAATATGGAGATTTTCAAACTCCTTTAATATTAACAAATAAGATTTTCAATAAGCTAGTTGAATTACAAGTTTTTGCTGATTCAATTATTGAACCAACTTGTGGAATTGGTAATTTTTTAAAATCTTCTAGCTACTTTTTTAAAGATTCAAAAGAAATTATAGGAATAGAAATCAATAAAACCTATGTTGCTCAATTAAATAATAATTTTGAACAACGCCTCAATAAAATTAGAGTGATTAATGATAATTTTTTTAATATCAATTTAAGTAAAATAATTTCTAATAAAAATAGTAATATTTTGATTTTAGGCAATTTTCCTTGGGTAACTAATTCACAATTAGGAAGAATAAAAAGCCTGAATTTACCACAAAAAAATAATTTTCAGAATCATAATGGATTAGAAGGGATAACAGGAAAAAGTAACTTCGATATATCAGAATGGATGTTAATTAAATCCGTTGATTTTTTACAAAAGTATCAAGGTTATTTAGCTATGCTTTGTAAAACATCAGTAGCTAGAAAAATCATTAATTATATATATAAGCAAAAATATAATCTTTCTTACTGTTCAACTTACGGAATAGATGCAAAAAGATATTTTGATGCAAGTGTTGAAGCTTGTTTATTATTTTGTCAATTTAAACCTGAAATGCAAAATTATAGTTGTGATATTTTCGAGAATTTAGATACATCTAAATACAAAACTGTTACTTATTTTGATAATCGTTTGATTAGAGATAGTAAAAATTTTGATAAAATTAAGTATCTTTACACAAACAAACCTAAAACAAAATGGCGTTCTGGTGTTAAACATGATTGTTCAAAAATTATGGAGTTGGAGAAAATAGGTGATTATTTTATTAATGGTTTAGGAGAAAAAGTAGAACTAGAAAGTAATTATATTTATCCATTAATCAAAGGTTCAAATGTTGCAAATGGAAATAATAAAAAAAGAAAAAAATATATTTTAATTACTCAAAAATACATTGGAGAAGATACAAAGAACATTAAAGAATTAGCACCTAAAACATGGGATTATTTACAATCACATTCGAGTTACTTAGATAAGCGTGCAAGTAGAATATATAAAGCTAATCCTCAGTTTTCTATTTTTGGTATCGGAGAATATAGCTTTTATCCTTGGAAAATTGCTATTTGTGGATTATATAAAAAATTAGATTTTAAACTATTTCATTTGATTGAGAATAAACCAGTAATATTTGATGATACTGTTTATTTTATTAGTTTTCAAGAAGAAGATGAAGCTATAAAAATCTTAGATATATTAAATTCTCCTGCAATAATCAGTTTTTACTCATCTTTGATTTTTTGGGATGAAAAACGCCCCATTAAAGCTAGTATTTTAAACTGTCTAGATTGGGATAAAATTAAAAATATATCGGAGTTAGAATTACTCCATCCTAGCTACTCAAAGAGGTAGAGTCAACCTATACTGATTTCTAGCTTGATTAACCTTGGCTTTGTTTAACTGATTTTAACCTTACTGTTAAATAATAGTTTTTGTTTCATAGAAATAGTAAATTTTCAGGTTAAATGACTCATATTTACGATTTATTTTTAAAAGGAGGCCCGGTGATGTGGCCTCTATTAGCTTTATCGGTTTTTACCATCACTATTGCGTTAGAAAGAACTTGGTTTTGGATTCGACTTTTAAGCCAAGAAAATCGCATTGTCCACGATGTTTTAGAAACAGCCCGTTACGATCTAATAGAAGCCCAAAGAATTGCTCAACACGCTCGTTTTTTACCCATTGGACGCTTTTTATTAGCACCCCTACAACTGAAAAAACCCTCCCCTGAAACCTTTCGTTTAGCAATGGAAGCTAGAGGCGATCGCGAATTTATTCAAATGAGAAAAGGGGATAAATTTTTAGAAACAGTAATCGCAGTTGCGCCATTATTAGGATTATTAGGAACGGTAACTGGACTCATTACAACCTTTAACAATTTAAAAATAGGAGAAGGTGCAAATTTAGCAGAAACGTCTCAAGCTGCTGCGGGTATTTCTGAAGCTTTAATTACCACAGCAGCCGGAATGATTGTCGCTATTCTTGCTTTATTAATTTATCGTGTTTCTGTTACTTTGCAAAGTGGGCAAGTAGAATATTTTACTGAAGTTGGTACAGATTTGGAATTAATTTATCGACAGTTTTGGTATGAACCTGAACTAGAAGAAAAACAAAAACTTTTTACTGCTTTACCCGCTGAAAATACAGTTAATATAGATAATTACCAATAAAAATGAAATTTAAAAAACAATATTTTTCTTCCGTTCCCGAAGTTAATCTAGTACCAATGATTGATGTATTAATGTCAGTCTTACTCTTTTTTATTATTACTTCTATGACGTTAACTAGCCAAATATTAGGTAATATTGAGATTCCTGGAATACAAGCTGATAGTGAAACTGAAAAACAAGAAAATAATAAACCTACTTTAATTATTGGAATAGATAAAGAAAAAAAATTGTTTATTCGTGAGCAAATGGTTAATGAAGAGGAACTGTTACAAAAAATTTCTGCTTTTTTAGAAGAAAAGCCTTCAGGAGAAGTTATTATAAAAGCAGATCAAAACCTTTCTTATCAAGATATTTCACAGTTTTTAAATAAACTAAGTGAAATTAGTGATCAACAAGTTTTTTTAGCTATCGATCAAGAAAATTGAGAAAAAATAATGCGTTTTAAAGATCAAAAACAGCAGCAATCTGTTCCTAGTATTAATTTGATACCGATGCTTAACGTAATGATGTCGGTATTAGCATTTTTTGTCCTAGTTTCTATGAACTTAACCACCAGTCCTCAAGGAGTTAAAGTTGAATTACCTAGTAATGAGCAAGCAAGAGAAATACCTATAGCTGTAGAAAATAAAGACTTAATCGTTACTTTAAAATCTGATGATAGTTTTACCATTAATGGATACGAGCAAAACATACAAACATTAGAACAATTAAAAATAATGGTGCAAGAATACTTAGTAAAACAAAAAAGCGGGACAGTTTTGTTAATGGCAGATCAAACAATTTATTATAAAAAAGTTATAGAGGTTTTAATTGAATTAAAACAGTTAGAAAAAGATAGAATTTCTTTAGCAATTACTACAGACAATAAATAATAATTTATTCAGAAGCTTGAGAAACTTGAGGATTATCAATCCATAAAATTAATAACGCACCACTCCCTTTTAATTTAACAATACTCATATAAAATGTGACATCAGATGAATTTTTGGCTTCATAGAATAATGAATCACCATATTGTTCTTCTAATTGATTAATTTCAAATCCTAATTCATTTTTAACCACAGGTTCAATATAATCAAAATAAGCACCATAAGGACTGGTTTGCGGAATGGTTAGAAATCCTAATGTTCCTACCTTCAGTTTATTTTCTGCTGTTAAAAAGTAAGGAATATGCTCGTCTCGAATAAATTGTATAGGTAATGTATCAATATATTCTTTCATTGCGTCTAAATCATTACTGCTTTTTTCTAACCGTTTTAAAATTCTTGGTCTTAATTCTTCTAATAAACTAGAACCTGCTTCAGAAGCAACTTCATTCTGATTTTCTAAATTATTTATATCATTTTCTATTAATTCTGGATTAATTGTAGGAGTTGGTGTTGGGGTTGGACTCTCAGAAACTTTAGGAGTCGGTGTGGGTGTTTGTTTGGGAGTAGGAGAAGGAGAAGGTTCGGGGTTGATTTGTAACGGAGTTTTCTCAGGCGTTGCTGTAATTTGGGTACTAGGAGAAGGTGTGGTTATTCTAGGTATTTGTCTAACTGTCGGAGGTCGTTGAATGGGTTGTGGTGTAGGAGTCGATTTAACTTTGGGTGGTGTTTTAGGGGTTTCTGGAGACGGTTGAGGGGAAGGAGGAATTAAACGAGTAATTTCTACTTTTTCTTGAATTTCTTCTTGTTCTTCTGTCTTTTTTTCTTCTAATTTAGGAGAAGAAGGAAGGGGTAAGCTTAAAAACCCAATATGAAAGATTAGGGAAAGAAAAAACATGGGTCGAAACAAAACACGAAACTTTGATAATAAATTGTAAATGGGTTTAATTAATGCCATTTTTCTAAACTCGTAAAATTCCTTTTTAGATAATAAACATAAATTTGATGTTTTTTTATTCTTAATACAGTTTTATTCAAAAAACACTTATTAAACTAAAATTAGGTTAAAAGTACAATAAATTTCGGTAAAGTTAATCTATTTTTTACTAACTTTTAACCCTAATTAATACTTTTTTTGAAATAATAGATCGGGCTTACACTTGAATGACAAAAATTAACCGATTAGGAAATAATCAGCTATGAACATTAAAGTAAATGGTTGGCTTTTTGCTGGTGCATTTGCATTAGGCTTATTCTTAGTTAACTTGAGTAATATTCCTGTTAACTCTCAAGGTCGTCAGGTCATCAAAATTGATGGTTCTAGTACGGTTTATCCCATTACTGAAGCGGTGGCCGAAGAGTTTCAAAATAAAAAACGGGGTGCGGTTCAAGTAACTGTTGGTATTTCTGGGACTGGTGGCGGTTTCAAAAAGTTCTGTTCTGATAATGAAGCGGTAAAAACAGACATTTCTAATGCTTCTCGACCTATTAAAGATAGTGAGAAAGAAATGTGTGCAAAAGCAGGAGTTACATTCATGGAAATTCCTGTTGCTTATGATGCCATTACTGTTGTGGTTAGTCAAGATAATCCTTTAACGGATATTACAACAGCAGAACTTAAAAAAATGTGGGAACCGGCTGCTACCAATAAAATTACTAAATGGAATCAAGTAAATTCTAACTGGCCTGATGCAACCTTAAAGCTTTATGGACCGGGTGCAGACTCAGGAACCTTTGATTATTTTACCGATGAAGTTATTGGTAAATCAGGAGAAAGTCGTACTGACTACACACCCAGTGAAGACGATAATGTATTAGTTCAAGGGGTAGCTAATGATAAACAAGCATTAGCTTATTTTGGCTATACATACTACGAAGAAAACAAGAATAAGCTGAAAGCTTTAAAAGTTGATGGGGTTGCGCCTTCCTCCAAAACGGTGAGTGATGGAACTTACACACCTTTAGCTCGTCCTATCTTTATTTATGTCAATCTTGATGCAGTAAAAAATAATTCTGCTGTGAAAGAATTTGTAGAATACTATTTAGATAGCGCACCTGAATTAGTTAAAGAAGTTCGTTCTATTCCTCGTACCGACTATCAAGCCCATAAACAAAAATTAGCTCAGTCTATTCGCTAACTTATGACACCGATTTTATCTAAAAATAATGGGGAGGGGCAAGTTTCTTATAGTTTTTTTCGTAACATTCGAGAAAATATTATCGAGTTTGCCCTTTTTTTAGCTGCCTTATCTTCAGTAGGAACAACCTTCGGAATTTTATACATTCTGGTCACAGAATCTTGGCATTTTTTTCAAGAAGTTCCTATGATTGAGTTTTTCACGGACACTCAATGGACTCCTTTATTTAACGATAAACATTATGGTATTTTACCGCTTTTGTCAGGAACTTTAGTAACTTCAACGGTTGCTTTATTGGTAGCTATTCCTCTAGGAACCATTGTTGCTATTTATTTAAGTGAATTTGCTCCAGCACAATTGAGAGAATGGGTTAAACCAATCTTAGAATTACTGGCAGCAATTCCCACCGTTGTTTATGGTTACTTTGCTCTATTGGTAGTCACTCCTTTACTACAAAAAGTATTTACTAATTTACCGACTTTTAATATGTTAAGCGGTGGTTTAGTTATGGGTTTGATGATTTTACCTTTAGTGAGTTCAATCTGCGAAGATGCTATGAGAGCAGTTCCTGTGGTCTTAAAAGAGGGGTCTTATGCGATGGGAGCAACCCGTTTACAAACTTCCTTGAAAGTTGTCTTTCCTGCTGCAATTTCAGGGATTGGTGCTGCTTATATTTTGGGTGCTTCTCGTGCGGTTGGTGAAACTATGATTGTAGCGGTTGCATCGGGTTTATTACCTCAATTAACTTTAAATCCTTTAGAACAAGGAGCAACCATTACTGCTTATATTGTACAGGTAAGTTTAGGGGATTTGCCCCACGGAACCATTGAATATCAAACCATTTTTGCTGCTGGTTTAACCTTAGTCGTCATGACATTAATTCTTAATGTTATTGGTTACTTTTTAGCGAAACGGTATCGAGAAATTTATTAATTATTGAATCTATGTCCCAGAAACATTTAGTCAATTATATTTCTAGACGTAAGTTGATAGATAGTTGCTTTGCTATTGTAGGATTATTAATTATTTTTGTGGCAATTTTTGTCTTATTGGGATTAGTTTTACAAATTGTTATCGAAGGTTTACCCCGTTTAACGCCACAATTTTTTGTCTCATTTCCTAGTCGTAAAGCAGAGCAAGCAGGGATCCTCTCGGCTTGGGTAGGAACCAGTCTTATTATGTTAGTAACTGCCTGTGCTGCTGTTCCCATTGGTATTGCTTCGGGTATTTATTTAGAAGAATATGCTCGTAAAAATTGGCTATCAGCTATTATCGAAATTAATGTTACTAATTTAGCTGGTGTTCCTTCCATTGTTTATGGCTTGTTAGCGTTAGGATTATTTGTTTATCAATTTCAGTTAGGACAAAGTGTCTTAACCGCAGGATTAACTTTAGCATTGTTAATTTTGCCTGTGGTTATTGTTACCACTCGTGAAGCAATTAGAGCAATTCCTATTAGTTTAAGGGAAGCTTCTTATGCGGTTGGTGCAACCAAATGGCAAACCATCTGGGATCATATTTTACCCTATTCTTTAGGTAGTATTTTAACAGGAATTATCATCGGTTTAGCCCGTGCTATTGGAGAAACCGCCCCAGTTATTACCATTGGTGCATTGACTTTTATTGCCTTTTTACCCGAATCTCCCTTTAACAATGAGTTTCCTTTTTTTCCTTTGGAAATGACCTTTCCTTTCTTCAATTTTCAGCAATTTTTCGCCTGGTTAAATGCACCTTTTACCGTCCTACCTATTCAAATGTTTACCTGGGTATCTCGTCCTGAACAAGACTTTCAAGTGAATGCAGCAGCAGCAGGAACAGTGTTATTAATGATGACTTTAGGTATTAATGGAATTGCAATTTATTTACGTTATCGTTTACGTCAAGGAATCAAATGGTAGACCAGTTTTCCAATAATTCTCCTCATTTAGAAACCACCAACCCGAAAGTAGAAGTTAAAAACTTTAATTTTTACTATGGAGATTTTCACGCTATTAAAAATGTTACTTTTATCATTCCTCAGCAAAAAGTAACCGCGTTAATTGGTCCATCTGGCTGTGGTAAAACGACATTATTACGGTGTTTTAATCGGTTACATGATCTCTATCCAAACAACCGTTATGAAGGGGAAATACGCATTGATTCCTTAAACATTTTAAGTCCTAAAGTTGATCCCATCGAAGTGCGAATGCGAGTCAGTATGGTGTTCCAAAAACCCAATCCCTTTCCTAAGTCAATTTATGAAAATGTGGTCTATGGTTTGAGGGTTAGAGGAGAAAAAAATAGAAGTATTTTAGATGAAAAAGTAGAAAAAGCTTTACAAAACGCTGCCTTATGGAATGAGGTAAAAGACCGTTTACATAAACCAGCTTATGACTTATCAGGAGGTCAACAACAACGGTTATGTATTGCTAGGGCATTAGTCACAGAACCCGAAGTTATCTTATTAGATGAACCCACATCCGCCCTTGATCCCATTGCGACTAATAGTATAGAAGAATTAATTAGTCAATTACAACAAAAAGTAACCATGATTATTGTCACCCATAGTATGCACCAAGCAGCAAGAGTGTCTGATTATATTGCTTTTATGTACTTAGGAGAAATGATTGAATGTGGCGAAACTGATGCTATTTTTTCCCATCCAGAAAAACAGAAAACCAAAGATTATATTACGGGGAGAATTGGTTAATTTAGGGGAATAGTTATCAGTAATCAGTGACCAGTTATAAATTATACCAGTTCTCAAAAATAGCTAGAGAGATGCAGCTTGGGGTGTGGGGTGTAGGGTGTAAAGCTAAATGCCTTTAAAAGCCTACTTGATTCAATATATCCCTTGTTAGGACAATTTTCATAACAATTGAAGTCTCTAATAATTTTTGAGATTGGGTATTAAAGTATATTTTATAAATTTGAAAAAAGTTGATAATAACTAATCAGTTAACTTTTAACTTATGACTTCTGACTCCTGACTCCTGATTCCTATCTTCTGACTCCAAAAAACTAAAGATCCGTATGAGAGGATTCTTGGATAGTCGCAACAGCAAGATATTGACTTTCCATCAAAAAGGTTCCTTTATCGAACTTTACCCCCCAATAACCCCCAGGACGACGATCCATGACAATGCCTTCGTCTCCAATTTCTAAAATATCAGGAGGCCGTAACATGGGCATGGGATCGGCGGTTTTGAGATAAGGGGGTTTACTCACTAAAGATACCTTACTCCCGACAGCAATTTGTTGTTCATTCATTACTTTAAAATTTCCTCTAATAAGCCGTCACAAGCATCTAATAATAAATTAATCACATGATCAAACCCGGCTTCCCCTCCGTAGTAGGGATCGGGTACTTCCCTGTCTCGGTGTTGAGTGGCAAAGTCACACATTAAACGCACTTTATCTTTGTAAAGGTTATCTGGATCGAGTTGAAGAATATCTCGATAATTGGAACGATCCATAGCTAAAATCAAGTCAAATGTTTCAAAATCAGATAGATCAAATTGTCTGGCTTGTCCAATCAATTTGATGCCCCGACGGCCTGCGGCCGCTTGCATTCGTCGATCAGGAGATGCCCCAATGTGATCACTAGATGTTCCGGCAGAATCACACATAATCTTGTCTTCTAGCCCTCTTTCTTGGATTAAATAGTTCATAATATTTTCTGCCGAGGGAGAACGGCAAATATTACCTAAACAGACAAATAGTAATTTATACGCCATAAATTTTACAAATGATGGTTAAACTATAAAATCAGTAAATGTACAGTGACAACAACCCTTTAATATCTTTAGTGGATTCTTGATCCAATTCAATGCTAAGGTTTGACCAATAATTTTGTAAACCTATTTTTAACAGAGGAACCATTTAATGTTGAAATTACCCAAAAAACCCCGTTCTTACGGTTCTTATTACAATAGTTCTTACTACAATAAGGGAAAAACTCGCCCTAAAATATCTTTACTAGGAATTATCATCGCTTTACCCGTCTTGATTATTCTCTCAGAATTTCTCTCCCAAACTTATCTAGGAATGACGGGAAAAGGAGACACCAGCAAAGGGACTTCTCCCCTGATAGAAGCCTATAAGTTACAGTTTCGTACCGCTAACGATAAACCCATCGAAGGATTAAAAAATCAGGGTAAGTTGGTGATGCAACGGAGTTCAACGACAGGTTATGAATTGGTTGATGGCCAAAAAAGCGAATTTTTCTATATCAATGAACAGGGGTTGCGGGATAATGACCCGGTTCCGGTAGCAAAACCTAAAAATGAGATTCGTATCTTTGTCTTAGGAGGTTCGACGGCGTTTGGCCAGTTAAACCCCAATAATGACAGTACCATTAGTCATCAACTAGAAGCCCGTCTTAAACAACGAGTTAACCAGCAAAAAAGTTCTCCCTCAACCTATCGCCCGGATGTTTTCCCCTTTTTCGTTCCTTCTCGACAAAAATTGATGAAGTTACCACCGAAAATTCGGGAAGGAAATTATCGAGTTATCAATGCTGCGGTTCCGGGTTATACTTCCGGTAATGAGTTATCTCAATTAACCCTAAAAATTCTTCCTTATCAACCAGATTTAATTGTAGTTTTAGATGGTTATGGAGATATAATGTTATCCAGTAGTCAGTCACAAACTGATGTTCCTCATATTGACGAATTTTTGGCCGATGCTAAGGCACATTTTAAAAATTCTCTTAACTTTTCTGCTGATGAGTGGATCAAGAATACAGGCTTAGTAAGAACTTATAATTCTTTTACAAATCCTAGCAATAATAGTCGTCAGGCAATAGATACTAGCTTACCCATTAATACAGATAGCAAGGCTTTAAAATATTATTTACCTGATAATCAAGATGAATTAAAACTTCGAGTAGATCGTTACAAAGAAAACCATAAACGGTTAATTTCAATGTCCGCTAAATTAGGTATTCCTGTGGTTCTTGCTGTTCAGCCAGAAATTACTTCTCGTCCTCTTGAAAAGCTTTCTTCCGATGAAAAAGCAATCCGCGATCGCTTAGGAAAAGAATATCTCGAAGAATTTCCTAAAGCTTATCAGGAGTTTGTTAAAGCAACTCAACAATTAGGCCAAGCTTATCCGAAAAATGTTAAAGTTTTAAACTTCTATCAAAGCAATTCTAATTTTCCCACTCCCATGTTTACTGACACGGTTCATTTAACCGAAAAATCGAATACTGTCTTAGCAGAAACCCTTTATCATGCCATTACTGCTTGGGAAAAAATACAAATTATTCCTCAAAATTACTATCTAAAAAATTAATAAATGGTAGGGGCTAACTGCTGTTGGCCCTGATCAAAATTAGGATTAATTATTAGCGGTTTCTCTATAAGCAGAATAAACCCCTTGAACGTTATACCAATTAAGAAAAATTCGAGCAATTTCTAAAGCTAATTGAGGCTTTCCTTGGTTGATTAACCATTGTAAAATAGGGGCAAGGGTACGTTCGTTTAATGTGCCACCTAATGATAAAATTCCCCATAAAATCCGATGGAATAAGGTCATTTGAATCATTAAGCGAACCTCAAAAGTGGGGTGTTTTTTATAAAATAAAACTCCCATTCTTCCCCGTTGAATTTCTTTATCAATTAAGTTCGGAATTTGCGCTAAATTAAAGGGGGGATGCCAATGATAACCCACTGCTTCGGGGCATTTAATTAACTTTAACCCTAATTGTTTTAATCTTACCCCTAGTTCTAAATCTTCCCATCCATACAGTTGAAATCTTGTGTCAAATAACCCTGCTTTTTCTAACCATTTACGGGCGATCGCTACGTTTCCAGTAGCAAAATAAGCAGCGGAAAAGTCTGTGATTTTATAGGGTTCAGAAGTGGGATTATCAAAGTTACAAGTATTAATAACTGCGCCATAGGTAAATAGGCGATCGCTATCTAAGGTTTTTTCTCCTTTTATCAAAGCATTTGCATGGCATTGTAAAAAGGTTTCAGTTACCACCAAATCACTATCTATAAAGATAATTATATCACCATTGGCTTTCGTTACTCCTAAATTTCTAGCAGCTGCTGGTCCTAAATGATCTTGAGAAAAACAACAAACATGGGAAAAGTTTTGTTGGTTTTCTTTTAACCATTCTAAGGTTCCATCTGTCGATCCATCATCTACTAAAACGACTTCATAATTATGAATTATATTATCATTGAAGTCTTGTTTTTCTAACGCTTTTAGACATTTTTCTAAAATCGGTTTACGATTGTAAGTAGGAATGACAACACTTATAAACACAGCTTTTATAATGAAAAAATAGGATAATTTGTTTTAGTTTAGCGCATTTGTTGCAGAAGTTGACGAATCATTTGGGCATCTTGTGCGGTGGGTAAAATAGATAAGTATAATTGTAGATCCGCCGTTGCTTTTTCCCATTGTCGTAACTGATAATAGAGTAAACCGCGATCGCGTATTTCTATCGGATGATTAGGAAATAATTGCAGTAGTAATTCTATAATTCTCAACATTTTGGGGTAATCTTCATTATTGAGATAGATATATTTTAAATTTGTCAACATTCTCCCTAATATTTGTTGATTACTAACAGGAGTTAACAAATGATCTTTTAAAGTAACAGGTTGTTGATAAATTTCTTGTAATTTTATCTCACAATCTTCTTTAAATAAAATTTCTCCTTGATTAAAAACATCGACAAAAATACCTACATTCTCAAACTCAGGACGAATAATAAAATGTCCTGGCATTCCAATACCAACCATCGGAAAATCAAGACGTTTTGCTATTTCTAAATAAACCACAGATAAAGTGATAGGAATACCTATTTTTTTATCTATCACTTCGTTTAAATAACTATTGCTAGGATCATAATAATTTGTTTTATTACCCTTGAAGTTTAACTCTTGAAATAAATAATGATTGATAGTTTTAATAACTTTAAGAGGATATAAATTACTGGGTAAACTATCTTTGACTCTTTCAGCAATTATATCTAAACTGGTCAAATAGTCTTGAATTTGTAGCTTAGGATATTCATATTTCGCATAAATCAAGGCTGCTTTAGCTAGATTAATTTGTTTGTCCGGCTTATTGGTTTCTTGTAAAAAAGACTGCATATTAAATTAATATTTTTAGCAATTTTATCACATTTACCTATAGAGTAACAGCGAATATAATTATTCATCTGTATAAAATCGATAGAATAAATAATCGTTTTTAAATTCTTGTTCATTGTGAACATGATGAATAATTTTTTGATCAATTAATTGTTGCCCTATTTTTACTGCTTCTTCTGAGGAAATAGTTAAGTTTTTCGTTAACCAATCAACCAACTCACTACCAATAAAACACTTGGGATACGACTTAAGACGATAACGACGATTTTTAATCGTAACTCCCTTTTCGCTTCTTATTTTATCAATTATTTTATCTATATCTGGGGGTGATGTTCCATTCTTTTTAGAATTACCTTTCAATAATTCTACTTCGTTACTTTCTTTCCAAATTATGATACCTGTTATATCTTCTAATAACAAAAATTCTATCTCACCTTTATTATCCAAAAATTGTTGTTTACCATAGTCTTTCGCTTCTTTTTGTTGTTCAATTTTAAATATTTTATCTTTAATAAATAGTTTACTTTTAAACATTAAGCCAGGTAAGTATTCTATGGTATCTTGTTGACGATAAACTAAATTACAATACTTCACCTGTTTATGATCCAAAATTTTCATTGCTGTTCCTCTTTGTTACTAATCTTTATTATAATCTCCTCCTGAACCATATTTCCAAGTATCTAACCAACGATTATAGTAATATTGTTGTTGAGGAGATAAGTTTTCTGTCAGAGGTTTAACCCACTTTCCTAAAGGATATAACCCACTATATACAGCTAAATTGAAGTAGTGTACTGTCCAATTTAGTAAAGATTGTATGCCAACTTGGGGTAAGATAGGTAAAACTAATTTAGGATTAACGAACGGTAAAGTTTTCATTAAAGCTGGAAATTGGATAACATCTTGTAAAAAGGGTTTTAAAACATCATCACCCAATTGATCCATGACTTGGAAAACACCACTCATTAACTCATTAATTTGATTAGGAGAAACCGTTTGATTAACCTCAACACTCATGGTTTTTTGGAATAACCAAGTTACAGAAATATTCGGTTGATAGGGTTGTAATAAAGATAAAGATTTTCGATCTAAACTATCAACTTTTAAAGCTTCATTGATCCCAAAAGTCAAGCGTTTTAAATGACGAACCATCGATCCAAAACCACCAAAACTAACAGGAGATTGACCTCCAGCACTATCCCCGATGGGTAAAATTCTATCCCATGGCATTTGTAAAGGACTGTTTTGATAAGCAGGAAAAAAGCCGAATAAAAACCGTTTAAAGTCGAGTTTTTCTAATTCTATATTTTGGTATTCTGGAAGTAATCTAAGATATTCTTCCATAAAAAATTCTAAACTAAAACGATCCCGATGAGCATCTACATAAGTAAATAAATAAGTTGTTCTTCCATCCCTTGCTGGAAAGCTTCCCAAAAGTATTGACACTGATTTAAATCGGTGTAAAGAGGCAATTAAGTCTCCTGTATCGTTGTTAGTATAACCCTCTGCACAACTTCCTACTACTAAACAAATTCCATCTGGTTTATCTCCTTTTCTTACTTGTTGAACAATAGGAGAAAAATGTCCCATTCCATCAATAAGTAAGCGAGATTTTAAAATAGTATTATCTGCATTAACCAACACTCCATTACTATGAACGACTGCTGAACTAAATGGAGTATTTTCTAATAACTTTCCCCCTGCTGCTATAAATTTTTGCTTAAGGGTTTCTAATAAAAAAATAGGATCAACACCAATATTTAAAACATCCTCAACCCAGAGTTCATATCCTTTGTGAAAACTCACTCTTGCTGGATTATATTCTGTTGCGATCGCTTGTTCTAATTCTTGGATTGATAATAACTCAAGTTCTCCAAAAGTCTGTAATTCTTCACGAGAAATATTCCATTCTTGTTCTCTTCCTTTTAATTGCCCTTTCTCAATTAAAATAACACGATTTCCTTGCTTTTGTAAGCTTGCAGCGATCAAAATACCTAGAGTTCCTCCAGAAATAATAATATCTGCATCAAACTCATTTAATCCTTCATTACTTTCGCTAATCACTGTAGGAGGGGTTAGATTATTATTTCGTAAAGCTTGCCAACGATTATCAGCTATTTGTAATCCTTTACGACTATTTTCTGGTAAATAAAAAAGATTAGAGTTTAAACTCATAAAAAAAATTAATTTATATTGATCTTATTTTCAATATAACGTCAACTAAACTGTTTTTCAAGGTAACTGATAATTTCTTGCTGAATTTTTCCGATACTATTGTTACCATCTATTGTTAGTATGTCTCCTTCATAAGATTGGAAAATTTTATCATAGTTTTTTTTGACTTGTTGTAATTTTTCTTTGGTTTCATAAACCTCTTTATAAACTGCATTTTCTAGACGGGATAAGGCGATATCTACAGAAATATCTAAATAAATAACGATATCCGGATTAGGAAACCGTTGATTTAATTCATAGACAAAATTAAATTCTTCTTGATTATTAGAATTATAAGCTAAAGAAGAAAAATAATAACGGGTAGCAATAACATGACAGTGATCTTGTTGAATTAATTTATAGACTCCATCCACTTCATTATA
>NZ_AAXW01000044.1 GCF_000169335.1 Crocosphaera chwakensis CCY0110
TCACGATCATCCATTCAGCATCTGTTAAATCACTTTTATAGGGTTTTCTTGGCATTCAAATAAAGCAAAAGCGGTTTGATAACTTTATTTCACTATCTTTATTCGTTTTCTAGCGTCTTTTTTATATTTACTTTATGAATGCTCTCTAATAAAAAAATTTATCAATGACTGAAACCAGACTAAGAGAAGTAGTCATCGCTTATAAAGCACTGCTCCCTGTTCTCCTTAATGATGAAACTAAAAAAGGAAAAGGGGTTAAACGTTTCCATCATTCGGTTTCTTATGGCAAAATAACCTAAATAAACTAACCTTCTTTTTGGGGTGAGGATTTTACCTTTTCATAGATATAAACCCATCCATTTACCTTGGGAAAAGTCTAGTTTCATTTCAATCAAATCAGTGACTTATTCATCCTGCTCAACCTTGCTTATATAACGTTTTAATGCTTGGCGAACGTAGCGTAGTCATGGAAACCCTACCCTAACAAGACAAAACGACTCCACAATAATAGAATAATAGCTGCACTGAGTCCAAAAGGTGTGGCTAAAAATTCTACAAAGTCTAGGATAACTAAAAAATATTTTAAAATTGTTAACGAGCTTTCCATGGGTTGACCCCCAAAAATTTAGTAAATGGATATCGTATTTTCAGGATAAGTCCAATTTTCGTCTATAGTTCTAGTTTCTCCCTTGCTTTAGTGTTAGTTCCTCATCCGTTACAAATTTTAACATAAAATTTTAAACTAAGTGTGCCAGACGAAAAAAATTATCTATAAGTTTCCTCAACTCCATACTATAAGCTAGGTTTCTACGATTCCGTATCAATAGATATCATTTAAACATTACAAAAAAATGCTTAAATAAAGTCATAAGACAGAGAAAATTATCATATTAATTTTTAAAAGTGATTAGAAGCTGAATTAATGAATTTCTTTAAATAAGATTTTTCTTTACTAATTAAGGATTGCTTCTGCTGTCAATTGTGCTTTTTCTAAATGGGGAACATGGCCACATTTTGGAATCCAAATTAATTTACTGTTAGGAATCAATGCTTTAAACTTATCGGCATCTTTTGTTCCTAAAATTTTGTCATTCTCTCCCCAGATAATAGTCGTTTCGTGTTGAAGATTAACAAGTTCTTGCTTAAAAGAACCATAACCTCCACTTTTAGTAAACGAAATTAATCCTTGACTCCATCTCTCACAGTTAAGATGTAAAGCAGCACAAAGTTGAGCATCTTTGCTAGCAAAGCTTTTATCATAATAAGCAGATTCACTAATCTTTTGTCTCACTGTAAGATTGCGTAAAAATGCCGTTGATAAATAGTCTAGAGGAGGAAACATAAATTTTCCTATCTTTGGTGGTGCAGCTAAACCAGCACTATCTATTAACACTAATTTTTTAACAGCTTCCGGGTAGGTTAACGTAAAATCAATAGCGGTTGCACCTCCCATAGAAGCACCAACCAAAATAATAGGTTGCTCAATTAAAATTTTCCACGTATAGTATAAATGAGTTTTGATATTCTCAGCACTAAATAATAAGTCACTATTTCTCTTCGTAAAACCAAACCCCAATAAGTCAATTGCCCAAGTTTGATGATGTTGCGATAAAATAGGCAAGAGACGACGATATTCTAATAAAGAACTATCAAACCCATGAATTAGTAATATGGGTGTATTTTCTTCTCCTTTACACACATAACTGGTGGTAATAGATTGACTAGATAAAGGTGTTTGAATATCTTCAAATTGAATAGAATTAACGATATCAAGGGATGTTTTTTCTGTTAATCTTTGGGCTTCAAAGGGAAGGAAAACCATAGGGAATGTCTAGGGAGAAAATAACCTTGATGGATTATATCATATTAATTATTTCTCTCCCTGAAATGACCTTCAGACATTTTAATTCTTAACCCGCTAGTCTTTCAACATGACTACTTTGTTTACGTAAAATTCTTAACGCACGACTATAAATTTGACGGGCTCTTTCATGACTAATACCACATTGTTCACCAATGGCTTTGTAACTTAGTTGTTTACCATCTCGCAAACCAAAACGTAGAATAATCACTTCCTTTTGTCGAGGAGATAAATTCTCTAACATACGGTTAATTTGAGAAATTTTCTCTTGTTGTTTCACAAAATCACTCGGAGAAACTCCCTCTTCATCAGGTAATAATTGCCCTAACTCTGTGTTATTTTCATCGATAACAATATTCAAACTTCGAGACTTTGTTTTGAACGCTGCTTGCTGTAAAAATCGTAATTTATCAACAGTGATATCCATGTTTTCAGCAATCTCTTGCTGAGTGGGTTTTCTACCCAATTTCAAAGTTAACTCTCGGATAGATTTGCGATATTTATTGAGGTTTTCATTAATATGAATGGGTAAACGAATGGTACGACTTTGTTCTGCGATCGCCCTTGTTATTCCTTGTCGTATCCACCAATAGGCATAGGTAGAAAACTTATAACCACGAGAGGGATCAAACTTCTCTACCCCGCGAATTAATCCTAAGCTTCCTTCTTGAATTAAATCTAATAAAGATAGGCCAGAATTTAGGTATTTCTTAGCGATGGATACCACCAGACGTAAATTTGCCTGGATCATTTTATCCCTAGCTCTTTGCCCTATTACGACAATTTTCTTTTCTTCTTTGTTTAACTCTTCTTTTTCTAATAGAGGTAACATTGCCTGAATTTCTTCGGCTAGTTTAATTTCTTCAGCCCCAGAGAGTAAGGGAGTTTTACCAATAGACTGAAGGTAATGACGGACGGTATCAACTTTTTTCTTGGTTGGCATTTTTAGTTAACTCTTAATTATTCGTGTTTACAGGTACAGTGATGGAAATATACGCGGACAATTATCACCTAAATCTCAATCGCAATTTCTTCTTTTCTTAGCACAATGTCACTCAGTATTGATAGGACTTATCTATACTCTAATTGTAAAGGAAAATTAATTTTTTTGCAAGTTATCACCCTGTACTAACTAAAAAATTGTTATCATTAATGTCCCAACTAAATAGTGGAACAGGAAAAAGAGAATAAATTCAACAGTTAGTAATCGGTAGCTTTTTCCTTTAAAATAGAAATAAGGCATAACCTTTGATAGCTTAATGTGTGACTTTGAGTGAAACAATCATTAACCTCTGATGAACTAAATATTCAAGACCTATTCCCTTTTCAACTTGACCGCTTTCAAGTAGAAGCGATTGCAGCGTTAAATAAAGGAAAATCTGTCGTAGTCTGCGCTCCAACTGGTTCAGGAAAGACAGTAATTGGAGAATTTGCCACGTATCGGGCTTTACATTTAAGTAAACGGGTTTTTTATACCACCCCCCTCAAAGCTCTATCAAATCAAAAATTTCGTGACTTCCAGGAAAAATTTGCCACCACAGAAGAAGGAATTGAAGAAGACAAAGTCGGATTAATCACAGGGGATATGGTCATCAATCCCAACGCGGACATTGTAATTATGACCACAGAAATTTTTCGCAATATGCTCTATGAGACCCCCATTGGTCAAGTAGGAACTTCTTTAGAAAACGTGGCCACCGTAATATTAGACGAATGTCATTATATTAGTAATCGCGGACGGGGTACAGTATGGGAAGAATCCATTATTTATTGTCCCCCCACCATTCAATTAGTTGCCCTCTCTGCAACCATCGGCAACCCAGAAGAATTAACGGACTGGATCAATGAAGTACGAAAAACCGCCCCCCACGTTGAGGCAGAAGAAACCGCTATCAGTTTATGTGAACTGATTAATTCCGATTTTCGCCCCGTTCCCCTTCGCTTCTACTTCAGTCAAAAAAACGGCCTCTACCCCCTCCTCAATCAACAACAAACAGCCCTTAACCCTCGTCTCAAACCCAAAGGCAACCGCAAAAAACGCAGACGCATCAAACGGAGTGAATGTCCCACCCCAATGATGGTGGTCACACAACTCTACGAAAAAGACCTCTTACCCGCCATTTACGTCATCTTTAGCCGTCGAGAATGCGATCGCGCTGTACAAAAACTAGAAGGCGTGGTTTTAGTCTCTCCTGAAGAGGCACACGCCCTACAATATAATCTCCTCACCTTCTTTTTAGCCGAAAACCCCAACCTACAAGAAACCCTCCTCAAAGCAGTCGCCACAGAAAATCCCCCATTACACGACCCCTTAAAAGATTTTCTCAACACCCTTTCAGCCCAGTCCCGTTTATTTCCTTATCTAGCAGAAGATGAAGACAGTAAAATACACTTATTTGGGATTTTAGCCGATCTCTGCCAGTTAGTCAGAGGCGAACAACTTGAACCCCTAACCAGAGGCATTGCAGCCCACCATGCAGGGATTTTACCCCTATGGAAAGAATTAGTCGAACAACTCTTTGAAGTTGGGTTAGTTAAAGTGGTCTTTGCCACCGCTACCCTGTCGGCCGGCATCAATATGCCAGCCCGAACTACCGTAATCTCAGCCCTGTCCAAACGAAACGACACTGGACACAGTATGTTAACTCCCTCAGAATTCCTGCAAATTGCCGGTCGGGCAGGACGAAGAGGCATGGATGAGGTAGGTCACGTCGTCGCCATTCAAACCCCCTTTGAAGGGGCAACAGAGGCCGCCTACTTAGCCACCGCAGAGTCAGAACCCCTCAGAAGTTGTTTTACCCCCTCCTATGGCATGGTGTTAAACCTTCTACAAAAACACACCATCAAAGAAGCGAAAGACCTTCTAGAAAGAAGTTTCGCCGAATATTTAGCTCAATTAAAACTAGAACCCGAACAACAAGCGATCGCTAATTTAAGTACAGAATTAGCTAAACTCGACATCGAATTAGGAGGACTACAAGAAAAAGATATCATAGAATACGAAAAATTAAACGCTCGTTTAAAAGAAGAAAAAAGACTCCTCAAGATTCTTGAAGATCAAGCAGAAGAAAAGCGCAAAAAAGAAATTTCAGGTCAGCTAGGTCAGTTAAATATAGGAGACTTAGTTTATTTAAAAGGCAAACGCTTAAGAACCTCAACTCCTCAATTAGCGGTTATTGTAGCGATGGTTCCGGGATCAGGACAAAGTTTTGACTTGCTTTGTTTAGGAGATAATAACTACTGGTATTTAGTAAAACGAGGGGATATTGTTGATTTTTATGGAGCTTCTTTACCCCTGTCTCTCATTGATCCTTTAGTCTTACCTGACTTAAGAAGATTATCCCTAGGAAGAGGGCCAAAAGGAGATGAAACCTCCAAAGAAATTACCAAACAAATTAGTGATCGCGCCTTTGGAAGAATTACTCCCCCAGAAGTCATAGAACAACAAAAACGAATTGATCAAGTCCAAGACTTATTAAACAATCATCCTCTCACTAAAGGTAGAGATTTTAAACGGTTATTGAAGTCCCATCATCGACGCTTAGAATTACGCGAACAACTCCATAACCGACAAATTAAATTTCAAAAATTACAATCCAATCAATCTTATTATTGGCAAGAATTTCTGAATTTAATTGAGATTTTACGAGAATTTAATGCCCTAGATCATTACACTCCTACCAACCTCGGCAAAGCAGCTGCAACTATGCGCGGAGAAAATGAGTTATGGTTAGGATTAGTCTTTATGTCAGGAATTTTAAATCATTTAGAACCCCATCAATTAGCGGCCGCCGTCAGTGCCATTATTACCGAAACCCTAAGGCCCGATACTTGGACTAATTATTTACCCTCTCCAGAAGTCTTAAAGTTATTTAGAGAGTCCCCAGAACAAGGGGTAAGCATTGGCGAAATGCGTCGTTTATTGAACCAAACCCAACGACGTTATCAAATTACCATTCCTGTTTGGTTAGAGTTAGAATTAATTGGCTTAGTCGAACAATGGGCGTTAGGAGGAGACTGGCAAGAACTGTGTGAAAATACCAGTTTAGACGAAGGAGATTTAGTCCGTTTGCTAAGGCGTACTATTGATCTACTTTGGCAAATTCCCCAAACTCCTGGCATCTCTAATTATTTGGCCGGCACTGCTAAAGAAGCGATCGTTTTATTAAAACGATTTCCTATTTAATATAAGTTTAATATAAGAAAATTTATGTCTAAAGTTGATTGTTTTCTCCTCACAAAACTAATTCTCTAGATAGATATAATGTAATCGAAAAATTATTATATTAAAACACAGAATAATCAAAAATCACGCAATTTTTGCTATTGAACAGGAAAAAAATTATATGTTTAAACAAAATTATCATAGTTTTCAATGGACAAGAAAAACTGCAGCTTGTCTAGGTGCGATCGCTTTGTCTTCTTCTATAATGGTTGTGTCTGGATGTACTCAACCCGAAACCACCGCACCCAATAATGTGACAAGCGAAGCAGTTGTAGAAGAAACTGAACAACTGATCGGACAAACGGTTACTATCAGAAGTGAAATAGAAGAAAAACTCGGAAATGAGGGTTATGTAGTCGAGTCTAATGAGTTTTTTGGTGGAGAAGAAATTTTAATTATTGATGCCACTGGTACACCAATGAGTCTCTCTGAGGCAGAAGATGTTCCCATACAAGTCACTGGAGAAGTAGCACAATTTGTCATTGCTGATATTGAGAGAGAGTATGGTATTGGCTTAGATCCTAATCTTTATGCTGAGTATGAACAGCAACCTGCTATTATTGCCCAGTCTATCGCATTAGCCCCTGATCCTGAAGAGTTGGCAGAGAACCCAGAAGCTTATTACAATCGAGTTGTTGCCGTAGAAGCCGAAGTAGCTGAGGTTTATTCTCCTAGTGCTTATACGGTAGGAGAAGAAGGTTGGTTTAGCGATGGTGAACTATTAGTGGTTGGTGTTACGCCAAACTCTGAACTGATGACTGAAAATGAGCCAGAAGACCGATATGTTACTGTAACTGGTGTGTTGCGCCCTTATATTACCAGTGAATTTGAGCGAGATTACGACTTGACCTGGGATTTAGATTTACAACAAGAAATAGAAGCAGAATTTCAAGAAAAACCTGTCTTAGTTGCTAGTGATGTTTATCCTTCAGCCAAAGAAGAATACTAATGTCATATTATTTTTAGGGATTTAAGGTTCTTTCTTCTGTAATAATCCCTGTAATTAAATGAGCAGGAGTAACATCGAAGGCGAGGTTATAATAATCGTCGTTCCGATTTGATAAAGTTCGGAGGGATCTCGTTCTTCGATGGGAATTCAATCTCCTGCTTCTAAACTAAAATCTACCGTTTTGGTTAGAGTTAGAATTTTTTTTTACCATTTTTAGTTAAAGTTTTCAAACCGGAAAAAGTACATTAATCAAAATATTTAGAATAGGATAAAGTACACTCATTATAGTGCTACATAAAAAAAGGCTTTAAAACAAAGGAAATATTAGTAAAATGAGGAATATTAATAATGTCATCAGGTAAATAAATTTGTTGCGATCGATAATTATATTTTCCCTTTGATAGTTGATAAGGTTGAGTATAGGTTTCTAGTTGTTTATCTCTGAGGTTAACTATCCAAAAGTCCATAATTCCGGCTTCAGCATAAAGTGGTAATTTAACATCTCGATCAAATATTAAAGTAGAATCTGCAATTTCGATTAGTAATAAAATCTCAGACGGAAAAGGATGAGATGATAAATAATTATCTTCTCTCTTTTGAGCAATAACAACATCTGGTTCTGGTTCGCTATTAGGAGGAATAAGAATGGGTTCTTGTCCCCTAACAACGGCTTTATCTTTCAGTAAAACATATAATTCTCCAAATAATAAGGAATTACAAACCGAATGAGCAGTTCTTTTCGGTGACATCGTAATAATATCCCCTCGAATTAATTCTAAACGTTCATCCGCCGTGAAAAATCCTAATTCAATGAGACGGTGATATTCTTCAATTGTGAATTGTTTGCGAGTTGTTATTATCATTGTTATAAGTCAAATTATTTTTTGTTTTCTAATGATAAGATAAATCTGATTTTAAAGTGATCAACTCTTCAGGTTTGACTGTTTTTTGTTCAGTAATAATTCCTGTAATTAAATGAGCTGGAGTGACATCAAAAGCAGGGTTATAATAGTCAACTCCATCGGGATAAATAATCGTCGTTCCAATTTGATAAAGTTCCGAAGGATCTCGTTCTTCGATGGGAATTAAATCTCCTGTTTCTAAATTAAAATCTACCGTAGAAAGGGGCGCAGCAACATAAAAAGGAACGTTGTGCATTTTGGCAATAACGGCTAATCCATAAGTGCCTATTTTATTAGCAGTATCTCCATTAGCAGCGATCCTATCAGCTCCCACAACTACCATATCAATTAGTCTTTTTTGCATACAATGGGCTGCCATATTATCGCTAATTACAGTAACAGGAATTTTTTCTTGAACACATTCCCAAGCCGTTAATTTTGCCCCTTGTAAACGAGGTCTAGTTTCATCAGCAAACACCCTTTTTAATCTTCCCTCTGTCCATGCAGCACGAATAACTCCCAATGCTGTACCATAACCTGCTGTCGCTAATGCCCCTGCGTTACAATGAGTTAATATTGTTAATTTTTCTGTTTTTTTTGGTAATATTGATAAACTATTTTGACCGATCGCTTGACAAGTTTTTACATCTTCTTCTTGAATTTGTTGCGCTGTTTGTAATAAAATTTGTTTAATTTCTTCTACCGTACCAATGCTTTCATAAGCTGTTTTTAACATTCGAGAAATTGCCCAAAAAAGATTAACCGCAGTGGGACGAGTTTGACGTAATATTTCAGCCACTTTTTCTAACTGTTTCAAGAAGATTTCTCTCTCTTTTGTTTGAATATCTCTTGCCCCTAAATACATACCATAAGCTGCTGCGACTCCAATGGCAGGCGCACCTCGAACAATCATAGTTTTAATCGCTTTTGCCATGTCTTCATAGCGACTAATTTCTACTAAAGTGTATCGACTGGGTAAAGCAGTTTGATCGATCAATAAAACTTTATTATTAGACCAAACAACGGGATAAATTGTATTCATAATAGTAGCTAGAATTAATCATTAATCTCTATCAGTTATTTTGTCATATTTTAGTATTTTTGGAAAGTTACTCTAATTCATTATTTTAATTTTTAACTCTATTTAAACTGACTCGTTATTTATCTCTATTTTTTGTGATTGATTGTTACACAAAGAAAAATTTTTTATTGTTGGCAGATTTCCCCATGTTGATGGTTATTTTCCACAGCTTTTTCAACAATACACAAAATCATTGATTCTTGTTCAAAGGATTTTAAAATCATAGGTTCAGTTATTTTCCCTATTAAAATATTAATCAACTTGGGGAAAATAAACGCTATTTTGTCCTTAATTTTACAAAATCAACCTCTTGATTTTTATGTTACAATGAGCTAAAGTAGTAAGTCCTAAAACAATAAAAATGTCTAGAAACAGATTCACGGCCTTTAAGCCAGTCAAAAAACTTAAGAAAGCATAAGTTCTTTTCTTATCTTGTGCAAAATCATTAAATTGTAAAGATTATCAGGAATGAGTAACTCTATAAATTCTCTCGAAAGATTCAAAAGTAACAGACAAAAAAGAAATCGAAATAATATTATTAATAAAACAGTTAAAACCAGAAGCAAAAATAAACAAAAAATAAGTGTTATTGATGAAATTAGGGAGCGTCGTCCAGTGCCTAATCCTTGGCGAGTGGGAGAAGTTGCCCAAATTGTTGTGAAAAAAAATCCTGATCTTAAAGGAAGAAGCGGTCAATGGTGTATTATTGAAGAAGTTTTAAATTTCTCCTGTTTAGTAAAAACTTGGGACGGAACTATTCAAGTTAAGATTGAGAACTTAAAAGATGTTTATTATTCATCGAAACAACAACAAGAAATGAAAAAAATAAGCGATCGCCTTGAACAAATTACTCAAAATCAATTAGAAGATTCTATCAAAAAGTTTTTAGAAGGATTAGGACAAATTGATCGTCCCTTTTTAACTGCCCTCGAAGATAAAATCTTAACGGTACTAGAAACAGAAAGTTAAAACAGTGTTTAGTTATTAGTTATCAGTGGGGTATTCTGAATTTTATTTTATCAATTCTCAAAATATTGTTACGATAATCAAGAAACTGTTAAGTGATCGCCTAAGATACAAAAAAGACGACCGTTATGCAACCTTATTGTAGGCAGTAATCAGTAATAATAAAAAACTGATACTTCGACAAACTCAGTAAAAGTGACTGACAAATGATAACTGATAACTGAATTATGACATTAACTGTATACAACACCTTAACTCGCAAAAAAGAACCCTTTACTACTATAGAAGAAGGCAAAGTAAAGATGTATTGCTGTGGTATTACGGTGTACGATTATTGTCATTTAGGTCATGCGAGAACTTGTATTATTTGGGATGTAGTACGACGTTATTTACAATGGCATGGCTATAATGTCACCTATATTCAGAACTTTACCGATATTGACGATAAAATACTAAACCGCGCTAGAAAAGAAAAGACAACCATGGAAGCCGTTTCAGAACGGTTTATCGAGGCGTATTTTGAAGATATGGAACGCCTGGGAGTGCAAAAAGCAGACGCTTACCCTCGCGCGACTCACACCCTCAATGGTATTCAACGGTTAGTCTCAGAGTTAGAAGCTAAGGGATATGCTTATGCTTCAAACGGTGATGTTTATTACAATGTGCATCAGTTTAAACCTTATGGTAAACTCTCTGGTCGTAAATTAGAAGACTTACAAGCAGGGGCTAGTGGTAGAGTAAATTTAGAAGATTCTGAAGCCAGTAAGAAAAAAGATCCGGCCGATTTTGCCGTGTGGAAATCTGCTAAACCAGGAGAACCCGCTTGGGACTCTCCTTGGGGAAAAGGTCGGCCAGGATGGCATATTGAATGTTCTGCTATGGTACGAGAGAGACTGGGAGAAACGATTGATATTCATGTCGGTGGCAGCGACTTGATTTTTCCTCATCACGAAAATGAGATAGCCCAGTCAGAAGCAGCAACCGGTCAACCTTTAGCCAGATATTGGTTACATAATGGCATGGTTAAGGTGGGTGGGGAAAAAATGTCGAAGTCTTTGGGGAATTTTACAACGATTCGGGAATTATTAGAGAAAATTGACCCCATGGCCGTGAGATTATTTATTTTACAGGCACATTATCGTAAACCCGTCGATTTTACCGATGAAGCCCTTGCAGCAGCTACTAATGGCTGGCAGACGTTATCAGAAGGGTTATTATTTGGCTTTCAACATGGCACGACGTTAGGCTTTAAGGGAGATATGCTTGAGTTATTACCTAAGTTTGTAAAACGGTTTAATAATGCAGTTGACGATGATTTTAACTTTGCTGGTGGGTTAGCCGTTTTGTTTGAAATAGCTAAAGAATTACGCAAAGAAGGTAATTTATTAGTGCATCAAGGCAATACAGAAACTAACTCAGAAATTTTAGAAAAACAATGGTACACTTTAAGAACTTTAGCTAGTGTTTTGGGGTTAGAAGCTGATAGAAATCAATTGCAATCTGAACCGAGTGACGGATTAAATGATACAGCAATTGAAACATTAATTGAACAACGAAAAGAAGCCAGGAAAAATAAGAACTTTGCCGAAAGCGATCGCATTCGAGATGAATTAAAAGAACAAGGTATTATCTTGGTGGATCAACCTGGAGGTCTTACCAGTTGGCATCGGGGATAAAACTCCTTAACGTTATTGAATTAAGTTCTCCAAGTAATAGCTTAAAGACGTTATAAAACAAAATGAAAGAGTATCTAGAAAATGGTACAAAATTAGGCTAGCTAATTAATCTCTAGGATAAATAAGTTAAAGTTTATCAACAAGGTAAAGAGATAACAATATTAGATAATCCGATAACTTTATCAGGAGAAAACCTATTACCTGATTTTGTAATAAATTTAGAAACAATTTGGTAAAACTAAATTATAATTATTGTATTGAGATATAGGACAGTTTATCCTGATAAATCATCCCTAATTGCTATATTTAATGTAGCTTGAAAATAGAATCAATCAATGCACCGAATCGTTTTTAATGGAGTATCAAGACAATGGGACATGGAACTGTTGGCACTTGTGCTAAAACCCCTGAAGGAAGAGCGAATGAATCCCCTTTTTCTCGTTTATTTCTCAAAGAAGAACACGAATATAACGCTCATGGAATTTCTTTGTTATCGGGTGCTTTAGGACCGATGCAAGAAGGTTCTCCCAGTGGCACTAAACCAGGCATTAAAGCAGGTTTTACCTTCTTAGGCCAATTTATTGATCATGATTTAACAGAGTTTCGGGTAGTAGATGAAGCTCTACGAATTGTAGAACGAAATCCTACCATT
The DNA here is from genome assembly GCF_000169335.1 of Crocosphaera chwakensis CCY0110. Lineage (GTDB taxonomy): Bacteria > Cyanobacteriota > Cyanobacteriia > Cyanobacteriales > Microcystaceae > Crocosphaera > Crocosphaera chwakensis. The sequence continues at coordinate 12,313 of NZ_AAXW01000044.1, forward strand.
GGGGTCAGACAAACGGTGGCTCCCGAAGAAAATCCGACCACGGCGAACGGCAGAACGGGAAAACTTGATCTTGACTCGGTTTATGGACTCTTCGGAACCGATAACCCAGCTCTATTTGATAATGGCGGATTTTTTATTTTAGGATCAGAGTCCCGTCGCAATGGTCAAGGACCTCGTGATATCAGTCGTAATGTGGACTTTGCAGATGGTCGTTTGATTAGTGATCCTCGCAATGATGAAAATAAAGTGATTGTGCAGTTGCATATTCTCTTCATGCGTCTTCACAATAAAATTCATCGTGCTAAAGTCGGTAATCATCCTTTAGGGAGTGATGGCTTTCAAGATACGAAACAAAAGGTACAACAAGCTTATCGACGTATTGTTTTATGTGATTATCTGCCTCGCATTGTCAAAGCAGATGTGATTACTAATGTGATTAATAGTCTCAGAAATGGAACCAGTTTCTATCAACAAATGAATCGTCGGGTTAATCAAGCGATTGAATCAGAAGAACCCGTGATTGCTATGCCAGTTGAATTTTCCCATGCTGCGTTTCGTTTAGGCCATAGTCAACTCCGCGATCGCTATTTGATCCAACCTGATGTTTCTATCCGTTTGTTTGAAACCTTCCCACAACAACCCACCGACTTAGATGGTGATTTACGAGGAGGACAAGCCATTACAGAAGATAATGAAATTGATTGGACTCTATTTTTTGGGACAGATGGCAATGATGGTTTACCCTTAGATACTTTCTTACCAGCTTCTGTTTTCCGTTTACCTCGTCCGGCTGTTTCTGAACCTCCTATCTCTTTAGCAGAACGAAATATCTTACGGGGAATTGATTTTGGTTTACCCAGTGGCCAAGAAGTGGCAGTGGCTTTGCGATCGGTTTATGGCAACATTCCCATAGTCCCTGGGAATCAATTGGGTATTCCTGATGATGTTCTCGTCATTGAACCTAGTTTAGAAATTTTGACCCCGTTATGGTATTACATTTTACGAGAGGCACAAGAACTTAATCCGAGTGAACCCCAACTAGGAGATGTGGGCGGTTATATTGTCGCAGAAACTATTTTAGGGTCCATGGTTGCCTCTGGGTTCGATATTGGAACAGTGTGTGAACCCCGTGATCAACCTCGTGCCATTAATGACGTAAATCAGATCAATTCTGTGGTTGATTTATTGGTGTATTTAGGGGAAATAGATGGTCCCTTTGAATGACTTACTTGGTTACGAAAATGGTTTCGGTTTTGGAATCAAAAAAATTAGTTTGCAGATTAGTTTACGGAGGCGTAATGTATGAATATTGCGTCTTTTTTCTTTTTAGCGATAGGTGATAACATGACCAAAGAACAATATGAAGAATATTAGTAAGCGATCGCTAAGTAATTAAACCTATTTTTTAAAAGCTAATGTTAAACCATCTGCAATAGGAACTAAACTTAAAGCAATTCTAGGATCTTGATGCAGTTTTTTGTTAAAAGTGCGTATTTTTTGGGTACGATTATCTTGAATTTCAGGATTAGCCACTTTTCCTCCCCATAATACGTTGTCAATGATAATTAATCCACCTGGTTTAACTAACCATAATGCTTTTTCATAATAATTATTATAATTACTTTTATCTGCATCAATAAAGGCAAAATCAAAGGTATTATTTTCTCCTTTAGCTATTAATTGATCTAACGTTTCTAAAGCCGGGGCAAGATGCAAATTAATTTTATGATCAACCTGTGCTTTTTTCCAAAATTGTCGCGCTATTTTTGTGACTTCTTCATCAACATCACAGGCAATTACTTGACCATCGGATGGTAATGCTAAGGCAACCACTAAGGAACTATATCCCGTAAAAACACCAATATCTAGTGTCTTTTTTGCTCTCATTAACTGCACTAATAAAGCCATAAACTGACCTTGTTCTGGTGCAATTTGCATTCTGGCCATGGGATGCTTTTTAGTTTCTTCTCGTAACTCTTTTAATACCTCTGCTTCTCTGACAGAAACTTCTTGAAAGTATTGATATAAGTCTGGATGTAATCCTAAAGTTTGATTAGCCATTTTAAAATTTATTGATTATCTAACCACCACCGACAATGGTAACAATCTCTAAGCGATCGCCTGTTTTTAAGGTAGTATTTTCCCAATGTTGTCGATGCAAAATTTCTCCATTATATTCTACTGCCACTAAGCGAGGATTGAGTCCCATTTCTTCTAAAAATTGAGGTAAATTATGTCCTGATAAACAAGTTTTTTCTTCCCCATTTACTTGTAATTTTACAGTTTCTGTGCTATTCATTGATTATTTTACTGTTAATTTTTTCAATAATTCTTGTGTTGCTATTTTTGGATTAGCTGCTTCCATAATAGCACGAACAAGAGCCACTTGTGTGCCACCAGATGCCATCACCTCAGTAACATTATTGTCATCAATTCCACCAATAGCAAACCAAGGAATCGGAGACGTTTCAGCTGCATATTTCACATAATCTAAACCGGCTGCTTTTTTATCGGGTTTGGTGGGGGTTGCATACACCGGACCAACTCCAATATAATCAGGTTTTTCTGCGATCGCTTTTTCCATTTCTTGGGGATTTGTAGTCGAACATCCGATGATTTTATTCGGTCCTAATATACGTCTTGCTAGGGCGATCGGGATGTCTTGTTGTCCTAAATGAATCCCATCTGCATCAACGCCTAAAGCGATATCAACCCGATCATTAACGATAAACAAAGCGTCATATTTATGACATAATTCACATAATTTTTGAGCCATATTGAAGCGCATAATATCATCTATCTTTTTCTCCCGATATTGAACTAAAGTTAATCCTCCTTGTAAAGCAGATTCTACAATTGCTAATAAATTTTCTGTTGAAGAGGTGACTAAATATAAAGAAGCTCGTTTTAACTTTTGATAACGATCAGTTTGTAATAATTCACTTTCTAAAGTATAGACTTGATAACGAATTTTTTTACAAGCACTTCCCATTTTAGGATCATAAAGCTTGCCATATTCTTCTAATACTCTCAATGCCTCTTGAACTCGGCATAAATTAGCTTGTAAAAGTTGATTTATTGATTCTCTTTTTTCTTCTTGAGGATGGGATAATTGGACTCCTGGATCATTAGGCGTATCCCTAGACATTCGTAATTCTGATGTATGCCAATGGGCAATTTCTTGACGCATTTGTTTACAATTTTCTGCCCAATTACTATTTTCTAATCCTAACCGACACCATTCTTCAACGACTCTTAAACCTTCCCTTGCTCGATCTAAATTAGCATCCAAAATACGAGAAATTGCTAAATTTTTATCCATGTTTTCTTAATAGTATCTTTATGTTATTCTCACGGGAGAAAGGTGCGTTACAAAGTATCGCACCTTCTATGAATTAGAAGCAAAAATAAGAGATTAAGCTTCAACTAAACGAATGGCTGCCCCTAAACCAGCGGCCATTTCTTCAGGGGTAATTTTACCATCATGATTAACATCAATAGCATCAAAAACCACATCGGTTCCCGCCCATTCTTCACGGGTAATAAAGCCGTCTCCATCTAAATCATAGACACGGAAAATATCGGCAGCAGCATTATTAACTTTGGTTTCTCCTTCGATGCGAGTTAAACGTTCTTTGAGCATTTCTTCGAGGGTTTCTAAAGCTTTAGTAAACCCATTGATGCCTTCATCCAGCTTGTCATAAGCCATTTTATCCTCTTGGTGCATCTTATCAAAAGTTGCTTTATCCATAGCAATTTTTTCGATGTCCATTTTAGCAGCAGCTTCAGGATCAAGCTTACGAGGTAAAGTTTCTTCAGTGGAATTTAACTGATCTAATAACTTGGGAGAAATCGTTAATAAATCACTGCCAGCTAACTCACAAATCTCTCCAATATTTCGGAAACTTGCTCCCATAACTTCGGTTTTGTAACCGAATTTTTTGTAATAGTTGTAAATACTGGTAACGGAGATTACACCAGGATCTTCTGCAGAGGCATATTCTTTGCCTGTTTCTTTCTTGTACCAGTCTAAAATACGACCCACAAAAGGAGAAATTAAAGTAACATTAGCCTCTGCACAAGCAATAGCTTGGTGCATTCCAAAGAGTAAGGTTAAGTTACAGTGAATCCCTTCTTTTTCTAAGATTTCGGCTGCTTTAATGCCTTCCCAAGTTGAAGCAATTTTAATTAAAATGCGATCGCGAGAAACGCCAGCTTTTTCGTACTCAGAAATTAGATAACGGGCTTTTTCTAAGGTTCCTTCTGTATCATAGGATAAACGAGCATCCACCTCCGTTGAAACTCGGCCAGGAATAATTTCAAGGATTTTTAAGCCAAAGGCTACCGCTAAACGATCAAACGCTAAAGTCACCACATCCGACTCATCAACATCTTTTCCTAACTCTTTTCTAGCGGTTTTGAGGGTATCATCCACAATCGATTGATATTGTGGCATTTGGGCTGCTGCAGTTATTAAAGAAGGATTGGTTGTAGCATCACGGGGGGTAAAGGTTTCAATGGCTTGAATATCCCCTGTATCAGCAACAACAATGGTAAATTCTCTCAATTGTTCTAATAATGTTGCCATATTTGCTCCTTACGATAAAGGTAAAAATTCCAAAATTTAAGCAGATAACTTAAGCTTCATCAACCCTGATCATGCTATCCTTTTAACCTTATCAGTGACTGCTTATTTGTATGAATAATTTCAGGAATTCCTAATAATTTAAGCTTCTTTTTTTTTAATTAGTTATCAGAATTTAAGTTTTGCCGAATCAAGTATAATGTTGACTCAAATTATAAAGAGTATGCCAAAGTTTTCTAGACAAAAGTCAACCCCTGGCATACTCTCAAACAGCAAATCTAACTAGAAAAATAGCAAAAACCAATATAATTGGGTAATTTTTTATGATTCTATTCTTACCGTTTGACCCGTTTGATCAGTACGATAAATCCAAGTCGTGTCCCCATCAGTTACAGTAACACGCCATCCCTCTACTAATGCTTGAGTACACATTTCATCTGGTTTGGCTAATCCTAAACAACCATCCGGCCAAGTCTGAGACTCAGTTTGTTGTACCTGTAAATCATCAGCGTTAACTGTATTGTTTTTAGTGATATCATTAAAGACAGCATCGATCACTGCTTGAGGTGCTTCGGTGTTACTATTCATGGTTTCTTGACTAATATTAGGTTCAGAACTGGGTTGAGTTACATTGGCGTTGTTTGAAGACTGACATCCCCAAACACTAATAAGAATAACTAAACAACAACAAAGACAAAACTTTCTCATTCAATTCTCCATCAAAGCTTAGGTCTAAAAAAATTTTCCTCACCAGAAGCATAATTTTCCTACACTTTTGGGAATTCTTAAAATATACAAGACAACATCCCCAATCATCATATATGTCTTCTCCATGGTTTTCTCATCCACCACTCTTTGCACAAACCACAGAAGTTCCTTCTAACTCTTCTGTGACTACTCCTGCTGGTTCTTCTGGTTCCAGTGGACAATTTTGGATGATTAGTACCATTGGCCTTTTAGTCATCCTAGCGGTTTTCGTTGCTTACGGTCAATGGCAACTTAGACAAACAACAAAAGCTTTAAATTTTGAAAAGTTTAAAAGTCAGGATCTCAAGAAAAAGTTAAAATTAGCCCTCGTCACTATCAGAAAAATGGAAGCGATCCGGATCTTGTCTATGCTAGGGAATTTAACTTAGATTATTTACGATGCGCATGGATGAAGAGGTATTTCACTATGTCATCGTTAATCAAATTAAGATGAAGGTAACTCAATTAATTGGTGCGATTTTGCGTCCTAGTACGGATAAAGTACAAGCAGGAGTGATTGCAGGAGGACGCAATATTGATGAAAGTTTTGATGTAACCTACGAAGTAGAAACCCAAGAAGGACAGTGGAATAAAGGAGTTTTATTTCGTATTGCTATTAGATTGATGAAATTGCCCACTCAGTCAAGTGCCTCAACTGTGAGTCAAATTATTGAATGTATCGAAAACTTTTTATCTCCCATGAACACCAATGAAAATTGGCAACCAGCCATTCAAGGACAAATAGTGTTAATTAGTTGGGACCAAAAAGCGAAACCAACCCCTTTAATGGTTATAGAACAATCAGAAGAAGGTCTTAATCTTGCTCAGAAACGTCCTTTATCCTCTCATCATAGTTCGTCTTTGTCTACATCGGAGAGTGAATAATAGTGATTTTAAAAATAAGATTTGCTGATTATAATCATCTTAAGGAGGACTCTACAAAATTAGAGTTGATATTGTCTTCTACCAAATGTCATACTTAGATTTATAATAATCATAATTTTCATTGTTACTTAATCATTTAATAACTATTTCTTTATCCTAATTCTGTGTAGACAGCTAGTGCGGTTTGCTGAAAAAGTCAAGTAAAACATTATTATCTTTATAAATTTTAACAAGCTAACTCCAAAGATAAAAACTCGTTAAAATAGAGTTAGGAATTAGGGTTAAATATTGATTATGGTAACAACGACGAATGAAATAACTGCAACCAGTAATAGAGAAACAGCATTTATTTTATGGTTTGAAGAAGTTGGAAGTAAGGATGTTAGTTTAGTAGGGGGAAAAAACTCATCTTTAGGGGAAATGATTCAACAATTGAATCCTAAAGGTATCAACGTTCCTACAGGATTTGCCACAACAGCTTATGCCTATCGTCACTTTATAGAATCAGCCGAATTAGAGTCAAGATTAAGAGATTTATTTGCAGATTTAGATGTTAATGATGTTGCTAATTTACAAGAAAGAGGACAATTAGCTCGTTCTTTAATTTTGAATACCCCCTTCCCCCAAGAGTTGCAAGAAGCGATCAAAAAAGCCTATAAAACCTTATGCGATCGCTACAGTAACGAATGCGGTCAACTCAGTGAAAAATACCGCCAAGAATGTGAAATAGAAACCCAAAACCTTGATGTAGCGGTCCGTTCCAGTGCCACGGCAGAAGATTTACCCGACGCTAGTTTTGCTGGACAACAAGAAACTTACCTCAATATTCATAGTGTTAAAGGAGTCCTAGAAGCCTGTCATAAATGCTTTGCATCTTTATTCACTGATCGCGCTATTTCCTATCGTGAAAATAACGGATTTGATCACTTTGAAGTCGCCCTTTCCGTTGGGGTACAAAAGATGGTCAGATCAGACTTAGCCTCCGCCGGTGTGATGTTTTCTATTGATACCGAAACTGGCTTTAAAAATGCAGCCTTAATTACCGCAGCCTATGGGTTAGGAGAAAATGTGGTTCAGGGTTCCGTTAACCCCGATGAATATTACGTCTTTAAACCCACTTTAAAACAAGGATATCGACCCATTTTAGAAAAAAGAATCGGCACTAAAGCGATCAAAATGGTCTACGATACTGGAGGATCAAAACTGACTAAAAATGTTGAAGTCTTACGAGAAGAACAAGAAAAATTTTGTTTATCAGACGAAGAAATTTTAAAACTAGGGGAATGGGCTTCTATTATTGAAGATCACTATTCCCAAGTTAGGGACACTTATACCCCTATGGACATCGAATGGGCAAAAGATGGACGCACCGGAGAACTCTACATTGTCCAAGCTCGTCCTGAAACCGTACAAGCTCGTAAATCAGGAAATGTCCTCAAAAGCTATCATTTAAAAGATCATAGTAATATTATTGCCATCGGACGCAGTGTGGGTGCAGCGATCGGTCAAGGAAAGGCCCGTGTGATCCTTGAAGCCAGCAAAATTGACCAATTTAAACCAGGGGAAGTTCTCATTACCAACCGCACCGATCCCGACTGGGAACCGATCATGAAAAAAGCTAGTGCGATCGTCACCAACCAAGGGGGTAGAACCTGCCATGCAGCCATTATAGCCCGTGAAATGGGAATTCCAGCCATTGTCGGTTGTGGAGATGCTACGGACAAAATAAAAACCCGTCAAGAAGTCACCATCTGTTGTTCAGAAGGAGACGAAGGCAAAGTTTATGAAGGGTTATTGCCCTTTGAAGTCGAAGAAAACCAACTCGATAATTTACCCACCACCAAAACGCAAATTTTAATGAATGTGGGTAACCCAGAAAAAGCTTTTTCTCTAGCCAGTCTTCCCGCCCAGGGTGTCGGGTTAGCCCGTTTAGAATTCATTATTGCTAACCATATTAAAGCCCATCCTTTAGCCTTAATGAAGTTCGATGAATTAGAGGATGAAGCGGTTAAAGAACAAATTGCAGAATTAACCAAACGCTATGAAGATAAACCACAATTTTTTGTTGATAAATTAGCGCGAGGGGTAGCAACGATCGCTGCTTCATTTTATCCGAAACCCGTTATTGTGCGGATGTCTGACTTTAAAACCAATGAATATGCCAACTTATTAGGGGGTCAACAATTTGAACCCAAAGAAGATAACCCTATGATTGGTTGGCGCGGTGCTTCTCGTTATTATGATCCCATGTATCGTGAAGCATTTGCCCTAGAATGTGAGGCATTAAAAATGGTACGGGATGAAATGGGTTTGGTTAATGTTATCCCCATGATTCCGTTTTGTCGCACCCCAGAAGAAGGCAAGAAAGTCATTGCAGAGATGGCAAAACATGGGCTAAAACAAGGGGAGAATGATCTGAAAATTTATGTCATGTGTGAGTTACCCAGTAACGTCATTTTAGCGGATCAATTTGCAGAAGTATTTGACGGTTTTTCTATCGGATCTAATGATTTAACTCAGCTTACTTTAGGGTTAGATCGGGATTCTGCTTTAGTTGCCCAATTGTTCGATGAACGCAACGAAGGGGTAAAACGAATGGTTAAATTAGCCATAGAAACAGCGAAGAAAAAAGGCCGTAAAATTGGTATTTGTGGACAAGCACCGAGTGATTATCCAGAGTTTGCTAAATTCTTAGTTGAATTAGGAATTGATTCGATGAGTTTAAACCCTGATTCTGTCTTGAAAACCTTGTTAATGGTGGCAGAAGTTGAGAAGGGTTAACTTAACTTTGTCGGGTGGGCAATGCCCACCTTAATCATATATGATACGAAATATAACTTATATTATTGAAATGGTTATAATTTAGCCATGAAAAATAAAATGAATTATTATATCTAACACAGCACATATCATAGATAATGTTAATGTAATAACAGCTTGTCTTAAAGCTTTTTCTCTTATCTGTAAAAATTTGTTTAAATCTTCAATAGTATATTTCCAAATATTAATAATTATCGATTCTTTATATTGTGTAGTTGTTCCTTTTTCTGCTTATGAAAGTAAATTTTCTGGCTTAATAACTAATCGAATAGATTCTTTGTTATAGCCTTTCCATAAACAAATAGTAATCGATGTTATACTAAATATATAAGCTAAAGTTTTAAGAATAAAGCATGAATAACATGGTAAAGAGTCCATATTTTCACTAATCATAACGGCAAAAGATGGGCTAGGTAAATTAGTTATAAAAAAGTGTATGTATGTCACTTCAGCGGCAGCAAGTAATCTTAAGTTATTCGTCACTTCATTAAGATTTTCTCTAAGAATATCAATCGACTTTTCCACATAATCATAAATTAATGCTATATTATTATCATAGTCTTGATTATTGGGAGAATCAGAATCATGAGTGATCATCAAAATAAGCAACCTCCTGAGCAACTAGAGAAAAAGAATATCAAAGATAAAGATAAGAATGAATTAGAGGAAAGTTCAGTAACATTGGGAAAGCAAAAAAAATCTCGAAATCCAATATACTTTGATATAAACAAAACTATTACTATAGAATAGTCTAGTTTAATGATAATGTGTTTTATTTCCTAAAACTCTGAAAATATCAAGATAATTCTCGGCATAATCATAAATGAATGTTATGTTATCATTATGCTATTCATTTTAAGAAAAATAAGACTTATGAATGATAACCAAAATAATCAATCTTCTGAAAAATCGAAAGAACAAGCGACTGCTAAACTACAAAGTCATGATACAACAGAAGGTAAAGGTGATGAAACTATAAAATTCTTTATTGAAGACACTATCTCTATTAATATTAAAGCATCTTCAGGAGAAGAGTATGTAGAATTTAATGATAAGTAAAAGTATTTTGCAGAATTTTTATCAATTTTCTTCGCCTTTCATCTCGCAAACACAGAAGGAATAAAAATAGTTGCAGCTGCTACAATAATTAAACTAAAATAAAAGCCAAACTAACCACTTGTTGAGATGCTTTTTGATAAGTTTCAATACGGATATCAAATTCTTTTAGCCGTTAGTTAATATCATCTGTTTTAGCTTCAAGATGATCGAGTCTTTCTTCAATACCTCGATTATTTTTTTCAATTAATTCTTTGATTTCTGCTAATTGTTCAGATTCAGTCATGATACTTTCCTAATAATTAGATTAACTTTTGAGGGGTTAATAAAGAGTAATGCTAAGATTATTATACCCAGAATAATAAAGCTTACAGGACAATGAAAAAAATACTTTTTCTGACTTTCATTGTATCTTTTTTTTACTTATTAAAATACAACCTAGTCATGGCTTTACCCATTCCTTCCTTTTATCAAGGAATGCCCTACAATGAAGCTAGAACCAAAATGTTAGAATTAGGTTGGCAAGTTCCAATTATTAACAACTCCCAAGACTGTCAATTTATGCAGGACATTTGTAAAGATTATCCTGAAGTCAACGCTTGTTCCGAAACCGGTGTAAGTTTTTGTTTATTTATCTTTACCGATGCTAACGGAAAACAGTTCAAAATTACTACAGCAGGACGAGACCCACTTGAAATGGTAAACTGGAGAAATGAATAACTTGAATATCAAAAGCCCGTGACGAGGATTGAACTCGTGACCTCACCCTTACCAAGGGTGTGCTCTACCACTGAGCCACACGGGCGTGTGTTATTAGGTGGTGGGCCGAGCTGGATTTGAACCAGCGTAGGCATAGCCAGCGGATTTACAGTCCGCCCCCATTAACCACTCGGGCATCGACCCATTTATCTCACAATTATTAATATTAGCATAGGGATCTAACAATTTCAACCATTCAAAAAAAATTTATTTTTTCACCGCTTTTGAAGTCTATCCCTAGGCTATTGACGAGTTAATATAATATGGTAGGGAATAAATTGTATGTTACAAAATCTTAATGTAAATTAGCCTTGTTTAATCTCCTAGCCAAAATCAAAGAGATTCTCAGACGGTGGTGGTCAGAATTCACCCTGCAAACCAAGTTAATGGCAGCAGCAACCCTTGCCGTCTCATTGTTTATGAGTGGTTTAACTTTCTGGGCCGTTAATACCATCCAAAAAGATGCACAATTAAATGATACGCGCTTTGGTCGAGATTTGGGGTTATTATTAGCCTCTAATGTTGCCCCTCTCATTGCTGAGGATAATTTAACGGATGTTGCTCGTTTTTCTAGTCGTTTTTATCAGAGTACCTCTAGTGTCCGCTACATTATTTACACCGACGAAACAGGACATATTTTCTTTGGTATTCCCTATTCATCGGCCGAGGTTCAAAATTCCTTGACCATTGAACGTCGCTTACAACTCCCTAACTTCCCTGCTGATCATGATACCTTACCCCTAGTCAGACAGCATAAAAGCCCTAACGGTGAAGTCACTGATGTTTTTGTTCCTCTCAAACACGAAGGCAAACACTTAGGTTATTTAGCCATTGGTATTAATCCTAATGCTACGGTGGTAAACTCGTCTAATTTAACCCGTGACGTGACTATCGCTGTGTTTGTGGCAATTTGGGCTATGGTTATTCTAGGGGCTGTTTTTAATGCTTTGACTATTACTCGTCCCATCAAAGAATTATTGGTTGGGGTAAAAAATATTGCAGCCGGAAACTTTAAACAAAGGATTAACCTTCCCTTTGGTGGAGAGTTAGGAGAATTAATTTTTAGCTTCAACGAAATGGCAAAACGTCTTGAACGTTACGAAGAACAAAATATTGAGGAATTAACCGCCGAAAAAGCTAAATTAGATACTTTGGTGTCTACTATTGTTGATGGAGCAATTTTATTAGATACCGATCTCAATTTATTATTAGTTAATCCTACAGCAAGACGGATGTTTATCTGGGAAGGAAAAGATGTTATTGGTAAAAACATTCTTGAACTTTTACCTGAAGAGTTAACTGCTCAATTACAAACTCCTCTAGAACAAATGGTACAGCAAAATGCGACGGAGTCCCCTGAGACAGAACCAGAAAAAACCACAGAAACAACATCCATACAACAAAAAATCAATCCAGGGGAATATCGTATTAGTCTCAGTCAACCCACATCCAGAATTGTTCGAGTTCTGTTAACACAGGTATTTGACCAACACAGAGGAACTTTGAAAGGTATCGCTATGACGGTACAGGATATTACCCGTGAAGTGGAATTAAATGAAGCCAAAAGTCAGTTTATTAGTAATGTATCTCACGAATTAAGAACCCCTTTATTTAATATTAAATCTTTTATCGAAACCTTATCAGAATTTGGAGAAGATTTAACAGAAACAGAACGCAAAGAATTTTTAGAAACGGCGAATCATGAAACCGATCGCCTCACTCATTTAGTGAACGATGTTTTAGATTTATCCCGTTTAGAATCTTCTAAAACCTATCATCTTGATGGGGTAGATTTATCTCAGTTGATTGAACAAACTTTAAGAACTTGTCAACTCAATGCGAGGGATAAAGAATTAGTTTTAAATAAAGAGGTTGAAGCTAATTTACCGTTAGTGTTAGGACATTATGATTTATTGTTACAAGTAATGACTAATCTGGTGGGAAATGCCCTAAAATTTACTCCCCCCGGTGGTATTATCATGATTCGAGCTTATCATTTTAAAACAAAGTCAAAACAATTTAACGATAAATCCTGTGTAAGAGTTGAAATATCTGACACAGGAATTGGTATTGCGGCCGAAGATCAAGCAGCTATTTTTGATCGCTTTTTTCGCGTCGAAAACCGCGTTCATACCTTAGAAGGAACGGGGTTAGGATTATCCATTGTGAAAAATATTATTGATAAACATCATAGTCAAATTCATCTCATTAGTGAAGTTGGAATCGGTACGACGTTTTGGTTTGATTTAGCTCTTTATCAAGATAATTGTTCCCCTTCAGAAGGGTGTAACAATGAAACCATACTACCGAGAACCGTCGATGTCCATCCTAATAGTTTACTCTTTTAGTTAGATAAGGCGATCACTAAACTAATACCAATTAATCCAACAATGAATAAAACCCCTCGGTAACGATAACACCAACGTTTAATGACAGTAAGAGGGTTTCCTGGAGTTAATTGAACGATATCCTCTGTCACTAAAGGTTGAGTTTTATCGTGGTATAAGGTGCAAGTTCTAGCAAACGGACGTTTATCATAACTACAACTATCATCTTCATGATATAAGCAATGATCGCATAAAAATTCTGTTTGTGTTGCTTGATATAAGGGAATTCCAGGATGTCCAAATGCTTTGAGAGGTGTCCGACAATGGGGACAGTCAATGGCTTGACTATTAACAAGTTGTTGACATCGGGGACAAGTGGTCATTAATCTGATGGTTGCTCAAAATTTCCTTTTTATTGTAAATAGTCAGACCTAAATAAAACCGTAATTTGTTACGAAATGTTAACAAGCATGATTTATTTTTCTCATCAACAATTACAACAAATTCACCGCCACGCTCAAATAACTTATCCTGAAGAATGTTGTGGTTTACTATTAGGAAACCTTGATAGGGACGATAAACGAGTTGTAGAAGTCAGAGAAACCGAAAATAGTTGGACAAGTGAGATTAGTGATAACTTACCCAATAGCCCCAGTTCTAACGAGCAACCTTTAAGTAAAAAAAATCGTTTTACTATTGCTCCGTATACTTTATTGCAAGTACAAAAAGAAGTCCGCGATCGCAACTTAAATATTATCGGTATTTATCATTCTCACCCCGATTATCCTGCCATTCCATCAACATTTGATCGTGAAATTGCTTGGTCATCTTATTCTTATCTTATCGTTTCTTTAATACAAGGTAAATTTATTGAAATTAGAAGTTGGAAACTCGACAAAAATCAACAATTCAAAGAAGAAATTATTACAGTTGTTGCATAATTAATATTTATTACCTACAATGACCCATTATTTATTAGTTAACTACCAGGATTGTTTTTTTGATAAATTTTAGATACTATGTCTTGATGAATTTCTTTGGTAATAGGATATAAATAAGCGAACATAAAACTAATAAATAATAGGGTAATAGGTAAGGGTCCAATTATCATGCGAATTGCCCATAAAGCCGTATCTGGTTGTTGTCCTGTACTCCCAGGAATATAGCCAGCACTATCTAGTATTTTACCTACCATTAATAAAGCTACAGCAATACCAATTTTTTGTAATTGAACCACCAGGGCAAAAAAAATCCCTTCTCGTCTTTCTCCTGTTTTTAATTGATCTAAATCCACAACGTCGGGTAACATCGACCAAGGAACAATATAAGCCGTTGCGATACCAATTCCTGCCATAACGGCAATTATATACATTAAAGTTACTTGTCCTGGTTGTAGTAAGAATAATCCTAATTCTGCCACAATCGTAAAAGGAATTCCCATTAAATAAATAATCTTTTTTCCTAAACGATGACTAAGATGACTCCATACCATCATCATCAGTAAAGCGGTCCCTTGAACCATAATAGCCATCCGAGTAAAATGTTCTTCTGTTAATTCCATACAATTAATAACAAAATAAGGTAAAATAGCTGCTATTGTTTGTACGCTCAACCAAGAACAAAGATAAATAATCATTACACAAATAAACGGAAAGTTGGTAACAATTAAGCGTAATTTTTCCTTGACAGACAATGAAGATGAGCGACGATAATTAGGATAATCTTCTTGAACTTGATGATAACGTTTATAGGTTCCTAAAATACTAATAAAAATAGCAAAAATAGAGATTAATCCCGCCATTAATCCCAAAATTAAATATTGTTTTTGTTCATTATTAACCGAACTAAAAATAAGTTCAGCTAAAATTAAAGCAAAAATACTACCACCAATACTAAAAGCTGAACGGAAACTAATTAAATTGGTTCGATCGTTATAATCTTGAGTTAACTCAGCAGATAAAGCACTATAAGGAAGTAAAACTGCAGTAAACGCTGTATAAAAAACTAAAGCAATAATTGTATAATAAATAATCTGAAACGTTTGATTATTAGAAGGGGAAATTGTCCACAATAAAACACAACTTAACCCTAAAGGAATTGCTCCTAAAATCATCCAAGGATAACGGCGGCCAAAACGAGAACGAGTGCGATCGCTTAACCAACCAATTAAGGGATCATTAATAGCATCCCAAATTTTACCGATCATGACAATAATACCAGCTAGTCCAGGTTTTAGACCAGCAATATCAGTCAAGAAAAAGAGAAAAAAGAAAACTAAAATATTACTTGGTAACGATCCACTTAATTCTCCAATACCATAAGCTAACTTCGTCGAAAAATTCAGTTTTGTTTGCGGATTAAATTCTTGAGAAGATGACATTTGAGATATTGCACTAATATTTCTCAATATTAGCAAAATTCAGATTGTCATCCTGGACTACAACTAATTTTTAAACTCAGAAGTCTTAAGATTAAGGCAAACTTTCAAAATAATCTCGAATTTGATTCCGTCGTCGAGGTTGGCGTAATTTTTGTAAGGCTTTCGCTTCAATTTGGCGAACTCGCTCGCGGGATAAATCTAAAGTCCGTCCAATATCGGCCAAAGAATAAGAAACTCCATCTTCAAACCCATAACGTAGTTTAATCACTTCTTGTTCTCTTTCCGTTAAGTCTTCTAATAAAATTCCGATATCTCGACGTAAAGATTCGATGGCTAAATTTTCTTCTGGGGAAATATCTTCTGATTCTAATAAATCCACTAATTCTGTATCTTTTTCTTTACCAACTTTAATTTCTAAAGAAACAGAACGAGGAATTTTCATCAACACGTCTCGAACTTGTGTCGATGACATATTTAGTTCTTTGCCAATTTCTTCGAGGGTTGCACTACGTCCTTTTGCTTGGGAAATTTTACGTTGAACTTGTTTGATTTTATTAAGTTTTTCTGTAATGTGAACAGGAAGACGGATGATTCGACTTTGGGTAGCGATCGCTCTAGTTATTCCTTGACGAATCCACCAATAAGCATAAGTAGAAAAACGATATCCTTTAATGGGATCAAATTTTTCAACGGCTTTTTCTAGTCCGAGGGTTCCTTCTTGGATCAAATCTAATAATTCTAATCCTCTATGTTGATATTTTTTAGCTACAGAAACCACAAGACGTAAATTAGCTTTAATCATTTCGTCTTTAGCGCGGATTCCTGATTTTTGAATTTCATCTAATTCCTTGACATCAATATTCGCCTCAGTTGCCCATTGTTGTTTTCCTTGGGCTAATATTTCTTTTAATTCAAACACTGATACTTCACTAGCTTTTGCCCATTTTTCCCAAGAGGGACGATGACCTAAATAAGCCATTAACTGGTCATGAATGCGATGGATATCGACAAATTGCTTCATGAGTGGCTCATTTGCTTCTGCTGCTTGATTTCTGATATCTAATAATTCAACATAACGTTGAACCTGTTTAGATTTACTGACTTCTTCTTCTTTTTTTAATAAGGGAACCCGACCAATATCTTGAAGATATAAACGGACTAAATCTGTTGTGACTCGATGAGTTGAGGTATCTGTTTCTGTAAAGTCTATGTTTTGTAATTCTAATTCAAACAAATCATCTCCTAACTCAGAAGTGATCTCATTATCTTCTTTGTTTGACTCTGTGACAGGTTCAACTTGAGGAAAATTATTGTTATCAATATTGTGATAGGAAGATGTTGCTAACATAGGAATTTCTCAGTAATGATGACGAGATCAACGAGGACTTTTAACTTCCTCTGGTTAACTTTAGAATTCCCCAACTAAACTTAAAAAATATATAATCTTAATATTTATTCAAAATAGATATATCAGAATTAGTTGGTTATACGGTTTAATCGATAATTTTAATTTTTAAATAACAGTAATTTCACCCTTCGTGTAGTGATCAGTAACTGATTACTGGTCACTGATCACTGATAATTGTTAAAGGGTTTTGAGATACTCTACTAGAGCTTGTTTATCCTCAGTGGATAACTCGGTTCCATATAAATGGCCTTGATTACTGTTACCTGGGAGATGGGTATCGTATTCAAATCCTTCTTTTTGGGCTTGGGGTCCTTCGGAAATAAAGCCGACTTGATCCTGATCGTAAACATCGTAACCTCGATAAAAAACAGGAGTGCGATCACTTGGGACTTCTAAAAGCTCCTTAAGAGAGGGAACTGAACCATTATGTAAATAAGGGGCCCTTAACCAAATACCATCTAAAGCAACGGCGACGTAACCGTCTCTTTTGTGTACTTGGGTGAAATCCCATTCCTGTCCATCTCCTACCGCCAGATACTTATCAACTGCTGCTTGAGTCCACATTTCAATGCGATGGTCATCGGTTCCCACCTCTTCAACAGGAATGATGGTTCCTGTGCGATCGCCCCCAAAAGCATGACAAGAGGCACAGTTATTATCAAAAATAGGTTTTCCTTGACTTACTAAAACGGGATCGATGTCAAAAGGATAATCAGGGGGAGGAATTAAACGAATGAAGTCTTCAACCCTTTGTAGGTTTTCTAGGGGTACGTTATCAGGTTTGGTTCCTGCTGCTAAAGCACCCATAATAACGGTTTCAGTCAGACTGGTTTCTAATCCATCCCAATGATAGTCAAATCCTTTGTGTTTTCTTTCGTTCCATATCGCAGGATCATCTACATTATCAATGGTGTCATCGAGGGGTAGCCTAAAGTTAATAAATTTTACAGGGTTAAACGAAGGGATTCGCCCAGGACCTGGATCTGGACGGCTCTTGGTCCAAGCAAATCCTAATCCCAAACCCATTAACTTTTTTTGAGTGTCGGGAATAATAACGTAACGATACAGAAGTTTATCTGACCAAGATAACTGATGTTTGGCTTCAATAGCTGGTATGATATTGTCGGGAGTAAATTTTGGATCATTGCCACAGGCTGCTAAAAACCGAATATTAGCGATAGAGTCAAATGTTTGCGTCGGGGCCCCTAAGACTAAGGTGGGGGCATCTTCAGGAGTTTTACGATAGGTTGTACTGTGACAAAGGGCGCAAGTTGATCCCTGACGGGGAAACCCGACAATGCTTTTGGAAACCCCTACCGGCATTTCTTTGCCTTCTTCCCAGATAAATCCGAGAGATTTATAACCGCCGGGTCCGGGTAAATGTTTAGCAAAAAGCTCAGGTAACACTTCCCAAATAAAAAAAGGAACGCCCCCGGAATTAATAGAACCATATTTAAAGTGATCTTCTGCTGATTTATAAACAATAGGAACTTCTCGTTTAAAATTGTACCAAGCAAAATAACCTACCCCTCCTGTTATTAGTAAAATAACTAAAATAAGGGTAGTGATAATTTTTCCGACTTTACCAGTAAGTAAGATCATAAAAACTGCCATAAGATTTCATAGGTTAACCTAAAAAGGATTCAAACTCTGAGAAGAAATTACATAGGATAAGATTTTGGTTTGTCTTACCCTCCATAATTTGTTTGATAGCAGTTCTCATCTTATTGAGACATTAAAGATTATTAATAAATAAAAAGGGTTTAACTATTATAAATTAAGGGTCAAGTCTAACAATACCCTTAACTTTAAGCAATTATCAATACCTTAATATTCATTGTATTAATAAACTTTAATATTTCTTGATTGTTTAAAATAGGGAACGTTTTAACAGCGGAAAAAAGAAAATTCAAGGAGAACTCATTATTGTGAGGACTTCTATCCCTTCTCTATTTTATCCTTGTTGATGTCTAAAATAAAACAGTATTTTCTTGAGTTATTGATTGGGGTTATTTTCCAATAAAAATTGCTCAAAACTTCAAGATAGTATTATGACTATAAATCATCAAGTCTATAAACTTCAAGTCTGGCGTTAAAATTCGTCATATATTTTAATATTTAGTTGAAATTTTGTTATAATGAGATAAGAACGCGAATATTTTTCATTATGTCAAAAGGCTTAATTGTGATTTGTGGAGCAACCGCAACAGGAAAAACGGCCTTAGCTTTAGAAATTGCTAAATCTATTAATTCTATAATTATTAGTGCAGATTCTCGTCAAGTTTATCGAGAATTTAATATTGGAACAGCAAAAGCAACGCAAGCAGAACAAGAGTTAATTCCTCATTATTTGATTGATATTTGTGAACCAACCGAAACATTAACTTTAGCAGAATATCAAGAGAAAGTACAGAGTTTAATTGACAAAAATCTAACAAAACTTCCTCTTTTAGTCGGAGGAACAGGACTTTATATTAAATCTATTGTCAAAGGATTAAAAATTCCAAGGGTTGCGCCACAACCGAGGTTAAGATTACAGTTAGAAGCCTTAGGACAACAACAATGTTATCAAATATTACAGCAAGTTGATACTATAGGAAGTCAAAAAATTCATCCCAATGATCAAGTTAGAACTCTTCGTGCTTTAGAGGTATTTTATGTGACTGGAATCCCCATTTCTCAACAGCAGGGAGAAAATCCACCGACTTATCCTATTGTGCAAATTGGTTTAGATTGTTCTACCGAAGAATTAAAAAAAAGAATTGAAAAAAGAACGAAAAAAATGCTCGAAATGGGATTGATTGAGGAAGTGGAAAAGTTAGTTAAAAGATATGGTTGGGAATTACCTTTATTAAAGACATTAGGATATGCAGAAATCATCAACTATCTGCAAGGAAAATTATCTTTATCCGAAGCAGAAACAGAAATTATTTTACATACCCGACAGTTTGCTAAACGTCAACTAACTTGGTTTCGTGCTTATCCAGAAATTGAGTGGTTTGATACTACATCCTCAAACTTAGTTGAAAATGTTTTATCAAAACTCAATGATACTGTGGAGTTAGGTAATTAATAATCGGGAAAGTTATTTTTCCACCAGGAATACCAATCTAACCAAGCTGTTTCTAGCTTTTCCTCAACTTCATTTAATTCTTTATTATTGGGATCTATGTTAATAGTAAAGTCTAATTCTGATGAATCAGGTATAGACATGATACTCCATAAACAACGATATTCAACTAAATCTTGTTCTCCAATTAACCATAAAAAAGTTCTAGTAAGTCCCCAACCCCGCAAATAGCGATTTCTATTATACTGATCTAGGGTTACAGTTGCCTCTCCTTTAGCATTAATACAAGACCCTAAATAGGTTGTATTTTCGTGTTCAAATAAAGCATAATGTCCCACACCTTTTTTATAGTAGATGTCAGGATTAATAGTAGCTGCTGGCATACCCATGTCTTTGATCAAAAAGTGATTAAAACTCCCGCTATACTGTGCGTAACGAATTTCTGCTGTTAGACTTTCTTGGTCGTTTGTATATTCATAAACTTTCCCTAAAATTGGTTTTACTTCATCCTCCGTTTTCATTGATTGTAGAGGTTGAGTGTCAATTAAGTTCCAATTAGACAGGAGAACGGTATCAGGAATCGTTACAGTTTCAGTATTATCATTACTTTGTTCAGTTTTTTCTGGGACAACAATTTTATAAGTGAGAACGCCTAAAAGTCCTAAGAGTAAAAATCCTAAGAGACTGACTCTAGTTGTTTGCCAGTGGGTTTGTAATACATTCATATTTTCTTGATTTGAAATATTTTAATAGTTAACTTAATCTTGAGTTTCTAAAGTAAGAGGACGAATATAGGAAAACCAGCAAAATAAACCAAATAAAATAACTGATATCATAGCAAAAGCTAGACTCCCATCTTCTCCATGCCAATATTCAAAAGCTTCATCAGCAGACTGAGAAACAAAAAATGTCAATAAACCAATACGAATACAGTTAACTAAAAAACCAATAATTGGAGCTAAGAAAAGACACAATATTTTTTGACTGGTTTTCAAAGGAACGATAAAAAATAAGAGAATAGAACAAATAATCATCAGGGTAACAATATCAATGCCAGCACAGCTAGATAATACTTCAACCCTTCCAGTAGGTAAAATAATAGAAACTCCTTCTCGATAGGGTTGAAATCCTAGGATATATAACATAAAAGTAGAAAATATAGCAGTCCATTTTTCCATATTGATCATTCCCAAAAAACGCATGATGGCTGGATATAATAAGAACAGACTGAAGATATAAAGTTCTTGTCTATAAAACTGAAAACCTTTCAAACTGGCGGTGAGTAAGACTAAACCAATAGCGAACATAAAAGGACAAAGAAAGAAATGATAACCTGATGTAGAGATGCTTCTTAGTAAAGCAAGCACAATCAAAATAATTCCCAATATAGTTGATGGTAAATTACTTTTTAGATCAAGGTTTTTTGCTTGGTATTTATCCCATAATAAAGAAGCAGCCGTTAACCAAATCAAAAGACTAACACTGATTAGGTTTTGATTCCCTTCTTGTTCTAAGAGGGTAAAGTGAAGAGCGGTAATAGCTGCTATGATACCTAAAAGCAAATAGCTAGGTTTCCCTAGTTTTTCAAAAATTTCCATGGCCTTGGAGAACCTTCCAAAAAATCATTTTTATATAGTATCACCAAGTATAGTCTATGGTTTAATTTCCGTCACCTATTAACTTAAGTTGAAATCAAGCTAAATATTCTATAGGGTTACATCAATAATGACTAGATAATTGACTAAGTAAAGATTCAGTTCAAAAAACTGTTTACTGCAAAATATTAAACTGCGATCGCCTCAAAATCAATCACAAAAGAGCTACTTCTCGAATCACAAATAAAAAAAGAAACTAATAATTTATTTTAGCTTTGAAAAACTATTGCCTCAGATTGATGGTGAAATACTTGTTTTAAATCAGATTCTAAATCAATAGTTAGCTTTTCGGAACTACGTTTCATTTTAGTAGTGTCATAAGTAGCGACATCAAGGGGAGAACCAATATTAACCGTAACATCGGTTCCCCAACTGGGAAAAGGCTGACTGTATTCAATCCCTATGGGTAAAATTTTCATACCGCAACCGGGTTGTTGAGATTCTACGTCTAGGGCGATGCGGGCCACACCTCGTTTGAGGGGATGAACTTCGGTATCTCGGAAAATTCCGCCCTCTGGAAAAATAACGAGCATTTCTCCTTGTTTAAGCACTTCTATACTATGCTCTAAACTGCTGGGTCCTGGCCGTTTTACATCCACAGGAAACCCTCCTAAACGGCGAATAAACCACCCTTGTATTCCTTCCATTTCACTTGAGGTAACCATAAACCGAACATCTCTACCACTAACCATTCTTCCCACGGCATAGGGTATGATTAACGCATCCCAACGGGAACGATGGGTAGGGGCAATGATCACCGGGCCAGTATCAGGGATGTTTTCTTGTCCTGTTATTTTAATTCGACCAAAATATAATGGTAGTACGAGCCATGATCCCAAAGGATAAGTGATACGGATTAACCAAGGAGAAATACGAGATTTGACTTGATCGCTCTTAATGGTAGAAATATTCATAAATTAGGCTAGGCAAAACGCAACAAAATCATCTCAAAAAGAGATAAGTAATACACAAGGTCATTGTAGTTACACTATAAAACTTTTTATTATTAATGTCTTCGCAGGTACAGACAGTTATATAGCTGTCAAGTTAGGTATTCAGTTATTAGTGATCAGTCTTTTTTTTATCCTCGTAGTTTATTCCCGAAAAATCTAGACTCAACTGTATATGTTTACTATAATCTTGTGTGTCTTTATTTTGAGATTTTGGCAATTGATAAGCTTCAAACCAAGGTTCGGAGGTTCCTGGGGACTTTTGATCTTTTAATAGCCATTGTTGAAACACTGTTTCTCGGTTATCATTGGGGGTCACAACTTGATACAATCGAAACCTTTTTTTATTGATTATTTTTGTTCCACAACAGTTTAAACCATACCCTAGTTTGTCCAAAAATCGTCTAATAATTGTGATAGGACTAGCGTTTTTAGCAATCCCAATTCCCATAATTGTTTTAATATCTTGTCGATTATTAATGGCTAAATCTGCCATTATTATAAGATCAGAATCGATATTGATTAACTTACGATTAATATCTTTTAAGAGAATATTAATTCCTAAAACTTCCATTGTTCCGACAATAGCACCAAATTGACGGCTATTAAAATCAGGTAAAAAGATACTACCTTGTCCTTGTTCAATTAGTTTTTTTGCTACTATGGTATCTCTATCGGCTAAATAATTTCGTCCTATAGTTAAGAAGTAATGTAGTCTAAGTTTTTGATACCAACCTTCATTATCTAAGGCAACTAACTGAGGGGTAACTGGAATACAATAACGACGTTGTAAATCATATTTTCTTAGTTTTCTACGTTCTTTAGTTGTTTTTACTAAAGATTTTTTGATTATTTGATATTCTTCATCACTTAAATCTTGAGATTGAGCGATTTTTTTACAGTCTAACTGATAATTGCTTTGTCTGACTTCTTCAATAGTTTCTGCTAGTTCATTTGCATTTTTAGAGAATTTTTTTTTGTTTTTTTTTGTTTTTTTTGTATTATTATTGTTGTTGTTGGGTAAATTTATTTTATGATTTTCTCCTTTAATAGCACTAAGAATGCTCTCTCTATAATGAATCATTTGTGCATTAATTCGCACAGATATTTTTCCCCAACATAATAAAGATTCGGCTTGAAAACCTGTATCTAAATCATCTAAAGATTCTAAATCAGCTTGCTGTAAAAATCTAATATTTAAGTTCGTTAAACGATGACCTGATGTTAATAACTTAGGAATAGAAGTTGAACCGTTACCTACTTTATTAAACCCATAGGAAGCTAACCAAAGATAACGAGGTATATTATCTCTTATTCGTCCTAAAGATTGAACGACAGATGTGGGAGTTTGTATCCCTTGAGCTAGACACCAAACAGAAGTAAAGTGACCTTTTATATCAATACTAACCCCTGTTTCAATGGCAGGACTACTTAAAACAATATCATAATTAATTAATATCTTATTAAGTTGAGTTATACACTGATAAGCATCATGATTAGGATTGGTTAATGATTGGGAATCAATTCGTAAAATCTTAGCATCGGGAAATTGTTTTTTTAGATAGGATTCTAATGTTTGAGTTCCCCATTTGCTAGTTAGCTTTTGAGCAGATAAACAGATAAATGGTTTACCTCCTTGACGGATATACTCGACTAAATCTTTAATAAAACGTTTGGGAGTTGTTTCTGGATAGTTATGAGCTTGCCATTTTTCGTTTTGAGTAGATTTCCAGTAATTTTTGATAATAAATGGTTTTAAATCAATTCCTGATAAAGCTATTAAGTAATCTAAAGAAACATCACTTAAGTCTGCATCAGCAACAAAAATCCTGCCTCTTGTTTCTAAAACTACTTGTATTAGCTGTTTAAAACATCTCAATATAGAAACGCGGTTGTTTGTACAAGTTTCGGAATTTAAACCATGCCAAATAACTTGTTCAATTTCATCAATAATAACGACAGCATTTTGCCAGTCATGGGGATTAAATTTAGCTTGAGATTTTTCGTGGAGAGAATCAATACATAAGCCATAACCTAAGCATTTCTGACGAGGATAGCCATTGATTTCTGTAATATAAGGGAGTCCAAACCGTTGACATAATTGTTCGACTAATTTAATACGATGACCGATAACTAAAACTTTTTGACGATTAGCGATCGCTTCTTGAACCACTTTAGCTAAAGACTCAGTTTTACCTGTTCCAATACCAGATTTTATCCCCACTAATTTAGCTGTATCAGGAATCGCTAAACTAGGAAGATAACGATTATTAACTTCCAAACTTGCTTCATAGGTTAACTGGGTAAATTCTCTAGCTTTCCATATCTCCAGAGGTAAAGCTTTTTGATAACAGTCATCAAAGGCTTTTTTGCCATAATTAATGAAAAGATCATCAACGCCTTTTCCTTGTTCACAGTCCCAATGAATAACTTTAACTGTGCATCCAGTTTGATTTAATAAATAACCTAACTTTCTAATGGCATGATTAACCGCTTTGATGGTCTTGGGTTGACTATCTTGATCAAAAGTAATATAAATTTCTCGTCCACCATTGGTTAACTTATTTAACTGAGGAATTAAATAAGATTTACCGATACGATTTCCTTGTTCATCTTTGGGGGTACGATAGCCATTGTTAATCCCAGGAAGAGCGATCGCAACATATCCCGCACTTAACAAAGCCCCTGCTTTTTTGGCTCCTTCTGTAATACAAAGGGGAATCGAAGGATGATCCATCACCCATTGCCAAAATCCTCCATCGGGTTGCCTCTGATCAGCTATGTCTGGAGTAAACTCAATGTCATACTGTTGCGCTATACTAGCCCAAAGATGCAATGGGACTCTTAAGGCAAAGATGCCTGTAGGGGTTTGGGGTGGATGTTCATATTTAATTAACTTTCTCTGGTCATAACTCAGTCGTGGTTGCTTGGGTTTAAAACATCCCCATAGGTCTTGATCTCCTGTGATCACATCCACCCCTGAACACCACCACCCCCCTTGTTCTGTGTGTTCATAACGTTTTAAAATATGGTTACTGAGTCTGCCATCGTTTCGTCGGGGAAGCTCATCAGAATACAATAAATGCTCTGAAGGGGACATTCCTTCTAAGGTTGTTACATTTAATTTTATGAGTTGCTCATCAACGCCACTATTTAACCATTCTTCTCGATGGTTCATGCTCTATTCTCCCGACAATTGAATTCCAACAAACTCCATAACACAAGGCAATAAAGGGTTTAAGGTGACTCACCCTTATAACTGACCATGCTCTATGTATAGTGTTTGGATCTATAATCTTAAGCACAACACACTAAATATGGAAGAGACAAGTGAACTATTTTGCTGAAACAATGATAATTTGTCTAATTTCATAAGTTTTTATTATTATTGATTTGATTTACTTTTAAAATACAAAAGACTAAAATTTCACTGCTCTTGACAAAATATGATAATTATTTGCAATAAGTAACGAAGTCAAGTCTTTATGGTATGATGAACAAGATTAAAAATCTGTAGCCAGTATGTCTAATTTTTAAAATCGTCTCTCTAACCTTCATCGTTTCGTTATATTACTCTCTTCATCAGCTAAGAAAGTGCCATTTTTCCTAATTATTTTGAGCATTTGTACTAAAATAAGGCTAAATACAATTACTTATTGCTTGACAAATACATGAAAATATGCAGTGAGGTTAAATGAGATTATGGTACAACTGCTAACATGAACTCATAAATCATGCTTGTACCTCATAGCACGCTACAAAAAAATTTTTGCCCTCACTCATAACAACTAAAACAGTGAAGATATTAATTTACTCAACAATTCGGACACGATGAGTAACCACAGTAATACCACCACTACGAACTAAAATAGCAGAAAGCCAACGATTTTCGGGGTTTCAGCAGCAGGAACTCGTTTAAATAATCCCCCAGATTGTAATAATTCTAACTGCATAGTAGACGGATCTAAGTAGCGATCGCTTTTAACGTCTTCCGTACTAGCCATTCCAGCTAATAACTCATCACTTAAGGGTTCATTAACAATTACATCAAAATCAAAGCTTTCCCCAACTTTTACCGTTTCTGGTATATTTACCGTCACTTCTGGCGGTTCTTCCCCAGAAGTTAATTTAGTTTCTTCACTTAAAATTTCTTGGCGAACAAGTTTATCC
This sequence comes from Crocosphaera chwakensis CCY0110, assembly GCF_000169335.1. Lineage (GTDB taxonomy): Bacteria > Cyanobacteriota > Cyanobacteriia > Cyanobacteriales > Microcystaceae > Crocosphaera > Crocosphaera chwakensis. The sequence continues at coordinate 39,125 of NZ_AAXW01000044.1, forward strand.
CCTTGAAAAGTTTGACGGGATTTAATTTTGGCTTCTAGTTGAATATTGCGACCACTTTCTTCCCTATTTCCTGTTACGGTGGTTAAAGTTTCAGCTACCCAACCAGTAGCTTTTTGTTCCCAGGATAAAAGCTCTGTTGTGTAGTTTAAATTAGGATATTGTTCCCACAGTTGTTGTAACCCTTGGGTAAATTCATCGAACATCAATCCGTCCGCTGTTACATATTGCTCACTGTACAATGAGCGAATTCGTTCCATATCTTGTCGATTGGCTGCAGCATCTATCTGAGTGATCAAGGCTTTTAATTCAACTGGTGCAGTGTCAGGACTTTCTGCCCGTAGGCTTAAATAATTTCCTAAGCTTATACCCAAACCAATTACAATTGAGAGGAACCAACGGCGATACATCATTCGTCTACCTTTTGTGAACTATTCTGATTAACCATACAGGATTTTCGCTTTATTGTAACGAATATTTTGTTTTTATGGCACGTTTATTAATCGCAGCAAGTGGGACTGGGGGTCATGTTTTTCCTGCTTTGGGAGTAGCTGAAAAACTACCAGATTATGAGATTCAATGGTTAGGAACTCCCGACCGTTTAGAACAGACTTTAATCGGCGATCGCTATTCCTTTCATCCTATATCAGTTGAAGGATTTCAGACTCGTTCTCCTATTAAAAGGCTACAAATTTTATTAGGGTTAGTTAGTTCGGTTTTTGAAGTCAAAAAACTGATTGAGCAAGAAAAAATTGATGTAGTTTTTACCACTGGAGGATATATTGCTAGTCCCGCTATTTTAGCTGCCAAATTATCAGGTATCCCTGCAATTCTTCACGAATCTAATTATATTCCTGGTAAGGTAACTAAATTATTGAGTCGCTTCTGTACTACAGTAGCTTTAGGATTTGAAGGAACTAAAAAATATTTACCCAATACTTCAACTATTTGGGTCAGTACCCCTGTGCGATCGCAGTTTTATACTCCCCAACCTTTAGACTTAAATATTCCTGTTAATGTGCCTTTAATTACTGTTATTGGAGGATCTCAAGGGGCAGTTTCGGTTAATCAATTAGTGCGTCAATGTATTCCGAGTTGGTTAGAAATAGGGGCTTATGTGGTACATTTAACAGGAAAAAATGATCCTGATGCTGATAGTTTTAAACATCCTCAATATATTTCTTTACCCTTCTTCGATAACATGGCAGGATTATTACAAAGAGCCAATCTAGCGGTGAGTCGTGCTGGTTCAGGAACCTTAACAGAATTAGCCATTACTAAGACTCCAGCTATCTTAATTCCTTATCCTTTTGCAGCAGAAGATCATCAATCTTTTAATGCTGAAGTATTTGTTAAAGCAGGGGCAGCTTATTGTTATCAACAGAAGGAATTAACAGATAAAAAACTAAATAATTTAGTTTTAGATTTACTTAAAAATTCCAATAAACTCAAAGAAATGTCTCAAAAAAGCTCAGAATTAGCTGTTATGGATAGCGCAGAAAAATTAGCTAATTTGATCAAAGATTCTATCTAAGTTTTTTGTTTATTTATCTTTTCGACTACCGAATAAATGAGTATAGACATAGGTAAATTCACAACCTAAAAAGAAGATTTGACAAGTGAGAAATATCCATAATAATAGTACCATAAATCCGCCAACAATGCCGTAAGCTCTAAATTGCTCACCAATGCGAATCACTCCATTACTAACTAAACTTTGAAGGAGGGAAAATAAGCTAACAGAAATTAACGCGCCGATCCAAATATCACTCCATTTAACTTTAGTTGCCGGGAGGGTTTTATAGAGAACCATAACCACAGAAGTTAAAAGGAAAAATGTAACGCCAAGTTGTAAACTATTCCATAAAAAGGCTTCATCGACTCTGAACCAAGTAATCACCTGTTCTACGTTTTTAATAATTTTTAAAAATACTTTTAAAGCAATATTAGAAAGCAAAGAAACTAATAGTAAAGCAGTTGAACTTAATACTAATAAAAAGGCGATAATTTGATTTTGAATGAAATTGATAATTGTCCAAATCCAGCCATTTCGAGTATAATTATGATGATAAACTTTCCATATTTTATCAACGGCACGTCCTAAAGCTCGAAAAATACGACTTGCAGTAATAAATAGGATAGAAAAACCAATAATTCCTGCACCTAAACTACTTTCATTTAACTGAACTAAGGTACTTTCCACAATACGATATGCTTCTAAGGGTAAACCTCTTTTCGCAAAAACTAAAATCTGAGTATAGGCATTGGTGTCAGGCCCAAGAATTAAACCTGTTATACTCAAAATAACCAACAAGATAGGGAACAGGGAAAAAATGGCATAATAGGACAATGCTGCACCCATTTCTATACAGT
>NZ_AAXW01000043.1 GCF_000169335.1 Crocosphaera chwakensis CCY0110
GTTGCTTATGGATTGGGAAGATTTGAGTGCCGACGTTCTCCTCGTTTAGGCCATTGGGAAATTTCAGATCAGTATGGTTTCGCCGAAGTAGAAGAAGCCGCAGCAGGAACGCAAATGGCGGAAATTCTGGTGGCTTTAGTGGGAACAGATTACTTTTACGAAATTAAAGGGACAATACCAACAAACATACAAAAATAAGATACAAGGATTATCTACTGAGCAGTTGGAGAACCTAGCAAAAGCTTTGTTAAACTTTGGCAATGAAGGTGACTTAAGACAGTGGCTAGAACAACATGGTTAACTTCGGTAGCAATCGCATCTCAAAAGGAATGAATGAGTATTTGAAGGTTAGTGAAGTCATTGACTGGCATCATCCCGAAATTAGGAAACGTGCCAAACAGATTGCGTTAGATTTTGAGACTTCAATAGAGATCGCCAAAGGTTGTTTTGAGTGGGTGCGAGACGAGATTCGTCACAGTTGTGACTATCAAATAAATCCTGTAACTTGCCGAGCTTCAGAGGTTCTTAAATATAAAACAGGTTATTGCTTCGCTAAAAGCCATTTACTAGCAGCACTTTTAAGAGCCAACCAAATTCCAACAGGATTCTGTTATCAGCGATTAAGTATTGATGATTTGGGTGCGCCGTACAGTTTGCACGGGTTCAATGCAATCTATTTACCTGAAATCGGTTGGTATCGGGTGGATGCAAGAGGCAACAAAGAGGGAGTTAACGCTGAGTTTACTCCCCCTCAAGAGCAATTAGCGTATAAGATCAAGTTGTCTGGAGAGAAAGATTTTCCCATGATTTTTGCTGAACCACTTAAAATTATTATAGAAGCGTTGCAAGCACAGAATACATGGGATGAGATGCTTTGTAATCTTCCAGACCTGAATTCGGTGTAAAATAATCCCCTATAAATTGAGTCAGTAAGTGTAGGTATTGGAATTGTAAATCGGCACTAACTTCGCGCAAGAGACTGGTGGAAAAGTTTGTGGGGTTAAATCAACGAAAAAGACGCAATCGTCGAATCATGCGATCGCTAATTTTGGCAACACTACCGCTCGAAGTCAAGAGGGCGAAACACTACCACTAAATTCTACTTATTTCTATTTTTCTCTATTTTTAAAAATAAAAATAAGTGGCTATTTCCCCTGACATACTCACTAATTCTCTATAAGCTTATAAAAAATTGAAGCATACTTCTGTATGCCATTTCTCCAATAGTTATGGATTCAATAGAATCCTCATCGTTTTTAACTTATTCATTTCTTGTCATTATGAATCATCAGTCATTCTATCAACCTTCCTCTACTTGTAAACAACCAGATTTTCCTCCAGAAAGCTATTACTTAAACCGACTTATCGATCTTTGGGGCGACGAATGTTGGGATGATAGCCTTGATGAGACTGAGGCTAATTCTGTGTGTGTGTCCCATCTTTTAGTTGACACTGAACAAGAATCTCAACTCAACTGTATTCAAAACTTTCAATGAATTTCTTAGAAAGTGATTTAGTCTGTGAACAAGAGGATTTAAGAGAGGATTACCTGGATTCTTTGATAGTATTTGAATGATTATTTTTTAGAAGTAGATAACTGTTGTTTTAACTCTTGTATATCATTCTGGAGAGTTTGAACTTGAGTAATTAACTCCATAACTAAAGTTGTTAGTGCAGGTTGACGAGGTTTTCTTTTTGATGTTTGAGTTACTGTATTAGTCTCTTTTTCTAACTTTTCAAGTTGTTTAAGTAACTTCTCAATCTGATTACGACGTTCGATAGCAGCCTTCATGTTCAGATATTTTTCATTATCAGCACTCCCTAAATAGCTCACCATTTTAGTTTTGGGTTTACCACTCTTAGTTCGATTATCATAGTCGGCTTTCAGGAGGCGATAATAGGTGTAGGTGTGCTTTTTGTCCTTTTTTTTGAGACTAGAGGAACCAATCCAAGTATTAGGAGGTGCAATATCTCCACTAGCACGGATTTTTTCTATTTGTTCTTGGATTTCGGCAACTGTTGTCATGCCTTTGATTAGTGTAGATGATAATTAAGCATAAGTCAGCATTAAGTAGAAAGTCAAGAAGTAATGGGATTCGACTTCAACTGTGACACAAATTCCCTTTTCAACCAAGCCATTTCCTCTACTAAACCTTGCACCTGTTGCACTAACTCCCCTAGCAACTTAGTTAGTGCTGGTTGCTTATCCCGTTGTCGTCTATGAACTGATGCGACACTAACGTCTTTTTCTAGGTTGTGCAGCTTCCTCTCCAACCTCTGAATTTCGTTGCGACGAGAGATCGCCTCTTTCATTTCCTTGTAAGCATCACTATCTTTTGCCCCCAAATACTTAACCATTTTTCCTTTAACTTGGCTGTTGGTAGGATTATCAGCGTCATTGCCCTTAAAAATCTTTACAGCCTTCACTAAACGATAATAAGTGTATTTCTTCCCGTTTTTATTAATGTGGGTATAACCAATCCAAGTGTTGGATTGAGCTACAGTTCCTGATGCTCGAATTTGCGCTATGCGAGCTTTAATCGCTAATTCAGGTCGCATGAGTCGTAGTTAGTGAAGTTTGTTGTTTTAATTGTAAATCTTCACTAACTTGAAAGTCAAGGGGTAAAGCTCTGTTATTCTGAGTGCGATCACTTTGTTGTTAAATTTTTGCTATCAGTGAAAAACTTTTTTAAAAAATAGTAGACAAACAAAAAAATAATGTTATACTACAAAAAGCTAAAATAAGGAGGTCGAAACCGATTATGAGTATAGCTAGTGGGAAATCAAAGATTATTAATAGCGCAGTCAGTCTATATTCCTGGCAACTCAGTTTATTAGAGTCCTTTTACCTCCAGCTTAGTCTTTATCTATGTTGTTATCCGTAACATCGGCTAATAGAAAGTTTTTTGTAAGTATAGTTTAAGTTAAAATTTTAAAGCTATTAGACTACTTTGAAAGTGAGAGTCTTTAGTTACGGCACAATACAGATATTGTGTCGAAAAAAGCTAAACATATAAAATCAGCTTAATAATTACTTTTCTTATAAAAACAGGTGTTTTAAAAATAACACTGAATAGTTTTACTATGACAGAAGAGTAGTTTGTTAGGAACTAATTTATTGTGACACTTTGAAGGAATTTTAAGTGGATGGGTGCAGTCTTTACCTTGTTAAAGAAGCACCTTGTAAGCTGATGAGTTATTGAAGCTGTGTACAGATAAAACTTAGAGGATAAATAGCTTCTACCTAACTGACTTAAATAAATGCTAATAGTCTTCTAAGAAAACACAGTTTTTTAACTTGTAATAATACATATACTACAAAAAACTTATAGTACAAAAAATTATGATTTACTTGCTAATTAATAACTATTTTAAAGGTTTTAATTGGCTGTAGAATCAAAAGCTTGGGTTGGTATCCAAATTGGTGAAGGAGCTTGACTGTAAATCAAGTGCTTGTGTGCTGAACTTGGGGGTTCGAGTCCCTCCCAACCCACCACAAATTAAATTTATCCATCTTGGGGAATTAATGGGGAGTCGCCTAACGGTATGGCATCGATCTTTGACATCGAAACAATGCAGGTTCGAGTCCTGCCTTCCCAGCTAAAACAAGCTCCTGTTCTCTGGCAAGTGAGTCCCCACAAGTCTTCCAAAACGGCGATTTCGTTGTTGATAATGCCATAAAGCCTCGTAAAAATGAGAGGGGGAAAAATCTGGCCAAAAAACATCCGTAAAATAGATTTCTGTGTAAGCCATTTGCCACAACAAATAATTACTAAGACGCATTTCACCACTGGTACGAATGAGTAAATCGGGATCTGACCCCTCAGAGGTAGATAGATATTGTTGAAAAACCGCTTCATCAAGGGTTTCTAAAGTTAAGTTTCCTTGATGAACTTGTTGTACTATTTGACGACAAGCATGAACAATTTCTTGACGACTGCCATAGTTAATAGCTAGGCGAAAATGAAGTGCCTGATTCTTTTGGGTTTTCTCCCTAGAAAGAGCCATGATTTGTTGTAATGAACTGGGTAAAATAGATAAGTCTCCGATAAAAGAAATCCGAATACTTTCTCGATGAAGTTGTTCTAATTCTTGTTTGAGTAATTGCTCAAATAGCAACATTAAAAAGTTAATTTCTTCTGACGGTCTTCGCCAATTTTCAGTTGAAAAGGCATAAGCAGTTAATTCGCCAATGCCTAAATCATAACAACAACGAAGGAGATTTTTAAGGGTTTTTGCTCCTTGACGATGACCCGTTATACGAGGTAGCCCCTGTTGTGTAGCCCAGCGACCATTTCCATCCATGATGACAGCAACGTGGTGAGGAAGAGAATTAAAATCTAAATTATGGGAAATATTGGGAGAGAGACTTGGAATCATTTTTATTCTAAGAAATTAGTGAGCTAAAGTCCAGACTCATTACTGGTGGATGATTAGTAGCTTAATTAATCATCAATGGGTGTGTCAGTGGGAAAAAGTCGGGGAGTAGAAAGTTCCAAAACGTCGGAAAAGTCGGATTTAAAATGATGTCCTCAAAATTCTCAAAACTAGAGGAGAAACGCTATAGTAAAAAAATACTTGACTAATTTAATAAAATTGAGTTAATAAATGCTCTTTGATTTCTTGAGATTAATCGTCTTGTGAGCTAAAGATTTATAAGGGGAACTGATATGGATTTTTCCTGGTTAGAACAACTGATTGTCAATAAAACAGGGGATAAGCTTAATTGGTTACAAACAGTAATTCTTGAGCAAGTTTTACAAGGAGATACTTATGGAGAAATATCAGAAGCTTATGGTTATACGGAAGGACATATTAAGGATATTGGTTCTCAATTATGGCAATTATTATCTCAAGTTTTAGAACAACGAATTAATAAAAAAAATTGTCGGGCTATTTTAGAGCAATATCAGCCATCTCTTCCTCAATTGTCGGCCAAAAAAATCCCTAATTTTATCGGAAGAGAGCCAGCAATGCTTCATCTCAATACCTTAATTAATCAGGGAAGCAAAGTGATTGTTATTCAAGGAGAAGGGGGATTAGGAAAAACCACTTTGGCTCAACAATATTTGAAAACTCAGAAATTTGAAATGGTTTTAGAATTATTAATGGCTAAAGAAAGACGTTATATTACTTCAGCCGAACAAGTAGTGGAAGAACAGGGTAAGCTCATCTAAAATCCGCTTGATAGAAGGTATTGAGAACAGTCATCATATAGTTGTTATTCATAGCAGCTTGCTTCATTTTCTGGCGAAGACTACGTTTAAATGTTTTTTCTTGATGGAGAACATTAAGTGCTAATCGTCTTAGAAGAGCAAAGTTCTGTGGACTATATTCTGACCGAATACGACATTGATCTTCTCGGAAGGTGACATCGAGCTTCCAATGAAGATTGTTTTCAATGCTCCAATGAGTGCGAATAGCATAGCAAAGGAATTGGGCATTGGGAGGTAAAGAGGTCAGGTAAAACTGAATATCGTGGGTAGTCTTGTTCCACAAGTGACGGATGCGTTCGACTACAACAATTGTTTGTAGTCCAGACCATTGTTGTTGCTGGTAAAGCTCTCCCATAGCTGCTACTGGTATAGCCCAAACGTATCGTTTCTCGGTGCGGTGATGACCCTTGGTTACGGTTTTGTAGTAGTCATGATCAATGCCATCCCAACCTTGAGTCCTTGTATCGGTGAACCATTGCTGGACTTGAGAAAATAAAGTGGGATGATTAGCTTTGAGGGTGAGAATGTAGTCAGCTTTTCGCTCACGGATTTGTTCGACAATGCTGGTTTGAGTTCCCATGGCATCAATGGTGATGATCGAGCCTGTAATGTCTAATAGTTCGATTAGGGCAGGGATGGCTGTGATTTCGTTGGAATGGTCTTCTACTTTGACTTGTCCTAACACCAGACCCTGCTGGGATGCCCACGCTGTGACCGTATGTAAGGCAGACTGTCCCTTATTGCGATCGTAAGAACCCCTTAATGTTTTGCCATCGATGGGGATAATTTCACCTTGAATTGAATTCATTATAGATTGAACCCATTTTTGTAGGCATTTTTGCAGGGATTTTGGGTCAATTCTCTCAAAAACTCTTCTAAATGTGTCATCACTCGGTATTCCGTGAGGTAGTTCTAGAAACTCTGATAACCACTCCTGTTTTGCGATACCATAGTTCTCCATATCTTCCCAACCTTGGGCCCCTGCAATTACTGCCAATATAGCGATCGCCAATACATCTTTAAGGAGGTGTTTTTTGCTTCTTTGTACTCTAGGATCTTCTATTTCTTTGACATAGCCTAATAAATTGTTTTGGATTTCATCAATAGATGCTATATTTCCCTTTTTGTGTTTTTTTTACTAGATTGTTTTTGGTCTGCAAACCCGTTGGCCATGTTCTGATTCCATAATTACAAGAGTCCTAATTGTACTTTGTTTTTTTGATTTTAAGTCTCTTTTTTCCTCACCTATACTTTGCTTTCTTAGTCAAGTAAATTTTATACCATTTTAGATGAGCTTACCCTGAGTGGAAGAATGGCTTAAACAAGATTTTAATCAAGAACCGAGTCAAGATTTTGGAGTGGCTCTGGGTCGTCTGAAACGGCAACTAAATCATCGATACATTGGAATTTTAATTGATAATTTTGAACCCCTATTAGAGCAAAAAGGATGTTTGATTTCTCTTCATCGAAATTATCTTGAATTACTGCGGATTTTAGCTGATGCTAATGTTCAATCTGTGACTTTAATTACGAGTCGCGATCGCCTATGTGAACCTGACTTAAATATTGCTCATTATCGTTTACCCCAACTGTCTATAGAAGCTTGGCAAGTTTTTCTTGAAAATCAAGTCACTCTAGACATTTCGACTTTAACTCAGATTCATTGGTCTTATGGTGGTAATGCCAAGGCGATGAGAATTGTCTGTGGTCTAATCAAAGAAGATTATGGTGGAAAGATGACAGCTTATTGGCAAGAAAATCAGCAAAATTTATTAGTGACGACGGCTCTAAAAAATTTAGTGATTAGTCAAATTGAACGCTTAAAAATTCTAGATCCCTTAGCTTATCGTTTATTAATTAGATTAAGTTGCTATCGTTATCAAGATATCCCAAATGTGCCTGTAAAAGGAATATTTTGTTTATTATGGGATGTTTCTGATGAACAACATTTTAGTGTAATTCGGTCTTTACGAAATCGCTCATTAATTGAATTTGAGGAAGGAAAATATTGGCTACATCCTCTGATTCAATCGGAAGGAATTTTCCGTTTAAGACAAAGTAAATATTGGAAAAAAGCTAATCGTCAAGCGGCTTTATTTTGGACAAATAGTGTAGAAACAATTGAGACAATTCAAGATGCTATCCAAGGGTTAGAAGCCTATTATCACTACTTAGAAATTGAAGAGTTTGACCAAGCAGCTAGAGTAATTCTTCAAAGCCGAAATAATCAGTGGGGACAATTTTTGCCATTAGGAAGTACGTTTTATCGTTTGGGCTTATTGCAACCTATTTTGATAACTATAAATCAAGTGATTCCTCATATAAAATCTGAGCATAACCTGAGTGAGCTTTATAATATTTTAGGGGATTTATCTTGGATAACTGGAGAAATTCATCAGGCGTTTACTTATCAAGAAAAAACGATTTATCTAGCGACTCAAGCCTTACAAAAGTTGCCAGATTCTTCGGTTGATCATCAAAAGCTCTACTATTTAAAAATGCTTAATATTGATGCTTTATTAAGTATGGGACTGTATAAAATCGATTTATGGGAACTTGAAGAGGCAGCCCTTTTATTTGAGCAAGTTATCAAAGAAGCAGATCAAACGAAGCATCATGCTTGGTCTCAAAAAGCTTCTCTTTGTTTAGGGTTAGTAAAATCTTATCTCGGTGAGGTTGAACCCGCTCAGATTTTAGCGGATGAAGCCTATGATTTTATTGGTGAGCAAGTGCCAGGAAGATTGGCTTATTTTTTACAAATTTTGGGTCAAACTTATGTTAATTTGGGAAAAGTTGAACGAGGGCATCAAATTTTAAGTGAGGCTTTGGAATACGCTCAAAAAAATCATTATATCCAAGTTGAAGCCAAAACACTGAAGGGATTAGCTGAAATTGCCCATCTGCAGAACTGTTTTGAGGTCGCTTTAGAACAACACTTACAAGGGATTTGCTTACTAGAAGAAATCGGAGCAACTTGTGATTTAGCTGAAGCTTATTGGCAATTGAGTCTGACTTATCAAGCCATGAATAACCCAGGAAAAAGTAAGCATAACTATCAACTCGCCGTTCAATATTTTACTCAAATGCAAGCTCCAAAACAAGTCGAAAAACTCTCAAGTTTTTTGAGAAATTCTAGAGGTAAAATGAATAAATAAGCGAAAGTTTTTTACTAAATCCTTATTTTTAGTAGATACATTTTTGGCTTCTAACGATTTTATTTAAAGTATTTATATTGCGTTTGCCTTAATTCCCAAAGTTTTATTAAGTGCATTAGATAAGCTTTTTGCTATAATAAAGTTCGCTTGGGTTGCTTGTTTCATGGTGAAAATGAAGGCACCGAAATCTTGATATCAGAGGACTATTAAAACTTTTGCCCCTAAAACTAAACTACCAAATTCAAGACTAGCGATCGCTCATCTGAGTCCAGTAATGAAGTAGATTGTCCCCACGACTCAAAAAAGCTATCGTTGTTTTAAGAAATAATATCAGTCAAAAAAATGTTGGATGAGATTCAAGAACTTAAATCAACAGATAGAAACTCGCTTCTAACAATATCCCAGTGGTATTATAGAGAATGGAAAATCCCAGTAGAGCAGACGATTAGGAGGTTAGAAGAACACAATCACGAAGACATTATTTTTCAACTCATTGTGAAGAAGGAGAATAAACTGATTGCCACAGGAGGTCTTTACAACCAAGTGGGAATACAACTTGTTTACCCGAAATTTAGAGAAATTAAGCCTTGGATTGCTTTACTTTATACAGAGCCAAGCCATCGAAATCAGGGTATAGGAAGCTCACTGCTAAAACAGATCGAACAAAAGTCTTTCTCAATGGGATATAGCCAAATCTATCTTTTCACCTTGAGCGCAGAAAGTTTATATAGAAGGCAAGAATGGAGGGAAGTAGAGCGGTTAATTGTCAAAGGAAATGATACAGTTATTATGAAAAAAAATCCTCTGATTCATTCATTTAGTTAACTCCAAATGTCTGAGGCTAAGTATCATATTATAATTCAAGGCTAGGAGGCGATCTCTGATCAATGGTCACAACGAGGGCGATGATTACGTAGCGCCGAAGCCACCAGAAGAGACAACTCGGAAATGTGTATTGATTCCTCTTGCCCTTGTCAAAGATTTTATATCATCGTGGCGCGATGATGATTCTCCGCCGGACGGTGGCGGTGGTGGTAATCGAACACATCCTGATCCTGTTTCACCGACTGATGGTGGAAAAATTTTTTTATTGTGATGTTTGTTCTGTTTAGTCACTAATAATATTAGTGTATTTTCTGTGCCATAATATTCTGAGCAACTTGATAGTCCTCATTAACTAAATAGGAAAAATGGTAATAGTTAGCCACATAGAAATCAGTGCCAAATTGAGAGTAGCTCTCAGCTAAAGCTAGAAAACCGTACCTGGCTCCCCATGAATCTAAAAACCAATCCTGGTGAAAAGAATCATGGATTAGTAGGGTTAAAGTCCTTTCATCAGAGCTTGGTATAAGACGAATTAATTGGATGTGAGGATGATGAGTTCTAGGGACTGGTAATAAAACATTGAATCCATTAAAATTAAGGAACTCAGCTAAATCATCTTCAGTCTTTTCAAACACAGAAGAATTCTGCTCTGGGATAGTAAGAAAGTGTTGCCAAGTCATCCAAAATTCATGTTTACTATCAAAGCCTGGATCAATGTCTAATCGACACCGTTGTTCAGAGCAAAGGTCTTGGATCACTTCTGTGGGTAAGTCAGCTAGTTTCATTATTATGAATGGGTCTTAATTTCAGGTAGTTTACTTCTTAAAATTGGAAATAAAGTCGAAGACATTTGAGGAAGTTATCCGATTCATAATTTGATTAATAGTAAATTATTTCTAGGTTAACAAAAAATAAATTAACTTAAGCAAAGTTTTTTCACGATTTATAACAAAAGCTAACATCTCTAACAGTAAAAATAACATTGGTTGTGGACTATATGAAGTAAGTTATTTAACTTTTGGTTAGTTTAAGATTGAGGAGGAGACGATGTTATTAATTTATTATTGGAACTTAGTAAGACTAAAACATCCTAATATTCAAATAAGATTGTACCAATTTGAGATAAATAATGGGACAAATTCATCAAAAATGGGAGAAGCTAATTGGGTGAGTTGTTGTCTCCAAGACAAAAACAGAGAAATACGTCTTTGTGACCCCTTTTGTTCTCAATTTGATTAAACCGATGGCTTATTACTTTATTGAGAGATTTCAGACTTAAGAGCTTGAGTACGATGGAAAAAAGATAAATCGATATAACGATGACCATCAGGAGTATGATAAATAACATCTTGAAATTGATGATTCCAAAGAATATCTCGAAAACCATAGGTAGAACGAGCATACATGGTTTGGGCAATGGATTCATCAATACCAGACAAGGAAGTTAAGAGCATCGCTTTCTTTTTTTCTAAAGTGTCGAGATTGACCCCAAACAAGGGGCTATTTTCATCAATCGGGTGCATAACTGTCCAAGTCATCGCTAAAGTAGGATTATGATCTCTAACTAATTTCAATTCATAAACCCGACGAAAAAAATCTCCTTCTTTACCGACGACCCTGCTGGATTTGAAATCCAGCAGGAAAGCGTCGGTGCATTCCGCACTCACTTCATCCCACATCAGATATAAACGCATTTTGGCTTCAAGAATATAATTTTTGCGTTGATTAGAGACTCTAAGCATTAGAGTAGGAATATTTAAGAGCAAATGATAAGGCTCTCGCCAGTGATGATACCAAGCTCCTAAACCTTCAGAATTAAATTTATGGTCGTTAAACTTAATCCAAAATTTGTTAGAAGAATGAAGGAAAGGTGTATTTTGACGAGAAGACTTTGATTTATGAAAACGGATAGGGGGAAGCATGGGTATAACCTGTAAATAGTGAATTAATCTAAAATTTCAAAAGTATTTATCGAGAGATTATTTTTAGAATATATTAGCTTGATTGTATTTTTTTGTCTTGTTCAACAAAGAAAATAACTAGAGAGTCTGAGTATGACCAAATATTGTTGGTTGTACTGAAAAAGGGATCATAAGATAAGGTTAAAACTTATCAACAATCTGGATTCGGCACTTTAAAGGAGTCACTCATCATGAAGATTGAACGAGAGGATTTGGAGTGGGCAGTTAGAGAAAATTTACTCTCAGCAGAGACAGCTGAACAACTCTGGCAAGCTTGGCTTGAGAGAAAGCGCAATGTTCCCCAATTTAATTTTGCCAATGTTGCTTATTATTTCGGCGCACTGATTATTATCTTGGGAATGGGTTTCTACTTGACTGTAGCTTGGGAAAATTTGGGCGGTGGGGGCATTTTTATACTGGCAAGTATTTATATATTCGTCTTTGTGATGATTGGTCAACATTTATGGTTTAAACGGGAGTTTAAAATTCCAGGGGGTTTGCTCGTTTCTATTGCTGTGTGTCTAGTCCCTTTAGCCATTTATGGCTTTCAGAGAATGGTAGGCATTTGGCCTTATGGAGATCCTGGTAACTATGCTAACTATCATATTTGGGTCAAAGCCAGTTGGTTTTATATGGAAGTTGGGACGATTCTAGCTGGATTATTAGCACTTCGATGGATTCGCTTTCCTTTTTTAACCTTGCCTATTGCTTACAGCCTTTGGTATATGTCAATGGATTTAACCCCATTAATTTTTAGTCAAGAACAATTTACTTGGAATCAACGATGTCTGGTTTCTTTTTGGTTTGGTATTGTTAATCTTATTGTTGCCTTTCTCATAGATCGTCGTATTCGTCGCAGTCAAGGAGACTTTGCCTTTTGGCTCTATTTATCAGGTTTAATGGCTTTTTGGGGCGGTTTAACTTTTATGAATTCGGGAGACGAATTAGACCGATTTATCTATTTTTTAATTAACTTATTTTTGGTCTTGCTTTCTGTTCTTCTTCGACGGCGTGTCTTTGTTATCTTTGGCAGTCTCGGAATTATCACTTATCTAGGGCATCTTTCTTATAGAGTCTTCCAAGATTCACTATTGTTTCCCATTGCCATTTCTGTTGTCGGTTTCCTTATTATTCTCGGTGGAATTCAGTACCAAAAATATTCTTCTACTTGGTCTTCTTGGTTACGTCGTTCCCTTCCTCAATTTCTACTTCAGTTATTACCCAAAGATCATTAATAATGAGTGAATGGTGGTAAACTTTGTGTGGCTTAATCGACTGGCAACAACAATTGTGAAGGGAGAAAATAAATGAAGAAACCAATAATTAATCTAGAGGAAATTGAATTAAACGAATTTGGTAACGGAAAGGCATTTTCAGCCAAACTAGGACGGATTGGCCCCATAATTGGTACAAGACAGCTTGGAGCTATGCTTCATATTTTGCCTCCAGGAAAAAAAGCTTTTCCTAAACACGCTCATCATGCTAATGAAGAGATGATGATTATTCTCAAAGGTAATGTAACTTATCATCAAGGGTCTCAAAGCTGGCCAATATAAAGAAGGGGCGAGAATCAGAAGCTAAAAACCTAACTAATACTATCTAAACTTACTCATGATTTGTGCTATAATCACTTTATGAGTAAGTTGACTATATCAGAAGCAGCTAAATTAAAAGGTGTAAGCGTATCGACGTTAAGACGTTGGGAGTCTGAGGGGAAGTTAATACCCGAAAGAACAGCCAACGGACATCGACGGTACACCGTTTCTCAGTTGCTTGGAGTTAAAGAAAATCTTTCTTATACAGTTGGTTATTGTCGGGTTTCTAGTCATGACCAAAAGAAAGACTTAGAACGTCAAAAAGAAGTTGTTGAACTGTTTTGCGCTCAAAATGGTTGGCAAGTTGAAATTATAGATGATCTAGGTTCAGGACTTAACTACAATAAGAAAGGATTAAAACGATTAATCAGATTAATTGTTGATAGTAAAGTTGAGAGGTTGGTTTTAACTCACAAGGATAGGTTACTCAGGTTTGGGAGTGAATTAATCTTCAGTTTATGTGAACACTTTGGCACAGAAGTTGTCATTATCAACCGAACTGAAGATAGTACATTTGAGGAGGATTTGGCGCAAGATGTATTAGAAATCATTACAGTGTTTTCAGCAAGATTATATGGTTCAAGAAGCCATAAGAATAGAAAAATCGTAGAGGAGCTTAGAGACGTTGCTACTAGGATTCAAGACTGAATTAAAACTTAACAATCAACAACGCTCATTGTTAGCTCAACACGCAGGGACAGCCCGTCATGCTTGGAATTGGGGATTGTCTTTAACTAAGCAAATTTTAGATCATAATAAAACTAATCCCGACAATAAAATCAAATTTCCTACTGCTATTGACTTACATAAATGGTTAGTAGCTTTAGTAAAATCTAAGCATGATTGGTATTATCAAGTTTCCAAATGCGCTCCTCAATGGGCATTAAGAGCTTTAGCTAATGCGTGGGCTAGATGCTTTAAAAAGATAGCTAAACCCCCAAGGTTTAAAAAGAAAGGTAAACATGATAGTTTTACTTTAGATGGTAGCATTAAATGTGAACATCAAAAGATAAAGGTTCCTGTTATTGGTTGGCTTAAAACTTACGAAAGATTACCATCAGGATACAAACCTAAATCTGTCACAATTAGTCAAAAAGCTAATCGATGGTTTCTTAGTTTTAAAGTTGAAGTTGAACCAAAATCAACAAATAAAATTGTTGATGTAGTAGGCTGTGATTTAGGGGTTAAATCCTTAGTCACTTTATCAACTAACGTGGTATTTGAAGGAGCTAAAAGTTACCGTAAATACGAAAAGAAATTAAGCAGACTTCAATATCTAGCTCGTCATAAAGTTAAAGAATCTAACAATTGGAAAAAAGCACAAAGACAAATACGATCACTGCATTTTAAAATAGCTAACATCCGTAAAAACACATTACATAAACTCACTACTTATTTAGCTAAAAACCACGGTAAGATAGTGATTGAGGACTTAAATGTGTCAGGAATGATGGCTAATTACAAGTTAGCTAAAGCCGTTCAAGACATGGGTTTTTATGAATTCAGGAGACAACTTGATTATAAAACTCAGTTGTACGGGTCTGAATTAATAATAGCTGATAGATGGTTTCCAAGTTCTAAAAAATGTTCCAATTGCGGACATATTAAAGAAACTTTGTCTTTAAGTGAACGAACTTTTAAGTGTGAATTGTGTTCTTTTGAATGCGGACGTGATCTTAACGCCTCATTTAATTTAGCGTCTTTGGCGATGAGTTCCATCGTGTCAGCTTGTGGACTGGTGAGTGCCGACACCGCCAGGATGAAGCAAGAAGTTAACATCAAACCCACCAATAGGTAGATTTGAGTAAGTTTAACGGAACGGATGTGGTCGCTGCTATAGCAGGAGATGATGAGACAGCGCATCAGATTGAGAACACTTCGACATCAGAACTACATTATCTGTGTGTTGCCACTCAGCATGACCCCGATGTTGTAGAGTATCCTATGAGTGGTAAATTTGCAGTGACTTCTATGATTCCTCCTGGAGAAAGTGTTTTCAAAGCTCGTCTGGCTTTTATCGGACGCAAAGAAGATAGCTTAGATTACTTTGAAGGGGAAGATTAGTAGCTAAAACCTAGATATAATCAGTGTTTTGGCTAGTTGCCTTTTCCTTGTTTCTGCTCACCCTCGTTACCTTGGATTAGGGTAACTGGGATGCCCTCTAGTGTTTTGAAAAATATCTCCACTTGAGTTAACCCAGTCCAGTAAAAATTCTCAAACTTCCTAGAAAGTAAGGTTTTAGAGCCGATTTTTGAGTTAGGATGGCATCATCAATCCTTTAAAAGCGATGAAAATATTGTTCAAAATTGACCACTTTTCCTTTAGCAAGCGGAATACCCTCTTTTGTTAATAATTCAGCTTTTCGATCAGTTCCTAAAACATAATTACCAATTTGACCATTGCTCTTTATAACACGATGACAAGGAACATTAATCAGATTAGGATTAAGAGCGATCACGCTTCCAACAGTGCGCCAGGCTTTCGAGCCAAGAGCTTTGGCAATTTCTTTGTAAGTGGTTACTTTTCCGTGAGGAATTTTTAGTAGCAAATCGTAACATTGCTCACGAAATTCGGGAGACGATTTAATCATTGTAGATAACTCAAATAAAATATAGTATATCTGAATTGATTGTCCCTGGTTGCACGAACTATATATTTTCGCCGATTTGTCTCAACGACTGGTCTAAGAAACTTCATAGTCTTAATATTAAGTTTTACGAGTCTCTCTTGACAAAGCTGGGTTTATCGTGGGGAAATAGGGACTTAATCAGTGATCGCTGATTAGATCCGTTACCTTTTTCTTATCGTTTTTTTAACAATGTTTTCTTATTACTATTAATCAGTGTGGAGGGCTAAAATCAAATTGAGAAAAAGCCCCAAGTGAGGAGTGTTGTAAAGAACAAAAAAACCCATTCATAATTGGGAGAGCTTCTCATGATAAATTTACCAGGATTAACTAAAGAATTATCTCAAACCTTTTGGGGCATAACGGTTACTTTATTACTCGTATCTCTGATTTAATTATGTTGCCCTTAAATTCATTAACCCAGGATAACTTCGGTAACAGGAATCTCAAAGATTTCTTATCTTTCATTTTTTTAGCCTTCTTTTTTATCACCCTACTTTCTATTTTTCTTGAGAAAAAAAGCAATTTAGTAAATATTTTTAAGTGAATAATTGCTAAATTTAGTATTTTTTCTTGATTATTAATTGTATAATTAAAATCAATGACTTTTAATTATACAATTAATAATCGATGAAAAGAAAGTTTGTTTTACAGACTTTTGTTGAAATTTTTCATCTAATAACGATTCTATTTTTGAAGTTGTACGACCAAGAAGTAAATGAACAGGAAACCTCTCATCAGGAGGCGTATTATTGTAAATCTCAACTAAACTAATAGCATCACCTAAATCATCTTGAAACCTTGGACTTCCATCTTCTTTGGTTAACCAAATAACTCTACCTTGTTGATCAGCTAAACTAATTAGCTCGAAAAATTCAACGCATTTTTTAGCAGCTTTTGGTGATAAATCAGACAAAGAAATCCTCTCAGGGTTATAAGCCATTTCGGGAGTCGGGTTCTCAAAGAATAAACTATAACCAGGGTATTTTCCATCATTGTTAAATACTCTACTTCTTCTACAGCTAAATATGAATGTATCAGAAGGATTATTTTCTATTAGCCAGGGTAAGCTCATCTAAAATCCGCTTGATAGAAGGTATTGAGAACAGTCATCATATAGTTGTTATTCATAGCAGCTTGCTTCATTTTCTGGCGAAGACTACGTTTAAATGTTTTTTCTTGATGGAGAACATTAAGTGCTAATCGTCTTAGAAGAGCAAAGTTCTGTGGACTATATTCTGACCGAATACGACATTGATCTTCTCGGAAGGTGACATCGAGCTTCCAATGAAGATTGTTTTCAATGCTCCAATGAGTGCGAATAGCATAGCAAAGGAATTGGGCATTGGGAGGTAAAGAGGTCAGGTAAAACTGAATATCGTGGGTAGTCTTGTTCCACAAGTGACGGATGCGTTCGACTACAACAATTGTTTGTAGTCCAGACCATTGTTGTTGCTGGTAAAGCTCTCCCATAGCTGCTACTGGTATAGCCCAAACGTATCGTTTCTCGGTGCGGTGATGACCCTTGGTTACGGTTTTGTAGTAGTCATGATCAATGCCATCCCAACCTTGAGTCCTTGTATCGGTGAACCATTGCTGGACTTGAGAAAATAAAGTGGGATGATTAGCTTTGAGGGTGAGAATGTAGTCAGCTTTTCGCTCACGGATTTGTTCGACAATGCTGGTTTGAGTTCCCATGGCATCAATGGTGATGATCGAGCCTGTAATGTCTAATAGTTCGATTAGGGCAGGGATGGCTGTGATTTCGTTGGAATGGTCTTCTACTTTGACTTGTCCTAACACCAGACCCTGCTGGGATGCCCACGCTGTGACCGTATGTAAGGCAGACTGTCCCTTATTGCGATCGTAAGAACCCCTTAATGTTTTGCCATCGATGGGGATAATTTCACCTTGAATTGAATTCATTATAGATTGAACCCATTTTTGTAGGCATTTTTGCAGGGATTTTGGGTCAATTCTCTCAAAAACTCTTCTAAATGTGTCATCACTCGGTATTCCGTGAGGTAGTTCTAGAAACTCTGATAACCACTCCTGTTTTGCGATACCATAGTTCTCCATATCTTCCCAACCTTGGGCCCCTGCAATTACTGCCAATATAGCGATCGCCAATACATCTTTAAGGAGGTGTTTTTTGCTTCTTTGTACTCTAGGATCTTCTATTTCTTTGACATAGCCTAATAAATTGTTTTGGATTTCATCAATAGATGCTATATTTCCCTTTTTGTGTTTTTTTTACTAGATTGTTTTTGGTCTGCAAACCCGTTGGCCATGTTCTGATTCCATAATTACAAGAGTCCTAATTGTACTTTGTTTTTTTGATTTTAAGTCTCTTTTTTCCTCACCTATACTTTGCTTTCTTAGTCAAGTAAATTTTATACCATTTTAGATGAGCTTACCCTGCTAATTTTAGCAACCAATTAAGAGAAGGAGGGGGAGACTGTTCAACGAACATTTCTCCCAGTTGTTCAAGAGTGTAGGGAATATCCATGACTCCGTTAGAGGACTCTATCCAAAGAGCTTCATCTTGTGCATAAACTCTAACAGCTTGCTCATACATTTCTTGGAAAGTGCTACTTATGGAGATTCGTGCATCTTGTGCATACATCCAAGCATAAACAAGCATAAACTAGCTCACACATTTCTGAGGTTATTTTATTGATATCGGTTCCACTTCCTGCTAAAAAACTAATTCCTTCTTCATCATCAGTACGAGAAAACCAAAATTCTTTAGATTTATTGTCCCTTTTAAGTTCTTGACCATGCCACTCTTTAGATATTTTGAACATTTTTGTTAACAATTTAATTATAAATAGTATATCAGTCAATTTAGCTTATGACTATCCTGAACAATTTCAATAACTGTTTTTTACCGTACCTCAATTCTTTGATTAACAGCAATATAAAGCTCATCGAATTTATATGCAACAGCCCTAAGTTTTCCATATTTATTATCTAATCTAAATAGTTTACCAACGAATTTATCTTCTCTGTCTTCTAATACTTCTTGAAAAGCACAAATACAGTCCCAACTATGGGTAGTTGCAAAGATTTGTACATTTAAGTTTTGTGATATTTTTATGAGTAAACGCCACATATCTGTTTGTGCTGTATAATGTAATCCTCTTTCGATTTCGTCAATTAATAATATTCTATTTTCAAGAATAACTGCTCTTATAATAAGTCCAAAGATTTTCTTCATTCCTTCTCCCATACTACTCAAAGGAATGGGTTGATCTTTTCCTTTTATTTTAAGTTTTATCTGTTTAGGATATTGACTCACTGTAAAACCTATCCGTTCAATATCAGAGTTAATAATTTGTAAAGCTTTTATCGCTTTATCTTCTTTAGGGGTGAGTTGAATTAAATCCCAATTTTTTTCAATATTGTCAAGATAATCATCATTAACTGATATCAAAATACTATTATTAGTATCTAAAGAATTAATAAACTCTAATAGACTGGTTTTGCCAATATTATTTTGTCCAACTATTAAATTGATTCTTGATAAATTCTTAATAGAAAAGTTTTTAAAGCAACGATAATTTTCTATGGTTAAGGTTTTAAGCATTTGTTGATAATTTGTATCAAAGGTGTTTAGCTACGTCATAAGGAATAATAAAATATCTTTTAGAAGCTAAAAAATCTTGAAGTTGATAACAATTTAAGCATTGAACTGTCTTAGGGAAATAAATTTCTTGTTGGGTACAATGTTTACCACAAACACAACAAAAACTTTGTTTAGCAGCATTGGAATTACTATAATCTCGATTGTTTAACATTTTAGATTTTAGGTAATAGACATCTCCATAATTTAATAAAATCAAAAAAATAGTATAATGAAATACATAATAAATTTCTAAAAGAGGACATGAAAAGTTATACTTGGGCTTATATTCAAAAATATTCTAAACAAACAAAAAGATTATTAGGAATCGACTATCAACAACTCAAACAACTAATCGCTCTAGGAAAGCTTCTCAATCAGAACAATAAAGAAAAAATTGAAAAAACAAAAACCCGAATTAATCAATCAGGAAGTGGAAATCATCCTAAATTATCAGAAGAAGAACAAATAATTCTCATGTTAATTTATCTTCGTCATAATGTAAGCTTTCAATTCTTAGGACTTGTCTTCCAAGTGAGTGAATCAACGGCTCATAATATTTTTACATATTGGCAAAAACTTTTTGAGGGAGAGTTACCTCCAAGTTTGTTAGAACAAGTAAAAAAGTCCCAAGACGAAGAAAAACTTGTGATTGAACAATTAAAAGATTATGAATTGATTGTAGATAGTGCAGAACAGCCTATTGAAAGACCTTTAGACTACCAAGAGCAAAAAAGATACTTTTCAGGAAAGCAAAAAAGACATACTCTTAAAAGTCAGTTTATTGTATTACCAAAAGCTGAGGATATTGTTGATGTAGTTATTGGAAAACCTGGACCAATAAGTGACATAAAAATATGTAGGCAAACTTTAAATAAATTTAAGATAAATCAAACTTTTAGTGGGGACAAAGCCTACATTGGAGAAACTCAAATTACGACTCCGCATAAAAGAGCGAAAAATGGAGAATTAACAGAAAATCAAATAGAAGAAAATAAAGCTTTATCATCTAATCGAATTTTTGTAGAGCATTTAATTAGAATAGTCAAAGTATTTAAAGTAGTTCAAGAGAGATTTCGCTTACACAAAAATAGATATAAATCGGTTTTATTAACAGTTTGCGGATTAGTCCGCTTGAGAATTAGTTCCCTAATTTTAGAAGTAATAAAATCCTGTACATCTGGAGAAATAATTGACGTTAGAATGAACCATAGTTTTATGTCTAAATTAGATTTAGTCTCTTCAAATCCTTATTAATTCGTTTTCAGGACAATTTTTTACTTCGAGTCCAATACACCTGTTTCTATTGCTGTAACTAGGTTATAGATTTTTGGAGATGTCTATTCAAATTAAACTGCTTGTACATAGGGAGTTGTACAGACTCAGTGTTTTGGACATAATTGCAAGTTTCTCCTGCATGAGCAAAGTGATGTGCTTTGACTTTGCCCTTTTTGGCGATTAATTCACCTTGGCAATAAGGACAGTATAAGTCACTTCTCCCTCTTGGGACTTCAGTTATAGAGACATACTCCCTATCTCGATTTAGAGCATATTCTAACCACATAACAGTACCCTTTTTTTGATACACTCTATGGCATACATTATAATCATTGTTGTCCTAGCCCACACCAAGCAGTATAAGCAACGGCAATAGCATCAACCTCTTGGTTTAAAAGGATACTCTGTAAATCGAACAACTCCTCAACAATAGCAGTAAGATCCTCTCGTTCGGCCTTAGGATGATCAAGATTACTTTTCCAAGTTGCAGGATAAATCATCGTAGGTAAGCAACCATGCCGATAAGCCACCAAATTAATAACACCTAACACCTGTAATAACTTAGTCATTGAAGGAAATTCGGGCTGAATAAAAGGCTGTTCAATGGCAATATTTGTAACTTGATATTCTTGTAGAATCTCTCGTAAATCAGCTTCAATTTCCCCTAATCTATAGGGTAGAGGATCATGGGAATCGGTTTCAACTAAGCCAAAGTCCACCATACTCGGTTCTTCTGTGGTTTCCCATCAATAACAGCCCATCATAATTTAGAGATGCTAGGTTTAATCCCAAGCCATCTAGGACTACCAGTCCTCGAAATAGTATTTTGGTCTAAACGATGAGCATAAGTGGTGATTTCTTCAACAAGACATTCAGGTACTCGAACAGCTTTAGTGGGAAGATTATTCCACTTGGGTTTTTGTTGAATTAAGTGTCTTAACTTAGAATTTTTAAGAGCCATACTACCAGTGTACGCTCGTACAGAGAGAAATTTAACTAACTTAATAAATTCCTTATTTTATTATTTCATGACTAAATGAATTATGGATGTAAGGATATAGAAAAAACTCATAATTTTGGTCTTTTTAAAAATAAGATTAATAGGTAAAAATTTCTCTAAAAAATGAAAAACAGAGCAAAAAATACTTTTCTTAAATAACAAACCCAATCTAGGGTGTAAAATAAGCTGCCAGGCTTTTGACTGCACCTCTATGATTGGGGTGAAAAATGTATCATTAATATTTTAACAAAAGTTTGAAAAGAACTCGTCACCCCGACGCAGCCACAGAAAAAGTAAGACGGGCATTCCTAGCTATTAAGCACCATAACTATAATGTGGTAGTTGTGTGGTAGTTGAGCGATCGCAACGTTGGTTCAGAAACCCTAGCAGGATTCATGAATTAGCAGAAAACGGGGTGTATGTGGTGGGATTAATCTAGCGCAGCATTTCTAAAACCTGACTACTGTTGAACAAAAGCCCAATTGTGCCGATAACACTTAACATTACCAGCACCCAATTTCCTAAAGTCACTGCAACCATTGTCGCGGCAATAATAGTAACCAGGGAAAAAAAGAAGGCTATTCTCACACCAAAAATAACTGGAATGGTGGGAACACCGGCAAGACGATCGCCTGGTGTATCTCTGATGTCATTCAGATTGGCAATTGATGCTATCATCAGACTCTCATAGAGGATTCCTCCGATGATTTGAAAGCTCCAGTGGACACCACTAACTGTCATGGGGATAAGAAAGGTAAGAATAACCCAGAGGACGACTATGAGAGCCGTTTTAACCCCTGGTATTTTTTTAAGGCTTTTACCATCTCGAAGAATGGGGAGACTATAGGCAAAGGCGAGTCCTATGGTACTGATAATAGGAAAGATTGCAGCTGGTCGTAACAGCATTGCGATGAAGCTGATGACCGCGGCCATCGCACACAAGTAAACCATGAAGGTATAATTCGCTCGCAACCAATTAGTTCGTTCTGGCGAATTGAGGATGTCTGATTCCTCACCTAAATCGTGCATCCGATCATAACTGTAGGTCAAAAACCCTAATAGACCACTCAGGACGAGTACCACACTATCTGGCTCACATTCTGCCAAAGAGTAGAAGAGCAGAGTGTATACTACAGCCAAGATGATGACAATCCCATTGCCATATCGTAAAAAATCCCTAATAAATGTTCCAATGCTTCTAAAATTCATGAACATTCGTGAAAAAAATGTAATAACTCACTGTTCGCTCAAATTTCTGAACCATTTATAATTATAATCGGAAATCTGTTGATATTAGTGGAATGGTAACGGTGCCGAAAATGCCGAGAGAATAATGATATTTTTTTTACGAGTTAAGGGAAGACTAAAAATATAAACTGATTTGTGATTATGAAAACACTGATAGTGGGACTGGGTTTATCCGTAGTTGTTTCTGTTCCTACTTTAGCCGCACAAGTAGTATCAGTAGGTGATGGAGACACTTTAACCGTGGTTGAAAATGGTCAGAACATAACTATTCGATTAGCGTGTATCGATGCTCCGGAGTCTTCACAACCTGGGGGTATAGCTTCAACCAATCGTTTAAAGCAATTAGTCGCAGTTGGAACAATTGTAAGTATTGAGACAGTTGATAGAGATCGTTATGGTCGAACTGTGGGTGTCGTTTCCAAAGGCAATCTCAATATTAATCTGACAATGGTACAAGAAGGTCAAGCAGTTGTTTATCACAAATATTTAAGCAATTGTCCAAATTCCCAGGCTTACATTAATGCCCAGAAACAAGCTCGGCAGAGAAGTCTGGGCTTTTGGAATATAACGAACGCAGTAATGCCTTGGGATTGGCGTAAAGGAGTAAGAAACAATCAACCAACCAATGCTAATGGCACAACAAGAGGAAATTCGGTTAACAATGCCAATTTACCTGCTTGTGTTAATAGCGATTGTGATTGCTCTGATTTTTTAACTCAATCTCAAGCTCAACAAGTTCTACAAGCTTATCCAGGCGATCCTCATCGCTTAGATCGAGATCAAGATGGTGTAGCTTGTGAAAGCTTACCGTAGAAAATTTACTAGAAAAATTACCAACATGAATAAGTTATTAATATTATCAATTTTAGGAATATTTACTATTATTAACAATGGCAATGTATTAAGTCACCCAGGTCGAACAAATACTGAAGGATGTCATAATAATAGAAGCACAGGAGAATATCATTGCCATAACGAAACACCAGGGGGCAGTTTTGGAAGTGGTTCAAGTTGTAGTAATTTTCCCTTGGGTGATTTTAGGGATGAATTATGGTTAGTATCTTTAAGATGTAGAAATGAAGCCTTAAATTATGCAGGACGTAATTTAAAAACAGGAGATTCAATCTCTTTTACTGGAGCTTATAATAATGGTTCGAGTGAACGTCATATTTATATTTGGAATAATTCGGGTTATAAATATCAAATAGCTTGGCGACCCAACGATCCTAATTTTGTACGTTTACAAGTTTTTGATAGGAATAATAAAGAACTACTAAATCGATTATTAAGTAAATAAACATAGTCATTCTTAAAAATAAAAAAGTTGGAAATGACTATTTAAAAAAGAAGTATTAAAGTGGATACAAGGTCAAGAATTAGACTTTATTATTTATTGTGTTGAACAAGGTTATTTTCCTCCTTTTTTTTTTGAATATATGTAATAGTATTGTATCATTCTTTGATTTGTAGTTGTCACTTTCTTACCCGAAACTAATAACTTTAAACAGCTTTGTATCATAGAGATAGGTCGATTAAGTAAATCACTTAGTTGTTTAACAGTCAACCCGTCGGGATATTTTGCTAATAATTCCAATATTTTTTGATTAGTAGTCAGTCCTGGTCGTGCTTTAATAATAGTAAATGACAAATAATTAATTTGAATTCTGTTAGATTTAGTGTTCCCAAACCTAAAGATTATCTTATCATGTTGATGACTGTTAATTATTTTAGGTTAAGAAGTACAATAAATTAAGTAGATTTTAGCAGTATAATTACTCAATGAAACAACTTGACTTATTTGATACTCAATCATCTTCTCTGACTCCAAAAAAGGAAAATTTGATCATGGATAGAGAAGCTTTAATTAAATGGAAACAGAGAATATTCAAATATCAAGAAAGTCTCAAAAATAATCAACCGCAACAACAAAGTTTGTTCGAGATGCCTAAAACTTCATGGCATACAGTAGAGGATATAAAACCGTTTGAGTTACCAATCCATAACTGTTTATTTTGGAGAATGCCAGAACCTAAATATCAGTTTGCTGATGAGAGTAACAAAGGTTATCTTTATTTTATAATCGATAATACCCTACCTATTTTATTATATTGCGGTGAAACAAAGCTAACTGTAAATAAGCGTTGGTCTGGGGTTCATGATTGTAAAGACTATATCAGAAATTATCTTCAATTACATCGCATACATGATCTTAAAGTAGGGGTGGTTTCTGCTTTTTGGGAACATATTCCCCCTGATAAGAAAGTTCTCTTAGAATGGGAACGAGAATTAATCATAAAATATAGAAGTCCTTTTAATAAGGAATCTTGGAAGTATTGGGGTCAACCCTTTGGGAAGAAGTGGAAATAACTAAATTATTAAGATAGTTCTTTAGTGATGGATAATGTGATAAGTTGTGACAAGAATTTTGAGCATCTTAACCAATGATTCAATATCCACTCAACAAAGTGTTTCTCACTTTGACTCTCAATGAGCTAGATGTCTTTGTTAACCAAGACTGGTAAGTGGGATGGCATCTAGCGTTTTTAAAATATCTCCACTTAAGTTCAATTTAGGTTTTACTTGATAGTAAAATAAATGAGTAGGACAATGACAATCAGATGAGCCAAATTTTTTAATTGGGATACTTGATTGTTCATCTTCTAGTAATAGTTTAGCCCATTGACATTCCCGTTTAATTGTATCAGTTGAATACCAGATTTCTATAAGGGTTAAATAAGGTCTAAGATAATCAAGATGCCAGTGATGGCGTTTATTAATTTCTAAATGCCGACTAATTCTTGATTTCAATCCACCTCGTCCAAAGGCACTGCCAAGATAACAATAATAACCAGGTAGAGTTTGATAAGTTCCTAGTTTCCCTACGGTGACTGCTAATGAAGTAGAACAGGAGAAAACTAAACAATAAGTGCCTGGTTGAGAACTGGAGTTTAGACTAAAAACTCATACTGTACAGTCTAGTCTAACGATTTAGAAGGCATAAAAATATGATTTAGCCTGTCAGAAAAGCTGAAAATAATATTAATATATTGATTAAGGACTTTAAGCAGCCTTTTCCTTGGCTTTTTTTTGTCGAGTTACTGTCTTTTTGACCGTGGGATAATGAGGTCTTTTATTCCTTTTCTTGGTGCGCGTTCCCTAGCGTCGTAAGACGACGCGGGGTCGCACCGCTTTTTTACCTTTCTTCCAACCTGGAGACTTTCCACGGGGTTTGGGCGGTTTTGCTGGTGTGCCAATCACGGTCAAAAGTCCAGAAAAGCTTTGTGCAACTCGTCCTGGGGTTAACTTTTCTCTGACTTGAGGTTTCTGCCAAGGGAGAGGATTATCTTCTATTATGTCACGAGCTAACCATAATTGCCATGTTAAAATGGGCATTAAATGACTCCATCGCTGTCCTTTTTCTGTGGTTCCCAGTTTAGCCTTAGTCCAATGCAATCTTTGTTTCACAAAACGATTCCAGTGTTCAATTGCGAAGCGTCTCAAATATAATTCCCAAATCCATTTTAACGAAAGTATTTCTTCTCCAATCCATGCCAACCACATCGGTTTTGCTGCCTTTTTAGATAGTCCTTTTCCCTTTCGTTGAATCAGGACAATTTCCATCTTTTGTTCAGCAGCTTGATAGAAATGAAATTTACTCCATCTTGTGATTTCAACTATTCCCCAAGTCGGGTTGTTAATTTCTACTGAAGAGACAGGAACTCCCCAAGTTGTCGGGTCAGATAATTTCATTTTCTGACCATGTTTCCTAGGTCTTCCCTTTCCCTGGTATTTGGGAGGTTCTGCATAAACACAACGATTTGGACTTAAACGCATCAAAAAGTCAGCATCTATTCCTTTTGCCATTTTAACAAACTTAGCGCATCCATACTCACTATCCCACACAGTAATTGGTCTTTCTTGCAGATATCGGCGCACTTGTTTAACTTGTAAAATTGCTTTAATTATGGGCGTTTGATGGGATGTAATTAAATCATGTCTTAATGGTAATGCCCAACTCCCTTTGGCTTCTGGAATCCATGCTAAGGTACTATAACCATGACCTAAAGTAATCGGTTTCCCTGAAATAACTTTTGCCCCATGTTCATAAGTTCTATCTTTGAGTGTTGGTGCTTCTGTTCTAGGCCAAGGTGTATGATCTCCTGCTAGGATAATTCTCTGTTGTCCAGTTGATGCACGGATTTCAGAAATATAACGTCTCATTAATTTGTGAGCTTTTGGTCGGCAATCATCCATCGCCTCATACAAACTTGGCCATTTTCTCCGAAACACTGGTGATAATGATAATTCAGCAAAAGAATAGACATTTCTAGTGATTAGAACTGCGTCCATTAATTCAAAAGTGCTATCTTTGGCCGGCCCTAACAGTTGATAGACTTCGTTTCTGAAATTTTGAAGTTTTAAAGCAGATTGATTCAAGGTTTTTGATTATTGGCTAATTTTCCCTCATTATCTCTTCAATGTTCACCCCCCGTAACCCCCCTGCTGACTAGACTAGACTGTACGGTATGATTTCGGGGGAGTTAGTCTAAACTCCAGTTATTTGTTATTTGAGACGAAAACAAATAATTCCCCATCAAAGATTCAAAACTTGTTTGCAGTATGGATCTGATATATAGTTGAAGTATTCTGTCAAACCAAACAGGATTATTAATATCAATCAGATGTTTCTCAAGTGTGGAAACCCTTTAAAACCACGAAACGCCGAGTCATTGGGGAATGCGCGACGTTTCTAATCTAAGGGCTTCTCTCTGTGAAATCTCTGTTAACCAAATAAGGAGGTAATGATGAGATAAGAAAGAAATATAAAATTTTAGCCACGGTAATTAACCGCAATAACCTCATGATATAGGAAATTTGCGGGACAGGCAAGTATTGTCTTTAAAAGAATTACTTTTGCTAAAAAAGACAGAATTAGGCAATAAATCTTAACTCTGGTTATATTAAGTTTCTTATCTCAATTTTAGTCCTCCTTATGGGTTCTCAAACAAAATTAAGGAGACAATCATGCACCCGAAGTTGAACCCTGTGATCACCCAAGGGGAAAAAGTATCTTACAAGCATTTACTAATGACTATGCTTATGAGTCGAAGCATAGATTTAAGCAATTATTCAATTAAGTCGAAATAGGAAAGACTGGTGATGCTCTTTTCTTGGCCATTGCTATTAAAGCTGGCAAGACAACAACTGGTGATGCTAACAAAGAACATACACCAGACCCTACATATACATTTCTATCATAGTTGTCTGAGCTTGAAAAATCCAAGTAGTAAGCCGTTACTATAGAGCATCTCCAGTAGTACATAAAAACTGGAGTCCAAAATGAATAACATCAATGAACAGCACCGTAACGAGTGGGTCAAAGGTTCAGGAGTCGACTCGGAAATCGTCTATCTCAATGTGCGATCGCTTATCGGTTCAGACACTTACAACTTCTTACTCTACAGTGAAAACGTACCCCGTAGAAACGATGGTC
The DNA here is from genome assembly GCF_000169335.1 of Crocosphaera chwakensis CCY0110. Classification (GTDB taxonomy): domain Bacteria; phylum Cyanobacteriota; class Cyanobacteriia; order Cyanobacteriales; family Microcystaceae; genus Crocosphaera; species Crocosphaera chwakensis. The sequence goes on from NZ_AAXW01000043.1 coordinate 28,024, forward strand.
GCATCAACACCCGAACCTTGAAAGCCAACTTACACCTAGAGGACGGGGGATGGGGGGTGAACGCCATTGACCCGGAAACGGGGGAAGATCAGTTATGGTCCCAACTCAAACCCAACAAACCGAAAGTCACCCCTGATGGCAAAACCCGAAAATACGAAGTCCCACCCTTTGAACCGGTTCAGGCAATATGTCTCAAGGTTTCTCGACGTATTGGGTTAAAAGTAGCTAAAAAATCGGGATTGTTAAAGGAATACCAAGAACGTATTCGTTACCAATGGGCAGACACCGAAGGGATAACTTACAAAGAATTCTTAGGACAAAAAGACCAATTGTTTTGGAAATGGGTCAAAGAGAATCCAAAGGTAGCGATCGCCATTGTCGAAGGCACAAAAAAAGCCGGGGCATTGTTGTCCCAAGGAATAGCTGCCATTAGTGTCCCTGGAATATGGAACGGTTCACCCAAGGACCCTGATGGGAATCCCGTACTCTTGCCACAGCTTCAATACTTAGCTACCCCAGGACGAGAAATCGTAATCGTCTTTGACCAAGATGAGAAGGTAAAAACCCAGGCCAGTGTCATAGCAGCGAGAGAGAGGTTAGCCTCGTGTTTCCGAGAAGCGTGTTGTAAAGTTTTATTTCTTAGTTGGGAGACACCGGAGAAAGGGATCGATGATGCGATCTCGAAGAGATCCGCGGAGCGGTGCGTAGCTAATGGACGGGAATGGTTCCGTTCAGTCTGGGAAAATCGGAGTAATGAACCGGACTCAATCAAAGTAACAAAATTAGAGCATGATCTACCCAAGTGGAATGAGAAAGGGGTAGTCAAATATTTAGTAGAATTGTACAAAGATAGACTGATTTTCGATAAGGAAACCAAAGAATGGTATTTGTACAGTGCAGAAATAGAAGGAATATGGAAAATAATCTCTACTGAGGAACTAGAACAGAGAATACTATTAGAATTTACTCATTTAGATCAAGTGGTTGAAGACATTAGGAGTCAGATAGGAAAGGCAATCAAAGCAGTAAAAGAAAGCAGTAGGAGTAATAAAGAGAAAACAGAGATAATTGGGCAATTAAAAGCACAAACCCCCAAAGAATTCGACTATACTATTAGATTAGTCCAATCAATAGGAAAGCATCTAAGCAGGAAATTATTAACCCCCCAAATGCAAAGCCATAGCCAAAAAGGGTTAATCCCCTTCCGTAATGGGGTGTTAGACATCGAGACAAAAGAATTATGGCCTCATAGCCCCACAAATTACCTAACTTGGTGCTTACCGTATGACTTTAACCCCTTGGCATCTTGTAACCCTATCAAGCAATGGTTACTCGAAATGATGGAAGGGGATGCAACCCTAGTCAATCTCATTCGGGCTTATTTACATGGTATTGTTACCGGACGGGCGGACTGGCAAAAGTTCTTAGCTTTATGTGGCCCTGGAGGAAGTGGTAAGAGTACCCTAACCAAATTAGCGATCGCACTGGTTGGGGCTGAAAATGTCCACGTCACCGATTTGGATATTCTCGAAAAGGATAAATTCGAGACAGCCAACATAAAAGATAAACGGCTGGTGATTATTAATGAGGCAACGAGCTACAAGGGCGTGAAAAAACTCAAGGCATTAACAGGAGGCGATCGCCTAAGATTTGAGCAAAAGTATAAGCAAGCCCTAGCCAGTTTCTACCCGGATGCTTTGGTGATTATTACCTCTAATGAACCCATCAAAACAGGAGATCATACGAGTGGGTTATACCGTCGTGAGATTCCCCTGACTATGAATCGGCGCATTGCTGAAAGAGATCAAAAGAAGCTGATTGATCATGACAGGGATAATAATCTAACAGGAGAATTTGCCCCGTACATACCAGGGCTTTTAAATTGGGTCTTAGAGATGGATAGTGAGCAAGCCACCCAAATCATCAAAGACCCATTAAACTACGCGGTAGGACTCCTAAAAAGCAAGCTAGAGAACTTGATTGATACCAATTCTATAGCAGCGTGGCTAAACGAGAAGATCACTTACATTGATGGATACGAGACACAAATCGGTTGTAAGTCGCCGTTGGGAGAGTCAAAGGAACAGATATGGTTATACGCGAACTATTGCAAGTATTGTTCATTATCGGGCATTAATACCATTTCGTTGACTCGTTTCTCCTATTTGCTACTAGACCTATGTAACAATCAATTGGGTTTCACCATCAAGAAAGGACGCGATCGCAAAGGGGCATTTATTCAGGGGTTGAAAATTCGGGATCATTTGGACGAGGATTTACCACCATTAATCGAAGGATTGTATCGTTCATCATGTGAAGAGTCGGTGGTGAGTGTAACCGGTGGTGTGATGGGTAGTGTGATGGCTGAAACCCCCATCAGTGATGAATGTGACGGGTGTGTTGAACTTTCTGGAACTTCTAACAAAACTTCATCATCATCAGTTGGACTTTTAGAGAAAGTTTTAGTTTCAACGGAGGCAGAAATGGAAATAGAAAAAACTGAAAAATACCCGTCACAGCCGTCACACTCAACATCCGCAAGGGTTACAGACGATAGCCAGCCCGTTACAAGCCATCACACAGCTACTTCTAGGGGAGAATTAATGAAACAGATTGACTCTCAGATGTCCCAACTAGGATGGTCAACCAATACGGGGAAAGAGTACCTACTGAGTCAATATGGTGTTAGTTCTAGAAAACGTTTAAGTGATTCACAGTTGCTAGAGTTCTACAACAATCTCAAAGAAGCTTCACAGCAACATCGTTTATCAACCCCTGATTATGAAGTGGGACAGTTGTTACAAGGGTTAATTCCCCATCCGATGGGAATGATGAAGATTAAAGGAAAAGTGGTTGAGATTGATGGTAATTATTATTTAGAAGACAAACAAGGAGTTACTTATACAATATCTGTAATGGAGGAGATAACGGTGTTAGTTTAATTAGAGTGGGACTAGCATGATTAGGGTAAAAAGCCCCATAATTGGGGCAACGTACACTATTAATTACTGGGTGCTTCTCTAGGCTAACAAATACTTAAGAATTTGGCAGACTAGGAAAGACAATAACGGGAAAAAGTAAATGGGAGAATAAATCTGAATAAACTTTCTGTTTCTTTCTAAAATTTTTACCTTATTTATATATCCTTGAGGACTCTCTTCCATTTTATTAATTATTCCCCTTATTCTTTTCTGGAAAAAAAATAAACTAAAAAAAAGAAGGCAGTAAAGTTAAAGAATGGGATTCTATCCATTGCCATTGCCAAGGATGAGGAGAATCAAACCAAGCGATAAGATAAAGATGATTATTAACAGAAGGTCGAATCTGTTGAACAGAACCATAAGAAAAAGAACAAATATGTCGGACAAGATCATGAACTCGGAAATAAGGACGACCTTGAGTGACATCGGCAAGACGTTCATGGTGAGCTTCGGTAATGGCAGCTAATTGTTCTGCCAGAGTGGGATTGTGGTTGATAGCTAAGAAGAGAAGCTTATCAACAAAGGGGTCACGGGAATCTTGTTTGAGAGAAGGAGAGTACATGAACAAAAACTGCTATATAGTACAATAATACCAATTGACAACGAAAAGTCAACTATCCTTATAAAATTTACCCAAGAAACAGAACCTTAGTATTAAAATACAAGTAAACTAGGATCAGTTTCAGAAATATCCCAGAGCTATGGAGCCATTAACCCCTGCTCAAAAAGAGTTATACGACTGGCTGGTTCATTATATCAACCAGAATCAACACGCTCCTTCGATTCGTCAGATGATGAGAGCGATGAATTTACGTTCTCCAGCCCCTGTTCAATCTCGTCTCGGAAGAATGAGAGATAAGGGTTATGTGACATGGATTGAAGGAAAAGCAAGAACCATCAAACCCCTAAAAGTCAAGAAACCTGGGATTGTTATCAAAGGGGCCATAGCTGCCGGTGGTTTAGTTGAACCTTTCACTGACGAACAATCAATCCTAGAACTTCCCTACGTTCTCAACCAAGATGATTACTATGCTTTACGAGTTGAGGGTAATGGGTTAGTTGAGAATGCGATCTCGAAGAGATCCGCTTCGCGGTGCGCCCATGAAGACATAGCTATTATCCGTCGTTTAGCTCCAGAAGAAACAGTGAAAAACGGGGAATTTGTCGCTGCTAATGTCGAAGGCTATGGTGTCACATTAGGAAGATACAACTTAGATTTTTCTGAGGTGACTTTAACATCTTTCGATAAAGAAACCCCATTAAAAGTTCCCAGAACGACTGTAGAAATACAAGGGGTTCTTGTAGGAATATGGAGAAATAATAAGTAAGATTTTATGGTATAATTAAGGGGAATAAAAGGTAAATTTATGAGTAAAGCTTCTAAAGAAATTAAAACTAAAAATACTGAGAACAACGACGAAACTAATTCGGAAGATGAACTATTAGTTAGACAGAGTAATAAATGGAAAAGTTACTCAAATTCTCATAATGAAATTAGAGAAGACATTAGATTAGATAGTTACCAAGAATTTAATGATGAATATGGTCAAAATAAAGAAAGTGACCTCGTTTGTGAACAAGAAGATATAACAGAAGATTACTTGGATTCTATAATATTATATGATTAAACTTTTATTTGGATTGGTCGGAAAAGAAATGGGAAAACGAAAGAAAGGTTCTGGTTGGAAACACCCCAAAACAGGGGAATGGTGGCTATCAAAGAAGGACTACCATAAATATTGGCCTAAATACATAAAACCAAAGTCTAGAAAGCAAAAAGAAAAAGAGGCTCAAGAATTGAAACAACTCGAAGATTCCACTTCTTTCTCTGAAGACTGGGAATATAACGGTTATTTTCTAGACAAAGATTAGCTCGAATTTTGAAGAGAAATTGAGTTAAAACATGACAAGGGTTGAAAAATTTAACAAAATGGATTCAAAAAACTATCATTATGTTCTGAGAGGAACAGTCAAAAAAGATGGGGAGATATTCTACTTAGAAATTCCTGATAAAACGCAGTTTAAAATTAAGCAACTACCAGCTAATTATCCCAGTGAAGAAAGTAGTTGGTTAACCACTCTAAATATGACTTCTGATGGAAAAATTATCTCAATTAACTTAGAGGAAATCTCTGATGAAGTAACAGAATCAGCTATGACGATGACGGGAAGAGTCACAGTTTTAGGGAGAAAGATGTCCTTTGCTCAACTTAAGGTTAGTCGTCCTCCTCTCAAAACCCTAAGAATTAGTGTCCACCCTGCCCATAAAGATATGAAAACAGGACAAACATGGTCAGTCACAGCAGTCCGTCAAGGGGATATTTTGGTGACGAAACAGTGTAAAATAATGGAAAAAGATAGAAAAGAGTAGCCTCAAAAAACTATTCTCATTCAAGGAACTTTTCTACCGTTGCTTATGAAGATTAAGATTGAAAATCTCATTTAGTGATGGTAGAAGTTAGGAAATGGAGGGCAAAATTACCATCGAGTCCACCATTTAATTTTCTGTTTAGGGTATTCTTTAGTAGCAACAGTAAAAGTAACTGTTGAGTTCCAAGTTATAAGTTGCTCATTGTTATTGATAATTGCTATTATCATAATAATTATTCGAGTTCATACGGGAACGACTAAAACCTTCTTTTAGACTTTCTACGACGAAGCTTGGCTTTCGTCCCTCTCCAGAGAATCAACAAAATAGTACCAGGAACAAATAACAAAATTAGACCTATAAAATCTTGTGCTATTATGACAGCTACGATAATTAAAAGTGTAAAACCTCCAAAAATAATCCAACCAGAAACGAGAATCCACCAAGGGATGCCTCCACTAGCTAGACCTCTAAAGGCTCGACCTCTGAGATAAATTTCTCCCATTGGATCATATCCAGAGGGAATTCGGTCTTGATAGGGGGACTCTGATTGTGAGGGAATATCTATAGAAAATTTGTCATCATCAATTTGATTATCATTGTTTTCAAATAATGACTCATGATTATCGTTATTACTCATGACTAACCTTGAATAAAGGAATAGCTATTTATCATTGTACTTAAAATCATCTATGTAACTGTTAATAATTGTTGCTGAAACTGCTTTTTCATCCACGCTACTTCCTCTACCAAACCTTGCACCTGTGCGACTAACTCTGTCACCAACGTAGTTAGTGCTGGTTGCTTATCCCGTTGTCTATTCTGAGTTAATGCTACACTAACTTCTTTTTCTAGGTTATACAGCTTCTTCTCCAACCTCTGAATCTCATTGCGACGCTTAATAGCCTCAACCATCTCCTTATAAGCTTCACTATCTTTTGTCCCCAAATACTGTACCATTTTAGTCTTACGAGAAGGATTAGGGTTATCTTTGGTAGCAGGAGGGTAATAAGCTTTCATTAGCCTGTAATAAGTGTAGCGTTTACCGTTTTTCTTTGTGATACTGGTGGTTCCGATCCAGGTATTGGGAGGTGCGACTTTTCCTTGACTTCGGAGTTGAACGATTCGGGCTTTGATGGAGGCTTGGGACATTAGTTTAGCGTTAGTGCTGATATATTTTATTATAGTTCGGCACTAACTAAGGGTCAATTCGTCTTGGATAAGCGATCGCTTATTAATTAGTCAAAATTTAACCATCCGCTAATACCATAGATTTACTCCTCATAGATTAGCTCCCAATTTGAGTCATGACACTTAAACCACTGAATTTAAGCGAAAAACTACAACGTAAACAAAGACAAAGATGGCTTAAACCTCTAAAACCTCTATATTGGTTAGGTGGGGGAATAATAGCGGTGTGGAACGCCAGAAGTTGCTTATGGATTGGGAAGATTTGAGTGCCGACGTTCTCCTCGTTTAGGGCAGTGGGAAATTTCAGATCAGTATGGTTTCGCCGAAGTAGAAGAAGCCGCAGCAGGAACGCAAATAGCTGAAATTTTGGTAGCTTTAGTAGGGACAGATTATTTTTACGAAATTAAAGGGACAATACCAACAAACATACAAAAGTAAGTTATTTAAAGTAATTAAACTAGATTTTCAAGTGAAAATCAAACCTCAAATTAACCCGATTTTACCACTGAAAATGATCTTAATGATCTCCTGCTTAATTAAGCGAAAAATCTTAAATAAAAAGAGTATTTTGGTATAATAAAGAGAGAATAAAAGTCATCACCTTATTAATAGTGTCTTAAGCAATTGTGAAAACAGACAGTATATTTTATCGGATTTTTCTTGACTATCCTCGAAGCTTCTTTGAGTTAATTGGAGAAGAATCAGCCCAAGAAAAAAACTACAAATTTTCTTCCATCGAAGTTAAACAACTGTCTTTTAGACTTGATGGCTTATTTCTGCCTAATGAAGAAAACTCTAACCGACCTCTCTATTTAGTTGAGGTGCAGTTTCAACCTGAAGAGGATTTATACTATCGGTTGTTCTCGGAGTTTTTTCTGTTTCTGAGACAATATAAACCACCCCATCCTTGGCAGATGGTTGTGATTTATCCTAGCCGTAAAATTGAGAGAGAACAGTCTATTCATTTTAGAAATTTACTTAACTTAGAGGAAGTGAGTATAATTTACTTGAATGAATTAGGAGAATCCGCTAAAGATTCTCTAGGAATTGGCATGATTAATCTTGTGGTAGAATCAGAAGAAAAGTCTGTACCACAAGCTAAAAAGTTAATTAAAAAAGCCCAAAATCAATTAAGTGATGAAGGCAGTAAACGACAGTTAATTGATTTAATTGAAAGTATCATTGTCTATAAGTTCCCCAAAAAAAGTCGACAGGAAATCGAAGCCATGTTTGAATTAGCTGACTTAAAGAAAACTAAAGTATATCAAGAAGCTTTTACAGAAGGAGAAGCTAATTTAATATTGCTCCTTCTTAACACTCGTTTTCCAGACTTATCACCAATTTTAACGGAGCAAATACAAGGATTATCCACTGAACAGTTGGAAAATCTTGCCAAAGCCTTGTTAAACTTTGGTAGTGAAGCCGACTTAAGACAATGGTTAGAGCAAAATGGCTAAGTTGAAGTGCGATCGCCGTTGTATCAAGTGGAGTAATTTCTAAAGAAAAATCAAGGATAGAGGAGTTAAATCGTTTAACAATGGCAAAATCAAAGTGTATGGAGTCGAGAGGTACGGGGAATGGCCATCAAACGAGGAACCACAGGGAAGAAAAACACTCAATCAGTTAAGAAAACCACCCCCTCCTCAAATCCTCAGCAATCCCCAACAACAGTTGAGTCAACCTCAAAGAACCAAGAAAGATTATTAGATCCTACAAACAAAGACTCGGATGAGAGCAATGCTCAAAACATCCGTCCTCATCGGTTAGAGGATTACATCGGGCAAGAATCCCTAAAATCGGTGCTAAACATCGGCATAAAAGCAGCCCGTGGGAGAAAAGACCCTCTAGACCATTTACTCCTCTACGGGCCACCAGGACTGGGAAAAACAACCATGTCCTTAATTCTGGCAGAAGAAATGGGAGTGAACTGTAAGATAACCGCAGCGCCGGCTTTAGAACGACCCAGAGATATCACGGGATTACTCGTCAACCTCAAACCAGGGGATGTATTGTTCATTGATGAGATCCATCGCCTCAACCGTTTGACCGAAGAGTTGCTTTATCCTGCAATGGAAGATTATCGTTTAGATATCACCATTGGCAAAGGTCAAGCAGCAAGAACACGGAGTATTCCCCTTCCTAAATTTACCTTGGTGGGGGCTACAACTAAAGTGGGTTCTTTAACCTCACCACTACGTGATCGCTTCGGTTTAATCGAAAGATTACGGTTCTATGAACCCGAAGAACTCGCCTTAATCATTGAAAGAACCGCGAAAATCTTGGACGTAACTATCACTCAACCAGGGGCAATGGAAATAGCTAGGCGATCGCGGGGAACTCCTCGTATCGCTAACAGACTACTGAGACGGGTAAGAGATTACCAAATAGTACATAAACACCAAAGTATAAACGAAGAAGTGGCATCTGAATCGTTGGATTTTTACCAAGTAGATCCAAGGGGATTAGATTGGACAGCTATCCCTTCGGCACATATAAGTTAACAAAAGGAAAACGTCTAAAAGGTAGTAATCATGAGCAATCACAGTAATTATTAAGGAAAACAGAATAAGAAAAGAGGCTATGTATTTTTAAAATAAGTAAAGTAATTCAAAGAAGAGTAAAAATGTAGTTAAGATAAATGAAGATAAATAAATTAAAATTAAGGGAAGAAGTGAGATAAAATAAAGGTAAATAAAAAGCCTAAAAGACTTATTCTATCTGAGTTTTACTAAAATTTAGTTAATGGATTAGCTACATAAAAGTTTAGAAAAGTTAGAGTGTTTACTCATTAAGAATAAGGAAAAAAGGTTCAAAAGTCAACAATTGCTCAAATCATATTCAAGAGAATAACGGAAGGAGGATAAGTCAATGAAAGCATGGGTAGAAGAAGAACTGAAATTTCTAGATTTAGGAGATAAACGGTTAAATACCAGACTTGAAAAAATGCTCTCCGAGTTATCCGAACATCCTCACGAAACAGTTCCACAGGCGATCGAGAAGCCATCAGATGTACAGGCCACGTACGAGTTTTGGGAAAATCGTCATGTGAAAGCAGAAAAAATAATAGAAGCGCATAAAAAAGCGACAATAGAGAAGATCGCAGGAGAAAAAGTGGTGTTAGCGGTGCAAGACACAACAGAGCTAGAATTTCCTCCAAAAAAAGGCAGAAGAGGATTAGGGAGTATCAGTAAACAAGGTGCAGAAGGATTAAAAGTCCATAATGTCCTGGCTGTCAGTGGAGAAGGAATTCCATACGGCTTATTGAAGCAAAAAGTATGGGCAAGAGCTAAAGTAAGGAAAGGCAAAGGATATGTAGAAAGAAAGCGGAAAATAGAAGAGAAAGAAAGTTTTAGATGGATCGAGTCATTAAGAGAGGTACAGGAGGCAATACCAGAAGATATAGAATTAATAACGGTGTGTGATCGCGAAGGAGACATTTTTGAGTTGTTGGCCGAACCGTTAAGAGAAGGCGCACACTTATTAATCAGAGCAGCACAGAATAGGAGAGTTAAAACAGAAGAGGAAATAGATAAATTATTCTCTAAGTTAGAGAAATTGGAATCAATGGCAGAAATAGCCATTAAATTGAGGCGAACACCGCGAAGAAAACCGAGAATAGCAAGATTACAAGTGAAATGGACATCAGTGGAGATCCAACCACCTCTCAATAAACCAGAGTATCAGCAAATGCAGTCCATGAAGATAAATGCGATCGTAGCCGAAGAGATTCAAGCTCCTAAAGGAGAAAAAGCAGTAAAGTGGGTACTATTAACAACTTTAGCTGTGAATAACTTAGCAGATGCCCAAAAAGTCCTAAAATATTATACATATCGTTGGTTAATTGAGAGATTTCACTATGTATTGAAAACAGGTTGTGGCATTGAGAAGCTGATGTTAGACAAAGGGGAGCGACTCGAAAAAGCATTAGCCACCTACAGCATCATTGCCTCAAGAATATTGTGGCTCAAATATTGTGCAGTAGAAATGCCAGATGAACCAGCCGACATTGCTTTGGAAGAGGAAGAATGGCAGGTGTTATACTGTGTAATAACTAAAAAAAAAGAGTTACCGTCAGAAATACCGACAATATATGAATGTGTGAGGTGGATAGGAAGATTAGGAGGATTTATGTGCAGAAAAGGGGATGGAGAGCCAGGAGTGCAGACCTTATGGAAAGGATGGCAAAGATTGAGTGACTATCTGAAAATGTGGATAATAATTAAAGAAATGCAAGATTTTATACGAGTATAAGTATTATACAAGTATGAGTAGGATTATACAGGTATAAGTAAGAGATTAATGAGTAGGAGTAAGAAAAAGCAATATGAAGAAAAATGAGACTAAAGTACAATAGAGGGAGAATTCGGCAGAAGAATCTCAAAAGATACAAAAAGTAACTGAAGAAGTTAGCTAGAGGTAAAGCGTACTTGGCTGGTAAGGGGCTTTTTGACTTTATATGTTTATTGAGGAGCGTATAAACGAAAGCAATAAGAGTTATTTCATCAAATCCAATAATTCAGAAGTGGAAAGTTTAGCAGAAACATCAGTACCAGAAAGAAGAGAATCAGCTAAATCCCGTTTACGATGATGAAGTTGAACAATTTTTTCCTCGATAGTGTCTTTAGCAACCAAACGATAGACAGTAACAGGACGTTGTTGGCCGATGCGGTAGGCGCGATCGGTAGCCTGATCTTCAACAGCAGGATTCCACCAAGGATCGAGATGAATGACATAATCGGCAGCCGTCAAATTTAAACCGGTTCCCCCTGCCTTTAAACTGATAAGAAAGACATCCCCTTCACCAGACTGAAAAGCCTTAACCCGTCGTTGTCGCTCTTTTTTAGGAGTGCTACCATCGAGATATTGATAACTAATCTTTTGTCGATCAAGATGAGATTTAATAATTTGTAGATGGTCAACAAATTGACTAAAAACCAAAGCCTTATGACGGTTATCAAGTAACTCCTCAAGGATTTCTTGAAATAACTGTAACTTAGAACCCTTTAAAGAAGCATCATCAAGAACTAAACTCGGATGACAACAACAACGGCGTAACTTCATCAAAGCAGCCAAAACCTGTAAATGTTTTTGTCCGCCACTGTCATCACTCTCGCTCAATTTTTCTAGGGAATCACGACGTAAAGCCTCATAGAGAGCCATTTCTTCGTTACTCAATTCAACGGATAACAGCATCTCAGTGCGAGGAGGTAATTCAGATAAAACCTGAGTTTTAGTACGACGTAAAATAAAAGGTTGAATCAACCGTTTCAATTGTTGATGAAGAATTTTATGTGAATCTGATTCGATAGGAGCAATAAAACGGTCATTAAATTGTTTCTTTGACCCCAACAAACCAGGATTAATAAAGCGGAATAAATTCCATAACTCGCCTAAATGATTTTCCAGAGGAGTGCCAGTGGTAATCAACTTAAACTGACCCTGTAACTTCATAGCAGCCTGAGAGCGTTTAGTGGTCATATTTTTAATAAATTGAGCCTCATCTAAAACAATAGTTTGCCAAGAAACCTCAGCCAACATAGCAGCCACCGATTCCTGTTGTAATAACCCATAACTGCAAATTAATAAATCGAAAGGTTGTAAATTATCTAAAATTTCTTGACGATTACCACTGCCAAATAAGATAGGATTAAGGGTCGGTGCAAACTTAAAACATTCATCAATCCAATTGAAACAAACAGAAGTGGGAGCAACAATTAAAGTCGGGCCAGCAGTAGCACGGGTGAGAATGGCAGCCAAAGCCTGAATCGTTTTACCCAAGCCCATATCATCAGCTAAACAAGCTCCTACGTCCCAATGAGAGAGACGAGCTAACCAATGAAAACCCTCCAATTGATAGTCTCGTAACTCCCCCTGAAACGTGCTAGGTAATTGAGGAGTAAATTCGTGCATGGCTTGAATTTTCTGACAATGTTCGTGCCATTGTTGGTCAACCGTTAAATCCTCAACCTCAGAGAAAAAATCTTGCAAAGCTAAGGTAGACAAGGGATGAAGCTGACGAGCCTGTTTATGGGGTTGAGAAAAAAGACGAAATTCTTCAAGACGTTGACGAAAAGTATCAGTTAAAGCCAAAAATTGTCCCTGACCCAAAGGAAGAAAACGACCCGGACTCTGTTCTAATAAGGTCAGTAATTGTTGTAAATCAAAAACTTTTGATTCATCTAACTGTAATTGACCAGACACCTCAAACCAATCTTGTTGAGAATTAACATTAAGGTGAAGATGAGAAAAACCAGCCGGTTGAGTCACCTTAAGACTCTCCCCTTCAGGCCATTCAACAATAACTCGACCTTCTAAATCCTGTAATTGTAGAAGTAATTCTAAACAAAGTTCAGGATCATCAAAATCCCATCTTCCCGTAGTGGGATCACCAGAAGAAAGAAGGGAACAATCAGCAATGAGAGCGTTAAATAAATCCTTTTCTTTTTCGAGATCACGAGTCGTCTGATAACGTTGACCATCAATCTCAGTAATAACAGTTGCACCACCGGTACCAGGATGATAAAAAGAATGACCTTTCTCAAAAGGGCAGACAACCACTCTAGCACTTAATCCCTCATCATTTGGTAATAATTGAAGATGAGGAAGAGGGTGAGCTTCCACTTCAATCGCATCAGCAATATCCCCTTCAATATCAGAATGAACCGTGCATAAACTAGAGATAGTATTAATAGCAGCCAAAACCTGTTCTTCGGCCGAGGGAGGAACTCTTAATTGATTACGTTTACCTAAAATAGCAGCAATTTGTTCGTAATCAGAAGTAATAACCAAAACCTTAACAAGATTGATAGTGTCTTGCCAAACGAGAGGGGATTGTTTTTGATAAAGAGGAGGAGAAAGTTTTAAAGTAATCTCTTTTTTACGATTCTTTTTAACTAACAATTCAGGAGTAGCAGCCACTAAGTCAACCTTAGTTTGAGGAGAATCCTCCCAAAAAACGAAAGGATGATCAATTAAGTCAATAATGGCTTCTTTTTCTAAGAGATATTCCACATCACCATAAAAGCCTCTGCTATAAGTATTAATTTTAGAACAAGCCTGAT
>NZ_AAXW01000042.1 GCF_000169335.1 Crocosphaera chwakensis CCY0110
ACTAAAAAAGAATATTGCCAAAATCATGACAAATATATCCAATTAATTAATCAGTTCACTAAAAAAACTGTCACTATTCTCCTTCAAAACATAGCAATAAACCCCTAACATGGGAACAATCACCCCATGATTAGCTAGTCTATAGGGTAAAACCATTACTAATATTAATGCTATGACAACTATTACCGAATATGCTAACCTAACGGCCTTACATGATGTATGGGCGATCGCTGCTAAAAAATTTCCCGACATCCTTGCACTTCACGATCCCCACAGCAAACCGGAAGTTAAACTCACTTTTGCTCAGTTATACCAACAAATCAAACAATTTGCCTCTGGACTGCAAGCATTGGGCGTTACCCCAGATGATAAAATTAGTCTCATTGCTGATAATAGTCCCCGTTGGTTTATTGCTGATCAAGGGTCAATGTTAGCGGGTGCAGCTAATGCAGTGCGGTCAGCACAAGCAGATAAAAACGAAATAGCCTATATTTTAAGAGATAGTGATAGTAATGCTCTCATCGTAGAAAATCAAAAAACCTTAGATAAGATACGTTCTTTTTGTGACGAAATACCCCTACAATTAATTATTTTACTCAGCGACGAAACCCCCAAAGCAGACGATACCATCAAAACCTTAAACTACACTCAACTGATGGAAGAAGGAGCAAAACATAGCCTAAACCCTATTACAAAAGATGAGGATGATCTAGCCACCTTAATTTATACATCAGGAACCACCGGACAACCCAAAGGTGCAATGTTGTCTCATGGTAACTTATTGCATCAAGTTAGAAATCTTAATGCAGTTATCCAACCCCAACCAGGAGACAAAGTTCTCAGTATTTTACCCTCTTGGCACGCTTACGAACGCAGTGGAGAATATTTTTTACTTTCTCAAGGATGTACCCTCATTTACACCAATATCCGCAACTTTAAGACCGATCTCAAGAAGTTTAAACCTCATCACATGGTGGGAGTTCCTCGTCTTTGGGACTCCCTCTACGAAGGAATACAGAAGCAATTCAGAGAACAAAGTCCTACCCAACAAAAAATAGTAGAATTCTTCTTCAATATTTCCCGAACCTTTATCCTATCCAGACGCATCGCCAATAACATGAGTTTAGAACACTTCGATGCGTCGGCCATAGAAAGGTCGATAGCCCGACTAAAAGCGTCTTTATTAGCTCCTTTACACAGTTTAGGGGATAAATTAGTTTACAAGAAAATTCGAGAGGGTTTAGGGGGTAATTTTGAAACTCTAGTCAGTGGTGGGGGGTCTTTGGCGAAACATTTAGACGACTTTTACGAGATCATCAACGTCCCCGTCTTAGTCGGTTACGGCCTCACTGAAACCGCTCCCGTCACCAATGCACGCACCCACAGTCATAACTTACGAGGTTCCTCCGGCCAACCCATCCCCAAAACAGAAATTAAGATCGTTGATCTCGATACCCGTGAACCCCTTTCCCAAGGCAAAAAAGGAGTCGTTCTCCTTCGTGGCCCCCAAATTATGCAAGGATACTATAAAAAACCTGAAGCTACTGCTAAAGCGATCAATCCCGAAGGATGGTTTGATAGTGGGGACTTAGGATGGATAACCCCGATGAATGATCTGGTCATTACCGGACGAGCCAAAGATACTATTGTCTTGAGTAACGGCGAAAATATTGAACCCCAACCCATCGAAGATGCTTGCATTAGAAGTCCTTATATTGACCAAATGATGTTAGTGGGTCAAGATCAAAAAGCCTTAGGAGCCTTAATTGTACCGAATTTAGACGCATTGCAAACATGGGACAAAAATCAACAACTTAACTTAACCTTTCCCCCTGAAGATGCAAGCAGAGAAGCGATCGTTAATAGCGATCTCTACGGAAAACCCGTTCAAGACTTATTCAAACAAGAACTGAACCGAGAAGTCAAAAACCGTCCCGGATACCGTGCAGATGACCAAATTAAAGCCTTTGAACTGATATTAGAACCCTTTTCCGTTGAAAATGGTATGATGACCCAAACCCTAAAAATAAAACGGCCTGTGGTCACAGAACGATATCAGGGTATGATCGACGGGATGTTTGAATCTTAATCATTAGAAAAAGTTAGTCAACGGAGAAAACATTCATGGAAGACGCAAACACCAGTTTATTATTGAAACGGCCAGTCAATTTAAAAGTGATCGTTACCACTCGCTGGAAAGAAGAAATGCAGCAACAACTGCAGGCACAAATTAGTCAGCTTGACAACCAAATGCAACAAATTGAAATGCAAGGACAAAGAGCAATTTCTGAGATTCAAAAACAAAGTGTTTCTCCTCCAGGTGCGCAAACAACTCAACAAATTGATAATATTCAATTACAGGTTAATCAGAAAAAAAGTGAGTTTTTAGAAAGAAAAAATCAATTCCTACAACAAATGCAACAAGTGCAAACCGTCGAACTCGAACAGGAAGTGGTTCAAGGACAAATGGAAAGCTTTTTCCGTGTCGAAAAAGGAGACAATTTAGTGAAAAAATTAAATGTAGAAATTGTCATTCGTGACGGCGTAATTGAAGAAATACGCGGAGAAATTTAATTAATATAGCCACGTTGCTTTGAGCACGTGGCCTTTTTTGCCCAATAGCTGAAATTTCCTTTTGAGACAACCCCATAACGTATGCTGTATAAGGGATACACCGAATGAGTGAGGGGTCGTTAATACCCTCAACAAATATCTTCAAGAAATTTGTCATTATTTTATTAGCGGAACTACCAGTTGTGTCATGGAAGGATTCAACAATAAAATTAAACGAATTATTCGTCAAAGTTATGGATTTAAAGACTTTAACAATATAAGAGAAAAATTCTTAGCTCAAAAAACTTTACAAAAAGTGAGCGATCGCTTTGGCAATATTTAGAGAACCTCCTGGTTTTCCTACTCTTTCTTGTCCATTTTTTTGACAACTTTTTAAGTAAGTTTCATCTTTTAAAATAGCTTGAATGGTTTTGGCTGCTTCAGTAAAAAGATGAGGATTTTTATAACTTTTTCCGATGGTTTTAACCGATATTCCTAATAATCTCATTTGCGCTTCTGCAAAAGCATACGTAAATTGTGGACCTTTTCCAGGCAATTGAATCACAGGTTTACCTAATCCCACTGCTTGTTCTACGGCGGTTCCTGCCATTCCAATCGCTAAATCACAAGAATTGATAATATCAGAAAAAGCCTGATAATAACATTCAATTCTAATAGTATCTTTGATTAATATTCCCAAAGTTTGATATTGCCATCCTAATTTCGCAGCTAACCTTTTTAAATCTGTTTCGTTAATAGCTTGAACCAAAGCAACTCGAAATTGTACTCTTTCTAAAATAGCAAGAGATTCACATACCTTTAACAATAATCTTAAATTTTCTAGAGCTTCAGGAAGACGACTTCCAGGTAATAAAGCAATAGTCGGAATATCATTATCAAGATGTAAATTTGTTCCCGTTGGCGTTAAAATATCCATGATAGGATAGCCTAAAAAATAAGCTTTTTTAAATCCTTGTTGCTGTAAATCTTTTGCAGTAAAAGCATCTCTAGTGAAGATAGCTAAACAACTAGGCGATCGCAAACACCATCGAGTTAACCAAGGAAGCAGTAATTTCCCTTCATAAAAACTAGAAGTGGATACTAAAAAAGCAACAAAAGGACGACCCGTAATATAGGCCATGGTGACAGGAAAAATATCCCCAACCGCAACAATTAAATGATAACCAGAACAATATTTTAAAAGGGTACGAATTTGATATAACGTTAAACCAATTAATCCGGCGGACACATCTTTTAATAAAGTTAAGGGGTTCATATAAAAAATTCCCCCAGACGGTAAATTTTTAGGTTGTCCGATTAAAGGTAAATTGAGAGAACGATAAGCATTGCCTTCTCCCACTAAAGGCATGGCTGTGATGGTAATATGAGGGGCAATTTTCTGTAATTCTTGGAGAATTAGACGACTGTTAAGGTCTTCTCCATGGCCGTTACTCATAAATAAGACTTCTTTTTTCATTTAATTAATAATTGTGATTTAATTAATAATTGATAATGAATAATTACTGCTCTATGGTAAACATAGGTAACGGTAAAGCGTAATGATTTCTTAAATAATAGGTTAACAAGGGGAAGGTTGTCCTAAAATAGAAAAAGGTTGAAAATTATTGTAGCTTTTAGGAGTCACCACAACCGATGACACAAGCCACTCAAACCCCCGCCAAAGGAATTCAACTTACCGAAACAGCCCTTAAGCACGTTTTAATGTTACGGGAACAACAGGGAAAAGACCTGTGTTTGCGTGTTGGGGTTCGTCAGGGAGGATGTTCCGGAATGTCTTATATGATGGACTTTGATGACCCTAGTAATATAGGCGAACAAGACGAAGTGTTTGACTATGATGGCTTTCAAATTATCTGCGATCGCAAAAGTCTTCTCTATCTCTATGGCCTCGTTCTCGATTATAGTAACGCTATGATCGGGGGGGGGTTTGAGTTCACGAACCCCAACGCTAACCAAACCTGTGGCTGTGGTAAGTCCTTTGGTGTTTAATAAGGAAATATATTGTATGGTAAATAATTGGGGCAGAAATCTAGTTTCTGTCTCTTTTTATCGTCATAATGCTCTTTCTTCTAACAATTAACCATGACTGAAACTGTTGCAACTGCCTTTGAGCAAGGTTTAGAACGTTATCAACAAGGTGAATCCCTTGATACTTTGATCCCTCATTTCAAACAAATCTGCGATCGCGCCCCCAAAAACCCTACCGCTTGGGCCTGTTTGGCTTGGTTATATCTGTTAGCGGATAAACCAGAGTTAGCTCTCAAAGCTGCTAAAAAAAGCGTTAAAATCGATAATAGACCGCCTCAAGCTCGGATTAACTTAGCCTTAGCTATGTTAGATACCGGCGCAAAAGGAGTGCGGGATCACGTCGATGCGGCCAAACAGATGATGTCTCTTGATGAAGAAATCCATCAAGATATCATGGAAAACATAGAAGATGGATTAAGCCGTAAACCAGACTGGAAAAGTCTCCAGCGTGTGAAAAAATGGTTAGTATCCCCTGAATAACAATGCAATTATCAAAAACCCAGTTAATAGGATTAAAAGCAGATGATTTTCGTCATCCTTTAGATTTAGAAGCCACCACCACCTTAAAACAACTCCCTGGCTTAGATATAATCGTTAGGAGTTTACTGGGTTCTGTGGCCGAACAGTTTTTCTATCTCAATAACATTGCTTCTTCGGTGCTAGTGAGTGAAAAACAATTACCCCATCTCCATAAATTATTAGTCGAAGCAGCTAGAGTTCTCGATTTAGAACCCCCGCAACTCTATTTACAACAAAACCCTGTCCCTAACGCCTACACCTTCGCTATGCAAGGAAAACAACCCTTCATGGTGTTGCATACATCTCTTGTGGAAATGTTGACCCCAGAAGAAATACAAGGGGTCATGGCCCACGAGTTAGGACACCTTAAATGTGAACATGGGGTTTATCTTACTTTAGCGAACATTATGGTTTTAGGAGCGAGTTTACTGCCCACCTGGGGAACAGCGATCGCTCAATCTTTACAATCCCAAATGTTACAATGGGTACGCTGTGCTGAATTTAGTTGCGATCGCGCTGCTTTATTGGTGGCACAAGATCCCAAAGTGATCATGTCTATTCTCATGAAATTGGCCGGGGGTTCCCCCACCATTGCCCCTCAGTTGAACCTAGAGGCATTTATCCAACAAGCCCGCGATTATGAAGACATTAGCAACACTGCTTTAGGAGAAATGTTAAAACAGGCACAAACGGAACAACTCACCCATCCAGTGCCAGTTTTACGAGCTAAGGAAATCGATCGCTGGGCTAGTTCTCAAGATTATCACCACTTGATAGAAATAGGCAAAACAGAGTATAATCAAAAGGCTACGACCAAGGGCGGATGGCGAAATTGGTAGACGCACCACACTCAAAATGTGGCGGCTTCGGTCATGGGGGTTCGAGTCCCCCTCTGCCCATCAGGTTTTCAGACTATTAGTTACGCAAAATTCGTAGCTAATTGGTATCTGATAAGAAACCTCGACTTTTAAGAAGCCGAGGTCATTTTTTAGGTCGATAACTGTGTGTCAAGCGTTACTTGACGGTAACTTTAGCACCAGCTTCTTCGAGTTTCTTCTTAATATCTTCGGCATCCTCTTTTCCTGTACCTTCTTTAATAGGCTTAGGTGTAGATTCAACCATATCTTTAGCTTCTTTAAGTCCTAAACCGGTGATACCGCGAACGACTTTAAGAATAGCAATTTTCTTATCGCCAGGAACGTCTTCGAGAATGACATCAAATTCAGTTTTCTCTTCTTCAGGTTCAGCGGCCGCAGCACCAGGCGCACCAGCACCAGGGGCCATCATCATCATGCCACCGGAAGGGGCAGAAGCACTCACACCAAAGGCTTCTTCAATTTGTGTAACCAACTCAGAGGCTTCTAAGAGGGTTAAAGATTTTAGCTTTTCGAGAATTTCATCAGTTGCAGCAGACATAATTTAACTCCTTGAAAATGAATGAAAAAAGTGGATAATTGGACAAACAAGATAAACTGATCGGGGAATGAGCTTTAGCCATTCCCTTCTTCTCTAGCGGCCATGGCAGCCATAACACGCCCCAAAGAGTTGGGGATGTCGTTGATACCCCGTCCTATAGAAGTCGGTACTTCGTTGACTCCGACGGCCAACTTGGTGGCGATGGAATTGATCGCTCCGGCTACTTGGCCAATCAATTCTTCTTTTGACGGTAAATCAGCGATCGCCTTGACCTGGTCTTCATTTAGGGCTTGCCCTTGCATGACACCACCGCGAAACTCGGTTTTTTTTGTGTCTTTTTTGAAGGACTGATAAGCCCTAACCGCGCTACCTACGTCGTCTTTGACTAAAACAAAGGCTGATGACCCATTTAAAAAGTTGGTCATGGGTTCCCATGCTTCGTCCCCGGTAATCGCTTGTTCCATTAAGGTGTTTTTTGTCACCTTACAGATAGCTCCACTGGGTCGTAGGCGGTTACGCAGTTCACTAATTTCGGCAACGGATAGACCTTGATAGTCAATAACCATGCCTAATTGCGCCTCACTCAAGAGTTCTTTGAGATCGGCGATAACCGTTGCTTTATTTTCCCTGGTTCTTCCCATTCTGCTCTCACCTCCTTAATTTTGGGAAAAAAATAAACCCCTAGCTTTTTTGCCGGGGCTGAAGTCTAATCCCATCATAAAAATAGCAAGCAAAACCTACTATTTTTCTGGATTTTATGGCTTCAGGCTTCAACCTCGGCAGGATATTTAAGCAAATTTTGCTCCTGCTGTCTTCGGTATAAACCAAAGTTTATTTTTTTAGTTGTTAGGCTTGTCCTTCGAGTTTTAAGTCTCGTAAGGCACTAATATCGATTTGAATCGATGGTCCCATAGAAGCAGACACAAACACACTACGCCAGTAGCGGCCTTTTGCCCCAGAAGGGCGTTGTCTGTCAATGGTTTCTTGTAAGGCTTTGAGATTAGCCAGCAAGTCTTCGGGGGAAAATGATGCCTTTCCAAACATAACATGAACGATGCCAGTTCGGTCAGCCCTAAATTCTAATTTCCCTGCTTTAAATTCGTTAATGGCGGTTTCAAGGTCGGCGGTAACGGTTCCCCCTTTGGGTGAGGGCATCAAGCCACGAGGACCCAATAAACGTCCTAATTTAGCGACTTTGGGCATCATATCAGGGGTAGCAATTAATACCTCGAAATCCATCATTCCTTTTTGGATTTCATCAATTAATTCTTCAGAACCGACAACATCAGCCCCTGCATTACTGGCTTCTTGAACTTTTTCCCCTCTGGCAATGACAGCAACTCTGATTTCTTGACCGGTTCCTTTGGGTAAAGAAACGGTTGTCCGTAATTGTTGGTCGGTGTATTTGGGATCGATACCAAGACGAATGTGAGCTTCTGCTGATTCATCAAATTTAGCCGTGGCCGTTTCTTTGAGGAGTTTTAAGGCTTCTAACGGCTCATAAGCTCGATCTTGGTCGACTTTTTCTAAGGCTGCTTTGATTCGTTTTGAGAGTTTTACAGGCATAGTTTCTCCTGGGGTCATAACGAAGCTTGGCTTCTCCCCTCTTAGGTGAATTTAATGGTTAATTAATTTTTGATGGTTACACCCATATTGCGGGCGGTTCCTTCGACAATGTTCATGGCCGCGTCAATGTCATTGGCATTGAGGTCAGGCATTTTGGTTTGAGCAATTTCTTTGAGTTGATCGCGAGTGATACTGCCAACTTTTTGAGCATTAGGTTGGGCTGATCCTTTTTCAATGCCGGCCGCTTTGCGGATTAACACAGAAGCAGGGGGCGTTTTCAGGACAAAGGTAAAACTGCGATCTTCAAAAACTGAAATTTCTACAGGAATAACCATTCCTGCTTGATCGGAAGTTTTGGCATTGTATTCTTTACAAAATGCCATAATATTTACCCCGTGTTGTCCTAAAGCAGGACCGACAGGAGGGGCTGGGTTCGCCTTTCCAGCGGGAAGGGCTAGTTTAATTAAGGCAACAACTTTCTTGGCCATCGCTAATTTTGTTTCTCAACTTGGTTAAATTCGAGTTCAACTGGAGTGTCTCGCCCGAAAATGGACAGTAAGGCTCTGAGTTTGTTTCGCTCAGAACTAACTTCTACCACTTCCCCTTCAAAATCTTTAAATGGTCCTGAGAGTACCAGAATTTTGTCGCCGATTTCCATATCAATCTTAACAACGGGTTCTGGTTGTTCTGCTTGCCGAAAGATTCTCTCTACTTCTGAGGGACTGAGGGGAAGGGGTTTAACGTGGCCTCGGCCTCTACCATAAGCTCGTCTTTGTTCTGATCCCACGAAGTTAATGACGTTGGGGGTGTTTTTAACCACTAACCAAGCATCATCATCCATGATCATCTTGACTAAAACGTAGCCAGGAAAGACTTTTTCTTCCCCTTGTTGACGGCTTCCATCTTTACGAACTTTAACCGTTGGTGTTTTGGGAATCTGAATCTGTAAAATCCGATCCGCTACATCCAGGGTTTGAATCCGTTGTTCTAAGTTATTTTTGACTCGCTTTTCACAACCAGAGGCCACTTGAACGGCATACCAACGGGCTGCGCGTTTCGGTTTTTCTTGCTGTTGTTCTGGTTCAGATGTGTGATCGTGAGCAAAACTCATTAAAATACCTTCCCTGATCCCCATGAAAAGAGGTTATCTACAAGATAAATCACAGTTGCTACCAGGCTGACCATTAAGATAACTGCAGCAGATTCGCTTAACAGTTGCTGTCTGGATGGCCAAACAACTTTGGCTAGTTCCTCTTTAGTCTCAACGACAAAGTTACTCGCTTTAGTTTCACCTTTCGCTTGCTTTGTATCTTTTTTAGATCCTTCTTGTCTAACCACGGTGATCTCTTCTCAACATAAAACGACAGTGTTTGGTTACTACACTGGATTTTTAATAATTTGGGTAATCTATCCAGTTGAACTCGAACTATCAGTATAACGTAGAATATAGTGTTTTGTTACTAATCTACTAAAATTAGAACGGTTGACAAGATTAATTATTCTTGTTTTTCCGATAAATCGGAGCGGCGGGATTTGAACCCACGACCCCTACTACCCCAAAGTAGTGCGCTACCAAGCTGCGCTACGCCCCGATATTCACAGATTCTAATTATATACCTATTCTGTGTAAAAAAGCAAGTTAAAAGGTGTTTAGTTTTTGAATTTCTTGGTACAATTCCTTGACAACTTCTGCTGGCCAGTTTCCTTCACAGCGACGACCTTGATTTAAAATCACCCGTAAGGAGTAAGCATGGGGAAATCCCTCGACTTCTAACCACAATAATTCACTTTCTACTTCACAAGCGATTTTCTCTTCTTCCATCAATTCTTCTTTCATCGAAGTCATTGTTATAGCTAATTGTTCAAAAATGCGACAAAATTCAGAAAATTCTGTTTCTGTCAACTCTATCGCCCAATCTTCTCCCCCTATTAACCCAGGATAGTCAGTTGTTTCATTTTTCCACCCTATTCGCCACCCTTGACCTTTTTTGATTATGCGATCGCTCATTGTTTTCAATACTGTAAAAAAGTTATCTTAACTAAAGCAAGTATTTTCTTCTAGTGAGAAGAAAGGAGAGTTTCTGACGAAGTAATAAAATTTTCTACTTGATTAAAATTGATTGTAGATTCTCCTCCAACATAAGTTGAGGTATTTAAAGGATTTGTTCTTCCAATATTGACCATTGAACAAATAGAAAAGTAACTTGCATTAATATTTGATGAAACCTCTCCACATAAAGCCTGGATTTGGTAAGTTAAACTATAATCCACAAAAGTATATGATTCATGATCTGGGTTAGTTTCAAGGATTTTTATGTGGTCTTTTAAATACTGTGATAATCTGTTTAAATCATCCAAACGCATAATAAATTTAGGAGATTTTACGAAAACTCTCTGTAAAAATTCGGCTTTTGTAAGAAATTGAATTTCTGTTTTGACTAGATAATTTTCAATATTCTCAGAAAAATCAAAATAAAATTTAAGCTCATAACCGTGAGTTTCTAAGATTACAACATTATTAGTTGTTTTAGCTCCAGAAGTAATCATATTAAAAAGTCCAGCATCTATAAAGTTGCTCTCAGTCTCTCAAAATTGCCTATCCTCAACCTATGGGGCTAATAATTGAGCATCTCCTGGTTCAGATAAACTAGGTGTTGAAGGGGTTGAAACTTCTGATGTTTCTTCCGTTTGTTCTTCCTGTGGAACTGGTTTATTTGTTGTTGCTTGGGATTGAGGATTATAAATTTTGACTAATAAATCAACTAACTGTTGACGTTGACGACGACTCAGTTGACGGATGACCTCAATATCTTGTGTTAGGGGATTAGTTTGTAGAGTAGACCCTGGATAATTAGATTCTCTAATCGACCGATTCACCCCTAAATAATCGGCTAAGGTTACTTTCCAGTCTAAACTGTATTGAGGAGAACGCCGTTGAAAATCTTTGTGATACCGGATAAAACGACTCATTAACGTATGTTCTGAGTCTATTTCTCCAGTTTCAGCACTCCGATATTGATTTTCCTGGGGAAGATAGGGTAATTCTTGATAAATAATCGCTGCTGCTTCTTCAGGGCGCAAGATTTGAGCGTTGACAGCTTTTAAACTCCAGTCGGTGACAGAATTGATTTCAAGTTGTGCGACTCCCCAACTCAAACTGAGACTGAGAAGGAAAACCCCTAACCATTTCTGTTGCTGTTTGGATAGTTCAATTGTTTTCCTTTTCATGGTTATCCTATTTACACATCACTAATAATTTCTGGTTGTGTTAATTCATCAGACATTTCAATGATGGCACGAACCGCAGGTTTCATGTTAGGGTCATCAATACTATCAAATTCTTCATAGCGACGACGTTTAGCTCTGTTAGCTACTTGTACTGTGATACGATAACGGTTAGATGCCTTATCCAGCAACTCCTGAGCGCGATACATGACTTGAGACGAATCAAAGGTATGTTTTTTTTGCATAACGACTTTATAGAGGCTAAACTTTTAGCTTAACAGAATTGTTTAGATTAAGGGAAATGGGATGGTTCCTCAATTGTTCAACAAGTGTCGACTATTTTAACTAAAAATGTTGACAGTTGCTGATTACTGATTAGATGAACTTAAGTTGACGAGTTAACCTCACATCAATTATTATTATCATCGACCTCAACCCATAAAATAGATGGGCTAATCGGTTATTTAATTGGAGTCAAACGTTAACTAAGAGCAAAGTCTTAGATATCAGGACAATTTTACCTAATGCAAGGATAACGGAATATAAAATGCACACTTTTTTGCCAATTGCTTATTTTGAGAACGAATTTGTCCCTTTTGAAAATGCTAAGCTTTCTATAGCAACCCATGCCCTACATTATGGGACAGCAGCTTTTGGCGGAATGCGTGGAATTCCCAACCCTGAAAATCCAAAACAAATCTTACTGTTTCGTTTAAACCGTCATTGTCAGCGTCTTTCTCAAAGTGCTAAGTTTCTTAACTATGAGTTATCTCCGGAGAAACTGCAACAAATTATTATTGATTTTGTTCAGAAAAATAAGCCAACTCAATCATTTTATATTCGTCCTTTAGTTTATAGTTCAGGATTAGGAATTGCCCCAAGACTTCATAACATTGAAAAAAACTTTTTTGTTTATGGTTTAGAGATGGGAGACTATCTTTCTCCTGATGGTATTAGTTGCCGTATTAGTTCTTGGACTCGTCAAGAAGATCGCAGTTTTCCCTTGAGAGGCAAAATTAGTGCTGCTTATATTACCTCTGCTTTAGCGAAAACTGAAGCAGTAGAATCAGGGTTTGATGAAGCTATTTTAATGAACTCCCAAGGAAAGGTTTGTGAAGCCACTGGGATGAATATTTTTATTGTCAGAAATAGTAAATTAATTACCCCTGGATTTGAACAAGATATCTTAGAAGGAATTACAAGAGATAGTATTTTAACATTGGCTAGAAATTTAGATATTCCTACTATTGAGCGACCTATTGATAAATCAGAATTATTTATTGCTGATGAAGTATTTTTATGTGGAACTGCAGCAAAAATAGCTCCAGTTAAACAAATTGAAACCTTTAAACTATCTTCTCATCGTCCCATTACTGAGAAGTTAAGAGATAAGTTATTTGCTATTACTGAAAATAAAGATCCACAGTATGCAGATTGGGTCTATGTAGTTGATTTACCTTAAATTTGATTACTCTTGATTTCGTGGATTCTACAGTAACACTGTTGTACATTTTATGCTAGAGTAGCATTAACTTTTGCCATTATGGTGATTTAGTTAGGTTTAGTAAGTAATCTAGCCAAAATTTATTAAGACTATGTTATTTAATTGTTATGAATTTATTTTTATATTTTTATGTATTGTCCTTTTAAGATGTTTTATCTTAAGTCGTTTTAAAAGTTCTGTCTTATCTGTTGGTTGGTTAGTTACTGCTTCTTTCTTTTTTTATGGATGCTGGAATCCTAAATATCTCTTCTTAATTATTGGCTGCGTTATCTTCAACTATTTTATTGGAAATGTTATTAATAAAGAAGTAAAAAATAAAATCCTATCCTCTCGATTATTCTTCATAAAAATTGTTGCTAATTTAGCTTGTATTGGTTACTTTAAATACTATTTTTGTTTAGATGATACAGGAATTAGCTGATCAATATTATTCACAAAGTTATTTAGAAATATTCCAAAACCAACCCTAGATTATTAAGTATCAAATGAATAGCAATAAACTGATTAAACCCCCTGTATCATTATGGATTCTTGTAGCAAGGACAGATGTTCCTTATATGTTACAGACCATTCCTCATTTAGTTCGTTCTTGTAATTATCCTTTTATTGAGCGAGTTTTAGCGATGGATACAGCACCGCTTATGGGGGACAAACGTTATCGATATGATACAGGAAGTCAGGAAGAATTAGACCAAGCTTGTCAAACTTTGATCAATGAAGGAATCATGGACAGGGTGGCGAAAATTGATTATGATCCGAAGCTCATTAAAACCATTTATGAAAAGTATTTTGGACTTGAACAAGCTCCCAAAATGCTCCATCATACCCATAACTGGAAAGGGTCAACGGTTTATGCTTCTTTGTACTGTATTGAAGCAGCAAAAAGTGATTATTACTTACATTTTGATGCTGATATGCTCTTACATCAAGAGCCAGGATTTGATTGGATTACAGAAGCGATCAAGTTGATGAATTCTGTGCCAAATATTGCTACTATTCGCCCTTTTTGTGGTCCACCTCATCCAGAAGGAAAAGTTATTCATGCACCTAATTTCTATAAAGATAATAGGGGTTTTTATGGTCATAAATTTTTTAGTATGAGAGCCTATTTAGTTGATAGAAAACGATTTGCTTTATTGTCTCCTATTCCTCTCATGTGGAAATATCCTCCTTTATGGTCACGATATTTACCACAACCTTTACAGTTTTTAGCTGCTAAAGTTGAAAGGAAACTACGCAAAACGAAAGGTTTGGTTAAAGGTGCAATCGAGTCTTTTGAACCCATGACTAGCAAGAAATTATCCGAAACAAATTTTGTGAGAGCAAACTTGTCTTCTACCCAAGCATGGACAATTCACCCACCAAAACATACAGCAGAATTTATAGAAGCTCTTCCTCAACTAATTAAACTAATTGAACAGGGAAAATATCCTTTAGAACAAGCAGGTTATTATGATCTAGTGCTAGAGCCTTGGCAAGAGCTGTTAGATAATAATTCTGTTTCATTATGACAATTATTATTGTTATAATTGACCACTACTCATTATTAAAAATTGAATTAAACAATGACCACTTTACGAGAATCTATTAGACATCTTAAAAACGATCTTATTTATCGATATTATCATTATAGAATTAGTAAGAGTAATTATCCTGATCAAGTTTTTATGAAAAAGGAGCCTTATAAAGTTCTTTTCATTTTAAGTCATATGCGCTCTGGATCGTCTTTACTGACTCATATTTTAATTTCCAATCCAGCTATTAAAGGTTATGGTGAGAGTCATATTCAGTATGAGTCAGAAGCTGATTTAAAATCATTAATGTATAAAATATATGTTCATAATCAAGAATTTACTAATTTGAAAGACTTAGGTAAATTACGGATGAATCATACTTATCTTTTAGATAAGCTTTTACATGATAAAAAATTGTTAAACAAGAATCTTTTAAAAAAGAATAATTTTTATTTTATTTTTTTGATTAGAGAACCTCAAAGAAGTTTAATGAGTATGTTAGATCATAAACCTCATTGGACCCAAGAAGATGCAGTGACTTACTATACTCAACGCTTGTTAAGTTTATCAGAATATGCTCAACTTATTAATGACAAACAGCGAAGTTTTCTTCTAAATTATGAGCAACTAATTAATGATACTGAACCCGTGTTTGACTCCTTACAAAATTTCTTAAAAACCCGTGAAAGTTTTTCAGAAAACTATCAAGTATTAAACACAACAGGAAAGCGTCATATAGGAGACTTTAAAGAGAATATTCGTTCAGGTCGTATTATCAGAAAGCCAAGACCACTTAACTTTTCTATCTCACCTAATCTACTAGAGAAAGGAATAAAGAGTTATAATGATTGTTATGAAATTTTACACCAATATTGTCAGATAATCAATCATTCATAAAATCCCATTACTAATTGCGTATTGTTTTATTTTTTATCCTATAGATAAATACCGTTATATTTACAATGACAACTAATTTATCAAAAAAACTGTTTAAAACTATTATTATTTTCATTATCATATTAGGGATTATAGTTAGATTAACTAATTTAGATAATAGAGTTTACTGGAAAGATGAAGTTTTTACTTCTTTAAGAGTGTCTGGCTATACAGAAGAAGAGGTCATTAAAAATTTGTATGATGGTAGTGTTCTCAGTTCAGAAGATTTACAGAAATATCAGCAAACTCGTTTTTTTAATAACCCCATAGGAACAGTTTATGGATTAGCTAAAGAAGAAGCACAATTGCCACCTTTATATTTTTTACTTGTTAAACTGTGGGTCAGTTTATTTGGTAACTCAGTGACTATTACAAGAAGTCTCTCAGCAATATTTAGTATCATTTCTTGCTTCGTTTTATATTTATTCTGTAAAGAATTGTTTGAATCAAATATGGTTGCATGGTTATCCATGGCCTTATTAGCTGTTTCTCCTTTCTATGTGGTTTATTCTCAAGAAGCGCGACCCTATAGTTTATGGTTATTAACAAGCTTATTGTCTAATTGGATGCTTTTACGTTCTTTGAGACTTAATAATAAATGGAACTGGAGAATGTATGCTTTAACTATTGTTTTAGGACTTTATACCTCTCCTTTTTCGTTATTTTTGAATTTAGGCCAGGGAGTCTATGTTTTTTTGAGAGAAAAATCGAAATTTAATCAAATAGTTAAAAAATATCTAATGTCTTTAATAATAGGGATATTAGGTTTTTCTCCTTGGTTAGCCATTATTGTTATTAGGTATCATCAAATTAAAGGAAGAACAAGTTGGTCAAGTAATAATTATGAAAATGGATTGATTGAATTAATATTTAATTGGTTGCGTAATATAACTCGTACTTTTGTGGATTTTGAGTTATTAAATGCACCTTTTAGCTACCTGTCTCAACATCCGTTTATTTATTTAATAGCTGTTATTCCTGTTAGTTTTTTGGTTGGTTATTCAGTTTATTTTCTCTGTAAAAACTCATCAAAATCAACTTGGTTATTTATTCTCTTGTGGATTGCAAGTACAGCTTTTCCCTTGATTTTAGCTGATATTATTTTAGGAGGTAGACGTTCTGGAACAGCTAGATATCTTTTACCATCTTATTTAGGGTTACAAATATCCGTTGCCTATTGTTTAGCAACAGGACTCAAAAATACTATCTCAGCGTGGAAACAAAAATTACTGCAAATAATGACTATTTGCATTTGTTTTGTTGGTTTAGTATCTTCATTTTACGCTTCTTCTCAAGCATTTTGGTGGAATAACGATCCTTCTCGCTATTATCAAAATCCTGAAATTTTACCAATCATTAATAAAACGTCTAATTCTTTAGTTATTAGTGATGAAAAATGGGATCAAATAATGACCTTAAGTTATAGTCTTTCTCCTGATATTCAATATCAATTGGTTAAACAATATAATCAAAAAGAATTACCCGACAATTTTAAAAATTACTTTTTATATAAACCTTCAAAAAATTTAAAAGAGCAGTTTGAAGAAAAAAAGAATTATCAAGTCCAAGCTGCTTATGAATCTAATGATCCTTGGCTATGGGTAATCGAGAGAAAGTAAAAACTAATTATAATTATTGTTGGACTTTTTCATTTATCTAGCATCTCTCACATTAATAAAATGTAGTATTTTTTAGTTAGAGACAACAAAAATTTATATCAGTACATTAATATTATGGAGATAATAAATATAAGAAAAGTAGCTCCTAACCTAATAACTAAGTGGTTTAATCTTCTTTTCTTATTCAACTTAATATATCCTAAAATTAGATAACTGATCACAGCAATTAATAGAGCAACAAGGAGTTTAAACAAATGAACACGGTCAGCATAAATGATAAATGGAATGTAGTTAATATAATCCACTAAACTTTTGTCGGAACTAGAAATAGGAATAACTTTCCAACTATTTCCGCTATCAGTGGACTTATAAATTTCAGGTTCAGCCGATCCAAAACCATAAATTGTGTTATCAGTACCATAAGATGGAGAAAATTGAATAGGAATAGACGCAGAAGGAACTGTATTAATTCTTGATAAATAAATTTGTTCATCATCTATTAATGAAAAAGTTTGACCACCATCTACTGTCTTAAAGGTTCCTTCTCCTAGAAGAGTTACCATAAAAGTCTCATCGTTTTTATAGTTAGGTGATATAGCTACCTCAGTAACTTGATTATTGTTATCATAAGGTAAACCATTAATTTTAATCCAACTTTTTCCTGCATCTGTTGTTTTAAATGCACCGTTACTACTCCCAGCAATTAAGGTTTGATCTTCTTGATAATTAGGAGAAATTGCTAATCCCCACCATACTAAATCTTGAGAAGATTCTGCTTGAGTGATAAGTTGCCAACTTACCCCTTCATCTTCACTTTTATAAATACCTTCAAAAGTAGCTGCATAAAGAGTTTTATCTGACGCAAAATTTGGAGAAATAATTAGGGATGTAATCCTTTTTTTTAGTTCAGTTAAAATTGAAAAATTTTCACCTTTATCAACAGATTTATAAAGGGTTCCTGCGTTAGTAGCGACATAAACGGTATTATCTTCAGAAATCTTAGGAGAAATTGCCAAAAATGTCCCTCTTACAAAGCTTTTAGGGACGTTAGGTAAATTAATAATTTTCCAGTTTTTTCCTTGATCAGAAGACTTAAGTATATAGTCTCTTAATAATCCTAAGAAAAGTATTTGATCCTCTGCATAATTAGGAGAAAAAGCAATATCAAAAAAACGTCTTGGATCATCTGTAGGGACACGAAGACTTTTAGTGAAATTAGGTAATTCTAAACCTGCTCGCATAGCAGACCAAGACTGGCCTTGATCGTAACTAATATGAGCTTGTCCAACATAATCAATAACAGCAATGGTGGAATCATTTTCATAATTAGGAGAAACATCAAGACCAATTACAATACGAGAAGATAAACTATTGAGATTTTGCCAGGTTTCTCCTTCATCAGTTGATTTAAAAATACCATCAAAACCAGCAAGAAAGAGGGTATTATCTTGTTCAAAATTATTGGATAGTCTAATCTCATCAAAATGAGGTGCGTTAAATTGTTTCTCATCTGCTTGTTCTGATTTTGTTAATCCTTTTTTAAAATTTGTCCAACTTTTTCCCCCATCCCTTGAACGAAAAACCCCATTATTCCAGGTAGAGATAAATAGAGTAGAGTCTGTATCATAATTAGTAGAGAAAGCAATATCTCGAATAAATTTATCTGCTACTTTTTTACTTTTTAATTCTTCTTTTATTTTTCCATCAGCAATGATGTAAACTCCGTTTTTTTCTGTCCCGACCCAGATAGTTTTATCTGTTATAAAATTTGGAGAAACTTGTAACGCTGTGATTTTACTATTGTTATTTAGGGTTAATAAAGTCTCCCAACTCTCTCCTTCGTTATTTGAAATCCTTATATTTCCAACACTATCTGCCATTAAAATTGTTTCTGGTTGATCTTTAATAAAGGCAATTTTAGTTATTTTTGTTTGTTCGTCATTTTGGAAAATTTGACTCCAACTTTGTCCCCTATCTTCCGACTTATAAATACCTTTCTCACTGTCCGCTGCTAAAACAAAATTATCAGAATTAGGAGAAATTTCTAATAGATCAATTTTAGTATTTTTTATATTTAATCCTTCATTAGCTTTTAGCCAAGATTGGCCACCATCTTCGGACTTATAAATACCAGAATATAAAGAAGAGGTAAATATAACATTATCATTGTTAGCCGAGACACTTAGCGTAACCAAATTATCGATATTATCTAATCCTTCCCATAATCTTTGCCAAGTTTTTCCCCCATCTTCAGACTTAAATAAATTCCCGCGAACCACAATAAATACAGTTTTGTTATCATCATAATTTGAAGATAATTCTACTTGATCAACAACATCATGAGGACGATGACTCAAGGCCACAGGAAGATTAATCAAAGAGGAGGATAAGCTAAAGAAGATAACCAAAATCATTAGAAAGGTTAATCTTATGACTTTATTAAGCTTAAGCATATATTTGAGATTGATGGCAGATTAATTTAATCATTACATCTGTGTTGAGAATTGACAACCTTTTAATATAGCTTGACGAATCATTATATTTTTTTCTTGATTTAACATTAGGTGAAAATAGTTTGAAAGTTGTTGGTTTTGAGTTGGGGTTAATTTTTGTTGTTGTAAAAGATTAGACAAATTTTCCACAGCCATTAATCGCTTTAAGTCATTAACATCGCTTAACTGTGACACCCATTCTTGATATTGATGTTCCTGTTTTGTTCTGGGTAAATCAAACATTTGCCATGCTAATAACCCTAAGGTTAAAAAAGTTCCGAAACCTTGCAAAATTAATGCAGTAGCTAACCACTGATTTTCGGCATTAGACCAGATATAAAGAGCCATATAACTGCTGATTGTCCCAAAACCGCCAGTAACTACCGCGATCGCTAATTTTCCTTGAGAACCATTAAAAAATTTATACCAGTATAACCAGCGATTTGGCCAGTTAGTGGTCTGAACCCAATAGACGAACCTCATTAATCCAATACCGATTAAAGTCGCGCCTACCAGTTTAGGATTCCAAGCTAACATGAGGGTTGTTCCCATTGATCCCGATGACCACAGTAGGATTTTGCGTGGTTGTTTGCGGAGTAACAAAGGAATGACCTTGATCCTGCTGTACCTAAGTCCACTTGAGGAAAGACTGGATAATAGATCAAAAATGGGTTTGGATCGCAATGAGACTTGCATTACCGAGGATGCCTAAATAAACGTATGCTGATGTTTACTATATCCTTAATCTAGTTGAATTAAACTACTTTTTCTTGAATGGCTTGATACAATTCTTCACATATCAAAGTCATTTTTCGGACTTGTAGCTTACCGATCCTAAAACTTAGTATTATTTACAGGTTTAATCAGACTAAACAGTATCAAATTATACAAAATGAAATAAAGCCTATCTTTACTATCAATACTTCAGAAGTGATATATATATTGAAACCCCAAGGAGTCTTTCATGGCCCAAACGCCCCAAGAAGTCTTGAAAATGATTCAGGACAACAACATCAAAATTATTGACCTCAAATTCATTGATCTACCAGGGATTTGGCAACATTGTTCTTTCTACTACAATCAAATTGATGAGAGTTCATTTGTCGATGGGGTTCCTTTCGACGGTTCGAGTATTCGGGGATGGAAAGCTATCAACGAATCTGATATGTGTATGGTTCCTGACCCCAAAACGGCTTGGATCGACCCTTTCTATGAAGAACCTACCTTAAGTATGATTTGTGGCATTAAAGAGCCTCGTACTGGGGAATGGTATGAGCGTGACCCTCGTACTATTGCTGGTAAAGCCGTAGAGTATCTCAAAACAACAGGTATCGGTGACACTGCCTATTTTGGTCCTGAAGCAGAGTTTTTCGTGTTTGATGACGTTCGCTTTGATCAAACCGAGAACAAAGGCTACTATTACGTTGATAGTGTAGAAGGTCGTTGGAATACCGGCAGAGAAGAAGAAGGCGGAAACTTAGGTTATAAACCCGGTTATAAACAAGGATATTTTCCCGTTGCTCCCACGGATACCGTTCAAGATATGCGGACAGAAATGCTGCTAACGATGGCCGAATGTGGGGTTCCGATCGAGAAGCATCACCATGAAGTAGCAACTGGAGGACAAAATGAATTAGGATTCCGTTTTGCCAAGTTAATTGAAGCCGCTGATTATTTGATGACTTACAAATATGTCATTAAAAATGTGGCTAAAAAATATGGTAAAACCGTAACATTTATGCCCAAGCCTTTATTCAACGATAATGGGTCAGGAATGCACGTCCACCAGTCCATTTGGAAAGGAGGAGAACCCCTATTCTGGGGTGACGGTTATGCCAACTTAAGTAAATTAGCCTTAAATTACATTGGTGGCATTTTAAAACACGCTCCTGCTTTATTAGCTTTTACTAACCCCACCACAAACTCTTACAAACGTCTCGTTCCTGGGTTTGAAGCGCCTGTTAACCTTGCTTATTCTCAAGGAAACCGTTCAGCTTCAGTGCGTATTCCTTTATCTGGTCCTAATCCTAAAGCAAAACGCTTAGAATTCCGTTGTCCTGATGCCACTTCTAATCCCTATTTAGCGTTTGCTGCTATGCTTTGTGCAGGGATCGATGGTATCAAGAATGAAATTGATCCAGGAGAATCTTTAGACGTAGATATCTACGATTTGTCTCCTGAAGAATTAAGTAAAATTCCTTCTACTCCTGGTTCTCTTGAACAAGCATTAGAAAGCTTAGAACAAGATCATGCTTTCTTGACTGATGGCGGTGTCTTTACAGACGACTTTATCGAGAATTGGATTGAATATAAACTCGATAATGAAGTTAATCCTATGCGTTTACGGCCTCATCCTTATGAGTTTGCTTTGTACTACGATGTTTAGAATTAACGTCATTATTTAGTTAATGTTGCCACCACTATGGTGGCGTTTTTTTTAGTTATTTAAGTTATTGTGCCACAGTAATATAACGTGAGCGTCCTTTTATGTAGCCAGTTTAAATTATCTCATAAAAAATAAAAACCACCCTAGTATTAGGGTGGAGGAGGTCATCTGGTACATCTGAGGAGGAAATCTCGATGTAGGGAAAACTTTTGTTCTTGCTGTTCTTAATATCCCATGATTATGTTGTTGTGGTCTTCATCTATTTGGGTGAACTAGCAAGGTTAATCTGAAGCGATTTCTAATATTTAATCATCAACTCGTGACAGCACTTAAGCTTGTTCTTCTGTAGTAATAGTATTACTGACGAGAGGATTAGAGAAGGAAGTTCCCAAGATATAGTTAAAAAGGAAACC
Organism: Crocosphaera chwakensis CCY0110; assembly: GCF_000169335.1. Classification (GTDB taxonomy): domain Bacteria; phylum Cyanobacteriota; class Cyanobacteriia; order Cyanobacteriales; family Microcystaceae; genus Crocosphaera; species Crocosphaera chwakensis. Next base: position 22,193 of record NZ_AAXW01000042.1, read on the forward strand.
TGTCCCCATTAAGAACGCAACAATAACAACTGTGTCAAATGCTATTTTTTTAATCGACATGGTTTCACACTCCTGTAGTGGCTTTCAATTTTCTGTGCCTTCTACATTTACTAGAATACCTCTGAGCCTTGGGTGATTACTTCATCCATGTTAGGGGTTCACACTCACCTATCTGGGTGAATGTACAGTGAACAGTAACCAATAAATTTAACTGACAACTGATGACTGATAACTAAAAAAAGGAGAGAGGACAATATTTGTCCCCTCCAGGGTTTAGCGTCTGCTTTTTTTATCTCGGTCTTGACGACGGCGATCGCGCCATTCTACGGTTGTTAGGTAGAGTATCCCCCCACTGACCAAAATGAGTAACACAAAGCCAGTGAGAAAGAGTATATTGAGCAAATAAGATGTTTCCACAGTGCTAGAAACCGTTACGTCCCCAGACAACCATAGCAATAGACCAAGTGAATAAAGCTAACACGCTAACCCAACCGAGAGCTAAAATATCCATAGCGATTTATGTCTGTAAAATGACGTGAGTATCAAAACGACACAAACTATGATACTTCTATTTGGTGAGGTTGTGGATAGTAGAATCAATTACAATGTCAAACTTAGAACGTATTGAGTCGGTCAAAGCAGGATATTTAGGGGGAATGGCTTTTACAGTAGCCTATGTCTTCATCTTAGCCATTAATTACAGCACTTGGGATGTTTCGGTTGCTGATGTCATTAGTTTAGGGGTTAAAGTAGCGATCGCATTTATTAGTGGGTTTCTCTTTGCTGTTACTTATCGTTACATTATTCGCACTGATCAGAATGGTCATTTAAAAGATGGTGCAGTGTTGGCCTTTGGGTTAGTTAGGGGGTTGGTTCCGGTGGAAATGTCTTCTGATATTTTCCATCATTTAGGACAATTAGCTATCTTAGGAATAGAAAGTATTATTTGTTTTATGGTTACTCGTGTTTGTTTAGAGTTTGCTTTTAATCGGGGTTGGATTAAATTGTTTTCTTGATAATTATCGTTTCTTAAAAAGAAGAAAAAATTATTTTTCTTTTTTAAAGAATAGACTTAAAACCTAAATTATTTAATTATTGATTACTCATTATTAATTATTCAATGAAACTTAACATCACTATTAAAGGTCAAGGGTATCCAATTTTATGTTTACATGGTCATCCGGGTTCTGGTCATAGTTTATCGGTGTTTACGGATCATCTTTCTGAACGGTTTCTAACCATATCTCCTGACTTACGAGGATATGGAAACAGTCGTTATAGAAAACAGTTTGAAATGGAAGATCATCTGATTGATTTAAAGGAATTATTAGATGATTTTAACATCGAGCAATGTCTTTTATTAGGATGGTCTTTAGGGGGAATTTTAGCCTTAGAATTAATTTTACAATATCCCGAAAAATTTACAGGTTTGATGTTAATTGCTTCTGCTGCACGACCCTATGGAAATCATCCTAAAGTTAGTAATCAAGAGTTAGTTTATGCAGGAATCGCAGGAATTTTAAACTATCTGAAACCTGGATGGCAATGGAATATTAATACCTTTGCTAAAAAGTCTTTATTTCGTTATTTAATTGGTCAACAAACTCCTATCGCTTATAAATATTTAGCAAAGTATGGAGTCAAAGCCTATTTACAAACATCTCAATCTGCTAATCAAGCTTTATCAAATGCTTTAAAAGCAAGATATAATCGTCTTGAAGAATTAGATAAAATTGATATTCCTTGCTTAGTTTTAGCTGGTTCAGAAGATCGACACATCACGGCACAATCAAGTAAAGAAACAGCAAATCATTTACGGAATTCTCAATATATTTGTTACCCTAATCATGCTCATCTTTTTCCTTGGGAAATACCCGAAAAAGTTTTAAAAGATATTGATCAATGGCTCAGTGAAAATAGAAATTATAATTAAAAAAATACTCTGAAGTCAAGTTATGTTATATTTTAATAGTTAAAAACAGAGAATAAAAATGATCGCAAAAGTTTTTCTTGGTTTACTGTGGGTAGGATTTATTATTTATGGTTTTCTATTAGCACCTCCTGGTCAACCAGATACTATAGAATTGATCAAAAATTTATCAACTGGAAATTGGGACAATATTAATCCTTTAATTATTGCTGTATTTAATAGCATTGGCCTGGTTACTGTAATTTATGCTAATCTTTTGTTTATTGATGGAAGGGAACAAAAAATAGTTGCTTGGCCGTTTGCGATCGCTTCTTTAGCAGTTGGGACTTTTGCAGTTATTCCTTACTTAATTTTACGGGAACCTAATCCTAAGTTTAGTGGCGAAAAAAACCTACTGATTAAACTAGCTGATTCCCGTTTACTCCATATTGTTTTAAGTATAGCTCTCATTGTTTTTATTACTTGGGGTTTCATAACTGGTAACTGGTCAAACTTTATTCAAGAATGGCAAACTCGACGATTTATTAATGTGATGAGTTTAGATTTACTCTGTCTTTGTTTGATTTTTCCCTTTATTATTAAAGATGATATGTTACGAAGAAATCTAAAAAGTGATGCCCTATTTTGGACAGTCAGTTTAATTCCTTTATTAGGAACTTTAATCTATTTATCTTTTCGCCCTTCTTTACCTGAAAATAAGTGATAAATCAGCCGTACTATGAAATTAAAGTAGTATTTTTATTTACCTTATTGTGCTTAAAGTTTAGAATAGTGGCTCAAAGGGTGTAATATAGAAACAAATTAAATAAGAGAAGAAAGCTATGATTACCAAGTCATTCTAATTTTATCGTGATAGTTTTTAGTTTTAGTTAATAAATTGATTATTTTCTTGAATATCAAGCTTTCCCAATGAAATTCAGTCTTAAACTAGGTTTAGTCTTGTTAGGAAATTTATGTATTAAAAAATGTGATAAATTTTCCTAGGCAAAACGAAAAAAATTAATTAAGCTTAATTCTCTTAATTTAGTCTACTCTAATTTAAGGAGATTTATTATGACAACAGCTACATTTATAGAAGATAACAATTTTGAACAATTGTTAGCCGATTCAGAAACAATGGTGGTTGATTATACAGCAACTTGGTGCGGACCTTGTCGTGTCATCAGTCCCTTAATTGACCGCTTAGCAGAAGAATATGAAGGCAGGGTCAATGTATTTAAGCTAGACCTTGATAAAAACAAAGAAAATGCCAAAAAATATGGAATCAAAAGTATTCCTGCTGTTCTCATTTTCAAGAAGGGAGAAGTGGTTGAACATCTGGTAGGTAAAGCGAGTTATGAAACTTTTAAAGAAGCTGTTGACAAGCATCTTTAATTAATTTTAAAATCTATTTTTTCAAAGAAGAGATGGATTAAATTTATCCTAAAGCTCTTCTTTTTCTATCATTGATATTCAATAATCTATGAGGATTGACTGTAAATTTACCCATTGTTTATCACCATCAATCCGAACTCAGGTTAATAATTAGTTAAGAAACTAAATTTTCAAATACCATATTAACTAATTTTTGTACAAGAAAGAAAGTAGTTAAACTATTGTCATAAAAATATGATAATAGTTACTTGTATTATCTATTTTATCGATAGATGATTATAGTTTATTATAAATGATTATTTTATAAGTAAACCCTGATAATAGCAATATAATAGGATTTTACAGCTTTTTTGTTACTCACCAATAAGCAAATATTATTTTTATATGTCTAAATTTGACATAATGTCATTTATATTTTTTTAATGTTACTGAGGTGGATAATTCACGAAAAATTTTCTAAGATACAAACAATTTATTCACCAATTATTCACTTTTTGGAGATTTTGTATCGTGAAACACTTACTAAAGACATTTTCTTTAGCAATTACTACAGGAATGGTTGCTATCAGTTTTCCCAGTGTAACTAATGCGTTTACCATGTCTCCTACTCCTGGCTTTTATGATGAAGAAGGTGGTATGAGTTATGACGACTTATCTGATGATCGGTTAGACCCAACTGACTTAGGTTCATTAATACCAGGGGTAAACACCCTCAGAGCCTCATTCTTTAACGACGGTGGAGTCGGTTTAGATTATTTTACCTTTACCGTAGATAAAGGACAGGCCTTAAAAGCGATCGTTCTTAATGACTGGGTCGTAGACCCTTTTGAAGATATTGCTTTCATTGGTATCAAAGAGGGAGATGTTTTTGACTTCACCTTTCCTAATAGTAACCCAGCAGGATTCCAAGCCACAGGACTGTTAGGTTGGTCCCATCTAAGAAGCACCCAAGTTGGCACTAATAAAATTTTAGAAGAGATGGCAATATCTAATCTAACACCCGAAAATGGTGGCATAGACGAGGATTATTTTCAGGCAGAAGTGGATGAAGGTGTTTATGCAGGGCTACCGAACCAAGCCACACTTGAACAGAGCCTGCTTAACTTAGCTTTACCTCAAAACTCGCAAGCAGGAGCAATAGGATTTGATCTTCCTTTAAAAGCGGGAACCTATTCCATGTGGTTAAGACAAGGTAATGCAAATCCGATTTCTGTAGAATTAGATTTTGAGACAGTCTCAGTACCTGAACCTACCGGTGTTCTTGGTACGACAGTTGCATTCGGTTTAATGACACTTCTTAGAAAAAAAGGCAAACGCTCTTAAGTAACTTGAGTTCGCCATAAGACAAAATTATACGACAAAGGTGTGGGGGTTGGAGTAACAATTCTCTCCTATTTCCTCCCTTTCTTAAACCGAACTCTACTAAGAGCGCATCTTAACTATTAATTTAATTCTACCAAATCGGTAACCATTCAGTGGTGAGAGAGTGAAATCCTATGAATCGAAAAATTTTCAATGTATTAAACTCTTTTGGAGTTATATCATTTGTTATTTTTGCCTGGCTACAGCATGAGGACAATAACGCTGAAGTCTATTTCAATCCTAGCGTTATGGATGTATGGATGTGGATGATATTTTATGGACTGGTGGCATTCCTGTTTGGGTTGGCCATAAGAAAGCTTTTTCCTAAACTACTCTATCTGTTGTTTGCTTTTTTTTGTTCCTATCAATTAAGTGTTACCATACCTGGCTTTATGGCTAATCTAACCAGTGGAAGTTTTAGTATAGCCAATCATAGTATGTCCCCAGTCAATCCCCAAGTGGAACTAACTAGGGAATTTTTAGGAACGCTGATTGCATTAGCTGCAGTGGGTTTCTTGTGGTGGCAACGGGGTAAGACCAGAAAAATCCTGAATTGAAAATTATCACACAATCATTCTGTTTCTTGATAACTTTTTACACAAATTTAAACCATTATGATTGCATCTATTCAACACCCTACCAAAACACCACAAACCAAGAGCATTATTAACTATCTTCAGAGTTGCTTAGAAAAGCAGTTAAATAAGTCCGCCTTAACTTGGCTGCATTGGACAATAGAGAAGTTGTCAGAAAACCAATCACAACAAACCTTATTCATCGGGTTTAGTCAAACGGCTCGTCAAGTAGGTAAAGCCAACTTAAGTTTAAGCCAAGAGGAGTTGGCCATAGCCCATCAACTTCGCTCAGGATGGATGCCAGGGCATTGGACTGTGGATCAAACAGTGCGAACCCTTTTACTGCTGAATTTTCATAAAGAGGATGCTGATGATTATCTAGCTTCTGTTGAAAAGCTCTTTTCGGCTGCGGATGTGGCTGAACAAATCGCCTTGTATCAAAGTCTTCCCGTGTTGCCCTATCCAGAACAGTTTAAAGCAAGAGCCATTGAAGGACTACGCACCAATATGGTAACGGTTTTCAATGCGATCGCACTGCACAATCCCTATCCGGCGGACTATTTTGAAGAAGCAGCTTGGAACCAAATGGTTCTTAAAGCCTTGTTTGTGGAGAGTCATCTCAGTCAAATTCAAGGACTGGACTCCCGTGTCAATGCTAAATTAGCAAAAATGCTTTCTGACTATGCCCATGAGCGATGGTCTGCGGGTCGTAGCGTTAACCCCCAATTGTGGCGAGGGATGGGTTCATTTACAGAAGGTCAAATCCTTGCAGACTTAGAAAAGGTACTCAAGGAAGGGGAACGGTTTGAGCAGCAAGCTGCTGCTTTGGCTTGTTTTGGGGGTTCTGCTGAGGCACAAATCCTATTAAATATTGTCCCCACCATAAAACAAGAAATTGAACAGGGGCAACTCACCTGGGATGGTTTTAGTAGAACCCATCTTTAATTAAGCCCCAAGCAATAAGTATCAGGACAACAATAAACGTTACTGTGAAGTGGGCAAGGGAGCAGGGAGCAGGGAAACTGTATAAACAATGAGAAACAGGGCTTTAATTTGCCTTTTGCTTTCAAAAGTTATTTACATTTCTTGAGACAGTTAACTATGTTCATGTCCGACTACTTATAAAACTGATTCATAATAAAACTGGAGAAAATACAATGCTAATCGACAATATGATGGTCATTGATCCCCACATTCACATGACCTCACGTACCACTTACGACTATCTCGTCATGAAAGAGTACGGAGTAGTTGCTATTATTGAACCCTCATTTTGGCTGGGCCAACCTCGTACCCACGTAGGAACCTTTCAAGATTATTTTAATAGCTTGATTGGGTGGGAACGGTTTCGAGCCGAACAATTTGGCATTCGACATTACTGCACCATTTCTATTAACCCCAAAGAAGCCAATAACGAACCATTGGCCGAACAGGTGATGGAGTTGTTGCCTTTGTATGCTTGCAAAGAAGGAGTCGTGGCCTTAGGAGAAGTCGGCTTTGATGATATGACCGAGGCCGAAGAAAAATATTTTCGTCTCCAGTTAAAACTGGCCAAAGAACTAGACAAACTGGTTTTAGTCCACACTCCTCACCGTAACAAAAAAGAAGGAACCAGTCGTAGCATGGATATTTGTCTAGACGAAGGGTTAGACCCGTTGCAGGTGATTATTGATCATGCTAATGAAGAAACGGTAGACGAAGTGCTTGATCGCGGTTTCTGGTGTGCTTTTTCTATATATCCCAATACAAAAATGGGCAACGAGCGCATGGTAGAACTGGTTAAGAAGTATGGAAGCGATCGCATCATTATTGATAGTGCAGCAGACTGGGGAATGAGCGATCCTCTGGCTGTTCCGAAAACCGCTCAACTGATGTTAGAAAGCAATATTCCCGAAACTCAGGTCAAAGCAGTTTGTTACGGCAACGCCCTTAAAGCCTATGGTCAAAGCGGAGAAATGAAAGAAGAACACTGGCTCGAACCTACGGCGATCGATCAGCGACAACTCTATGAGGGTAACTCAGTGCTGCGAGGACAAACCCCTATGGTAGAGAAACCGTTTCAAGAATCAATCATTATTCGTTAAAAGAAGGCAGGAGTGAAAAGGCGAGGTAATTAATGATGCAAACACAAGCAATTAAGTCACCCTCGATCTGGGGTTATTTACAGTTGATGCGACCGGCTAATATTGTGACGGCTTGGGCAGATATTTTAGTGGGTTATGCTGCTGCTGGGGGAGTGAGTATTATGGCCGATGTCTGGGCTGGTAATTTGACAACCGACGAACTTACCCCCTTGCTCTGGTTACTGCTTGCTACCAGTGGGCTTTATGGGGGTGGTGTGGTCTTTAACGATGTTTTTGACCTGGAATTAGATCGGGTTGAACGGCCTGAACGTCCACTGCCTAGGGGTAATGTTTCTTTGAGAGCAGCCATTATTTTAGGAAGTGGATTACTAGGGATAGGTATTTTAGCGGCCGCCCAAGTAGGGATAGTTAGTGCCGTCATTGCGATCGCTGTCGCTATGGCTGCCTTGATTTATGATGGTTTCGGCAAGCATCATCAGTGGTTGGGACCGTTGAATATGGGTTTATGCCGAGGAGGAAATCTACTCCTGGGAATCAGTGTCATGCCGACAATGCTATCGGAACGATGGTTTTTGGTATTCATTCCTATTGTTTATATTGCTGCCGTCACTGCAGTTAGCCAGGGGGAAGTGCAAGGGGGAAAACAGTCAACAGGACTCTTGGCTATTATCCTAGCTTTGCTGGTGGTCTTTGGTGTTTTAGGGTTAGGAACTCTAGAAGTTTACCACTGGCGTTATTGTTTTCCTTTTGCTGTGTTGTTTGCTTGGTTGGTGTTACCAGCTTTTATCAAAGCAGCCCAAGATCCCAGTCCGATGACAGTGCAGAAAGCTGTGAAATCGGGGGTACTTTCCTTAATTGTTTTAGATTCTGCTGTGGCTGCCGGTTTTGCTGGCTGGATTTATGGTTTAGCCGTCCTCTTTCTTCTAATCCTATCCCGTCTCTTAGGGAATTTATTTGCTGTCACCTAGTTTATCCCCTTCTTTTCTATTTATCTTCTGACTTCTGTATTCCTTAAATTTCCTAGAGGTTCCTTGTGATCACCAGTTTTTCTAAACCCTTTAAATCGTCTATTAATCAGTCCCTTAAATCCAATATTCCTTCACCCATTCGACAACAGTTTGCCGTAACGTTTCAATACGATGTTTATTTTACAGAACAATTATTTCACCCTAACAATCCTCTGTTTGCTGAAATGATTGCTGCGGATGGTCAAAAAGGTGCTAGAAAGTTGGTTGTCATTGTTGATGAGGGGTTACTCCCTCATCATCCTCATCTATCGGGCCAAATCGAGCAGTATAGCCAAAAACACCCTAACTTACTCAAGTTAAAGGCTGCTCCCATTGTTGTCCCTGGTGGGGAAACGGCCAAAAATGAACCAGCTTTGATTAAATATTTACAAAACCAACTGAATCGCACAGGGTTATGTCGTCACTCTTACGTCGTGGCCATCGGAGGAGGTGCAATGCTGGATCTGGTCGGTTATGTAGCGGCCACCACCCATCGAGGTATTCGTCTCATTCGGGTTCCTACAACGGTATTGGCTCAGAATGACTCTGGGGTAGGGGTGAAGAATGGGGTCAATACCTTCGGCAAAAAGAACTTTTTAGGAACCTTTGCCCCACCCTATGCGGTGTTAAACGATTTCACCTTTTTAACAACCCTCGATGATCGGGACTGGCGGGGTGGCGTAGCTGAAGCGATTAAGGTTGCTCTGATCAAGGATGCCGGTTTTTTTGAGGAAATAGAGGCACAAGCTAAAGCGATCGCTAATCGAGCTATGGCTCCGATGCAACAGCTAATCTATCGCTGCGCCCAACTACACATGGCTCACATTGCAGGACAAGGGGATCCGTTTGAAATGGGATCATCTCGGCCTCTCGATTTTGGCCATTGGGTAGCCCATCGTTTAGAGTCTCTCACCCGTTATAGTCTCCGTCACGGGGAAGCTGTAGCCATTGGCATTGCCCTCGACTGTACTTATTCTTATCTCTCTCAACTGCTCTCAAAAGCTGACTGGGAAAGCATTTGTCATACTTTAAAAACTCTGGGGTTTGCCCTTTATGTGCCAGAACTTTCGACACATCTTGATCGTCCTGATCATCCTGACTCCTTGTTTGCTGGGTTAAAGGAATTTCAGGAACATTTAGGAGGGGAACTGACGTTGATGCTGCTTCAAGACATCGGTACCGGGTTAGAAGTTCACCATGTTAGTTTTGATCGTTATCGAGAAGCGATCGCAATTTTAGAAACTCTGTCGTTAAAATCGTCTTAACTGAAAATGTTGATACATCCAACTAAAAACGGCGATCGCCCTTATCATCTAACCTACTGCAGTAACATTCACCCAGGAGAAGATTGGGAGAATGTCTTTGACAACCTAAAAACTTATATCCCAAAACTCAAAAACGAACTGGCTCCCGATGCACCTTTTGGCATTGGACTCCGTTTGGCCAGTACAGCAAGCGAGGAACTACTACAGGAAGATAATTTAGACCAACTCAAGTATTGGTTAACCAGTGAAGACTGTTATGTCTTTACTTTAAACGGATTTCCTTACGGTGGCTTTCATCGTCAAGTGGTCAAAGATCAGGTTTATCGTCCCGACTGGTCCGAAGGCGATCGCTTGACCTATACTCAAAGTTTGGTGAAAATATTAGCAAAATTGTTGCCAGAAGCCATAGATGGAGGCATTTCTACCATGCCTTTATCCTATAAACCTTGGTGGCAGTCTAACCCCGATCAACTTCCGACGATTTTTGAGGGGAGTAGCTTTCAATTAGCCGAAATGGCTGCACAGATGGCTCAAGTAGAAGAGGAGACAGGAAAACTGCTGCATTTGGATCTCGAACCCGAACCCGATGCGCTCCTTGAAAACACCGATGAAGTGATCGCCTTTTTCCAAAACTGGCTTTTATCGGTAGGGCCAAGATACCTCCAGCAAAAGTATGGGGTGACAAGCACCATAGCCGAGACATGGCTCCGACGACACATTCGAGTCTGTTATGATACCTGTCATTTTGCAGTGGAATATGAAGATCCTGCGATCGCTTTAGCCAAGTTTCAGAAGGCTGGTATTGCCATTGGTAAGTTTCAAATCAGTTCAGCCATTCGTATTCCTATTCCCCCAGATCAAGCACAGCGAAAAGTTTTAAGACAACACCTAAAACCGTTTGCTGAGTCCACGTATCTCCATCAGGTCATTGAAAAAGGGTCATCTGGGACACTGCATCATTATCCAGACCTTCAGGATGCGCTCCCTAAGTTAATGAATACCTCTGCAACGGAATGGCGAACCCATTTCCATGTTCCCATTTTCATCGATCGCTATCCCCCGTTTGCTTCTACCCAAGATCATATTATTGACATTCTTCAACAACTGTCCCAAGCTCCCCAGTGCAACCACCTCGAAATTGAAACCTACACTTGGGAAGTTTTGCCACCAGAAATGAAACTGGATATATTTACCTCTATCAAACGGGAATATGAATGGATTTTAGCCTCTTTATAAGACTTTGGTTTAAATAATATGAAAAGAACAGTTGTTATCAATGTGGTTGGTTTGAGTTTACGATTAATAAGTGAACAAACCCCTAACCTCAAACGTTGGATGAGCCAAGGACAGGTTGCGACCATTAAACCCGTTCTCCCGGCCGTTACTTGTACCGCCCAAAGTACCTATTTAACTGGACAATGGCCGAACAAAACTGGTATTGTGGGCAACGGTTGGTATTTTCGGGATGAATGTGAAGTTAAGTTTTGGCGACAGTCTAATAAGCTGGTACAAGCTCCTAAAATTTGGGATGTAGCCCGAAAAATCGATCCTTCCTTTACCTGCGCTAATTTGTTTTGGTGGTACAATATGTACTCCACGGTGGACTATGGAGTAACGCCTCGTCCTATGTATCCTGCCGATGGGCGTAAAATTCCTGATATTTACACTCAACCTGCCGATTTACGCCCCCAACTTCAGGCTGAACTCGGATCGTTTCCCTTGTTTAAGTTTTGGGGACCAGCAACCTCCGTTGAATCTAGTCAATGGATTGCTGAATCAGCGAAATGGGTAGAAAATCGGGTTAGTCCTACCTTAACGTTAATTTATTTACCGCATCTCGATTATTGTCTGCAAAAAATTGGCTGTGACGTGGGACAAGTGAGTCAGGATCTCCAAGAAATTGATACTTTATGTGGAGAATTGATCAATTTCTATGAAGAAAAAGGGGTTCAGGTGATTATTCTCTCTGAATATGGCATCACCCCTGTAAATAAACCCATTCATATTAACCGCATCTTGAGGGAAGCCGGACTATTACAGATTCGTGAGGAGTTGGGGTTAGAACTCCTTGATGCTGGTGCAAGTCAAGCGTTTGCCGTGGCTGATCATCAACTCGCTCATGTCTATGTTAATGAACCGACAGTATTACCCAGGGTAAAGGGTTTGTTAGAAGAGATAGACGGCATTGATTGGGTGCTGGATGAGACGGGTAAGCAAAAATACCATCTCGATCATGAGCGTGCAGGGGAACTGGTGGCGGTGGCTAAACCGGAGGCATGGTTTACTTATTATTACTGGTTAGACGATAGATATGCCCCAGATTTTGCCAGAACCGTTGATATCCATCGTAAACCGGGTTATGATCCTGTAGAACTCTTTATTGATCCTCAAATTCCCGTTCCTCAGAGCAAAATTGCCTTAAAGTTATTGCAGAAGAAATTAGGATTTCGCTATCTAATGGATGTGATTCCTTTAGATGCTAATTTGGTTAAGGGTTCTCATGGACACCTACCCCAGTCTCCTCAAGATTGTCCCGTGTTCATTACCCATCAGTCACACTTATTAGAACAAGAGGCTATCAACTCAGTGGATGTATTTCAACTGATGCTTGATCATTTAAACTAGAAGCCAACTCAAGTTGACTTCTATTCTGTATCTTGTTAAGAAACTTAGTGAGTTTGACGACGACGTAGACCGTTGCCAAAGAAAAATAATCCTGCGATCGCCATTAAACCAACAGTAGTGGATGATTCAGGAACGGACTCAATTTCTTGTCCGGGGTTTTCTGGTACTGCACTAATAGTGACACGAGCAATTCCATTGGGATAGAGATCCTCATTGTTGAAATCTAGGTTAGCAAAGTCTATATCAAAATTAGCTGGTCTATTGAGGAAATTGGCAAAAGGATCGCTAACAGTGGTGTTAACTCCATTTTCATCCGCTCCCTGATTTCCTCCAGTTTGTCCCCCAGGAATTCCGAATAACCCATTACCAGCAGAGGTTTCAAAATCATTGATTTCGGTTCCTGCGTCGTCAACAGTTCCAGGAAGTCCGATTTCAAAGGAAATTGAGGTTTCTTCTCCTGTAAATAAAGTGGTTAAACTATGGGCTAAAGGATTACCATTGGCGACATAATAATCACTAGAGGGAAGAACCATCGACACATAGGAGAAGTAACGATTAGAATCATCGGGGGTTACTTCAAATAGATTCATCGCTGAAGTTCCTGGTGCTATAGGACTTCCACCAATAGAACCATCGACACGAGTTCCGACTTGATTGGTTGAAAAGATGCCACTAATGTCATCACTAGAATCACTAGGAGTACCATTATCATCAATATAGGTCAAATTATCGAGGAAGTCTTCGGATATGGTCATAGGATTGCCATCTTCGGCAATTTGCTCTAAACCACGTTGTGAAGATAATCCCCCGTTGTAACTATCAAAGCTACCGTCATGAAATCCAACCCAAACAGGGGTCAGCGCAACACCACCATCAGGGCCAAGATTTTCTATTTCAACTTTCAGGGTCAATGCTTCGGCTGTTGATACTGTCGTAGCAATGGAACCAAGAGTTAAAAAGGTTAACAATGCTTTACTATTTGTAGATACATTAATCATGGCAGAATTCACAATTGAGTTGATAATCTTTCCAACAAGTTAGTGAGACTATCTGAGAACTGCCTGAGAAAATGCAAAAAGTTTTCTCATCTAAATTTTATTAATCGTTAACCTTTGCTTGTTCTACCCAATTGTGTAAAGTTTCGACCAAATTTGTTACTTCAATTTCTTGTGATTCTTTGCTTTTTCTAGTAACAACTTCAACTTTACCTGCTTTTAAGGATCGCCCTGTCACTACCCGATAAGGAATACCAATTAAATCAGCGTCTTTAAACTTAACGCCTGCTCGTTCATCCCGATCATCTAACATTGTTTCTATGCCGATTTTATTCAATTCATTGTAGAGATTTTCTGCTACTTCTATTTGATTTTTATCTTTAATATTCGGGACAATAATAATCACATGATAAGGAGCGATCGCGACTGGCCAAATAATGCCATCTTTATCATAGGATTGTTCGACGGCAGCCTGCGCTAGACGGGACACTCCTACACCGTAACATCCCATTACAATAGGTTTTTCTTCTCCATTTTCGTCGGTAAAGGTTGCTCCCATTGCTTCAGAATATTTAGTGCCTAATTGGAAAATATGTCCCACTTCAATCCCCCTTGCACTGGCTAAGGTTTGACTGCGATCGTGAATAGCGCGATCGCCGATCATTGCGGTTCTAATATCACAAACTAATTGAGGTAATTTAAAGTCTTTGTTCCAGTTTCCTCCAACTATATGATAATTGATTTCATCGGCTCCTGTTACAAAGTTTTCTAAGTCAACAACAGTTTTATCAACGATTCTTAAAAACTTCCCTTCTATATATTCTCCAGAGGCAATATATTCATCTTCTAAATTAGGGGAAATATAACCCATTGGTAAGGGTTTATTTGTCCATTTTTTCTGAGCATTTTCATCAAGAACTGTTAAAGCTAATAAGGTGGTAGCTTGATACTGATCTGCAACTTTTACTAATTCATTGTTTAATTTGACTTCATTAATTTCTTGATCGCCTCGAATACTAACTAAAACCAATAGTATTTTTCCATTATCATAAACCGCTTCATAGAGAACATTTTTAACAATATTTGTCGAAGAACATTCTAAAAATTTACACAGTTTTTCGATAGTATTGCAATCGGGAGTTTCTTTTTTTTCATAAGTAGTAAAAGGAGATTGTTCGACATCTTTTGGAAGAGAAACAGCCTTTTCAACATTAGCTGCATATTTACCATCTTCTGTATATAAAACCTCGTCTTCTCCTGCTTCTGCTAGGATCATAAATTCTTGGGAAGCTGATCCGCCAATGGCTCCAGAATCAGCTTCTACGGCTCTATAAGCTAATCCACAACGACTAATAATATTACGATAAGCTTGATCCATTGCATCGTAACTTTTCTGTAAACTAGCCTCGTTTTCGTTGAAAGAATAGGCATCTTTCATGATAAATTCTCGTCCGCGCATTAAACCAAACCGAGGGCGAATTTCATCCCTAAATTTTGTTTGAATTTGATATAAATTAACGGGTAATTGTCGATAGGAACGGATCATATCTTTGGCCACTGTTGTAATCACTTCTTCGTGGGTTGGCCCTAACCCTAATTCTCTTTCTTGGCGATCAATTAAGGAAAACATAATTCCTTCTGCTTTAGTATAAGTTTCCCATCGTCCTGACTCTTTCCATAACTCCGATGGTTGCAACTGAGGTAAGAGACATTCTTGGGCCCCTGCTGCGTTCATTTCTTCTCGTACTATTTGAGAAACCTTTTGCAATACACGCCACATTAAAGGTAAATAAGCATAAATACCGCTACCAATACGACGAATATAACCCGCTCTCAATAGCAGTTTATGACTAGGTATTTCTGCTTCGGCAGGATCTTCGCGTAGGGTGACAAAGAGCATCTGAGACAGTCGCATTCGGGGTTTCCTCGCAATTACCGAATAGCTATTATCGCATTTTTTGGGGGTTTCTACCAAGTTGTTAAGAATTATATCCTGATGATTATTAGTTATTCAGTAAAAACTCGTATTTTTTTTAAAGATTTTATAAACTTAAGGGAGATTTTTATCAAGATTTTGTAAAGTTAATTTCTTCAAAAACTATTAGACAATTTTTGATTTCTTGCGTATAATTATGGAAAGTACAAAACAAAAAAAAATTAACAACCGTATTTTTAAGGCTGTTTTATTTTTTAAAGTTATTTTTAGTTTAGTTTCTACTTTGTTAGAAACTAACTGAGAGTTTAGGATTGTTTATCATTTTTATTTTGAGGAGCAACTCATGAAAACTACTCTAGATAATCGGGCTGAAATTCATGTAAATATTATGGAATTATTAGTTCAAGAAGAAATTGAAAATCAACTAAAAATTTATCCCCAAAAACTCCAAAATTATATCAATAAGGTTGAAGTAGCTACCTATGCGCTTAATCGTTTACCTCCTCTTTATGCCTCTAGTGCTATCGGAAAAGAGTATCAAAAACGGACAGGACAACGAAAATATAAATCACAAATCGTCTCAGCAGTTCGTCGTGCTTTAGCTGCCATTGAAAGAGATCCAATTAAAAAATCTGTTCCCCTTATTTCAGAAACCTATACTCAGCATGAACTAGCAAAAATAGCTTTAAAAAAGATAGAAAATCTTCTAAAATTCAAGAAAATAATTCCCAATCACAAAGAGCTTTCTTGGAATGAATTATATACCTTGCTTTATCCATTAATCAATAAAGAAAAAACAAAAAAAAGAGAAATAATTCCTTCAGGATTTGAATCATTAGCCTATGTTTCAAAGCAGCTAAATGAAGACTTCTCTAAGAATCCTAATTTATTTGAATGTTAGGAATAGAAAAGAATAGAAGTTTTAACTCTGGGTACTGGTAGGCTGAGTAAACATAAATTTTCAAACTATATCTTCTACCTACCAGTTAATTATAAAAATAATAATTCTCCAGATTTTCTTAACTTGATACAGTAGAAAAAATGTTAATGTTGAAACTGTAGATAGTTATAGAAATGAAGAGGATTAAATAATCAAGTGTTATCATTAATTGTACGCTTCATTGACCTTATACAACCGTTAATCATTCCCCTATGTTTCGTAATAGCCTGGGTTTTTATTATAATGTTAGGGAGTAGTGTGATAGGAATAATCGCTGATGTTATAAAAAGAGCAAAAAAAATGCACGAAATTCCTTGTAGTCATTGCCAATATTTCACCAATAATTATCGTCTAAAATGTCCAGTCAATCCTTTTCAAGCTAATACAGAAGAAGCGATTAATTGTAAAGATTATCAGATGAGAGAATATTAAACATGAAAATCGGAATTATTGGTTTAGGATTAATTGGGGGTTCCCTAGGATTTGATTTACGCGATCGCGGACATATTATTTATGGTGTTTCTCGTAAAGAAAGCACCTGTCAGCGAGCAATAGAAAGGGGAGTGGTTGATCACGCAAGTATTCATATAAATTCTTTATCAACTGTAGATATTATTTTTCTTTGTACTCCCATTGGCTTAATTTATCAAACCTTGAAACAGTTAACTTTTAATTTACGACCAGAGGTTATTATTACTGATGTGGGATCAGTTAAAACAGCTATTGTCAAAGAATGTGAGCCTTTGTGGTCTAATTTTGTTGGGGGACATCCCATGGCCGGAACGGCTGAGCAAGGAATTGAAGCAGCACAAAAAAACTTATTTAAAAATGCTCCTTATGTCATTACTCCCACAGAAAAAACTCCAAAAACTAGCATCAAAATTTTAGAAAATTTAGTTCAATCTTTAGGCTCAAAAGTTTATACTTGCTCCCCAGAAAATCACGATCAAGCAGTCGCTTGGATTTCCCATTTACCCGTGATGATTAGTGCTAGTTTAATTGCTGCTTGTTTAGGAGAAAAAGAGACAACAGTATTAAACTTAGCTCAACAATTAGCCAGTTCCGGGTTTAGAGATACCAGTCGTGTCGGCGGAGGCAACCCCGAATTAGGGTTAATGATGGCTCAATACAATAAAACTGCTTTACTCAAAGCTTTACAAGGTTATCGTCAGCAACTCGATGAGGTTATTGAAGACATTAATACCGAACAATGGGACTCCTTAGAACAATTACTGATAATGACAAAAAAGGAGCGTAACGCTTGGCGGATCTCTTCGAGATCGCCGTTTATCTAATTCTAAGAAAATTATTTATCTTTTCAAAAAGTTTACCGCAAAAATACTTAAGTGCGTATATAATCGGATATATTTTAAACAAAATTATACTCTTAATGAATAACAAAACCAGTATTAACTCCACCCAAAAGATTTTTGTCAATATTAGCTTAATTTGTCTAGGAATTTCTGCTAATGCAACCTTTTTCTCTCTAATGGTAACATTTCTCCTAGGAACAGTCGTTTTAGGCTGGTTAGGTAGTCAAAAAGATAAATTTACCTTAAATACGGAAAATATCAGTAAAAAAGCTGAAAAAAAAGCTATTTCTTCAGGTATAAATCAGCATAAGTAACCTGAGTCAATCATAATTCACTATTAATTGTTAATTCTTCATTATTCATTAATAATCCTGTTCTCTGCGATACAATACCCCTAGGGTTGTACTGATCAGTAATAACCCTATATGTAGTGTATGAGTTACTGTTAACGATGACAGATCATCCCCTCGGTGCGGTTGTTCAAGGTTCCCTTTCACAAGGGTTAGAAGTTCGCTTACATTCTGATGTGTCCGTCGAACAAATGCGAGTGGGAAAATTTTTGGTTGTACAAGGGGTGCGATCGCGGTTTTTCTGTTTGCTGACGGATGTTTCTTTAGGAACTGCTAACCCCCGTATTTTAGCCAACCCTCCCAGTTTCCAAGACACTTTTATGCGAGATGTGTTAGCTGGAAGTGCTACCTATGGAAACGTAGAATTAGCACCCATGTTAATGTTTACCCCCACAGAAGAAGAAGAAAATAACCCTTCCCAACCGGAAGATACCTCTTTAGGATCGTTTCAAGCGCAAACCAACGCAGATATCGAACTCCTTCCCGTCAAAACCATACCAACTCATTTTAGTCAAGTTTATGAAGCGTCAGAAAGAGATTTTCGCGCGGTTTTTGGTTGGGAAGATGACCCCACACGGCGCAATTTTGCCATTGGAAAACCCTTAGATATGGATGTCCCCATTTGTATTGATTTAGATCGGTTTGTTGAGCGAAGTAATGGAGTTTTTGGGAAGTCAGGAACGGGAAAATCTTTTTTAACTCGCTTGTTAATTTCTGGGATTATTCGTAAGCAAGCTGCGGTTAATTTAATGTTTGATATGCACTCAGAATATGGGTGGGAAGCAATGAAAGAAGGGAAAGAAGTTTCTACCGTTAAAGGGTTGCGTCAATTGTTTCCTGGACAGGTAGAAATTTATACTTTAGATCCTGAGTCGACTAAAAGAAGAGGGGTAAGTGATGCTCAAGAATTGTATTTAAGTTACGATCAAATTGATATCGAAGACATCCGTTTAGTGGGTCATGAATTAGGAATTTCTGAGGCAAGTTTAGATAATGCCAACATTTTAGAAGCGGAATATGGTAAGTCATGGATTATGCAATTATTAAACATGACTAATGAAGATATTAAACTATTTTGTCAAGAAAAACAGGGTCATGCTGGTTCAATTATGTCTCTGCAAAGAAAGTTGATGCGGTTAGATAATTTAAAATATTTACGCACAGCTTGCCCTCATAATTATATTAATCAAGTGTTAGAGTCTTTGGATGCAGGAAAGCACGTAGTTATTGAGTTTGGCTCACAGTCTAATATGCTTTCTTATATGTTAGCAACGAATATGATTACTCGACGCATTCATGGCAGTTATGTCAAGAAAGCTGAGAAATTTCTACAAACAAAAAGTCCAAGCGATCGCCCTCGACAATTAGTGATTACTATTGAAGAAGCACACCGCTTTTTAGACTCTAAAATTGTGCATCAAACTATCTTTGGAACCATTGCTAGGGAGATGCGAAAATATTTTGTAACCCTGTTAATCGTAGATCAAAGACCATCAGGAATTGATAATGAAGTGATGTCACAAGTCGGGACAAGAATCACCTGTTTATTAAACGATGAAAAGGATATAGATGCTATTTTTACGGGAGTTTCTGGGGGACAAAATTTAAGATCAGTATTAGCAAAGTTAGATTCTAAACAACAAGCTTTAATCTTAGGTCATGCGGTTCCGATGCCAGTTGTTATTAGAACTCGTGCTTATGATCAACAATTCTATGCAGAAATCGGGGAAACAGATTGGTCTGAATTACCTGATGAAGAAGTGTTTGCAGCAGCCGAAACCGCAAGAGCAGAATTAGGATTTTAATTGTTTAATACAACTAAAATATTTTTAACGAGTATAAGGTTGTATAATTTTTAGATTAGGAATAACTCTATAATGTTTAACATTAAAAGTACAAAGTGTCCCGTTATTACTAATAACACAATGAGCAATTAAAGCATCTAGTAAACCAACACCATCAGATAAATGATACTGACTAAAATCTAATAAAGCTTGGTTGCAATCACTCTCATTTAACCAGATAATTGATAATGGTGAAATTAATTTAAACACTTGATTAACTTGTTGTTTATTTTTTGCATTTTGAATAAGTTCCATGACGACAAAACCTGGAATACTTGGGATATCTTGCAATGTTGTAAACCATGTAATTGCAGGTTGATGACCTCTAAGAACATCAATTAAAATATCGGTATCTAGTACATATATAGAACTAATTTATATCTCGTTACGATGTTCTGCTTCATAACGTATTTGACGTGCATATTCTTGACTATTTTTAATATCAGAACGACAATTAATTAAACCTTCTTGTTGCCAATAAGCAATTAAGTCTTTTCCTGTTTTCGGTGTCTCATTTAAAACTTTTCTAGTTAAAAGAAGATGTATAACATAGTCTGATAGGGATAAGTTGATTTGGGATGCTTCTTGAGATAACTCTTGCTCTAATTCTTTTGGTATTTCAATATTAATTTTCATGAACTTTATCTTTGTAATCTAATATCTTAATTTTAACTTAACAATATTAATATTAGTTTAGATAAATTTGTTAAATCTAATTATTTTTTATATAATAATAAAATTATAGTACACAATTAAACTAATTTTTCTGATCTTTTATTGGCTTTAGCTTCTCTTAAGCGTTCAATTAATGGTGATGGTTTAGTTAACCATTCTTGATAGTTTTGTTCTCTTTTTTCTTCTAAATGTAGTAAATAATTGTCAAGATACTGTTTATTTTGATAATAATAGGTTAAAGTTGCATAAATTTTCTCTAAGTTTAATGTAGGTAATTCACTGATAATTTCCTCGGCAGAATAACCTTGTAAATAATATTTTAGGACATCTTCAATTCCAATACGATGGCCTTTTATTCTGATGTCATCATTAGACAAAAAATCAAAATAATTTTCTAAATTAATTGTCATAATTGGTTTCTAACTTTTTTTATAGTACCTATTTATAATTATACAGCAAAAATATGTAATCTTAATAACCAAAAAATTATTATTCAGGTAAATAATCACTGTGTAATGTTTTCTCAAGATTAATCGGAGAACTATTAGGAAATGCTTCTATAGACAAACCTGTTTCTTTACTGGCTAATTTTTTAGCATCTTGATAACATTTATCAAACATTTCTAACGCATATCTTCTTAAACTTGGACTATCTTCAAATGCTTCTGTAATTCTTTGACGATGTTCTTCTATGGTATATCGCCAACTATTAGAACGTTTTTCAGGTTGATAACGATATTTTAGTAAGTGCATCAGGAGAATTTTTAGATTACTATAAAGCGATCGCTTTTCACTTCTACCCATTGCTTCAATTTCTTCAAGAAGGTTAGGAATATCTAAATCAGTTAATTGATTATTTCGTAACAGGTTCGCGGTTTCTTCTAACCAAAGATAATAATCTTGTTCATAAAGGGTTTTGATTTTTGTTTTCATAAGTCGGTTACTTTTATTTTTCTAATTTATTATGATTCACCTAATTAATTATAACAAAAA
>NZ_AAXW01000041.1 GCF_000169335.1 Crocosphaera chwakensis CCY0110
GCAAAAGAAACAATTTTATTCAAAAGATACGGAAACAGCAAAAAACCTCAGTCACACTGAGGTCAAACGGGAGAAATTTGAGATGTCAAGCAAGAGATGAATTCTTAGCTAATAACCGTAGAAACAATAACTAAGCTGGCGACGAATAATGTAGCGATAGCTCCTTGAATTAAGTAGCGACGTTGTTGGTAGGGAGCAGGAAACTCAGCGTAGTAAGGTTTGGTTTCAATTGCATAAGTATTGGTAAGTCCGTTATCAAGTTGGGTGGTGTACATAGTTTGTTGCCTCCGATTGCTCTTCATATAAATTAATATAACAAACAATGTAATATTTTGTAAAGATTGCTTGACAAAATATTGCTGATGCTGATGATAATGTGAGCTTATCAATGGTTTACAGATAATTTAGATTAATTAATTTGAACATGAAACATAATTATTTTTTACTATGGTTTGTATTCTTAAGTATTATGTTTGTTCCTAAAAATGCCTATGGGAATGAGGTATGGTCAACGGAAGAATATACAGTAATTTATCTTGAAGACAGACAAAGGACGGCTGTTTGGAGTTATGGAGATGGATTAGGACATATTTTTATAGATGGTTTAGGAGGTAAATTTAAGAATAGAGGATCTTATAATGGTTATTGGGTACAAGAATCATCTTCTCTCCGTTGCGATACTTATAGAGAAGGGATGGATGGTGAACCTAGTTATTATTGGGGTAGATTTGAGATTACATTTATTGACCCGGATTTTCCTTCCCGTTGGCAAGCTAAGTTTGGTCTTTGTGATCAAAACCCTACTATTGTTCTTAATGGAACTCCTGTTGGTAATTTTTCGAGTTCAGTTCCACCTTCGATAGATTAATAAAAACGTAATTATTAAATAAAGAAAGATCAAGATAATGAATCAAGTCCTTTCTCTCGTTCCTGTGTCATCAATAACCCTTTAGTCAATTGGTGTTTTTGCAGTTTTAATGTTAGGTTTATTTGATCTTTCTCTATTTATTGCTGATTCACGCCAACAAGTTAAATTTTAATTTAATGGGCAACAATTGAGTATTACGGTAGATTTATATGGATAGACTATTCCTTTAAATTCTTTGATTATTGATAAGGCTAAAGTAATTAAATTTGGTAAAACCGAACATAATACTGATAAAAGATAACATAATTTTGATGAATAGAGTAAGCAAATTATAATAAAAATATTAAGATTGTTTTTCTTTACATTTCATATTAATTCTTAACCCTTTATCATCTCTATAATATTAATCTTGCGTTATACTGAATTTAATTCTGAGTCAACTGATACACTATTTTATTGCAAGTACATCCATTGAAAATTATACCGCTTCAAGCAAGTTCATATAGGTAAGTTATACGCTTTAGATCAACAATAATTAATTAATTAACCCAGTCAATTGAGGAAAACTTGATGATTAGCAATGTTAAAACCAGTCAAGACATCAATCTGCAAAGATTAGAAGAATTACAAATACATTTATGGGGAAAAACTCAACCTCACGGAGTCTTATTTGTTCTCGATGAGTCTAACCTCAAAATTGTGCAAACTAGCAGCAACACAAAACAATTTTTTGGGATTACACCAGAGGAAATTATTAAGCTAACTTTAGACAATATTTTTGATAGTTTCCAAATTGAACAGTTAAAAACAGGATTAGAAAGCAACAACTTAGATTTTATTAATCCTACCAAACTTTGGGCAAGGGTTGATGGAGATAACTATGTAATTTTTGACGGTGTTTTTCATCGAAATATTGAAGGCTTCTTGATTTTAGAGTTAGAACCAGCTATTTCTCAAGAAAATATACCTTTCTTGAGTTTTTATCATTTAGCCAAAGCTTCTATAAACCAGTTACAAAGTAATGCGAATTTAACGGATTTTTGTCAAATTATTGTTAAGGAAGTCCGTAAGATGACTGGGTTTGATCGAGTCATGTTATATAAATTTGATGAAGACGATCATGGAGAAGTTATAGCAGAAGATAAACTAGAAGAATTAGAACCCTATTTAGGTCTGCATTATCCTGCTTCTGATATTCCCTTACCTGCAAGAAGACTGTTTAGTTCTAACTATATTCGCTTAATTCCTAACGCAAAAGCAGAAGGAGTTGATTTATTTCCCAAGTTACACCCCGTCAATGATACGGCCTTAGATTTAACCCATTCTATCCTCAGAAGTGCCTCCCCTTGTCATCTCGAATACCTGCATAATATGGGTGTAGGTGCATCTTTAACCATCTCCTTAATTGATGAAGGAAAATTATGGGGACTGATCGCCTGTCACCATTTAACCCCGAAATATGTTCCTTATGAATTAAGAAAAGCTTGCGAATTTTTAGGACAAGTTGTCTTTGCTGAAATTTCGGCTAAAGAAGAAACAAAAGACTATGATTACCGCATGAAATTAACAGCAATACAGGGTGGGTTAATTGAATCAATGACCCAAGCTAATACCTTTATAGAAGGGTTAATTAAAAGTAACCAAAATCTCTTAGATTTAACCAGTTCTCAAGGGGTTGTCGTTTGTGTCGGAGATGAGTATAAATTAATAGGAAAAACCCCCAAAGAAGAAGATGTTAAATATTTGCTGCAATGGTTAAAGAAAGAAATTAATGAGGACGTTTTTTCCACTCCTTCTTTACCTAATTTATATGCAGATGCACGAAACTTTAAAGACGTGGCCAGTGGGTTATTAGCGGTTAAGATTTCTCACCGTAATTATATCCTATGGTTCCGTCCCGAAGTGATACAAACGGTTGATTGGGGAGGAGATCCGTCGAAAGCTTACGAAATGCAGAATATTGACGGAAATTTAAAGTTATGTCCCCGAAAATCCTTTGAATTATGGAAAGAAACCGTCCGTCTAACCTCCTTATCCTGGAAACCAGTAGAAATTAAAGCAGCATTAGGGTTAAAAGAAGCGATTGTTAACATTATTCTACGACAAGCGGACGAATTGGCCCAATTAGCCCATGATTTGGAACTTTCTAACGCAGAATTACGGAAATTTGCCTATGTTGCTTCTCATGACCTACAAGAACCTTTAAACCAAGTCTCTAACTACGTGCAACTGTTAGAAATGCGCTACGATGAAGCACTAGATGAAGATGCCAAAGAGTTCATCAACTTTGCCGTCGAAGGGGTCAGC
The DNA here is from genome assembly GCF_000169335.1 of Crocosphaera chwakensis CCY0110. GTDB lineage: Bacteria > Cyanobacteriota > Cyanobacteriia > Cyanobacteriales > Microcystaceae > Crocosphaera > Crocosphaera chwakensis. The sequence continues at coordinate 3,176 of NZ_AAXW01000041.1, forward strand.
TTGATGCAAACTCTCATTGATGATGTGTTAGCCTATTCTAAAGTGGATATGCGAGACATCGAGTTTCAATTAACTGAGTCTGAAACCGCGCTAGAAAAGGCGATCGCCAATCTTCGGGGACGCATTGCAGACACTAATGCTATCATTACCCATGATCCTCTACCCACGGTCATGGCCGATGGTACTCAGTTAATACAATTGTTCTTAAATTTGATTTCTAATGCGATCAAATTCCGCAAAGAAGCAACCCCAGAAATTCATATTCAAGCGCAACGGTTAGAAGAGGAATGGTTATTTTCTGTAAAAGATAACGGGATGGGGATCGATCCCAGGTTTAGCGATCGCATCTTTGTTATTTTCCAACGGTTACACACCCGTGACGAATATCCAGGTACTGGTATGGGTTTGGCCATTTGTAAGAAAATAATGGAGTGTCATCGCGGTAAAATTTGGGTAGAGTCAGAAGTAGGTCAAGGTGCAACATTCTATTTCACCATACCAGTAGGAGGTCAACAACGTGATCGCAAGAGAGGGTCAACAAGATAAAATTATCCTCTTAGTAGAAGATTCTAAGGCAGATATTCGTCTCGTTCAAGAAGTGCTAAAAACCAGTACCGTTCCCCATCAATTAATGATCGTCAGGAATGGTATGGATGCAATGGCCTACTTGCGAAAAGAAGGGGAGTTTAATGAGTCTCCCCGACCCAATTTAATTATTCTTGATTTGAATTTACCTCGCAAGGATGGGAGGGAAGTCTTAGCAGAAATTAAAAGCGATCCAAATCTTAAACGAATTCCTGTGATTGTCTTAACAACATCGAGTAATGATGAGGATATCCAAGAAAGTTATGATCTTTATGTCAACTGTTATATTACTAAGTCTCGTAACTTAAAAGACTTGTTTAAATTAGTGAAAGGAATTGAATCTTTTTGGTTAGATACGGTTACTTTACCCAATAATTAGTCATATAATAGATAATGATAGATTAGGAGTATAAAGGATGTCAGATTTTGATTTTCATAGAAGATTATCCGCAGTAGAACGAGAAATCAACAAGTTAAAAGATGGATATCAAGAATTAGATAGTGTTGTTGATCCTAAAGGATGGATAGGAGAATCATTTGAGTTGCTTGATAAAGATGTAGAAGCAGTTAAACAAGAAATCTCACAACTGAGACAAGAAGTTAATGGAAAACTTGATGCCATTCTTCAATATTTAACAGGAATGAATAAAAATTAATATGATAGTTTCATATGGATAAATCAACTAAATATCGTCAATTAGTAAAAAATATTTTATTAGAATATACTAATTATAATTCAAACTCTAATGGGTTAGAAACACAGGCAATTTTTGATGAGGAAAGAGAACATTATCAAGTCGTTAATTTTGGATGGGAAGGACAAAAATATGTCCATTATTGTCTCATTCATATTGATTTAAAAGGAGATAAAATTTGGATTCAATGGAATATGACAGAACAAGATATTGCTGAAGATTTAGTTGAATTAGGAGTTTCTGCACAAGATATTGTTATTGGGTTTCATCCTCCTAAGTTGCGTAAATTAACGGATTATGCTGTTGGTTAAAAATTATGTTTTAAATCCTTGCTTTTCTTGAGTTGACATGATATCATGAAAATGATGGAAAAGGTTTGCGCTTCTAACCTTTTGATCAGGTCGTATTTTTTAGATTGGGATAATGCTTTAATTCTGGGTTAATTAACATTGTACGAGTACAATAATAGTATCTTCATATTAATGTGATCGCTCTTTAAATTCTCTGTCATTTTCATTCAAGACAATATAATAATTTAAGCAAAAAGATATGACAAAGAAAAAGGATTTAACACTGTTAAATCCCTACAAATTGATTATATTTAACCGTAGGGGCATAATAATATTATGCCCTTAATTCTATCACATTGAACAAAAATTATATCGGTTTAATAAGATAATACTGGTCTGCATCCGCATTTGATGCAGCGTTACCATTGATTGAAATAAAGTGTTTTGTGACAGGTGAACCTGTGGGATAATTTTGACTCCAAGCCCAAAAGCCAAAGACTCCATTTTGTGTGTCATAGCCTGCAAAAATTGCAGTGTGGCGATGATTATAATTGCCGTTAGAATCAAAGATTGCTATAGCTGAACCAACGGCGACATTTCGGTTTTGAATTACGTTTTCTCCCCGTTTCCAATAACTTGTATTAATTTTTTCTGTATCAGTCATGTCTTTAACTAAATCAACACATTGATACCGATATCCACCGTCTGCTTCAATATATTGACCATCAAATTCACCATTTAAAAGACGGGTTAAATTGCTGGATGTTGTCATTAATGCTGGTGATGGTTCTGGGGTTGGTAATGATGGGGGTTGAGGGGTTGGTGATGGTGTACCCCTATCACCTGTTTCATGTAAAGCTGTACCAGTATGAAGGAGGGCAGATTTAAAGTTAGTAGCTCCTGAAAAAATATGAACTTCTGTGCTACGAGTTCCTGTTGAACTTTTCTTAATAGCAACTAAATCAGCACGTCCATCACGATTCCAATCTGTCATTTCAAATTCAAAATTAGAACCTGTTTCATGTAAAGCTGTACCAGTATTAAGGAGGGCAGATTTAAAGTTAGTAGCTCCTGAAAAAATATGAACTTCTGTGCTACGAGTTCCTGTTGAACTTTTCTTGATAGCAACTAAATCAGCACGTCCATCACGATTCCAATCTGTCATTTCAAATTCAAAATTAGAACCTGTTTCATGGAGTGCTGTACCAGTATTAAGGAGGGCAGATTTAAAGTTAGTAGCTCCTGAAAAAATATGAACTTCTGTGCTACGAGTTCCTGTTGAACTTTTCTTAATAGCAACTAAATCAGAGAATCCATCACGATTCCAATCTGTCATTTCAAATTCAAAATTAGAACCTGTTTCATGTAAAGCTGTACCAGTATTAAGGAGGGCAGATTTAAAGTTAGTAGCTCCTGAAAAAATATGAACTTCTGTGCTACGAGTTCCTGTTGAACTTTTCTTAATAGCAACTAAATCAGAGAATCCATCACGATTCCAATCTGTCATTTCAAATTCAAAATTAGAACCTGTTTCATGGAGTGCTGTACCAGTATTAAGGAGGGCAGATTTAAAGTTAGTAGCTCCTGAAAAAATATGAACTTCTGTGCTACGAGTTCCTGTTGAACTTTTCTTAATAGCAACTAAATCAGCACGTCCATCACGATTCCAATCTGTCATTTCAAATTCAAAATTAGAACCTGTTTCATGGAGTGCTGTCAAATCGAGATTTTGCTCAACTAAAACATCAACCCCACCAATATTAATAACTCCCCAATCATTTTCACTCTGTAATGATGCTAACTCACCATCAGATAATACATCTCCTTGCACCAAATGAGCGAATATTTCTCCTTCATCACCAACAGCATCAGTTACATTAATCTGATAATCTACATAATGCCCTGTTTCCTCTAAAATGACCGAAACAATATCACTTAAACTGTTATTGAGTAGAAAATCCTCTGAGACATAAATCTTACCGGTTGAAGTGGCAAACGCTCCATTTGCATCTCCCATATCCTCAGCAGATAACACCTCAATCTCTGGAAACAGACCAAAATCATCCTTTGCCCATTGTTGCGCTATACTATCAGCGATCGCCTGATTATAACTATCCCCAAAAGCGACAGTGAACGCATCAGAAAACCCCTCATGACTGGCAAATTCAGTTAAAGCATCCTGTGCTATATCCTTAGCTTGATTTAACTTCGTCTCTTGATTGGTACTCTCTCCAAGCATTTGCTCAAAAAAAGCAATTTTTTCGGCTAAAGAATTAATTTCTGCTAAATTCGCTCCTTGTTGGTTTGTGTGAGTAAAAGCAGATAGATTATATTCATCGTTAAAAGAAGACAAAGCTTGCTTTAACTCAGGAGAAAAAGAGGAATTTTCCCCAGACTCAAGATAATTATTCATTAAACCTCTCATGTATTAAAACTGTGAAAAATACTGGCTGATGCTTGTCAATTTGAGAAGATTATGACAAATAATTATTATCAATCGAGTGATAAAGATCGCAATAAAGCAGTGTTCAAAATCATAGTAATTATTACCCTAAAATGACTAACGGATCTTTCAATAATTTATAATGAAGATAAAGTTATTAAACTATTTGGATAGTTTTTTATGTGATATTTTTAACCCAAAATTAATGTTAAAAATATTTGATTTTCTTGACTTGACATGATATTATGAGAACAATAGAAAAGGTGTGCGCTCATAACCTCAGTTTTGAAGGATGTCATCTCTTGTTTTGATACAATCAGATTTTGACATCATTTTTAACGGAATTAGTGAATAATGAATAGAAGATTTACTGCGATTATCTATTGGGAAGAAGATGTTTATGTTGCTGAATGTCCAGAGGTGGGAACAGCAAGTCAAGGAGATAGCATAGAAGAAGCATTAGCTAATCTCAAAGAAGCAACCGAACTATATTTAGAAGAATTTCCTTTACCTAAAACATCCCCTCGTTTATTGACTACATTTGAGGTATTAAGTGCCTAAATTACCTAGAGTGAGTAGTCAAAAAACGCTCAAAACCTTAGAGAAACTAGGATTTGTGCAAATACGACAAAAAGGGAGTCATTTAATTCTCAAAAAAGAAATAAAAAGTGAAGAGGAAGAAATAATTGAAGTCGGTTGTGTTATTCCCATGCAAAGAAAGACTCTGGCAGTAGGAACATTAAAAAATATTTTAAATCAAGCAGGGTTAACAGTTGAGGAATTTCTAGACAATTTGTAAATAATTTATGAACCCTATGAACATAATATTATATTATTTATCTTGGTAGTTATTAATTAACAAAATTTGCAACAGTTTGTAAAGTTTGCTAAGATGGAAGTTTACTTATAATTTGTAAAACCCCCCGTGACTATGAGTTTGAGTTGGATGCGTCGCGCTGATCGCTTAAAAGCTTTACCTCCCTACGTTTTCGCTAGATTAGATGAACTCAAAGCCAAGGCCAGAGAACAAGGATTAGATTTGATAGACTTAGGGATGGGGAACCCTGACGGAATGGCACCGCAACCCGTCATAGAAGGGGCGATCGCAGCCTTACAGCAGCCTCAAACCCACGGTTATCCACCCTTTGAAGGAACTGCTAGTTTTCGTCAAGCCATCACTGCATGGTATCATCGCTGTTATCGAGTGGACTTAGATCCCAGTAGCGAAGCCTTACCTTTAATTGGCTCAAAAGAAGGGTTAGGCCATTTAGCTTTAGCTTACATCAATCCGGGGGATGTAGTCTTAGTTCCCAGTCCCTCTTATCCGGCGCATTTTCGCGGCCCTTTAATTGCCGGGGCTGACCTTTATCCCATTATTTTATCAGAAGAAAAAGACTGGTTAATTGATCTTAATTCTATCCCCGAAAATGTTGCTAAAGCAGCTAAAATTTTATACTTTAATTATCCTAATAATCCTACTACTGCCACTGCACCGAGAGCCTTTTTTGAAGAGATTATTAAGTGGGCAACCCATTACGAAATCATGTTAGTTCATGACTTATGTTATGCCGAATTAGCCTTTGATGGCTATCAACCCACCAGTTTATTAGAAATTCCTGGAGGTAAAGACATTGGTGTAGAATTTCATACCCTTTCTAAAACTTATAATATGGCCGGTTGGCGTGTCGGGTTTGTAGTAGGCAATGCTAAAATTATTCAAGGGTTAAGAACCTTAAAAACTAATTTAGATTATGGTATTTTTTCAGCGGTTCAAGCTGCTGCTGAAACGGCTTTAAATTTACCAGATAGTTATATTAAACAAGTTCAAGAAAGATATCAAACGAGACGAGATTTTCTAATCAAAGGATTAGGAGAATTAGGTTGGAAGATTAAACCCTCTCAAGCTACTATGTATCTTTGGGTTAAATGTCCAAGTGATACTAATTCCACCGATTTTGCCCTGGATGTACTGCAAAAAACAGGGATTGTTTTTACCCCAGGAAATGCCTTTGGAGAAGGGGGGGAAGGGTATGTCAGGATTAGTTTAATTGCAGATTGCGATCGCTTAGGAGAAGCGTTAAACCGTCTGAAACAAGCAGGAATTTGTTATAGATAATATTAGTAAGGAGCTTGTTTATATTGAAATTGATAGTCATTAAAATTATGAAGTAACTTAGGTGTAGTCAGTAGATTAGCACTTTTAATTTGGAGTTGATAAAGACAACCTTATTTCTGCATAATAAATCGAATTATCCCATCATTCTGCCCATTCCCAATCTGGACTCATTAGCGATTTTCCTATTTAATTGTAAACAATATGTTGATTCCAATAAAAACTTATATAGCTCACTTTCAATAGTAAAAGCAAGCTATAGCTATAAAATCAACTAAAGCATTATTAAGCATTATTTATTTTATTACGAAAATCAGCCATATCTCCATAAATTTTACGCGCCCGATTAACTCCCCCCAACGGTCGATATTCTTGTAAACAATTCCAAGGAGAAAAAGATTGTCTTTCGTCCATTTCTATACGTTCTTGATTATTAAATTCTTGTTGAAAAATCCTCATAGTGGCAACTTTAATAAAAGGGGATTCTTTCTCATCCCATAACACCGTCGGATCTTCAATTGGCATTTTTTCTGCATTAGTTTGTAGTTGAATACAGAAGTCAAAATAAGCATCTTTTTTGGCTAAATGCTTAGTCATTGCTTCTCGTAAATAGTTGGTTTTATCTTTAGCTGTTTCAATATTAAATTTTTTCCCTTCAAGGTGAGGAAATACAGCATATTTCATAGCAGTATCCCTAAATTTATAAGGGGTTGCACTCCAATAATTGGCCTCCAAAGGGCTTGTCATAACTTGACTTCTAACTTGATTTAATAAAGGTAAAGAATAAGCGATCGCTTCGTAAGACGCTTTTAGTTCATCAGGAATATGTTTAGGACTTCCATCAGCATTCATACTAATTTTTCCGTCCCGAATACCATTAACAATAGGAAAGAAATCTAAATAAGCTTTAGCATCTCTGAGAAAAAAGATTGGTGTATTAACTGCAATAAAATCTTGTTCATTAGGCACAGAATCTTCAAATGCTTTGCATCCTTTAACCCCTAATAACTTAATCGAAACCCCTCGAATATCGCCCAGGGTATCTGGTTGAAAATTTCCATTTTTATCTGACGCACCACTCCCATTAGAAAAGCGAACCCATATCGGATAAGTTTTAGGTTCAGCAAAAATTCCGACCTTGAATTGATCGGACATATTTTCCTCAATAATAAACTCCCCTTGAACATAACCATGACTTTTGGGATGTTGGGTTCTTGGACTCGGAGAAAACTGATAATCCCTCATCAAAAATTCAAAAATTTCAACTAATTTTTTAATCGTTTGTTGTTCGTCTTCTGGAAAATGTTCTTGACCTAGTTGTGACATAATTACCTCTTACTTTTGCTTAATGTTTCTTCTTTATAACTAAATTTTCAATTATTTCTCTTATTTTTAATGATAAAAACCATTTTCTCTTTAACCAACCTATAACGACAAATCTTTAACTCGCGTTATGTTAAGTTTTGCTAAATTTAGCAGTTAAGTGATAATATAACTGTATAGTAATAAACTGAAATAGAAATTACAGCACTGAGTTTATGGCTTCAGACAGAGAGAGCATTTTTCGTCTAAAGTCTAACCTCTAACTGCTACCAAGAGGTATTGATCATGAGTAATAACTTAGCCCTTAAGCTTCGGGAAGGAACCAGTCATTCTCACACCTTGGCAGAGAATACTGCCTTTACCAAGTGTTTTCTCAAAGGCATTGTTGAAAGAGAACCCTTTCGTAAACTATTAGCTGACTTTTATTTTTTATATTCTACCCTAGAAGAAGAGTTAGAACGCCATAAAGACGATCCTGTTATTAGTAAGATTTATTTTCCCGAATTAAACCGTAAACAAAACTTAGTAAAAGACCTAGAATACTACTACGGAGAAAATTGGGCAGCCGATATTTTCCCATCAGTAGCTGGTCAAACCTATGTCGCAAGAATTCGGGAAGTTTCTCAGATTGAACCTGCCTTATTAGTTGCCCACTCTTATGTTCGTTATATGGGTGATTTATCTGGGGGTCAAAGCTTAAAAAATATTGCTCGTTCAGCTTTAGAATTACCTGCAGATCAAGGAACCCAATTCTATGAATTTGAGCAAATTGCTACCGCAGAAGCTAGACGAGAATTCAAAGGAAAATATCGTGATGGTTTAAATGCTTTACCTATCGATGAAAGCTTAGAACAGAAAATTATTGATGAGGCCAACCACGCCTTTACATTAAACCGTGATGTGGTGCATGAATTAGAAGCTGATGTTAAAGAAGCCATCGGTGATCATGTGTTTGAATTAATCACTCGTCAGGCAATTCCTGGGGCAACTGAACACCCTCATGGTCATGGTCATCCCCACAACGTAGCTATTGCCGAATAAAGCTGTCAATCCTGTTATTACAAAGGGGAAAAGTTAGAAAAATAAACAATTGAGTTGCTATTTTTGTTAAACTAACTTCCCTTTTTTTCTGCTCGATCCTACCTAAGTTATCTAAACTCTTGAGAGGCTAATTAAGACTATGAACTTAACAGCTAAAACCATTGAATTCGACCAAGACTTAATTAAAAAATACGACAAATCTTTACCTAGATATACCAGTTACCCCCCTGCAACAGAACTTAAAAGTAAGGTAGGAGAAGTAGAATTTAGAGCAGGAATCGCAGCAGGGAATCATAAAAATACGCCTCTTTCTCTCTATTGTCATATTCCTTTTTGCGAAACAGCTTGTTATTTTTGTGGTTGTAATACCATTATTACAGGAAATAAAAAAGTTGCCGATCCTTACTTAGAATATTTAATTAAAGACATTGAAAGAACAGCCGAATTAATTTCTCCTAATCGTGCAGTCAACCAAATTCATTGGGGAGGTGGGACTCCAAATTACTTAAATCAATCCCAAATCGATCAGTTATTTAATACCTTAGTTAAAAACTTTAATATTGATAAAGATGCTGAGATATCTATTGAAGTCAATCCCCGATATCTTGATCGCAATTTTATCTTTTTCCTGAGAAAGTTAGGGTTTAATCGTATTAGTTTTGGAATACAAGACTTTGACCCGAAAGTACAGAAAGTTATTAACCGTGTTCAACCCGAAGAAATGTTATTTAATGTCATGGGTTGGATGAGAGAAGCTGAATTTGAAAGTGTCAATGTTGACCTCATCTATGGATTACCTTATCAAAACCGAAACACCTTTAAAAAAACAGTTCAAAAAACCATAGAATTAGATCCTGATCGTATTGCTGTGTTTAACTTTGCTTATATTCCTTGGATTAAACCAGCGCAAAAAAATCTCCCTGTTGATGAACTTCCCGATGCGCCAGAAAAGCTTGCAATGTTGCAAATGACCATCGAAGAATTCAATAATAATGATTATTTATTCATTGGAATGGATCACTTTGCTAAAGCCAATGATGAACTAGCGATCGCTCAATCTCAAGGTGATTTACATCGTAACTTTCAGGGTTATACTACCAAACCCGAATCTGATCTTTTAGCTTTTGGCATGACATCTATTAGTATGTTACATGATGTTTATGTTCAAAATCATAAGAAGATCAAAGACTACTATAAAGCCTTAGATGAGGGACATTTACCCATTGAAAAAGGCGTAACTTTGAGTAAAGATGACATTATCCGTCGCGCTGTTATTATGGAATTAATGTGTCAATCTCAACTCTATAAAAATCGCATTGAAGAGAAGTATAATCTCAATTTCGATCTTGATTTTGACGAATATTTTGCCCAAGAATTAATCGATCTCAAACCTTTAGAAGCTGATGGATTAATACATTTACATAGCGATCGCTTAGAAGTTACTAATACCGGTCGCTGGTTAATCAGAAATATTGCTGCGGTGTTTGATCCTTATCTCAAAGGACGCAAAGAACAGTCTTTTTCTAAGGCTATTTAATACTCACATCTTGCACCTGCGATTCAACTAGCTATATCCCCCCTTTAATTCCCCCCTTACTAAGGGGGGTAGGGGGGATGGCAAGAGGCAACAGGATTTATTTTGACTGTAACTGATTAAGAATTGATTTTCTTTATTTTGCTCTTAAGTTTTTCTGTACTGGTGCAAGATATCAGTAATAGCTTAGGGAATCAATTATTTTACGGTATTATAATAGCTTTAGATCAACTTCTAAAGCTATTTTTCTCTATATGGGGAGTTAAGTTTAGCTAAAGTCTCGACATAGACAGTAACTTATATGTTACTCTTGGATTTAAGATGAAAATTCAAGAATATATTAGAGAAGATGGGTCAAGTCCCTATGAGAAATGGTTTAACAGTCTTGATGTTCAAGCTGCTGCTAAGATAACGGTTGCTTTGTCTCGTTTAGAGTTAGGTAATACCTCTAATATTAAGTGGATTAATGGAATTGGAGAATATAAAATCAACTGGGGTCCTGGATATCGAATCTACTTAGCAATTGAAGGTAAACAACTTATAATTTTATTCGGTGGTGGAACAAAAAAGAGTCAACCATCGGATATCAAAAAAGCTAAAAAATTATACCAAGAATACAAAAACAGAAAAAAACAAACCAAAAAAAAGAATTAACGATTATGTCATTAACCAGAGATTATCTTGAAACAGTTAATAAGCGAGTCAAACAAGATTCTGAATTTGCAAAAGCTTTGCTTGATGAAGCTACCTATCTTTTTCTTAATGGGGAACCAGAGACGGCTAGACTCATATTAAGAGATTTAATTAATTCAACAATAGGATTTGAAGAACTAGCCATACAAACCGCTAAACCTAGTAAAAGTCTTCATCGAATGCTATCAGCTAAAGGTAATCCTACAATGGATAATTTAACAGCTATTTACTCTGTTTTGCGTAAAGCATTAAATGTAAATATTGCAGTGACAATAACCCCAAGTTCTGAACAACAAAACCAGATATTGAATGTTTAGGCTTAAAATCATTTTTACAACTATTGATGATTGTGAATTGCTTTATGATGTAATTCACAGAGTAATAATAAGTCCTCATATTGTTCATGACCTAAATTTTTATAATGTTTATGATGTACGTGTAATTCGTTAAAATTTCCTATTCCTAAGCCTTCAATACACATTTCACACTTTCTTTCTTTTATTAACATCATTGCCGATTTGATTTTTCTCCAATGTCTTGTTCTTAAATAACTTTCATAATTTATTTTTTCATTACTGTTTAAATTATAGCCTTGTGTATTTATCAAGAACCAAATTCTTTTGAATTTTTCTTGTAATTCTATACTGTCAGTTTCATGACTCAGTATTGTACATAAGTTCTTATGAAAACAATTAAAAGAGGTAGAATATTTCCTCTCACTCAGATATTGTAACTGATCGTTTCTGTCTTCTTTATGCTTTTCCAGTTGATAATGAAATATTTTGTTCTTATCTATAACTAAGGAACGATGATATAAATATTGCTGTTTATAGAAGTTGTGCGCTAATTTGGGATATATTTCTTGATACCATTTTTCATAAAAATTTTTAACTTTATTCGTTTTCATTTCTTCTCTCGAAAACAAATGAAATAAATCACTAAATGATATTTCTCTGAATATAAACCAATCGTAGTACATCGTATTTATTAAATTAATAATTAGCTAAAACTATTAATAGTGACATAAGTTTAATATAGATTAAAAGTCCCTGAAAAACATGACAAGAAGACTGCTATCATAACAATCTTCTTTATCCAATCAATTATTGAGGATCTAGCTTTAATACCGCCATAAACGCCTCTTGAGGAACGTCTACGGTACCGATCGCTTTCATCCGTTTCTTACCTTTAGCTTGCTTTTGTAGCAGTTTCTTCTTACGAGAAATATCTCCCCCGTAACATTTCGCTAACACATCTTTACGCAATGCTGGTATATGTTCACTGGCGATAACTTTAGAACCGATCGCAGCTTGAATGGGAACCTTAAACTGATGACGGGGGATCAACTCTTTTAACTTCTCAGTCAAAGCGCGACCCACATAATAAGCTTTATCACGGTGAACGATCATTGCCAACGCATCCACACTATCCCCATTAACCAGAATATCCAATTTAACCAGAGGATTTTCGCGATAACCGATCAGTTGATACTCCATGCTTGCATAACCCCGCGATCGCGACTTTAACTGGTCAAAAAAGTCCGTCACCACTTCAGCTAAAGGTAACTCATAGATCAAAGACGTTCTTGAGAGGGTAAAGTAGCGCATATCCTTAAACACACCCCGACGACTTTGACAGAGTTCCATCAACGTCCCTACATAGGTTTCAGGGGTAATCATTTCCACTTCAATATAGGGTTCTTCTACCTTTTCCCGTTCTTGGGGGGGTGGTAGTAAACTGGGGTTATCGACTTGAGTCATTTCCCCATCAATAGTGGTGACGCGATAGATTACAGAGGGTGCAGTGGTAATTAAATCTAGATCATATTCCCGTTCTAGGCGTTCTTGAACAATTTCCATGTGCAGTAACCCCAAGAACCCACAACGAAAACCGAACCCCATCGCGCTAGAGGTTTCGGGTTCATAAGAAAGGGCCGCATCATTGAGTTTGAGACGGTTTAATGCCTCTCTTAAATCTTCGTATTGATCGGCATCTGTGGGGAATAATCCACAAAAGACCATCGGTTTTGCTTCAGTGTAACCGGGTAACGGTTCTTTGGCCGGGGCTTCTGCTAAGGTGATGGTATCCCCAACCCTTGCATCTTCCACTGCTTTGATGGCTGCGGCAAAATAACCTACTTCCCCTGCGTGAAGGGAATCTAGTTGTATTTGATTAGGCGATAACACCCCTAACTCATCGATTTCGTATTCTTTGCCAGAAGCCATTAAACGAACGCGGTCGCCTGTTTTCACCGTTCCATCCATGACCCGAAAATAAACAATCACACCCCGATAAGGATCGTAATAACTATCGAAAATCAACGCCCGCAACGGTTTATCCACCGTATCGCTAGGAGGAGGAACCAAATGTACAATGGATTCTAAAATTTCATCAACGCCGATCCCTGCTTTGGCCGAAGCTTTAATAATACCCGTACAATCTAACCCTACCACTTCCTCTATTTCATTGGCCACTCGTTCCGGTTCGGAGCCAGGTAAATCAATTTTATTTAAGATAGGAATAATCTCTAAATTATTCTCTAAGGCCAGATAGACATTAGCGAGGGTTTGCGCTTCTACCCCTTGAGAAGAGTCCACCACTAATAATGCCCCTTCACAAGCCGCTAATGAACGAGATACCTCGTAGGAGAAATCCACGTGACCTGGGGTATCAATCAGGTTAAGGACGTATTCTTGCCCATCTTTTGAGCGATAGTTCATCCTGGCCGCTTGTAATTTGATGGTAATGCCCCGTTCCCGTTCCAAGTCCATATTATCAAGGAACTGCTCTTTCATTTTCCGTTGGGCAACGGTTTCAGTCATTTGTAACATTCGATCGGCTAGGGTTGATTTCCCGTGATCGATATGAGCAATGATACAAAAATTACGAATACGAGAAACAGGAACGTCGGTCATAGAATCTGTCGGTGGGGTAAGTTTACAAAAGTTGGCCTTGTGTATTAGTGTAAGATTTTTTTGCTTTAACTACCACCATTAGAGCGTTTTTCTAAAGGACTTTGTTCTTCTTAGATAGGATTAGGGTATATTAACTCTTTAAATAAAAATTTAATCAAGAAGATATAAACCTTGATACCTTATAGGTTCCCTAGGGATAGGGTGTCAGAAAAAAAGGAGAAGGCGTGAGCAAAAACCGCTAAAATTAATAATAGTATTTTTATTCGTTCTCCAAAGAAAAAGCCCATGGTTGCACTTGCACAAGTTGAAGATATGATTAAAGCCCAACTCCCGGATGCTCAGGTGGTAGTGCGGGATCTGACCGGTGGAGGTGATCATCTTGAGGCGATCGTTGTCTCTGCTGAGTTTGAAGGAAAAACCATGATTAAACAGCATCAAATCGTGTACGGCGCACTTCAAGATGCCATGGACTCCGAAGCGATTCATGCCCTTGCCTTAAAAACCTACACCCCTCAAGCTTGGGAAGCAGCCCGACAATAAATACTATCTGTACTGAGATAACCTTGTTATAAAGGTAGGTGCTGATTCGTCTATCTAGCCCTGATAGACTTAACAGACAACACGATTCTCTTCCTCACAGATCCAATAAGCCAATTATCATTAAATAAATCCCTCCAGGAGCAAGTATGAACCCAGAAACCAAAGAAAAAATTGACCAAATGGTTAACGATCACAAAATCTTGGTCTTTATGAAAGGTAATAAGTTAATGCCTCAATGTGGCTTTTCTAACAATGTGGTACAAATTTTGGGTACCCTTGGTGTTCCTTTTGAAACTGTAGACGTTTTAGCTGATCCTGAAATTCGTCAAGGAATTAAAGAGTATTCCAACTGGCCAACTATTCCCCAAGTTTATATTAACGGGGAATTTGTTGGTGGCTCTGATATTATGATCGAGATGTATCAAAATGGTGAGCTACAACAAATGGTAGAAGTAGCTTTGGCTTCTTAAAAAAAATAAGCCCGCACAAGCGGGCTGTAGTTCTCTGCCATAATTCTTTCAGGTCAAAATTTAGGATATTCATAGTCTTTTTTCTTTATTCTTGACCGAAAACATAAATATGGTCATTATCGATAATAATCAGTCTCACGTTCTAGAGCAGTAAACTCAAAATTAGAAGGATCGCGGAAAAAACGCCAAGCGTCCTCTTCTAAACGATGAATTAAATAGGGTTCTAAAACATTTACCTGTCGCAGACAAGCAAGATAGCCATCCATATAACATTGAATTTCATCAAAGCGACGGCCTCGGTTCCATAGCTCCACCATGCCGTCTGTGAGATTTTGGTAATAACGAATTGCCAAGGGATGTTGCAGCATAATCGATGAATAGGAATAATTTCAAAAGGCGTTGATACAAAATAAATGACTTAATCTTAATGAATCATTAAGAGAAAAACAAGCTACAATATTAAGTAAATCAAAAATTTAAGAAAATCTTACCAGTTCGGTATTTTACATTCTATCTCTGTCTTATCCATTTGAAAACCGTACAGGTAACTTGATCAAGACAAGAATGAATTTTATAGAATCTTAAGGTTTTCTTAGGAAATGCCCAAAAGCAGCGTAGCCGATGTTACAAATTCTTGACAATAGGTTTGTTACGCTAATGACTGTCAAATTAGAAGGACGAAAACTAAGGTGAGTCTCATTTATACCGCTATTGTTGAGGGGAATCCTCATCTACGCTCATTATTAGGTTGGCATCTGCAACAAGCAGGTTATACAGCGCAACAATGCGCCAATCTGCAACAAGCCCGCAGTGTCTTTAACCGTCGCCAACCCACCTTAGTAATCCTTGACGCTGATCTATCTGACGGAGATCCTCTAGAATTGTGCCGGTGGCTTCATCAACAACGGCAATCGATGATTCTTATTTTATCGGCCCGCAACACAGAAAAAGATATTGTCAGAGGGTTAAATGCAGGAGCGGACGATTACCTGACCAAACCCTTCGGAATGCAGGAATTTATGGCTAGGGTTGAAGCCTTAATTAGACGGGTTCGCGTGGCTGCTGCTCCTTTGTTCCTAGATTATGGTGACCTAAAAATTGATTTAGTACAACGTCGGGTTCAGTTCCAGGGACATTTTGTGGATTTGACCCCCCAAGAATTTAGCTTATTGTACGTCCTTGCCCAAGCAGAAGGAAATCCTCTCAGTCGCTCAGAATTACTGCAAAGAGCTTGGCCAGAAGCGATTGATAATCCCCGTACCATTGACACCCATGTTTTGTCCTTACGGAAGAAAATTGAAACCGATCCTCGTCAACCTAGTTTAATTCAAACGGTTCGCAATGTCGGTTATCGATTCAACTCAGAAGTCATACAAGAGTCCTCTGCTTCTCCTAAGACTTCGACCACAACTCAATCAGCCAAAATAGCAGCAGTTGAGCCAATTAATATTAACAAGTTATCCTCATAATATCCTTTCTAATAAATTTTAGATGGGGACTGAGCAAAACTTTTTTGTCAATCGTTATCAGTCTATAGCTAGATGTAAAGTCAATTTGATTTAAGGAGAATATTGACAAGACGCAACCAGTTTAGTTCTCCATGAAAGAAATAGCTATAGCCCACATAAATGACTTAGAAAATGGTCAAATGCAGCAAATAGCTGTTAACGATACACAAATATTACTCTCTAAAATCAACGATAAATTTTATGCAACTGGAGCATTTTGTCCTCACTCTGGCGCACCTTTAGAAAAAGGAATTTTATCCGAAGAAAGGATAGTTTGTCCTTGGCATAATGCTTGTTTTAATGCGATCGCAGGGCAACAAGAAGAACCACCAGGGTTAGACTCTTTATTCGTTTATGTGACTAGAGTTGAAGGGGAAGAAGTATTCGTTCAGTTACCTGACGAGACATCCCATCATCGCACCCTAGAAATGGCTCAATATGTTCCGAATGTAGATAATCGCACTTTTGTTATTTTAGGTGCCGGTACAGCCGGAATCAACGCAGTAGAAACATTACGACAAGAAGGGTTTCAGGGTAAAGTCATTTTGATTAGTGCCGAAGAAATATTACCTTACGATCGCACACAATTAAGTAAGAAGTATCTACAGGGGAAAACGAGAGAGAATGCTTTATCTTTACGCAGTCAGGAATTTTACGCTCAACATGATATCGAATTAAAATTGGGCAAAATTGTAACTAAAGTCAACCCGTTAAAGAAAATGCTGACTTTTGACGATAATTCCTGTCTTGAATATGATTCTTTACTATTAGCTACAGGCGGAAAAGCTAAAAAATTAAATGTAGCCGGGTCAAATTTAGCTAATATATTCACGTTACGTCAACTAGAAGATGTTAACTTCATCTTAGAAACGGCTAAAGATGTCAAAAACGTTTTAATTATTGGTTCGAGTTTTATTGGTATGGAAGCAGCAGCTAGTTTAACTCAGCAAGGACTAAACGTTACAGTGGTTTCTCCTAATGATGTTCCTTTCAAAAAAATATTGGGGGATAAGTTAGGTAAGATGTTTCAAAAACTCCACGAAACCAACGGTGTCACCTTTAAACTTGGCACAAAAGCGGTTGAATTTAATGGCGAGAAAAAAGTAGAGTCAGCCAAATTAGAAAATGGAGAAACCATTCCCACTGATCTCGTTATTGTTGGTATTGGTGTGGTTCCAAATACAGACTATCTAACAGACAGTGATCTCAAAGCAGAAGATAACAGTATCGCTGTTAACCAATATTTACAGACTAACATCGAAGATATTTATGCTGCGGGGGATATTGCTCTATTTCCTTATTTACCTATGGAAAAATCAACTCGTATCGAACATTGGCGACTCGCAGCACAACACGGACGTATTGCAGCTAAAAATATGTTAGGTCATAATCAATTGCAAGACGTTTCTGAAATTGTGCCTTTCTTTTGGTCAGGACAATATAACTTAAAATTGCGTTATGTCGGACACGCTGAACAATGGGATGAAATAGCGATCGATGGCGATTTAGATCAACCAGAGTTTCTAGCATTTTATCTCCAAAATAATAAAATTATGGCAGTAGCAGGAGTCAACAGGGATCAAGATATAGCTGCTATCTCCGAATCAATGCGCCAACAAAAAATGACCGATGCAACCACAGTTAAGACTCAAAAAATTAACTGGATTCAGAGGGTTTGATATAATTAATTGATAATATATTAGGTGGTCATAAATAAACGTAAAGTGGGCAATACTAAGAAAAAGCTTACAAACCTTAACTAGAAACTATTTAAGACATTGCCCACCCTACAAGTTTTATTCATTTAATTATGCCTACCTACTTAGTTATTCTTCAGTTAATAATAATTGTGCTGCTTCCAACATATCATTCCTAATATCCTTAATGTCCTCTTGATTATTAAGATAGGTTTTTAATGCTTCGATGGGATCTAAACTTTTTCCGATTCCTAATTCTGGTAAACGAGGACGAGACAATTGACTAATAATTTCAGGGCGAATAGTATAACTATGGGCAGTCTTTAATGCTTCATGAATCACACTATTATTAATGAGTTCTAACTGTTCAGAACGAATCTGATAATTTACCCTTACTACTGTATTTTCAATGGTCTTTTTTTCAATGGCTTTCACCAAGGCAGCTTGAGGATCTTCTGCTTGGGAAATATCAACTTTTATGGTTAAAAAAGGACGAGCCGGTAAAGAACAAAAATCCCAATTAGCTTTACCTTTTTCCAGGTCAATTAAAATATAACCTTTTTCTTCTTTTTCTTCACTAAAATCAACCCTTTCTATACTTCCTGGATAAATTACAGGGGGATCATTACTAGGATTAAGATTTTGATGTTTATGAACATGACCAAGAGCAACATAATCAAATTCAGGACGTATTAATAAAGAAATAGGAATGGTAAACCCTCGACCCACGGCTAAGAATTGTTCTGCCCCAAATCTGGCACGATTAACCATTAAATGACCTAATAAAATAGTAGGAAGATTAGGATCTAATTTTCTAATTTCTTCTTCTAAAACAGGCTCTAATGCTTTGATTAATAACTGGTTAATTTCATCTAAAGATAACCCTTCCGTTTTGGATTTAGTTAATAAAGAAGAGCGAGTTAACCAGGGTAAAGTTATTACTTGAATATCACCATTATTAGTAGTTATTTTATGGGTAATTAAGTTATCTCCGACAATAAAACCAGGAACGGCTAAGGTGCGATAAATACATAAACTTGCCCCTCCATTTCCTTGTGAATGTTGGTCATGATTTCCGACTAATAAAATAGTAGGAATATTAGCATCAGCCAATCGTCGAAATTGAGCAGCAAACGCTTCTTGAATATAAGGTGCAGGAGTCGCATCAGGAAAAGCATCACCCCCAAATAAAACCAGGTCAACGGGTTCATTAATTGCTCGATCAATACATAACTTTAAACAATTAATAAAGTCTTCTAAACGGGTATTTAAGCCAGTTTTTGGGTTAATTTTTCCGTGAGAAAAACCGCTACCGAGATGAATATCTGAAAAATGAAGAACTTTAATCATAGTGGAAGTTATTATCAATAAGATTCAGTATTACTTCTAAATTGATACATAGAAGTCTTTACAACATTTTTATTCGAGATAGCATTTGTTTAGCATTTTCGTCCTTATAAATGTGATGAAACAATTTTGGCACCCATTCTAATGTAACATTAGGACTAAGACTTAACGATTCAATTTTGTCAAGAAACAGATGTACTTGTTCATCTAAGTTAGAAACAGACTTATTTTCGTAGTTTACCAAGTTTAAAACTTTGTTTAAATGATATTTAACCTCGCTAATATTTAGGAAGATTGATGTAAAATTAAACGATTACCATCGGGATCGTAAGTATAAATTTCTTGACCATGAGAAGCTACATTAATCTTGCCGTCAGGAGGATAACCCATGTTAGTTAAAAGAGCGATCGCTTTTTCTAAGTTTTCCACTTCTAAACACAAACTTAAACCACTTCTTGCTGAATTATTAAACTCAGTTTCATGGCTACCTTTAGGCTGAAAAATCCCCAACCGTAACCCCAATAAGTTAAATTGTGCATAACGTTTTGGTTCATAAGGATGGGGTTGTTGGGATAATAAGTTACTGTAAAAATCAACGACTAAATCAAAATTACTTGTCCCCAACGCCACAAAAGCAGTGCTATATTGCAACATTTTTAATCAGAAAGGGTTAAAATTTCTACTCCTGTTTCAGTCACAGCAATGGTATGTTCAAATTGTGCCGATAACTTACCATCTTTAGTAATGGCAGTCCAACCATCTTCTAAAATGACAGCTTCCCACGTACCTTCATTAATCATGGGTTCAATGGTAAATACCATCCCAGATCGTAGTTTTTTGCCCTTTCCTCGCTTGCCATAATGGGGGACTTGGGGGGCCGTATGAAAGATATTACTCACGCCGTGGCCGACAAAATCTCTCACCACAGAGAATCCTTGAGGTTCGGCACATTCTTGAATGGCAGCACCGATGTCACCAATTCTTGATCCTGGTTTAACAGTTTGAATCGCCTCCATTAAACATTTTTCGGTCACTTCAACCAATCTTTGAGCCAAAGGAGAGGGAGTCCCCACAAAGAAAGTTCTTGAAGTATCCCCGTGATAACCATCTAAAATGGGAGTCACATCAATGTTAATAATATCGCCGTCTTGAAGGATTTGTTTTGCATTAGGAATACCATGACAAACTACATGATTAACACTGGTACAAATAGATTTAGGAAAGCCATGATAGCCTAAAGGTGCGCTAGTTGCACCGTGGGCTTGTGTCCATTTTTCCGCTTCATCATTAATTTCTAGAGTGCTAACCCCTGGTTTCACCATATCGGCTAAATGGTCTAACAGTTGAGCAGCTAAACGTCCAGCCCGACGCATTTTTTCAATTTCTCGTTTCGATAATAAGGTAATGGTTTCTCCCATGTTTTCGATGTGAAATTAACTAATAATGGTTTTTTCCATGATACCAAATTTCCCGATCATAAAGACTTGAGATTATCTCTTGACCCAGAAGAATTACTCAAATAAATTGAGCGGAAAATGACCGTAGATTCCAACTAAATTATGATTATCGGATTGACAAGAAAGTAAGACTCCACGGTAACTTCCTGTATAATAATCAACATAGTAAGACATCGTTTCAGTATTAAATTTAATATAGATAGGAGTTTGTCTTGGTGCTGTTAGAGAGGGTTCTAACTTCTCAGATATTCCTAAAGCTTTTAAATAACTTTTAAGGGTTTTAAATCCTTCTTGAAAGCTATCAGCGCAAATACCAATGTTCTCAGTGACACACAAATCTGAAACAATTTTAATAGCTTGCCGTAATTTATGTTTATCTGCTTCAAAATCTACAATTTTAATTTGGAGACAGCTATATTCTTTAAGAATTGTGAGAGCTTCCTCTACGCTTAAGTTAGTATTAGTTTGACTCATGATGGTAAGTTAAATGAATTAGTGTAGGACAAAATTGCTAACTAGATAATAATCATTTTATCCTCCCTTTGGAGCTAGGAGTCAGCAGTCAGAATTCATATTAATAATTAAACAATGTCTTGAGTGCGTAATTTGCTTGTTCTCCTGATTTCCTTTATTGATAGGTTTCTAAAATACAATCTGAAGCAGAGTATGCTAAACAAGTCGTGGTAAAGATTTAAGAAACCCTAAAATTGAAGTTAAGATTAATTAGTCGGACTTTGTAAACTTTACACAAATCTACAAAATTGAGTTTCATGATCCATGCTACGACGATAAGGGTCTTCACGGAGTGAATTCCCTGATGTTTTTAAGATTCCCTGTAGTAAACTTTGTGGTGAAATCTATTCTAACTAATATTAACTCATAAATGTTATGACTTTGTGTTAAAAGTTGACTGAAGATTCCCTTCAACAGTTATGATAAAATAATGATGAGTTGTAGGCTAATATATGGGTGAAGCAAAACGCCGTAAAGAAGCTTTAGGAGAACAGTACGGTCAAGAAGAACGTATTTTGCCTTGGCTCCCTATTTCTAAGCGTCAAGGTCAAGCTTTTTATCAATGGACAACAAGAGGGGCTTGGGTTGGTATCGGCATTATGGTCGCTATTTGGCTAACAGTCCGTGTTGTCGGGCCTGGGTTAGGTTGGTGGAATGTTCAATAGGTTAAAAAGTATGACGATTTTGGTTAACATACTCAACAAGCTGAGGAAAAAACAATAGAAAATCTGATTCTAATTCATGATAGTTGTGTTGTAAATCGTTATGAGCGATCACACAATGATTAGGTCGTTTAATTCGTTTAGCGAGTCGTTGACAGGTTCGCTTAATTCCTTCTGTTTTTTGATAAGAAACTAACCAATTTTCTAGAATAATTCTAGGTAGAATTAACTGTAATTTTTTAGGAAGCAAATAGTAATTTTTTTGTAAAATAATATAAATGTTTTGAGCAAATGTTTCTAAATTTTCTTCAGAAAATAGACTCCAGTTTTTAGCTAAAAAATGATCATAAAAAATATCAATTAAAACTCCAGAAAATCGTCCTTGGGATTGATAAATTCTGTTTTTACTCCATTTAAAAATCTCATGGGTATCCGTAAACCTATCAACCCTAAAATGGGTTTCAATTCCTTTAATAATACCTTGAGAGTAGAGTGAACTTTCTTGATCAATTCTTCCTTTAACGAAATCTCCCAATAAATTTCCGATTTGCGATTCTGGAGTATTCTCTGCTAACAACAAATGGGCCAGATAATTCATAATCTGTAAAAAAGGATTTATTTATGCCAATCTCTTATATCCAGGGTTAAAATTAAAGTTATTTTAACATAGTTTTTAAATTCCCATAGTATGTTAAACAATTAGAGGTCAATGATTCTTGACCTCTACACAGATAATTATTACCATTTTTCTCAAGAAGGGGATTGTCTTGAGTGCGTCTTCTCTTGGTGCGCGTTCCCTATGTGCTTCGCAAGCACCGGGGTCGCACCGCTACATTCTGAATACGATTCAGAATTACGCACTCGCTTTTTATGATGACCATGAAAACGAATCCCTAAAAATACATCATAGAGGAAATTCCAAAGGTTTTTTCCTTTTAATAATCCTAGAGATTGATCGCATCCTTTGGCATCTAATAACGGTTTAGTGGCATGATAAGCCGGTCTATATTTATACCAAGGAATGGAAGGCCATAAATGATGAACCAAGTGATAGTTTTGTCCAAAAATTAAGATGTTGAGAACTGCACTAGGATAAACCCTAGCATTTTTCCAGCGATCGCGTTCTTCAAATGGTCGATGGGGTAAATAATCAAAGAATAATCCTAAAGCTACTCCTACGACTAAAGCAGGAACAAACCAAAAATTCATCACATAGCCAATAAAACCGTAATGAATGCCTAGAAAAACAACCGTAAATAAAAATAATCTACTTAAAAACCATTCTAAAAGTTCGTATTTCTTCCAGAGACGACGTTTAAAAAAGAAAATTTCATGATAAAAAAAACGTGCTGCTATCATCCATAACGGTCCACCAGTAGAAACAAAATGATCCGGATCATTATCAGGATCATTGACATTCGCATGATGTTGTAGATGAACCCTTGTGAACACAGGGAACGCAAAGCCTAGCATTAAAGCACTTCCGTGACCTAAAATAGAATTTATAATACGATTACGGTGGGCAGCATTATGAGAGGCATCATGAATCACTGTACCTGATAAATGTAGGGCAAGAACACTACAAACAAAACAAATCAAGTCAGGCCACTCCCATAACCAATAACCGCAAATCGAACAACCAATGAGGGATAAAGCGGTAAAAAACATCACCACGTTGGGGTTAAACCCGCCTGGGGGTTTAAGAAACTCTCTAGGGACTGTTTGCAGCGTTTGTGCCGACTGCATTGCTGTTTCTTGCTCCTTTATCGACATTATGATTAATCTTTGAGTAGTTTACACGATAATAGAAATTTAATAAAGATTTGTAACATTATCTCATCTTATGTAATGATTAAGGTTAAATTACGAAAACTCAAGCTTAAAGTGTAGTTCATTAGTTCAGATAGAAGACGTATTAAATTAAGAATAGTTCAAATATGAGACACTTTAAGAATAAAACATAAGTATTTTAATGATTTCTAATAAGGCAGCTTTAACATAAATAAAACGTTAAAATTAAATAAAAGGTCAAAAGATTCAATAAGCATGAGTAATCAATTTTCTTGGAGTCAAAATTGGTATCCTATCAGTCCGTTAAGTTATCTTGATGCGTCTGTTCCCACTCCTGTTACCGTCTTGGGTAAAAAGTTGGTTATTTGGCAGAATAAAAAGCAACAGTGGGTTGTGATGGACGATCAATGTCCCCATAAGTTAGCACAACTTTCTTTAGGAAGAATAGAGGATGATGGAACCTTAATGTGTCGACATCATGGATGGTGTTTTAATGCGGAAGGAAACTGTACAAAAATTCCTATGTTAGAAGAAGAAGCTAGAAAAACCGCTTGTAATAGTTCCCGTTCACAAGTGACAGTTTATCCGACACAAGT
Source organism: Crocosphaera chwakensis CCY0110 (assembly GCF_000169335.1). Classification (GTDB taxonomy): domain Bacteria; phylum Cyanobacteriota; class Cyanobacteriia; order Cyanobacteriales; family Microcystaceae; genus Crocosphaera; species Crocosphaera chwakensis. The sequence continues at coordinate 27,389 of NZ_AAXW01000041.1, forward strand.
TAAACAAGGATTATTGTGGGTTTGGCCCGATGATAAAACAACAGCATTTGAAGATTGTCAGTTAAAAGAACCAGCAATTATTCCTGAGTGTGGTTTAGATGTTACCGCTACAGATTGGCATTTATTAGAGGTTCCTGTGGGTTATATTGTCTCAGTAGAAAGTAGTTTTGATCCCTCCCATGCTCAATTTCTTCATGAAGGTTTAGCAGGGTTTGCTCCTGAAAAAGCTATACCGATAACCTCTTTTAAGACAGTGGGAGAAATATCAGCAGAATCAGGATTTACTTTAAAACATAGTGGTTACAATATTTTTAACAAGGATATGGAAGCAACAAGACAATTTAATCCTCCTTGTTGTAACACGACAATTTACCGTTATCCTAATGGAAATATGATGTTAGCGCAACTTTATTTTATTCCTACTGAACCTGGTCGATGTCGTTATATTAGTAAGTTTATTACTAGCATGAACTTTTCACAAAATAACTTTATCTTAGATCGACTACCTCAAAAATTAAAAACAGGATTTCAACATTTATCAACTTATCAATTAAGTGACCAAGATTTAATGGTTATGCACGCTCAAGAAACCTTACAAGCTAGTTTAGAAAAACCTTGGCACAAAAGCTATTTTTTACCAGCAAAAGCTGATATTGGAATTATTACCTTTCGTCAATGGTTAGATCAGTTTGCAGGAGGCAAACCAGCTTGGAAAAATGTTCAAGAAAAATTGTATCAACCCCTGACAGAAGAACAATTATATGAGCGTTGGCATCGACACACAAAATATTGTCCTAGTTGTCGAGCTAGTGTAGATTTTTTAGGAAAAGTTGAAACCTATTCTCGTTATTCAATCATTATTTTTTCGGTTTTAACTTTACTTTTATTGCTTCTACCAATCTCAAGTAAACTAGCAATTTTATCAACAATTATTGCTATTGTCAGTGTTTTATTTTCATTCTTCTCAGATCATTTACATCATGGTTTTATGAGTGGTTTACCGAAACATGGACTACCGATTAGAAAACTATATGATCGGTAACTAGCAGTTAGTTAATCGAACTGCTTGCTATAATTAACAATCCTTACCTTTAAAGAGTGATACTATTAACATGGGTCAAATATGGCGATATATAAAGGCCGTAATGGGGATTATTTTCCGTCATCCCATTACAGGTACTACTATTATCCCGGTACTTCCTGATGGTCGTATTGTTTTAATTCAACGAAAAGATACGGGAAAATGGGGACTACCAGGGGGTATTGTTGACTGGGGAGAAGACATTTTAACTACAGCTAAGCGAGAATTAAAAGAAGAAACAGGGTTAGATTTCTTAAATGTTGGTCGTTTAGTGGGGGTTTATTCTTCAATGGATCGTGACCCAAGAATCCACTCAATTTCTATTTTAATTGAAGCAGAAGTTACAGGGGATTTTGCTGTAGAAGATACCCTCGAAGTCATAGGAATTGAAGCATTTTCTGTCGATAACTTACCATTAGGTAATCTTTCCCATGATCATGATCGCCAATTAAAGGATTATTTACAAGGGTTAACAGTGTTAGCTTAATGATTCAAATATGGATACTTTAGTTAAAGTGGTTAGTTTAGGTGTTATAAGTATTTTGATAGCGTTTACTTTAACTCTTTTTTGAGTTTAAAAAATATTTCAATTAATATTATCTATGATGAGTTACCTTGACAAAAAAAATGTGGTCATTATTGGGGGAGGACCCACTGGGTTAGGCACTGCTTTAATGTTAGCAAAAAGAGGGTGGAAAGAGATTATAGTCATTGAAAAAAGACCCTCTGCTGATTATTATGAACCAGATAAATCCTTTAACTATCAAATTGATGGTCGAGGACAAAAATTAACAGATTTATTAAACCTTACTGATCAACTCGCGGATTTAAGTGTTCCTAACACAGATTTTTATTTAACACTCATTAAATCAGATGGAACACGAAAAGTAACAAAACTTCCTATCGTTGATCCTGAAAGAAAAACCGCCTACTGGTTACCGAGAGCTTCTTTTGTTAAATTATTATCTGAAGAAATTGAAAAAAAGTGGCAAGACTCTATTCGTGCGATGTAGCAAGCTATGTGTTAGCAGCTTAGGATAAGCTGCACAATGAGCGGAGAGCCGTCTCTCCCAGTGGATTCTGTCCCATTGTCCCCACGTAAAAGAACTCTAAAAAAGAGTTTGGTCACGCTAAGAGTAAGTAATGAAATTAGTGGAATGCAGACCACGAAAGTATTCAAATCTAGAAGCCTAATCTAGATAAGAGCTAGGGGAAGTAAGGAAGGGTTAATGAAAATGAATCATCGATGAGGCTTCGTCATGCTTGAAGAAGTGAAATAAGGCTGATACACTTCAACCAAAAGGTTAGTAGATAGGTTATATGGTCGAATCGTCCATATAACGACAGAACAAAGGCTCTACCGAAGTATAGATGAAACCCGACACCTTAACGAATCTCAACACATGGAACTACAGAAACCCCTATAGATTCTTAGGAAAACTGGTCGAAATCCTAAGTAGGTTAATCGCAAGAGAGACGGAATCATCTAGAGGGAAAGGGATGTCTGAGAAAGCGAATGCCCTGGGTAATGCCAGGAATAGAGGTTCAAAATTTGCCTTACATCGAAAGATGGCAGACTTCAGACAGGTTTTCAACGATAAATCAAAGTAATAAGGAACTGAAACTTAAGTGAAAGATAGAGTCCAACAGGACATCGGAGCTAAAGAGACTTTAAGAGAATGGTCAGACATCGACTGGAAGACCGTGATTAAAAAAGTTAAGAACCTGAGACAGAGAATTTATCGTGCGACACAAGAAAAACAATGGAACAAGGTTAGAAGCCTACAGAAATTGTTAATCCGTTGTCACTCCAACCTGCTACTGTCAGTGCAAAGAGTAACACAAACTAATCAGGGGAAACGCACACCAGGCGTAGATGGTAAATTAATTAAGACCCCCCAAGATAGAGTGAAATTAGTTAATCAATGGGAAAAATACAAGCCCTGGAAGGTAAAACCAGCCAAAAGGATTTACATCCCAAAAGCCAATGGTAAAAACCGACCATTGGGAATACCAACCATTGATGACCGCATAGCACAGGCAGTAATCAAAAATGCTCTAGAACCCAGTTGGGAAGCTCGATTTGAGCAAAACAGCTATGGATTTCGACCAGGAAGAAGCTGTCACGATGCCATAGAACAATGTTTCGCCAGATTACAAAATAATCGCGACACATGGGTATTGGACGCTGATATCAGGGGAGCATTTGACAACATTAGCCATAAATCTATACTTAAAAAACTAGGACAAGTACCTGGTAGAAAGTTAATCAAACAATGGCTAAAAGCAGGATATATCGAAACAAACGTTTTCCACAAGACAGAAAGCGGAACTCCGCAAGGTGGGATAATTTCACCCCTATTAGCCAACATCGCGTTAGATGGAATGGACGACTGGCTAGGTAATTTTCAAAAAACTAAGTTTGGCAAAATATACCAATACGGCAAAAAGAAAGTCCATAGCAAACACAAATATAGGAAGTATGGATTTATCCGCTATGCAGATGATTTCCTAATCACCGCAGAGTCAAAGGAAGACATTGAGGAGATATTACCAAAAGTAATAGAATGGTTAGCTGAAAGAGGGTTACAACTCAATCAAGAGAAGACCCAAATAAAACATATCTCAGAAGGGATTAACTTTCTAGGATTCAACATTAGGCAATACCAAGGAAAATGTCTGATTAAACCTCAAAAAGAGAAGTTAAGAGAAAAGTTACGAGAAATAAAATCGTGGCTATATGAACATCCCAATCTAAAACCAGGGGCGGTCATAAAGGTTCTTAATCCAATCTTAAGAGGATGGGCAAACTATTACAAACACGGAGTGAGTAGCCGTTCATTCAACTACTTCGACCATAGGATGGTTAAAATGCTTATCAAATGGGCTAAGAAAAGACATCCAAACAAAGGAAGTGAATGGGTTGTCCCAAGATACTTTGGAAGAATCAAGGGCGATCACTGGGTATTTAAAGCCATATCCCAAGACAGAAAAGGGAATAAAAAGGTGGAATACATATATAAAATGGCATCCACTAAAATAACTCGCCATGTCAAAGTCAAGGGAAAGGCATCACCCGATGACCCCACCTTACAGAACTACTGGGATAAAAGGCGAACTGGGTATGGTAAAACATATTTCGCCAGAGGTTCCAAGCTATACAAAATAGCAGAAAACCAAAAGTGGCAATGTCCAGTATGCGGTGAACATCTTTTCAACGGAGAAAAATTCGACACTCACCACAAGATAGAAGTAATGGAAGGTGGAAATGATGAGATAGAAAATCTCATACACTTACACAAAAAATGCCATTTACACATCCACAGTGAGAAGAAGAAAGTGTCCAAGAAAGCTTGAGCCGTATGAGGCGACGAGTTTCAAGTACGGTTCTTAGGGGAAAGGAGTATGGTGACATATCTCCTTTTACCCGACAAGTTTTATTTAATACTAATTGTCTTGAAATTAAAGTAAGTGAAGATCAGTTAAAAGTTATCGCTCAAACTCAAGATAATCAAAAACTAATCTTGATTCCAACCTTGTTAGTTGGTGGTGATGGATTAAATTCAATTGTTCGTAAAACTCTCCATGAAACAGAAGAGAAATCTAATTCATTTGTAATGCAAATGTTTCCTTCTCCTAGTTCTGGACTTAAGTACAAAGTGCTTACTTTACCGCCTCAATTTCCCTTATCAGAAGAAAAAAACGATCTAACTAAATCTACAATGGCTTATGCTATTCGCTCTTTTTTTAAAGAAAAAAAGAAAGCAATTTCTTTAGGCTTATTACCCTTCAAAAATCCTAACCAACCTAGAACTGCTAATATTATTACTTATCCCAATCATCAAATTTGGCAATTAAAAACATCAGAAGAAGTCAAACAATTCTTAAAAGTAGCTTTTCCTCAAATTCCTTTAGAAAAGATTGTTTCTGATAAAGAAATAGCAAGATTTACCTATAGTGAAGGGGGAAATTTTCCCATTCCTCAATTTTGTTCAGGAGTCTATAAAATTTGGGGAGAACCCGACAAAAGTAAAGGAATAGCTGTTATCTTATTAGGAGATGCTGTCCATTGTTTTCCCCCTGATATTGGACAAGGGGTTAATTCTGCTTTAGAAGATGTTTATATCTTGCAAGAAATATTAGAGAAAACTAAAGATAATCTGTCTGAGACACTTCCAATTTATCAAAACCGACGACAAGATGATATTAAAGCGTTAATTCGTTTAGTTCAGATTAGTTATCCCTGGCAATATAATCAAGATCCTTTACAAAAAAAGTTATGGAGTATCAACTTCTTTATTCGTTTATTATTGAGTCGTTTTTTGCCTTTTCTATTTAGTCCTCATTCCTTTGTTCTCATTCAAAATCATGAGTTATCTTATTCAGAGATTCTTGCTAAAAGTAACAGAACAATAAAAATTTTATTGGGTACTGTTGTTTTAGGCGTTATCTTAATTTTATTTTTTATTGTAATGTATAATTAAAGGAAAATTTTTATCATTGGTGATTGTATGTTTAAAATTACTGCACAGGGAAAAACCCTTACTTGTCATCAAGGAGAAAATTTACGCCGTGTTCTTCTTAAAAATAATATTGATCTTTATAATGGTCAAGCAAAAATTATCAATTGTCGGGGAATTGGAACCTGTGGAACTTGTGCCTTAGAAATAGAAGGGTTAGTCTCCGAAGCTAACTGGAAAGATAAAGCAAGACGTTCTCTACCTCCCCATTCTTTAGAAAAAAATCGTCGTTTAGCTTGTCAAACTAAAGTGTATGGAGATTTAAAATTAACTAAATACGATGGGTTTTGGGGACAAGGTGATAACGTGATTTGGACGGCTGAATAAATCAAATTTTTTCGCTCCCATTTTTACAGTGATCGCCCCAAACAATCAGTGCAGAGCAACTAAAAGAAACCCTGCAAAAATGGTTTGGAAAAATACTGAACTTCGGTTAATTCTGTTAGATATATGATAGATGTTCTATATAAAAACTAACGACGTAACCATTTAGATGCTACAGCACCTAACGCTGCACCCACTAAAGGGTTACTCAAGAATTTAATTAATGCAGGTTGATCAGCCATAACGTCTTGAAAGATATCAGGATGAGAATGATAGGCAAAGCTGGCTAACTTACTGACATCATCAGCATTCATGCGACTAGCATGGTGAGTCGACAAACTTAATTGTTTTTCTAAGTCTTTTTCACTTAATCCTCTTTTTTTGAGATGCTTGAAAAACTCTCTGGCTACATCATCTCGTTCGTTTGGTTTAATTTGAGCGATCGCTTTTTGTAATTCTGGTTCCATTTGTTGTGGAGAAACCTTATCATGATCGAAGGCACGACGAAAAAGACCATGTCTTTCTTCTCGACTCGAACGATTAGCAAAATCGTCAAAATTATCATAATTTTCTTCGACAGGGGAACTATTGAGAGATTCAACGTTGCCACCAGCAAGGTCGCTCATTATTTGTTTTTTGTATCTGTCACTACTAGACATATTTAGTCTTTACTCCTGTTCTTAATTTAGTATTGATTGAATCTAAGCTTGATACTCTATCTGGTTAGACTGAATATCATACTTACTGGTCAAAATTCTTTCCTTATCTGGGGCATATATCAAGATTGTTAAATCCTGATTGGGAAAATTTTTATGAAAACCCATTGTTAGGGATTTAGCCAAAGTTTTTACTTCTGTTGGTTTGACTTGTTCGGAGATAACTACGCCTAGCTTATTGTTGTCGCGTACGTAAGCATCTTTAATCAATCCTTGGCTGGTATTAACGACCCAATCACCAAATTTTTGACCTGCCATACTATTTCCCCTTTCTAATTGGGTGTAAGCTTCAGTTCTATCTGAAGTATAATTAGAAATTTTTGTAGGGGTATTTGATGAACAAGCAGTGGTAGTTACTATCAACAAAATCAATAAAGTGGTGGCTAGAAAGCGACGAATCTGAATAAAATTAATTGCCATAAAAACTCCTGTGTACTATTATTATTAACACTGCACTCGTAGTAGTTAACTCCAAAAAAATTATATTTACTAACTTTAAAATAACTAAAAATTCATCAAAAGTAACTCCATCTGAAGAGATAAACTTGTCAAAAATTGTCATTTATGATTTATTTCTTTATCTACCCCAAGGAAGAGGCTGTGGGAACAATACTTTATTAACTTAGTAAAAAAAGCTTTTGTCTGATTCAACTTCAAGATAGAGGTAATGCGATTAATTACCATTAATTAAGTGTTACATTGAATTTAAGTAATATCAAATTTAATTAAATGCCCATTCCCATTCCTAAACGTCCCAGTGGTTACAGATTAGGTAGCAGTAATGCACCTATACAAATCGAGATGTTTTTCGATCTCGAATGTCCTTTTTCTCGAAAAGGTTGGCAGACAATTCTGAAAGTGTTTAAGGCATACGATGCTCAAACAATCTATTTAATTTTACAACCAATGACATTAGGCAACCATCGTCAGAGTTGGGATGCGACCAAAGCTGCGATTGTAGTTGCACAGGACAACACAGAGAAATTTGTTGATTTTGTTAGCTATCTTTTTGATCATCAGCCAGAATTTGCTAACGAAGCTTTTAAAGATAAAACTCAAACAGATTGGCATAATCTACTAGCAGATTATGCGGTGGACAGTAATCTTTGGTCTGATCAAGAAAAATTTATTCGACTACTCAATAGCGAAGAAATATACAACCAAGCGAGAATACCTGCTCGTTTTGCAGCACTACAGGGTGTATGGTCTACTCCAACCTTTTTTATTAATGGTGCGCAAACAACAGATTTATCATCCCAGTCTAGTTTACAAGACTGGCAAGACAAAATTAATTCGCTCTTATAATTATAACCACTCAATTTTTTAGCTTAGCTTTATTTGTGTTCAAGGTTACTATGAGCAATGAGATAATATGTGAACTTAATTTAGATGCGTTTACTTTGGTATCTTATATTTTTCTGTTTCCTTTTTTGTATTGGCATTATGCCATGAATAGGGACATAATAGGCGACTTTAATTATGTCCCTAGAAAAATCAATAAGCCATTAAACTTTAACGCATGGTGACAAACTCTTCGGCTGAAGTAGGATGAATACCGACCGTTGCATCAAAATCAGATTTTTTCGCTCCCATTTTCACAGCGATCGCTACCCCTTGAATAATTTCAGCAGCGTAGTCTCCGACCATGTGGGCCCCTAGAACTTTTTCCGTTTCTTGATGAACCACTAATTTCATGAGGGTTTTTTCTTCTTTTCCTGGTAAAACGTAATACATGGGACGGAATTTACTGCGATAGACTTTAATAGAACCTTCTCCATACTGTTCTTTAGCCTCTTCTTCGGTTAATCCCACTGTTGCTGCTTCAGGTGTACTAAACACAGCAGAAGGAACATTTTCATAACTCATAATGCGAGATTTTCCGCCGAAATGGGTGTCAGCAAAGGCCCGTCCTTCGTTAATAGCTACAGGGGTTAAATTAATTTGATCGGTACAGTCGCCTACAGCATAAATATTCTCTTGAGAAGTACAGCTATATTTATCAACTGCGATCGCCTCTTGTTTAACTTCAACCCCGGCATTTTCTAAGCCTAAATTATCTAAACTGGGTTTACGTCCAGTGGCTGCTAAGCTAACCGTATCGGCTAGAATCATTTCATTGTTTTTATCCCCTTTAAGAGCAATTTTTAACCCTTGGGATGTTTTTTCAATGGACGTAATAATCGTGTTTTTAAGGATTTGGATACCATGATGTTCCATTGATTCTTGAATGGTGGTTCTGATATCTTCATCAAAGCCGTTAAGAATTTTATCCCGACGAATAATTTGAATAACATCCGAACCCAAACCGCGCATAATACAGGCAAATTCTACCCCGATATAACCGCCTCCCCAAATAACCAGTCGTTTCGGTTGTTCAGTTAGGGTAAACATATCATCAGAAATGATCGTATTTTCAATTCCTGGAATGTTTGGTCTAACTGGGTGTCCACCCACTGCAATTAAGATTTTATCGGCGGTAACTTTGGTATTTCCTACTTCTATAGTGTGGGGATCAAGTAATTTTGCATAGTCCCGATAAAGTTCTACATTAGACTTATCTAACATCCGTTGATAAATACCATTAAGACGTTGGGTTTCTTGTTGAACAGAAGTGATCATTTTTGACCAATCTAAGGTACTTTTAACGGGACTCCAACCATACCCTTGAGACTCTTGAAACGCTGCTGGAAAATGAGACGTATAAACCATTAATTTCTTGGGAATACAGCCTACATTGACACAGGTTCCCCCTAAGCGATTATTTTCTGCTAATCCGACTTTTGCCCCATATTCTGCAGCCCGTCTAGCAGTTGCAATACCACCTGAACCGCCACCAATAACAAATAGATCAAAATCATAACTCATAATAATACAAATCTCCTAATTTTTCCGTCTTTTTTTACTTTTGCTTTGTGTCGTCTGTTTCTATAGTTTATCGCTTCTTGGCATAGTTGTTAGGGGTATTGAGTCATAAAATAAACATCTTTCGTTGCTATAGACAAACTTAATACAGAGAATTTTTTTGAGTTTTTTATGTTGATATTTAGTAAATTTAATCTTTTTTTTTATCTTAAGGCAATTATCTGCAAAAGGATGGCCACTAAAACAGAAAAAATAATAAAATAATTAGGATAAAAATACAACTCAACTGCCTCGACTCATCCACAAGGGTAACTAAAGATATGGGTAATCGACTGAATATCCTTATCGTCATCGTAAGATTAAGGTTGATCAGAAAATTGTTATAGTATATCTTCCCATCGTTACCCAAGAGTGGGATGATAAAAACAAACCTTGGGGCAAATTACAGATCGGGAGTTGCCCACTCCACACTGAATTGTTGTCTTATCGTAGTTTATTTCAAGAAAAATTATGGTCGCTGCCACCCAGTCACTTCAAGAACTTTGTATTAATTCTATTCGTTTTTTAGCAGTTGATGCTGTAGAAAAAGCAAAATCAGGACACCCAGGACTGCCCATGGGCGCGGCCCCGATGGCTTATGTCCTGTGGGATCAGTTTATGCGGTTTAATCCCAAAAATCCCAAATGGTTTAATCGCGATCGCTTCATCTTATCGGCGGGTCATGGCTGTATGTTACAGTACGCCCTACTCTATTTGACCGGTTACGATAGTGTCACCATCGAAGACATAAAACAATTCCGTCAATGGGAATCTAAGACCCCTGGACACCCAGAAAACTTTGAAACCGAAGGGGTCGAAGTTACCACAGGACCCCTAGGACAAGGGATCGCTAACGGTGTGGGTTTAGCCTTAGCAGAAGCTCATTTAGCAGCTACTTTCAACAAACCTGATGCTACCATTGTTGACCATTACACCTATGTTATTTTAGGGGATGGTTGCAATATGGAAGGGGTGGCCAGTGAAGCTTGTTCTGTTGCTGGTCACTGGGGACTAGGCAAACTCATTGCTCTTTATGACGATAACCATATCTCTATCGATGGTTCTACCGATGTCGCCTTTACTGAAGATGTGTCCAAACGCTTTGAAGCTTATGGTTGGCACGTTCTCCATGTGGAAAATGGTAACACCGATTTAGATGGTATTGCCAAGGCGATCGAAGAAGCCAAAAAAGTCACCGATAAACCTTCGATGATCAAAGTAACCACTACCATCGGTTACGGTTCTCCCAACAAACAAAACACCGCCGGTATTCACGGGGCTGCTTTGGGGGCTGATGAAATTGAGTTAACCCGTCATAATTTGGGATGGGAGCATGAACCTTTTGTTGTGCCTCAAGATGTGCTAAGCCACATGAATAAAGCCATCGAACGGGGTGCTGACTATGAAAACGAATGGAACAAAGCCTTTGAAACTTACAAGTCGAAATATCCCGCCGAAGCTGCTGAGTTTGAACGCTATTTAAGTGGTCAACTTCGTGAAGGTTGGGAGAAAGAACTCCCAACCTTTACCCCCGAAGATTCTGCGACAGCAACTCGTAAGCATTCTGCTGCTATCCTCAATAAGTTGGCTCCTGTGATTCCTGAATTAATTGGGGGTTCGGCTGATTTAACCCACTCTAACTTAACAGAATTAAAAGTTTCTGGTGATTTCCAAAAAGGACAGTATGGTAACCGTAACGTCCACTTTGGGGTCAGAGAGCATGGTATGGGTGCTATCTGTAACGGAATGGCTTTACATGGTTCTGGTTTAATTCCTTACGGTGCGACTTTCCTAATCTTTACTGACTATATGCGGGCTTCTATCCGTTTATCAGCTTTATCTCAAGCTGGCTCTATCTGGGTGATGACTCACGACTCCATTGGACAAGGGGAAGATGGTCCCACTCACCAACCAGTAGAGGTATTAGCGTCTTTACGCGCCATTCCTAATTTAACAGTTATTCGTCCTGCAGATGGTAATGAGTGTTCTGGAGCTTATAAAGTCGCTATTGAGAAGGCAAAACAAAACGCTCCTACTTTGATGGCTTTCACTCGTCAAAATGTGCCTAACCTTCCTGGAACTTCTATTGAAGGGACAAGCAAGGGTGCTTATACCATTGTTGACTGTGATGGAACTCCTGATATTATCCTCATTGGAACGGGTTCTGAAGTTAGCCTCTGTGTCAGTGCAGCCGAAAAATTAACCGGCGAAGGTAAGAAAGTCCGTGTGGTTTCTATGCCTTCTTGGGAGTTATTTGAAGCGCAAGACGCAGCTTATAAAGAGTCTGTTTTACCTAAAGCGGTTACAAAACGGGTATCCGTTGAAGCTGGCGTTAGCTTTGGTTGGGCGAAATATGTCGGCTCCGAAGGAGATACAGTGAGTATCGACCGTTTTGGTGCTTCTGCTCCTGGCGCAACCTGTATGGAAAAATTTGGCTTTAGTGTAGATAATGTTTTAGCTAAAGCAAAAGCTGTTTTAGGATAGTTAATGCCTAATTCTCATTATTCATAAATTAAAACCCTCTATGTTTTTAGGGGGTTTTTTATGCTTTTAAAATCTTGCACCTTACACTCTACTTTCACTACGCAACGGATTCAACAGAGGCTAATTATAATAGATTAGCCGTTAATTAATAACATTCATGGATAAAACATTAAAAATAATCTTGGCTACTTTAAGTACCATTGGTACATTAGCCATTATTGTTATCCTCTGGGAATTAGCAGTTAAACCTCTTCTCATTAGTAATAATGACCCAATTCCTGATCCAAGTCCTACTATTACTTCTTCCCCAACATCTAGCCCTTCTCCTACTGATCCTAGCTTAACAGAAATCACCTTAAACGAACGATTTAGTAATGGCGATCACCGTTTATTTACCAATTCCAATAACTCTAATGTTGAGCAAGGTATTGCAGCGTTTAAAGCAGGAAACTATGATGAAGCGTATCAACAGTTTTCTGAAGCGATTAAAATAGTACCAAATGACCCAGAAATTCAAATTTATCTTAATAATTCACAGGCAAGAAAAGCAGGAAATCCCTTTACTTTAGCTGCTGTTGCACCAGTTGATGAAAAACCAACCAATGCAGAAGAAATGTTACGAGGAGTTGCCCAAGCTCAAACTCAATTTAATCAACAAGGGATTAATGGAAGACTATTAGAAATAGTAATTGTAAATGATAGTAATGATCCAACTTATGCTCAACAAGTGGCTAAAAAAATTGTTGATAATAATAATATTTTAGGAGTGATTGGTCATAATTCTAGTAGTGCGACTGCGGAGGGTTTAAAAGAATACGAAACAGCAGGGATAGCAATGATTTCTCCTACTAGCACCAGTACCAGTTTATCGGGTAATGTCTTTTTTAGAACAGTTCCTTCAGATGCGAAAGCAGGACAGTTTTTAGCTCGATATGCCATTCAAAATAATATTAGTAATGTGGCTGTTTTTTACACATCAACGAGTAATTATAGTCAAAGTTTGAAAGATGCTTTTGTTAATGGTTTTCAACTATTAGGAAGCACAACGGTGATAGATATGAGTCTTCCTAGTTTTAATCCTAAAAATACAGTAGAAAATTTACAAAATCAAGTAGATGCTTTTGTGATATTTCCTGATACTGATAATAAAATTATTAACCTTGCATTACAGGTTGCTGACGCTAATGCTAATGTAGGGAACCCCAAAAAATTATTAGGGGGTGATGCTCTATATAATCCTGCCACGCTAAAATTAAGTCAAGGAGGGGTGAAAGATTTAGTATTAGCTGTTCCTTGGTTTGCTAAAAATACTTATCCTTATACAAATTTAGCAGCAAAACGATGGGGAGGACGAGTGAGTTGGCGTACAGCAACCAGTTATGATGCTACTAAAGCCTTTACTAAAGTATTGTCGGAAAATGCTACCAGAAATAGGGTTTTAACTAATTTACAACAGACGGAATTATCCCCTGATGAAACATCAGGAGAACCCATACAATTTCTTAAAAGTGGCGATCGCAATACTGACCCTTTATTAGTTCGAGTGATTCCTAAAAGTAGTAATTTTGCTGAATACGATTTTGAAATTATTAATGACTAATTAGTTATGAAATTATCTATACTTACTTATCCTATTAGTTTCTTGATCCTATGTTCAACTCCCTTAATTAGTTGTTCTTCTGGTATTATTGGAACAACACCGATCAGAACAGAATTTAGTCAGAGATTACTCCGCCGTACAACGACGGAGCCTGCTCTGACCCTTGGTGAACTTTCGTCTTTAACTTTGCCTCCAGTTGAGACAAAATACCGTAATCAATGGACAGCAGAATTAGAAAAAGGCTTTCAAAAAAGAGCATTAGAAATTATTGATTTTTATGCCGATAGAGAAAGTTATGGCAATGGTTATGGAGAAAACGAAAAACGGTCTTATCCTAGAGCGATGTTGGATTTTTTAGCAGGAAATGAAGAGAAAGCGATCGCTTTTTTACAACAAGAAGATCCCCAAGCTGAAAAACATCAACATACGGATGGCATTGATTACTATTATTGTTTTACTTTAAAAGGGCAAATTCGTAAGTATTTTTTATATGGCAAATATTTTAATCCTGACTATAAACAACGAATGTTTGAAGGGGCAAAAAAATGGACATCTGAAGATCCTTTAAACCGTCCTCACCCTGTTTATGGGTTAGGAGATGGTAGCGGTAGAGACTGGGATATTAGTCGACGAGGAAGGTGGGTTGATGGCAGAAATACAGACAATTTGAGGGCGATGAGAGAAACCTCTGTTTACTTAATGGCCGAAGAAACAGGTAACGAAGAAACAAGATTAATTTATAAAGAAAAAATTCAGCGATATGTCTGGGCATTGTATCATATTGGTATGGGAGAATGGGACTCAGAAGTGTATCATGGACATACGTTTGCACCCTATCTAAATCTTTATGATTTTGCTAAAGATCCCGAAGTTAAATTATTAGCAAAAGCAGCTTTAGATTGGATGTCTGTCGCTGCTGCGATTAAATATTATCGAGGGGGTTGGGGAGGCCCAGTAAAACGAGATTATGGAGGGGGAAATGTAGCCATGGGGTCATCTTCTGCTAGAACTTTTTGGTTATATTTTGGTGATACCCCTTTACCAAATCATCACCCAGAAGAGGATACTTTATTCTTCATTACCAGTTCCTATCGTCCCCCATTAGCTGCCGTAGCATTAGCCCATAAAAACTTTAAAAAACCTCTAGAAATTCTTAGCAGTAAACCGTTATATGAAAATTGGAAACCTGGGAATTCTGATGAGCCGGGTTACTGGGAAACGCAGTTTTTTGGCAATACGTATCAGATGGGAAGTTTAGCAGCAAAATTTCCTGATGGCGATGTTGCTCCGTTTAAATTAATGGCTTATAATACTCAGCGAGGAGTTGATTATTTTGTGGTTAATACGGGTAAAAAATTTGTTAGACCAAGTAAACAACCAGGGGATGAAATTGGTCAATATCGTAATCTTTTAATTTGGTTACGTCCACCGTCTCAGTCTAATTTTAACTTTCAAATTCCTAAAAATTCTCTGGCAGAAATTGAAGATAATATTTGGTTTTTTAAACTTGAAAAAACTTGGTTGGCAGTTCATCCCATTAATTTGAAACCTTACCAAGAAGTTACACATAAAAAAGAGAAATATTCACAAGAAAAATTTCTAACAGCAGCAAAAAATACTAATAACTTTTATGGATTTGTTTTAGAGGTTGGGGAAAAAGAAACTCACGGTAATTATAATCAATTCAAAGAAAATATCAAAAAAAAGAGTCAGCTTAATTTAGAAAAGCTAACTAGGGGAATTATTAATTATCAAGGCAGTAATCGACAAACCTTGCAATTAATTTACAATACTCTTAATCTTTTACCGATGATTATCCGCGATGGAGACTTACATCAATGGTCAGAAAATTTTGCTCTTTATAACAGTCAAACAAAAGATAAATCTCCTATTTTTTTAGGTTACAAACAAGGAAAATTACAAGTAAAATCAGGGGGTTATGAGTTTACAACTGAAGTTAATGACGAGAGAGAAGTCGTGACTTCTCGATGATTTTACAATTTGACAATTGTCTAACTTATAACTACAAAACTGCAATTAAATTGTTTCTGGTTGATAACTTAATAACCAAATCAAAATGGGCGATATAATGGTGCAAGCAACGCTAATTAAGCCAACGACTTCTAAGGCTTGGGTAAAGTCAGTGGACATATTTTTATCCTCTAAATCTATGAACAAAAGGGCTGAGCATTAATACTCAAAAACGAAAGTTTCAGTGATATAAATACCCGATAATTCTAGGATACTTAAACAAAATCTATTCTTTCACCTGCTTCTACTATAATTTTAACAAATATTTTAAATAGTTACTCTTTATATAAAGAAGTGTATAATTTAATAAAGTTTTAAAACAACCAATGTCATAAGATTCATAATTAACGATCAAAACAACTAATAAATTCTCGAAATACCCAACCAAAGGCACCACTTTGAGGATATTGCCCCACTAAAGCCCAAGGACGACCCTTAGAGTCATAATCAATTTTAATAATATAAACTTCAATCCCATTGTTTAACGTATCTACAATTCTACCATTGGGGGTTTCCCGAACATTCAGAGGGGTTTCAGTGGGGTCTGTTACTTTACAAATTTGTTCAGCTTTGGCAGAATTAAATGGTAATTGCCACAGAGATAAGAGTAACAAAAATGATACAATCTGATATCATTTCAGCATAATTCCAATCAATTTTTATCTCTATTATAGGTTGGTTATTTTTTGAAATTTTCTCTATTTGAAAATATTTAACAAATTTTTAAAAATGTCAAAACACAAAAAAGTTGTGGTTGTGGGGGCTGGTTGGGCTGGTTTAGGAGCAACTTATCACTTAGCAAAACAAGGTTATGATGTCACTTTATTAGAAGCCTCTTCTTATCCTGGGGGGTTAGTCGCTGGCTGGAAAACAGAGGATGGAAAATCTATAGAAGCAGGAATTCATGGCTTTTGGTATCCATATAAAAATATTTTTCAATTAGTAGAAGAATTAGGGTTAAATCCCTTTACAAATTGGACTCGTTCTTCTCAATATTCTCCAGCAGGGTTAGAGGTAGAATCACCCATTTTTCAAGACCAACCCCTTTTACCGACTCCATTAGGAACATTTCTGTATACTAAATTTCAACGGCTACCTTTAATTGACCGCTTATCAGCATTACCCCTTCTTTATAGCTTAATCGATTTTGATAATTCCCCTGAAGCTTGGGAACGTTATGATAAAGTCACTGCTAGGGAATTATTTAAACAATTTGGCGTATCTTCTCGCCTCTATAAAGACGCTTTTGAACCCATGTTATTAGTAGGTTTATTTGCCCCAGGAGAACAATGTAGTGCAGCAGCTACATTAGGAATGCTCTATTATTTTATCTTAGCTCATCAACCGAATTTTGATGTAGTTTGGTGTCGAGGAACCGTAGGGGAAATGATATTCAAACCTTGGATAGAAAAGATAGAAAGTTTAGGGGGCAAAGTTTTAACTAATAAACGAGTAACTGACATTATTGTTACTAATCAAGGAACAACAAAAGGGGTTATGTGTAACAATGAAATTTTTGCAGCCGATGCCGTTATTTTAGGGGTTAGTATTAGTGGAATTAAAAAGATAGTAGCAGAAAGTAAGGTGTTAAATCAGTATCCAGAATTTTACAATTTATCTAATTTAGGGGGAATTGATGTTTTAGCCACTCGATTATGGTTTGATAAAAAAGTTGATATTCCTCTACCTTCTAATGCTTGTTTCGGCTTTGATAAAACCACAGGATGGACATTTTTTGATCTTAATCATCTTCATGACGAATACAAAGAGTTATCAGGAAGTGTTATCGAAGCAGATTTTTATCACGCTAATCAACTATTAACGATGAATGATGAACAAATTATTAATAAAGTCCATCAAGATTTAACCACTTGTATTCCTGGCTTTGCTAATGCTAATATTGTAGATAGTCGCGTCATTAAAGTACGTCAAGGAGTTACTCATTTTGCCC
>NZ_AAXW01000040.1 GCF_000169335.1 Crocosphaera chwakensis CCY0110
CTTTAGCTTTATTGTACTCTTCTTTGATTTTAGCCTCTAGTTCATCTATTTTTTGCTTGTTAGCTTCAAATTGTTCTGCATTTTGAGCTAATATAGATTCTCGTTCTTTCCAAGCTTTTTCTTTAGCTGAATTTAGTAACTGTAATTCTCTTTCCTGCTGACGTTTTTTCTCTTCATATTCATCCTGTTCCATTTTTCGTAATTTTTGGATTTCATATTGATAGTTAGCTGCTTCTTGTTCTCTTTGCTTATTGATTAACTCGGCTTCTTCTTCTATTCTTGTGGTAAATTCTTCAGATTCTTTTTCCCAAATATTTCTTGTTTTTTCTTGTTCTTTTTCTAAGCTTTCTTTTTGTTGATTACTTTCTTCTTGTAATCGTCTCGATTTCTCTTCATATTCCTGTCTTAAAATATAAAAAGCATCAGCCACTAATCTCACTTGACGTAGTTTTTGTAGTTGTTCTTGTTTAACTGTAATGGCTTTTTTGAGTTCATCTAATTTAGTGGATTCTGTTGTTAAATTTTGGGATAAATCTTGTATAATTTGTCCAAAGTCTAATTGTAGGGAAGCCATACTATTAACAATATTGTTAACGGTGTATTCACCAGCTTTCTCTAATAATTGCTTATTTTTTTCCTTTTCTAATTCCTCTTCTTTAGTGATAACACTCGATTCTTGTTGATGATATTTGTCTAAGAATTGCGTAAAATTAGACAAAATTTGCTTTTTTGTCCCTGTTAAGGTTTCTTGTGCCATAATTGTAATTTTCCTGGTATTAAATGCTGAAAAAATAGGAAACCTCTTCGGTGAGGTTGTTTCGACTCTTGAGAATGGTTTGATGAGTTGATTTTTTAGTCAACACTCTTATGGTAAACTAATATTGATTTTTTAGTCAAGTGTGATTAAGAAAAAAGTTACCCAGGAGAAACCGTGAGTCAAAGTTTTGGTCAAGTGATACGTCAAAGGCGTAAAAACAAGGGATATAGTCAAAGAGAGTTAGCCGAAAAGCTAGAGATAGATTTTACTTACTTATCCAAGTTAGAAAACGATAGGGCTAAATATTCCCCAAAAGAGGACATTATTAGAGATTTAGCAGCCTATCTAGACTTAGATGCAGACGAGTTAATTTTTTTAGCAGGGAAACTCCCCGAAGACAATGAAGACTTTTTGCGAGAACACTATAAAAGTATGCCCACTTTGTTTAGAAGAATGAAAGAAAATCCCAAATTTGCAGAAAAAATATTTAATCAAGCGATACAAGAAGATGGGAAGGGGTAAACCATGCAAATATTTAAACCATTTCGTTTTATTCCCAAAAAAAGCATTGAAAAGCAAGCAGATAGCATTTTGCAGGAGATGAAAAAGACATCTAACTATGACTTAAAATTTCCCATAGATGCCAGTCGAGTCGCGGAATTTTTGGGGTTAGACGTAGTTTGGGATAGTATTCCCAATGATGAAAAAGGCATAATTGCTGCGAGAATTCTACCCTTAGAAAAACTCATTGAAATTAACGAATTAATTCCAGAATTAAGGGGAGGGTTTGGAGAATCTACTATTGCTCATGAAATCGGACATTGGGTATTACATATTGATCAAAATAGGGTGGAAAACTGTTTATTAACTGATACAAATAAGATTCAAGTTGACCCCTTATTGTGTCGTAATGAAGTGAATTTGAACGGTATTGAATGGCAAGCACAATATTTTGCTAGTTGCTTATTAATGCCTCAGTTTAAATTAAAAGAAGTATGTCAAAATCGCAACTTACAACAGTGGAGAGAACTATATAATCTTACTGAAGAATTGGGGGTAACTATTTCTAATTTAGTTCATCGATTAAAAGATTTAGGATGGATTGATTTAAAAGAAAATTCTCGTCAAATTGAATTAAAAAAATAGTTGATTAAACTGTTGAATTAACTGAGGCTAATTCTCCCTTATTAATTCGCCAACTACGATCAGCAATGGACAATAATTCATCAGGATCATGAGAGACAATTAATAAAGTCCAATGTTGCTTTAATTTAGATAAAAGTTTAGCTAATTGTAACCGCATCGACCAATCTAAACCGGCTGTTGGTTCATCTAGTAATAATAAATTAGGTTGACGAATCAACTGAACTGCTAAAGCTAAACGTCTTTGTTGTCCGCCACTTAGTCTATGAGGAGAAGTATTAAGGGGAATATCTTGTAAACCAACTTCTGCTAACGCATTTCTAATATTTTCAGTTGTAATTTCTGGATGGCCTAAGCGTAATTCCTCTAAAATATTACTGCCACAAAAATGCCGTTCAGGAAACTGGAAAACTAAGCCACAGAGTTGTTGTAATTCTAAAAAGGTTAATTCTTGATCTCGCCAAAAAATGCGTCCTTTTGTTTGTTGGGCTAACCCTGCTAAAATTTCTAATAACGTTGTTTTCCCCGAACCACTTGGACCGACAACCAGTCCTAATTCTTGTGACCCTAATTCTAAATTAGTTGTTTTCAAAATCGGCTCAACAGTGGCAGGCGGATGATACATAATATCTTTGAGATACAGCATAATTTAATAATTGATTACCAATATTTTTTATGTTAAAAGACTTTATTTTTAGAAGTAAAATTAAAATTACTCTCAGACAAGATAGGTTTAATTCTATTGTTCCTAAACCCGTGCATTTGTAATTAATTACTCGATGATCATTTCAAAACGATAATTGGCTTTCTCATTACGTCTAGCAGCACTACCCATCATGTAAACTTGGATTTTGTATTCACCAGTCTCAGGTAAAGTTCTTTCATATTAGTTTTCACTCATAAAACTATTAAACATGGCGATCGCATCTTCATGAGGGGCTAAAATGTTGAAGTAAGTAGGCGTATGATTTGTAACCATACTAACATTCATAGGGTGTAAAAGTTAGCGTTTTTCTGACTTCTGACTTCATTACTCAACCCACTGACGTAATAGATTAGCATGGGTTTTCGCTAATAAATCAAATTCTACAGATTTACCTTCTTTTGCAAAAATAGAACGGCGTACCGTGTCAATATCAAACAAAATTTCTCTTTTAGCCGTATCTCGGATTAAACTGTGAACCCATCCGACAACCACTAATCTTGTTCCTGTCTTGACGGTTTCTACCCGATGCAGAAAGGTGGAAGGATACAACATAATCGATCCTGCATTTAACTTATAGGAAAGATCACCCTCCGGTTGTTCAATGATTAATTCTCCCCCCTCATAACTCTCAGGAGAACTCAGGAATAAGGTAAAGGAAACATCAGAGCGAAAAAATTGCTTACCCCCCATCACAGCATTATCTGTATGACTTCCGTAGTGCATATTGGGTTCATAGCGACTGAACCGTAATGAGTGAATATGTTTAGGATTAATAGCCAGTTTAAATAATAAGTTCCGTTGTAAGGCATTAACAACCAGTTCTTCTAACGGTTTAATATCGGGGGAAGTGCTATCGAGTTGGCGATTCTGTTTAACTAATTTAGCGTGCCATCCTGCGGTGGTTTGGCCATCAACAAAGTTACCTTGGGAAAGAGTATCCGTCAATTGGGTTAGTTCTTCGGCGGTTAGAATGTTGTCAATGGTCAAAATCATCTTTAATATTGAGTTATGGGTGGATGTCTTTCCATTATCCCAAGTTATGAGTTATATATAAGATAAATTTATTGGCAATTTTTTGGAGTCTTTTTTAAAATAGAGGCTTTAAGTTAAGATCCGATTAATTGAGGAAACCATTAATGAATTCTAAAGCTGTTCAACTATTAGTGACCCTTGGTTTAGTAACCTCTCTTGGTGCTTGTGGCGGTGGTGGTACTGATACACCTGACCCTACTGATGCTCCTGCTGGAGACGCTACCGAGGAAACTACCCCAACTGAACCTGAAGCTACCGAAGAAGGGACTGAAGGGACTGAAGGTGGTGAAGGTGGTGAAGGATAATCCTAATTACCTTTTGACCCCTAGCTAACTAAAAGCTGTTGGTTGACTTCTGAAAAACATCAGGGCTACCAACAGCTTTTTAAGCTTCAAAATTGAGAGAAAAAAAGGATTATTTATTATTTACCTTAACTTGAATCGCACTGAGAATAGGCGTTCTAAATTTCAGTAAAATGATTAAACTTAGGATATGAATTAACCAATGGGAAATGACCAGTCCCCAGATAACACAAGCTAAAGCACTGGCACCCGCTAAGACTCCGAAAATATCATTTCCTGTTCGTTGATACCAAAGTACACTCCCGATGGAAGTGATTAAGAATAAGAGTGGGAAAATTGGGAGTATCATAGCGGGTACCTTTTAATGGTTGGGCTGGATTAGATTATTACTTAAGAAATGATTCGTAACGTCTCATTCCCCAATATGTGTGTGTCTTGTTTATAAGGATAACATTACTTTTCTAAAAATCTAGGTAATTTATATTATCTATGGGTGATCTTGTAAAAAATCTTTGCATAACTTCAAGCTTGACCAAACTTATCCCTAAAATAAAGCTCTTTTTATAAATAAATGTTGAGGTATTCCTATAGTTTTAGGGGTTTATTACTAGCATTAAAACTCAATTTTACTGAAGAACTCAGCTAACCAGTTTTTGAGGTGAAGGGTGGCTAAACAATCATCTTCATTATAACGCAAAATAGAAGCTAGACAATTGCGATCCCCAGTGGTTAACCATTGGTCATACCAGCAAACACATTGATCCCCACTGATTCCAGCATCTCGCCAATGAAACCCTAACCAGTTGGCCAAGGACTTGAGAGAGTAGTTTTCAACTGGGAAAATTACGGAGGTAGTTACACAGTGATGAAGGTCAACTAAACGGGACAGTAAAGGTTTAATTTGGGAGTCAGGGGTTTGGTATAAGTTTCCTAACCGTTGAATGGTATCTTTTTCGTAGTCTGAAAAGTGAAAAATAGGCGCTTGATCATAACGATTGACTAACTCTAGAAATTGTTGCCAAATGATACCTTCTTCTTGAGGAGTTTCTGCTAACAAAGGATAAAATGTCTGGGTTTGGTTCAAACGATTAACCACCACAACCCCTAATAAATAATCTAAATTTCGTTCGGGTTCGGCTTCAATATCAAAATAGAGTTCAACGGTTTGATTAGAAAGTGCGTCCGATGGATTATATTGAGATTGAGGATGGTGAATAGGTCGATTATGAACTAGCGATCGCGCTTGTTGTTGCAGTTTTTCAGCTAGATTTTTACCGATTTGTTCTTCTATGGTGTTTAAGTTAGTTTTCGCTAAAGACTCAGTAGTATGGACTCCAATTTCTTGTAAAGACTGATAACGACTCGGTGTCACCCCTGGAACTAAAGAGAGATGTTGCTGAGACTGAGCGATCTTATAGCAATAGCCGTGCCAGCGACAAAGATTACACCGTTGCCTAGAAATAAAGACTTCTGGTTCTTGGACTGCTCCAAGCATTGTTACACATTCGTCTAAAACTAGCTGTAACTTTGGTAACCATTGAATAATATCAACGGAGGAATGTTTCAAGGGACGGACAATTAATTCTGGAGTAGGAGGAGTCGTTTGTTGAATAATGGCCAACAATTGAGCATAAAATGTCCCTAATAGCTTATATTCTGGTTTAGCTTTGCGTCCCAGATGAATACTGACAGGATAATAAGACCAATTCCCAAATTTAGATTCACCGGGTTGTTTAATTAATAAATGAGGTTTCCCTAGATATTCATAACCCAGAGGAAAAATGCTTAAAGACTCTTCTGAGCAATAATTTGATTGTGAGGTATCATCAACCATTAATATTCCTTTATAGATACAATCAACTCCTTGCTGCATAAGTTTTTCTGTTGCCTCAGCTTTTTCTCTCCAACTAAGTCCAGAGACATGAGATTGTTGATAATGAGGGTAGAAAGTATTTAAGACTAAGGCAGTGTGGCGTTTATTTTCTTGTCGCAACTTCTGCAAAAAGTCTCTTTCTGGATCTTGTTGCGTAGGGTCACCATACATATTGAGAAAAGCACGGCGTGAACATCGTTTATAATCCAGTAGGAGAGAATCAGTAATTAGCATTTTTGTCAACAAGGTTCCTATCTCTATTATTATCAGGGTTTAGGTAAATAAGGTAACTTTAGTTCGGAGTTCTTCTTTCAGGAATTGGGGAGTTTGCTGACATTCATGCTAATTTAATAATTTTGTTATTAAAAGTAGCCGATTTTTTTGATTAAAATGGACAAAATAAAATTAGATTTAGTAGAAGTTCTAGAAGGAACATTTATAATGGGAGCTAACATGGATACTGATGTTGAAGCTGAAACAGATGAAGAACCAGAAAGGAAAATATGGTTATCAACTTATAAAATTCAACGAACTCCAATTACTATAGATTTATGGATACAGTTTCTTCAATCAACTACTTACCATTGGAGTTTTCCTAAAGAAATAGAACAAGAGACTGACGGGAAGCTATATCCAATTACTTATGTAACTTGGTTTGATGCTTATGAATTTACCAAATGGCTCTCAGAAGTAACAGGAGATAAGTATGCACTACCAACAGAAGCACAATGGGAAAAAGCGTGTCGTGGAGAATGTGGACAGCTTTATCCTTGGGGAAATGAAGAACCAGAAGACTGGTATGAATTTCCTCCAGTTTCTACAACACTCTTACCAGTAGGTGTGCGCCTAGATAGGCAAAGTCCCTATGGTTGTTTGGATATGTGGCAGAATATAGCTGAATGGTGTTTGGATTGGTATGATGAGGAAATGTATAGTTACGGCGAAACATACGGTTACAACGACCCAACTAAAACAATAAACCCAACAGGCCCTGAAATAGGAGAGTATAAAATTTGGCGAGGAGGGATAGACCTATACCAGTCGAGTGGATGGCCCAGATGTAGTCATAGAGGGTTTCAGAAGCCTTCTTTTTGTCATGATAGACTAGGTTTTAGAATGGTACTTAATCTTTAGTTTTTGAAGTAAAATATATCTAATGATAATGCTACTTTTCCAGTAAGCGATCTACTTTTTCTTGTAACATTAAAGAGACTAAAGACTTAAACAAAAACAAACTAAATAGTCCTGCAAAACCAAAACAAATGAAAGCAAACTTAATATAAATTGTTGTCATTAAAATAGAAGCAGATAATAAAACAAATCCTGTCAAACAAGCATAGATTAAACTTTTTATTCCTAAATTAATTCGTTTTAATGATCTTTCACTTTCTAGAGAGCGGATTCTAAATTGTAACTCTCCTCTATCTATTCTTTCCTCTAAACCTCTCAGAAATATTTCAGAGGTGTTAGTTTGGCTAAAAGTATCTTTAATGACACCTTTTGCCTGTTTGACAATGGCTGTAACTAAGCTACCTCGACCACCACTTAAGGCTAAATTTTTAACAAAAGGTTGACTCGCTGCTAATAAATTATATTGCGGATCTAATGCTCTGGCAATACCATCTAAAGTGGTCAAAGATTTGAGGATAAATGTCATTTGTGGAGGTAAGCGAAATGGCTGACTTTTGAACATTAAATAAACTTCATCACTAATTTGTTCAAAGGCGCGAACATCAACCGGTTTATCACGAAAATTCTCCAATAAAAAAGCAACAATTCTTTTCACTGGAGTCATATCATTTAAGGGTTCAATTAATCCCATATAAACTAAGTTATTGACAACTTTATCTGTATCTTTTTTTAAAACAGCAAAAAAGACCTCAATCATCTGATCCTTAGCAAAGGTTTTGACTTCGGCCATAGTGCCAAAATCATAAAAAATAAGTTCTCCCCGTTGACCAACTGCCATATTACCAGGGTGAGGATCTGATTGAAAAAAACCATCAATTAATAATTGTTTTAAATAAGAACAAATTCCTAATTGAATAATACGATCTAAATTAACATTATTCGCTTCTAATGCTGCTCGATCATCTACTTTAATTCCTGGTAAATATTCTAAAGTCAAAATTTTCTTGGTACTATATTTCCAGTAAATTTTAGGAACTTTAATCTGAGAATAACCTCTGAAATTATCACGAAATCTTTCTGCATTTTTTCCTTCATGGATATAGTCAACTTCTTGAAATAAGAGTTCAAAAAATTCTTCATAAATTGCTTCTAGATTATACTTTTTAAAAGAGTTAAAAAAACGAGTTAAAATACGAATTAAACGGTGAACAACCTCAAAATCTAAATTAAAAATTTTTTCTAACCCAGGTCGTTGTACTTTGACAACAACTTCTTTTCCTGAATATAATTTTGCCCGATGAACTTGTCCTAAACTTGCTGAGGCTAAAGGTTCTATTTCAAAACTGTCAAATAAATCATAAACCGGTTGACCTAACTCCCTTTCAATCATTGCGATCGCTTCCTCGGTACTAAAAGGAGGAACATTATCTTGAAGTTGACTTAATTCTTGAATATACTCTAAGGGAATTAAATCAGCACGAGTGGATAAAGATTGACCAATTTTGATAAAGGTTGGTCCTAGTTGGAGTAAATTTTTAACTAACCATCTTGCTCTTTTTTGTCGTTGTTTTGAGCTATTATTTTTTAATAGTTTATCCCATAATAGAAAGAGTAAGAATTGAAACGTAAATAAGGACACTTCCCATTGACGGCCAAGGGCCGAATATCGAGAATGTTGCCAGCGCAGTGACTTAGAGGAACCGCGTTTAGTTAGCATACAACGTTTAAATTACGATGAGGATAATGATTGAGGAAGAACCAATCTAAATACAATTTTACAATGTTTAGGGTTTTCTGTGGGAAGACAATGAATGGTAATTTTTCCCTGAAGGAGTTCCACTAAATCTTTAACAATATTCAATCCTACTCCGATACCAGGAATTCCACTATCGATAACAATTTGTTCTCGATAAAAAGGTTCAAAAAATTCATTAGTATTGTCTTTACAACCATACTCACTGAGATTAGATAAAGTAATAATAATTGGTGAATTATTAGTTTTATTTTCTTTGTTTACTTCTAAGGTAACATGAGAGTTCGGAACGGAAAATTTACCAGCATTTATTAATAGTTCTTCTATAATCCTTGTAAGATGTTGACTATCAGTCTTAATCGATTGTTGAGGTTGAAGACTAAAGTTGATGCTTAGTGTAAGAGAATTTTTAGCATCTTCTTGCCATTTATTTTGGTAAGTATCAGTGATACTTATAATCAGTTCTTTTAAATTTATAGAAACTAAATTACAACTAGAATTTTGAGATTTTAAATGTTTTAATTGTAAAATTTTTTCATTTATATTATTCAGCTTACTCCAAGCTTCTTCTAACATTGCCAATCGTTTGTTCAAGTCTTCTGGAGATAATTCTTTACTTCGTAAAACAGTGATCACCATTTTAATAATAGCTAGAGGATTACGGGTTTGATCACTCATAATAGTAATCATATTGTAAATAACTTTTCTATTCCACTCTAACTGTTTATCTAATTGTTTTTTTGTGCTTTGCCACCAAAATTTTAGAATAGGATTTTCTTCTATGGGTTTAGGAGTATTACTCTGAAAAAGAGGAGACTCTTTATTAATATTTTTTTCATTAATAATTGTATTTATTTGACTTAAGTAACAAGCCATTCCTACAATAGAAGAAACTTCTTGTAATGTTTTTTTCTCTTTCTGACTCCATTGATAAGGTTCTTGTTTACCTAAAATGATAATACCATTAGTTTGTTCTTTAAAGCTTGTACTTATTCCTAGCAAAGCTTTAACTTCGATCTCTTGAAAAAAAGGTAATAATTTTTGATATTTTTTGTGGTTTAAGTTACTAACAGAATTTATTTTTGATTCATATTTTAAATTAATCATCCAAAAGCTTTGCATCAAATTAGATACTGTTTTAAAAGAAATAACTGAATTGTGATTAATAGAGTTTTCTAATGTATAAAAATATTTTAAATTATTGAAGTCAGAAATAATTAAGCAGAAATCTACTAAAAAAAAGTTAGTAATAATCTGAGTCAAATTTTCAAGATTTTTATCATAATCCAATGTGTTTAAGATTTCTTGAAGTAGAGATTTCTCAAGATCATTATCTTTAGAATGATATGACATTTTACTAAGAACATTTTACTAATAAAAAGTTGAATTATCTGAAGGAAATTGACGATAACTGATTTCAGAGCTAATCCTATGATTAATCAATTTCATTTTAGTGACTGGTTTCAATTTCTATCATAACCAAGAAAAAACAGAATTAACTCGAAACTTTAGAAGTTACCAACATATACTTATCATCAACAATAATGCCCTATTCTTCAACAGTAGATCTACATAAAGAAATGCAAAGAAATATAACAACTATTACAGAAATAGTTTATAGTCCCAAATCCACCGCAATACGATGGCTACAAGCAAACCCAGAAAAAGCCACAGCATTGAGTCCTTGACCCGGAAAGGTACTATCTCCAACACAGTATAACCCAGGGATAACCGTACGATTAAAAGGCATTCCTAGCAACCCTGGTAATTTACGACTGGGAATCGGTCCGTAAGTCCCTTGATCTCGGCCTAAAAAGCGTCGGTGTGTACGAGGGGTTCCCACTTCTTGATAGTCTAACCCTTCAATTAATCCAGGAAAAACCTTTTCTAACCGTTCAACTAAATGACTAGCAGCTTCTTCTTTTTTATGTTGATACTCTTGGTCAGAAAATCCTTGCCATTCTTTCATATAACTCGGAGTAAAAGTATGAATTATGTGATGATCTTTAGGTGCTAAACTCGGATCAAGGAGAGTAGGAATTGAGACAAAAATAGTTCCTTGTTCATCTTCCATTGCTTCCCATTTTTCCAGTAAAATATGATGACATTCCGTTCCTGTGGGTAAAACTTCAGATTTAACCCCTAAATGAAGGCTGAGAAAACTAGGGGATTTTTCATACCGTTGTTGCCATTTGATCTCTTTTTTCGGCATTCTACTGCTAGGTAATAATTTTTCAAAAGTATCCCAGCGAGTTGCATTAGAAACAATACGTTTTGCTCGATATTCTTTTCCATTGGCTAATCTAACCCCTATCGCTCTATCTTTTTCCATTAAAATATTAGTAACACGAGATTTATATTCAATTTTTCCGCCAAATTTTTCTAATCCTTCTACTAATTTTTCAGCAATAGTTCCTACTCCTCCTTTAGGATAATTTATTCCTCCATAATGCCGATCTGAAAATACCATACCAGCATTGATCATGGGGGTTTTATCGGCAGGAACCACTGACCAACAATAACATTCCATATCAATGAACTTTAAAAGTTCAGGATCACTGATATAACGACGAGCAATATCTCCTACATTTTGGGGTAAATATTTCACTAATCCTAAACAAGCAAAAGGATGCTGAAAAAAAACTCTCATCAAGTATCTGGGTTCTTCTAAGGAAAGCAATTCCATTGCATTAAGACAATTGAAAACTTGCCAACATTCATCATAAAAACGGCGAATTCCTACCTTTTCGTGGGGAAACTTAGCCGTTAATTTGTCAATAAATTTATCATAATTTTTGTGTACTTTTAGGTCTAAATTGTTGGGTAAATGGTAATGTATTTGAACAAGATCAGGAATGGTTTCTAAGCTGACATTAACCGCATCTAAAGCACGAGTTAACAAGTTAGTAGTCCCTTCTGTTCCGAAGCCAAAAATCATGGACGCACCGACATCAAAACGATAACCTTCCCGTTCAAAATAACCGGCACTTCCCCCAGGAATTAAATATTTTTCTAACACTAATACTTTGGCCCCTTTTGCAGCGAGTTGGGTGGCCGTCACTAATCCTCCCATTCCTGAACCAATAATAATAACATCGTAATCATTTGTTGCGATCGCCGTTGATTTCCCAGTCATGTTTGATTATAATTCCTTAACTTTTCTAGTTTATCTTTTCAAGGTTACCAGTAGGAAGTAAGTAAATAATCCCAGAAACTAAGGTTAACACGACAGACAACCAAAACACAGTAATCGAAACGGTTTCCCAGGGTTGGGGAAGGGGTGCAATTAAAAGTGCGATCGCGATTATTTGGGTGACTGTTTTCAATTTTCCCCACATATTTGCTCCTTGAATGGCAGTATTTCCCGTGAGGTTGGGGTTAATACGCCATCCTGCGATCGCTATTTCTCGGCCTAGAATTAAAAAGACAGACCAAGCTGGAACTTGTTGCAAAGAAATTAAACTTAAAAGGGGTGCAAGGACTAATAATTTATCTACCAAAGGGTCAAGAAATTTCCCTAATTCGGTAACTTGATTTAACTTTCTCGCTAAATAACCATCTACCCAGTCTGTAGACGCTGCAATGAGGAAAATAACGACACATATCCAACGATGGGAAGGGGTAGGAGTGTTGAGGAAATAAAATAAAAAAGGCAGTCCTATTAAACGGGAAACCGTGATCCAAGTGGGTAAATTCATGGTTAAAAACGTAGATTTATTTTCACTACTTAAATAACACTACCAAAATCTATAACATCACCCAAATGACTTGTAAAAGTTCCTCAACTCCAGTTTTAGTAACAGCAGAAATAGCAAAAGTGGGAGACTCACTTAACTGTTGTAATTCCTTGCTTATCAAGTCTAGGGTATCTTGATCGCAAGCATCAACTTTATTGAGAGCAATAATTTGTGGACGATCGCTTAATCCTCGTCCATAAGCGTTTAATTCCTGTTGGATCACCTCGTAGTCCGCGATGGGATCAGCAGAGGTGACATCTACCAGATGCAATAGGAGACGGGTGCGCTCAATGTGTCGTAAAAATTCATGGCCCAATCCAATTCCTTCATGGGCCCCTGCGATCAATCCAGGAATATCAGCAAATACGGTTCCGTCCCCAGTGGGTTTTCGTACCACTCCCAGGTTAGGCACTAAAGTAGTAAAGGGATAATCAGCTATTTTAGGACGAGCAGCGGATAACGAAGCAATGAGCGTTGATTTTCCAGCATTAGGTAAGCCAATAATCCCCACTTCTGCTAATAACTTCAATTCTAATCTGAGGTTACGGTGTTCCCCTTCTAACCCTGGTAAAGCGTATTCTGGGGCCCGATTTTGGTTGCTTAAAAAGTGTTTATTTCCTAACCCCCCTTTTCCCCCTTGTGCAACACATAGGGTTTGACCGTTTTCTACTAAATCCCCTAATATTTCTTCTGTTTCTAAGTCATATATCACAGTACCGCAGGGAACCTCAATAATAATATCTTTACCCATGGCCCCAGTGCAGTTATTAGGGCCTCCTCGTTTACCGTCATCTGCTTTGAAACGACGAGCATAACGGAAGTCTAATAAGGTTTGTAGGTTTTCTTCTGCTTTTAAGATAACTGATCCCCCTTTCCCCCCATTTCCTCCTGCTGGACCTCCTGCTGGAACATATTTTTCTCGTCGGAAGGCCACAATACCATCCCCTCCCTTTCCCCCTTCAACCTCGATTTCCGCGCGATCAATAAACTGCATTCTATTTCTTCTAACTCATGTAATCCTTATTTGATTGTAGTCTCTCTTTGCATTGCTGTTTTCCTTTGGCTATTTTATACAACAGTAGGGGTTAACAACTGTTAACCCCTACGATAAATCATGCTGATTCTAGTTAATTAACTTGGTTCGAGTATGATAGAGAGTTGATGACCATTGTAGTTGCTATTTCCGTCCTGATTAGCAACATCAGATAGTCTATCTACGATGTTGTCTAATTTTTCGCGGCCAAGCTTCATAAATGCTCGTTCTCTACCTCTAAATCTCATAGAGAACTTAACTTTTGAGCCATTCTCAAGAAATTTTCTTGCTTGTCTAAGTTTTGTATTTAAGTCACCTGTATCGGTGCAGTATCTTAGCTTAACTTCTTTTAGAGTGTTTTCTGTACGGTTTTTCTTAGCTAAAGACTCTTTTTTCTGTAGTTCGTACTTAAACTTACCGTAATCAATGATTTTGCACACTGGGGGTGAAGCGTTAGGAGCAACTTCCACTAAGTCTAAGCCAACCTCTTGCGCTATGTCTATCGCTTCTGCTACGGGTTTGATGCCTATTTGATCCCCATTTTCAGCAACAACTCTAACTTCTTCTGCTCGAATTCGATTATTAACTCGATGTTTATTAGATTGATTGAAAGGTTTAAAGGGTTTATTTCTTCTTCTGGGTCGTCCCAAACTACTTGATTCCTCCTAAATTTAACAACAATTTTTAGGTTTGATTGACTGTATCATATCATGTACTACAAATTATTGCAAGTCTGTCTTGATTTAATGCGGGGTTCGATATAATTAAATCTAGTGATGAACCCAAAGAGAAAATAAAAACGATCATTTTAGTCTATGATCACTTTTTCTGAGAGATTTGTTAATGTATGTCCGATTTTTGAGAATTATGAAATATATTCCTTTTGTTATTTGTTTATTATCCACTCCTTTTATGTTGATAGGTTGCACGGAAACAACTAATAATTTATATCGCTTGGAATTAGATAGAGAATGTGTTGGTTGCAACTTAGAAGGCGTTAATTTACCTAGAGAAAATTTCGGTCTTAAATATCGTATTCCTCGTAGTAGTTCACCGTTATCTGTTACACCTTTCGGGATTGATGAAGCAACACCAGTTAATCTTACTAGGGCAAATTTATCTAATGCTAATTTATATCAATCTGATTTATCTAGTATTATTTTAGAAAATGCTAATTTAACTCGAGCTAATCTTAGTGAAACCGATTTAGAAGAAGCTAATTTAATCAATGCAAATTTGCAAGAAGCTAATTTAGAAAATGCTAATCTTAAAGGAGCCAATTTAGAAAATGCTAATCTTGAAGGAGCTACTTTAATAGGAGTAGATTTAGAAGAAACTCATTTAAAAGGAATTAAAACTGATAAAAATACAGTTTGGGAATAATTAGCTTGTTTGTTGTTTAACCCACTGACGGAATTTTTTTAAGGTTACTGTTTCTCCTTGTTTTAAACTTTGTTGAATAAAAGGTAAAAGATCAGCTATTTTCAACCAAGGAAACGTTAAACTATAGTCAGATTCAACATAATTGTAATTATTTAAGATACAAACAATTAATTGATTACCATCATATCGCCAAATTTCAGGAACACCTAAAGCAGCATAAATAGGTAACTTATTAAGAGAACTATTACTCATATCAATTTCTAATACTAAATCAGGCGGTGGATCAATATCTAATCTGATATCTTGTTTATGTCTTACTAAAGGTTCATTATTTAAGTAATAACAAGAATCAGGTTCAACTCCTTTTTAAATTATTTCTTTTTTTAAGGTTAATGACCCCATTGTTTTGATATTCAAATCGAGTTCTAAAGCAATTACTAAAATTAAATTATCAATAAAACGATTACTATATTCATGTTGTCCAAACGGAGTCATAATTTCAACAATTTCTTGATCATAAGCTAAACGAATTACTCTTTTGTCTCCTAATTCTTTGAGAAGTTGATTAAAAGTTTCCCAAGTAATATTATTTAAAATAACTCGATTTTCTGTCACATTTTTCTGAATTATTGGCATGATTTATGTCTCAATTCATACTTAAAATATAACTAATTATTCGGTGGACAACTTTAAAGTTTTCTCTTGTCTTTATGATATTTACATTTTTGTTATTTTAACATTAATTGATATTAAAATATACTAAAAATAGTTATAAGTTTTCACTGATTTAGAGATTAGATTTAATCAAATTGAAGCTAGGGAGATTTGTTTCAATGTTTTTATTAAATATCAATCCAATTCGGATGTCTTATGGTCTTAATTGGGGTGTTGCTTTTAGTTTGTTTTTGTTGACAACTGCTGGTTGTAGTTCCTTAAGAACAAGATTATCACGAACGGCTTCTGATTGGCGAAATCGAACTGCCGAAATTTCCTGTTATTCTGGAGGTAAACTCATCTATTCAGGTAAAACTGATGGAAAAGTATTCTCAGAATCTAATTCTGATGGCTATACTTTCATTTCAGCAGAGGATAAAAAACTAAAAGAAGTATCTGGGGACTGTGTAATAAAGTATGACTGAATCTTGTCCTCATCAATTGTAACTATTCTTTATAAAATTCTTTCTGATACCTTTTTTAGTCCCTGGACTCAGGAAAAATGACCCTTTTTTGTTACATCACTTAATTTTTAGGGACTTTTAACTATAACGCTATTGCAATAGTAAATCCCTGTAAACTTTATATAATAATACTTCTAGCGATTTTGCTCTAAAAATGAGCGATCGCTTACACCACCATTTTTTTATATTGTTCCTAATTATATAAATGCGCAACACAAAAAATAATAAAATTACTTTTTAAAGCTTAAAAATTGTTTTTATCGCTTTTATAGTATTTTTACTTTTATATTTAAAATTTTACTTTAAATTACTACCTAGTTTATCTTTAACACCTCTTGGAATTGTTGGCGACTTGTTTCATAATGCGATTAATGAGATTGACAGACTTGCTGTCGTCACAACGCAGTAATAACAAGCTTTATATTTGATCACACAGGAGATTAAACCCTTGACTTTAACACTCGCAGTTTACGGAAAAGGTGGTATCGGCAAATCAACCACCAGTTGCAATATTTCCACCGCATTAGCAAAACGGGGTAAAAAGGTACTACAGATTGGTTGTGATCCCAAGCATGATAGTACATTCACTCTAACTGGGTTTCTCATTCCTACCATCATCGACACCCTACAAGAGAAAGACTTTCACTATGAAGATATTTGGCCCGAAGACGTTATCTACAAAGGGTATGCAGGGGTTGACTGTGTAGAAGCAGGGGGACCTCCTGCTGGTGCCGGTTGCGGTGGTTATGTGGTAGGAGAAACCGTTAAACTCCTCAAAGAACTCAATGCGTTTGATGAGTACGATGTCATCCTATTTGACGTATTAGGGGACGTTGTATGTGGTGGGTTTGCTGCACCTTTAAACTACGCAGACTACTGTTTAATTGTCACGGACAATGGTTTTGATGCGTTGTTTGCTGCCAACCGCATCGCTGCTTCCGTAAGAGAGAAAGCGCGAACCCATCCTTTGCGTTTAGCCGGGTTAATTGGTAATCGTACCTCTAAGCGTGATTTAATTGATAAATATGTAGAAGCGGTTCCCATGCCAGTATTAGAAATTCTACCGTTAATTGAGGATATTCGGGTATCACGAGTTAAAGGTAAAACCTTGTTTGAGATGACAGAAAATGACCCATCTCTTGACTATGTTTGCAATTACTATTTAAACATTGCTGACCAATTATTAGCAATGCCAGAAGGTGTGGTTCCTAATGATGCTCAAGACAGAGAATTATTCACTTTATTATCTGATTTCTATCTTAATCCTCAAGCACCTAAACAAACAGAAGAAGATGAATTAGACCTTATGATGGTTTAAAAAGTAGGTTGGGTTAGCGATAGCGTAACCCAACAAAATAAGCTCAATTTTGTTCGTTGGTGTTGGGTTTCTTTCCTCAACCCAACCTACGGGTTAGAATTTTATCTAACAAGGGAACACTAAATATAGTAACTTTTGTGATTAGGATAAAATTCATGATGACGTTTGAACAAATTAAGGCAACTTTATCTGATAAATGGTTAAATTACTATCAAGTTAATCGGTGTTGGATTAAGCCTTTAATGGACTCTAGAAATTTGTGGAAACCAATTCCTAATAATGGTGGAAAAAGACCTTGCGCTGACATCATTCTAGGTGCTATTACTGCTTTAGAACCAGAGTTGGCTTATTGGATACCACCGTTTTGTGAAATTGAACCTAATCAAGATAAATTTGTTAAGGTTTTAGGATTAGATTTTGATCCAGAAACTGAACTAAACAACCGTGAAGAAGAAAAAGCCAAAAATCCACAATTTAATTCATCAGACACGGACGAACTTGAAAGCATTAGAAAACAATTACAAACAGGATAATTTTAAAGTATGAAAGGAGGTAAATGAATGACATTAAATTTGATTAACAAGGGAATACTAAAAATAGTAACTCTTGTTAATTAAGGAGACTTCTGATGAGTGAGTTTGAAAAATTAAAGGTAACTCTTAATGATAAATGGTTAGACTATTATGAGGGAAATCGTTCTTGGCTGAAAAAAGAACTCCCAACCAATAGTAATGGATACATGGACTCTAGCATATTAGCTTACATTATCTTAGGAGTAATAGCAGCAATAGAACCAAAAGTAAAAGAGTTTTTAGAGCCTTTTTCTGAACTTAATCAAGACCCTCAAGACTTACTTAGAGTTTTAGAAGTAGATTATCTGGATCTAGATCGAAAACTAAAAGAAAGATCAGAAAAACGAGCCAAAAATCCACAACTAAACTCATCAGATACTGACGAAATTGAACGAATTAGACAACAATTAAGTAAAGGAGAACTCTAAATTATGACACTGGCACAAGAATCTACATCCTTACAATTTGAATGCGAAACCGGCAATTATCACACCTTTTGTCCCATTAGTTGTGTTGCTTGGTTATATCAAAAAATAGAAGATAGTTTCTTCTTGGTCATCGGGACAAAAACCTGTGGTTACTTTCTACAAAATGCAATGGGAGTGATGATTTTTGCTGAACCCCGTTATGCAATGGCAGAATTAGAAGAAGGAGACATTTCTGCACAATTAAAAGATTACGAAGAACTAAAAAGATTGTGCTTACAAATAAAACGCGATCGCAATCCTAGTGTAATTGTTTGGATTGGTACTTGTACCACTGAAATTATTAAAATGGACTTAGAAGGATTAGCTCCTAAATTAGAGTCTGAAATCGGTATTCCTATCGTTACAGCAAGAGCAAATGGCTTAGATTATGCCTTTACTCAAGGAGAAGATACTGTTTTAGCTGCAATGGCTCATAAATGTCCTAAAAGTGTCAAAGAAGAGGAAGAAAAAGAAGAAAGAAATGCTATTCATAAGTTATTAAACTTCGGTAGAAAGAAAGAAGATATTAGTCAAGAAGAATCCGAATATAAAGAACATCCTCCCTTAGTTTTATTTGGTTCGTTACCTGACCCAGTTGTAACAAATTTAACCCTAGAATTGAAGAAACAAGGGGTAAAAATTTCGGGATGGTTGCCTTCAAAACGATATACAGAATTACCAGTAATTGACGAAGGTTATTATGTTAGTGGAGTTAACCCATTCTTATCACGAACTGCTACGACTTTAATGCGTCGTCGTAAGTGTAAATTAATCGGCGCACCTTTCCCCATTGGTCCCGATGGTACTCGCGCTTGGATAGAAAAAATATGCTCTGTTTTCAATATTGAACCCCAAGGGTTAGAAGAAAGAGAAGCAAAAATTTGGGAGAGTTTAGAAGAGTATATTAAACTCATTCGTGGTAAGTCTGTTTTCTTCATGGGTGATAATTTATTAGAGATTTCTTTAGCTCGTTTCCTCATTCGTTGTGGCATGACTTGCCCTGAAATTGGTATTCCTTATATGGATAAAAGATACCAAAAAGCGGAATTAGATTTCCTCGAAAAAACCTGTAATGAAATGGGTGTACCTGTTCCTAGAATTGTCGAAAAACCTGATAATTATAATCAAATTCAACGTATTTATGAGTTAAAACCTGACCTCGTTATTACAGGAATGGCCCATGCAAACCCCTTAGAAGCAAGGGGAATCAATACGAAATGGTCTGTCGAATTTACCTTTGCACAAATTCATGGGTTTACCAACGCCAGAGACATCTTAGAGTTAGCAACTCGTCCCTTACGTCGTAATAATAACCTCAAAGAATTAGGGTGGGAGAAATTAGTTAAAGAAGAGGCGAAAATCTAAAATCATCTAGACAACAGGGGATAAAACCTGGTTTTTTCCAGGGCATGAGTGGAGGAGACAATGTCTCCTTTTTTTTAATCTTGTTTCAAGGATAAAAAAACCTAAAACAATGAATCTTCATTCCAACAGACAAAAAAGACTGATTGTCAAGAGGCGTTACTAAAATACTACATTAAATATTCTTATACGTTATTTTGACGTAATTTGCTCTTGACGTTGTTAGAATCTTCTACATAATAGTTCGTAGGTAGAAACTACCTAGGGAAAAAGCTCTAAGTAGTTTCTACTCAGAACAAGCACTTATTAATTGGAGATTATAATGACAATTCACTTAAACAGTCTAGGTATAATAGCATCTGCTTCCATTGCAGCTTTATCTTTGGTCATTGGTCCTACAGCACAAGCTCAAACCTTTATAGGAAATTTTAATGGAACTATCAAAGATGCAACGACAATCACCTTCGGCGGTATGGATTATACTGCAGTTCAGACAGAAAATGTATTATTCGATAATTTCAACTTTGACGGAACGTTTTTTGGTGATGATCTTGAGATCGGTTTTTCTTCTCTAATTAACCAATACTTCTTCGATTTTAATCCCGTCCCTAGTCCTGACGCAATAAATGGCTCATTCTCTTATGATATAACTGGCGATCAAACTGTTCTTCCCAATGGTAATGTTGTAACAACTCTTTTTAACTTTGCAGCACTTGACAGTGACGTTCAAGGCCCCGGAGTATACCAAGTTACGAAAAATGTTATTACAAGCGAAGGTCAAGTCATTAACTTAACTTCTACAAATGGTTCCACAGATGACTCTGCTGTCATCCCATTGGCACGAACCCTTAGGATCACGGATAGTCTTTCCAGTAACGGTGATGTAATTTTTAGTTTAACCAATAGTTATACCACAGTGGAAGAATTCACACCTGCTGGAGTTCCTGAACCTGGAACCATGATTGGTTTGTTAGTTATAGGTGCTGCTGGTTTAGCCACTCGCCGTAAGGTGTCTTAGTTATGAGTTATCTATTTGTTCCCTACTTCTCTAATTATTATTCATCAAACTCTTTTGGGATCTGATGGGGTTTTTGTTTTGTTTTTTGTCATACAGCAATACTCTATAATAGAATGTCATATAGCATTACGTGCTAGGGAACAGCCTCCGTCACTGCATTTCAGCAGTTGGGAATGTCCTAACCATAAGACGTAGTGCTATATGAATCTTTAATATTTTGAATTAAATCATATCTTTTTTTCATACACATTCAAATCAAAATTATCTAACTCCCACGTTCCTACTAATCTTTGAGAACTTTCTAAATTATAACCATTATCTAATATAGTTTTAACCTCTCCTTTTTGTTCTTCGGTACTGGGTTTTCCCCAAACCGGACGTTGACTATCTAACCATAAAATTCGTTGATACTGTTCAGTATTTTCACTTAAATTTTCAGCCAAAATAGGAGATAAATTATTAGATTTTTGTGCTAGTAAACTAATAGGCGAAGTAGTAGGAAGATAATAAGCTAATCTTAATACATGACCCCAAGCTTGAGAATTCATGATAATTAAAGTAGGTGTGTTGGGTTGTTGATTAATGATATCTGCTACCGTATGAAACATCTGACGAGAACGTAGACTAAAATCAGCGATATTAATTCCTAAATATAATAATAATAATCCTAAAATAGCGAAATTTTTAAACTTTATACCTGCTTTTTCTATCCAAATAACTAATAATAATAAACAACCAGGTAAAATAAAAATGACAGAACGTCCAAACCCAAAGGCTAAGGTGAATTTTCCTGTAATAATATCTATCATTAACATTAAGAATAAAGGAAATAGACCCAATAATAAAGCAATATTTAATAATTCAATTTGATTATTTTTATATAAACTATAACTACAATAAAGTAAACCAATAAAAACTAAAAATCCTAAAATCGTTATTATAAAATTTGGCAAAATACTTGACCAATCACCCAATAATAAATGAATTCCTAAAACATCAAGAAATTCTTGTAAATGTTTAATCATTGCAGCTAAAAAGCCATCTTTACTAGAAAATCGACCTAAATCAGCATTTCTTAATTGTTGTCTAGTTCCCCACCAAAGCCAAGGAATTGTAATAATAATACTACTGATTAAATAAAGTGCATACTGCCACCATCTTTGTCGATCTAAATATAAAACTAAAGTAGCAAATACTAAGAAAAATACAACAAAGTAATAAAAGGTCATAAATCCCGATGCTGCTGAGAAAATCAATAATATTATCCAGAAAATCTTAAATAGTTTAGAATTACTTTTATTGATTTCTGAAGTATTTAAGCTAATTAATTCTACCAAAGACCAACTACTTAGTAAAACCCAAAATACTAATGAACCATACATCCTTACGTTTAAAGAATGAAAAAGATAATAAGGATTTAAACCCAATAAAGCAGCGAATAATAAACCACCTTGAAATCCTAATAGTTTTTTGCCTAAACCATAAGCACAGCCTAAAGAACCCAGACTAAATAAAACAATAATACTGCGTACTGCTACTTCAGAATTCCCCCATAATCTTAACCAAAAATGTTGCTCTAAAAAGAAAAGAAAAGGATGAGGTTCGGCCATTAACCCTTTAAGAAAGCTCTCAAAAGTAACAAGAATATTAGAAAAACTATTTTCAACAGGAAGACTTAATAAACGGGTATAATTATCTAAAGTAACAGGAATATCTTGAGGGGTTTGATATCGCAGTTTTTGTCCAGTCGAAAGGAGTAAAGATAAGACCTCATCATACCAAAATTCCCGACTGCTTAAATTCATAATTCTGAAAATGACAGCACAAGCGATCGCAGCTAAAAGAATTATATTAATGGTTTTTGTTGAAATTTTCATCAATTAATTGACCTGTTAAAAATAATCGAATATTTGATATAATAATTTAACAATACTTATTTATATTTTAATTTTTCTTCTCCTATGGTTGATCAAATAAAAACAATAAAAACTATTTTAGAAGACGTAGAAAATGATAGAGAACTATCGGAAAGCGATGCAGTTACACTCCTCTATCAAACTGATGAAAACATAATTAATCAAATTCGTCAAACTGCCGATAAACTCCGTCAAAAACAAGTAGGAAACACTGTCACTTATATTATTAACCGTAATATAAACTTTACCAACATTTGTGAGCAACATTGTAACTTTTGCGCCTTTCGACGAGATGCAGAAGATGAGGGAGCATTTTGGCTAAATATAGAACAAATTATCGAAAAAGCAACGGATGCGGTAAAAAAAGGGGCGACAGAAATTTGTATGCAGGGAGGTTTAAACCCCGAAGCTAAAATACAAGGTAGTTCTCTCCAATACTATCAACAATTAATTATTAATCTAAAAAAAGTATTTCCTAACCTCCATTTACACGCTTTTTCCCCACAAGAAATCCAATTTATTGCTAGGGAAGACAACTTAAATTATACTGAGGTAATAATGGCTTTAAAAAAAGCTGGTTTAGGGTCAATACCAGGGACAGCAGCAGAAGTATTAGATGATCAAGTTAGGCGAATTATTTGTCCTGAAAAAATCAACACTCAAACTTGGTTAGAGATTATTGGCTTAGCTCATTCCCTAGGATTATATACTACCAGTACCCTGTTATCTGGACATATAGAAACCCCCGAACAACAGATACAACATTTAACTCATTTAAGAAACTTACAAAAAACAGCGATTCAAAAAAATTATCCAGCTAGAATAACAGAATTTATTATCTTACCTTTCGTGGGAAAGGATGCTCCTTTAGCCTTACGAAACCGTGTCAAACGAGATCAACCCAGTCTAAAAAATACCTTATTACTAACCGCAGTATCCCGACTTTTCTTAGGAAAATGGATACCTAACCATCAACCCAGTTGGGTAAAATTAGGCTTGAACGGTGCAACTGAAGCCTTGCAATGGGGTTGTAACGATATCGGCGGAACTCTTATGGAAGAACATATTACCACTATGGCAGGAGCAATGGGGGGAACTTGTATGGAAGTCGAAACCCTACAACAAGCGATCGCTTCTTTAAACCGTCCCTATCAACAACGAAGCACCTTGTATGACAGTCTCCTAACTTCTAAGTCCTAATACCGAATTCATATGGGAACTCTTAGCTATGTTTTCTCATCCTATAAAACTAGACTATTTACCCGACTAGGCTACGGAGTCATCTTCAATCTGAGAGTCAAAAACGATTAATGTTAAGGTACTTTATCCCCATTCTCGATCCGACAGTAGAAGACTGGTCTAGAGAAGCCCGCTTTTTACGCTGGTTAACTTTTCTTTGGCTGTCTTTAGGGTTAATTGCCCTATTTTCTGCGTCTTATCCCGTTGCTTTAGCAGAAACTGGGAACGGTTGGTATTATGTTATCCGTCAAACCATTTGGATCTGGATCGGGTTACAAGGGTTTAACTTAATTGTGCGATCGCCTCTGCAATACCTGATCAAACTAACCCCTTGGTGCATTTTTCTTCTCTTAGGATTAATTTTATCAAC
Organism: Crocosphaera chwakensis CCY0110; assembly: GCF_000169335.1. Lineage (GTDB taxonomy): Bacteria > Cyanobacteriota > Cyanobacteriia > Cyanobacteriales > Microcystaceae > Crocosphaera > Crocosphaera chwakensis. Next base: position 24,291 of record NZ_AAXW01000040.1, read on the forward strand.
CCTTGTTCCAGGGTTAGGCCACGAAGTTTATGGGGCCACCCGTTGGATTAAATTAGGCCCCGTTTTGATCCAACCCTCAGAACTGATGAAACCTTTTTTAGTGCTGCAAAGTGCTTACATTTTTGGTTTTTGGCATCGTCATCCTTGGCGAGTTAGACTGCAATGGGTGGGAATTTTTGGGGTAATTTTAGCTGCTATCTTATTACAACCGAATTTAAGTACAACTGCCTTATGTGGTATGAGTTTATGGTTAATTGCCTTAGCGTCGGGTATTCCCATGATGTATTTAACCACTACAGCATTAGGAGGTTTATTAACTGCCTTTGTCAGCATCAGCTTACGGGAATATCAGCGTAAACGGATCACAGCATTTCTCGATCCTTGGGCCGATCCGTTGGGGAATGGTTATCAGTTAGTACAAAGTTTAATGGCGGTGGGATCAGGGGGAACCTTTGGGGTGGGTTATGGTCAGTCTGTGCAAAAATTATTTTATCTTCCCATTCAATACACCGATTTTATTTTCTCTGTATATGCTGAAGAATTTGGCTTTGTCGGTAGCATTCTTCTACTGTTATTATTATTTACTTATACAACCTTTGCTTTAAGGGTTGCGATTAACTGTCTTCACAGGGTGAAACGTTTAATTGCTATTGGCGTGATGGTGATGATGGTAGGCCAAGCATTATTAAACATTGGAGTTGCTACTGGGGCCTTACCCACGACGGGTTTACCCTTTCCTTTGTGGAGTTATGGGGGAAGTTCTACTTTAGCTAGTTTAACCTTAGCGGGCTTACTCATTCGAGTGGCTAGGGAAAGTAATGAAGCAGAAATCCTCCCCTTGAAAACAACAGTTAGCAGTTAACAGTGATCAGTTACCAGTTATTACTGAGTCATTAAGGTGCATTTTCTGCTTGTTTTAGGATTAAGCTATTTGTTTGGTCTATATTGGTTTTTATGCCACTATTTTGCTTATTATTCATAATGTAAGTAAGACTAAAACTAAGTAAGCCTACTAAAATTAAATAGAATAAATAATGACATAAAATTGTCAGATAATTACTATGATGATCTAACATTGTCAATTACCTCCTCAAAAAAGTTAAGAAGACACGATTGCTTACTACCATTATAAGTCTTTCGCTTCTCTAACTTTAGGGATAGTTTAAGATTTTTAATCAATTTCTCTGATGATCAAATCAGTTAGACCATTTCAAAGTTAAGTTTTTTCTTAAATTACATGGTCAATCACCTCTTGATTGGATAATTTAATTAAGCGATCGCCTTGACCATCTTTACTCCAAACTTTCACATCCTTGGCTACTATATTAAAGGTTTTCTTTTGGTTGGTTAGCAAGGTAATATCCTTAGAATCTGTAGCCTTAATCATTACCAATAAACTATCCTGTTTATTGGTAAATTGTAAGGCTTGTGTACCAATATCTCCTAGTTTTGTCATTCGTAACCCTGTTATATTTAATCGCTTACCATAGCCCAATTTTGACACTAATAAAACTATCTTATTTTCATCAAGAGTCACACAACTAACAATAGTTTCTCCATAGCGTGATTTTAATGCTTGATTTCCTTGAGCATTACGACCCATAATAGGAATCACTTCATCAACAACAGGGAACCGTAAAACACGGCCACTGGACATTGCGATCGCAACTTCTTCCCCTTCTTTTGTGATAGAAACCGACTCTAAAGAATCTTGCTCTTTAAGTTTAATTAACACTAACCCTCGATTAGTTAATCCTTCTAATTCTGATAATTGAACTCGTTTTATTTTTCCTTGATTTGTCAATAATAATAAATCTTTATTGTCTGTAGTATCGGATAAGAAGAAAAGAGAAACAACTTTTTTACTATCCCGTTGCGCGGTTTTGGATAATAAGCTTAGCAATGGAATGGGTTGAATATCAATCGGGGGAACATCAGCCACATTGACAGGATAAGCTTTTCCGATATCGGTGATAACAATAAATTGCTCCCTTTCTTGGATAGCCTCGCTATAAATTGAAACATGATTATCAGGAACTTTAGTATCAGGTGATCGCCAGCAAATGGTTCCTTGATAAGTCATTTCTAAGATGGCATTTTTTGGGGGAGTTTGGGGAGTAAATAGGCTAAAAGGTCGAGTGGTTTTTTCTGTTTCTTTATCTGATGTTGCAGTCGTTAAGTTTTGACTATTATTTTGTTTTTTAGTGGTTTGTGCTGTTTTTGATGAACTCTTTTGAGGAGTCGGTTGCACGATACGAGTGCGTCTTTGATCCCCGTATTTACGTTTAAGCGATCGCAATTCTTTCTTTAAGACTTTTAAGAATTCAGGACGATTATTTAAAAGATTTTCTAACTCATTAATGCGCCCTGCTAACTCATCGTATTCGGCCTGCAATTTTTGTCGTTCTAATCCTGTTAAACGACGCATCGGCATGGCTAAAATACCATTTGCTTGTGCTTCACTTAAATTCAATTCTTGTTGAAACTGCGCCTTAGCAGTAGTTCCATCGGCAGCATGACGCAAAATATCAATCATGCGGTCTAAATCTTCAAGGGCAATTAATAACCCTTCCAAAAGATGTAACCGATTACGACATTCTTCTAACTCATAATTGTATTGACGGGTTAAGGTGTGTTCTCGGAATTTTAGAAATTCTTCTAATAATTGACGTAGGGATAACTGACGGGGTTGATTATCTACTAAAGCCAACATAATTGCCCCAAAATTCTGTTGTAAGGCTGTTTTTTTGTACAATTCCCTAAGAACTGTTTTCGCTACAGCGTCCCGTTTTAACTCAATCACCACTCGCATTCCGGTGCGATCGCTTTCGTCCCTAATATCAGCAATGCCATCTAATCTACCACCGTTGACTAAATCGGCAATTTTTTCGATCCAAGTGGATTTAGTGACTTGATAGGGCAATTCTGTGACAATAATGGCTGTTCTTTCCTTACGGCGTTTTTTGCCCACATCCATGCGTTCAATTTTCACCACCCCACGCACTGGAATAATGCCTTTTCCATGACGATAAGCGTCTTCTATGCCCTGAGTTTGGATAATTTCGCCTCCAGTGGGAAAATCAGGTCCAGGGATAATTTTCCATAACTTTTCGTCCGATAACTCAGGATTATCAATTAAGGCGATTAACCCATCCACCAATTCCCCTAAGTTATGGGGGGGAATATTAGTTGCCATTCCTACGGCAATTCCCGTACAACCATTGAGGAGTAAATTAGGGAGTTGCGCTGGCAAAACGACGGGTTCTTGTTGAGAATTATCAAAATTACTACTAAAATCAACGATTGCCTCGCTGATCTCTGTCAACATTGCTTGATCAGCAATAGGCGACAGTCTAGTTTCGGTGTAACGCATGGCCGCAGGGGGATCGTTATCCACCGATCCAAAATTACCGTGTCCAGCTAACAAGGGATAACGACTTGAAAAATCCTGAACCATCCGTACTAAGGCATCATACACTGCCTGATCTCCGTGGGGGTGGTATTTACCCAACACATCCCCCACCACACGGGCGCATTTACGAAACGGGCGATCGGGGGTTAACCCTAATTCGTGCATGGCGTAGAGAATACGACGATGAACGGGTTTGAGTCCATCTCTGACATCTGGCAAGGCTCGTCCCACAATCACACTCATGGCATACTCAAGATAGGAACGTTGCATCTCTGCGTGTAACGCTGTGGGAGTAATTTCACCAGTTCCTACGAGTTTTAACTGTTTTGCCATAAGTTTCCTTTCCTATTGAATCAATCACATTATAGGGATGTCCCTTTATTTACCATACATCCCTTGCGTTTTTTGACAACTATTTTTAGGGTACATCCTCAATAGTATATTTGTAGCAGAACTTTTGTGGATAGTGGTATAAATCTTCCTTTTCTTCTATCTCTGCTGTATCTTGCCCATTTTCCCTAATTTAAAAACATTTGCTACTCAACTTAAACCTACGATAAGGGGAGTAATAAGCTAAAAGGATCATATTTATCAATTATTACTGGTAATTTTACTCATGGAAAAGAGCCTTGATTAAAGTTAAGATAAACATCACAATATTATTTGAAGAAATGGCAAAATGTCAGTATAAATACAGAAGTTTTTATTATTGAAAGATAGTAAAATTAAATTACAGTATAGCTAAGATTAGTATCTTTGATGTTTTTCTATAAACTCATTCTATATACTAACTTTCAAGATTACTCAACTAGAAAAAATCATCCATTATTTGAAGTATAGAAATATTTCTTCAAATTTTTTTGATTGCCAATTACCAACCAATTTATAGTTAATTGCAATTTCATCAATAGTTTACTTATTGTTATATGGGATTACAACTTTTATTATGAATATCAAAAATTACCCAAAAGAATCCTCAGTTTTAGTTAAAGAATCAGCTAATTTTTCTCCTGTAGATATATTAGAAAAACTTTGCAATGCTAAAAAAACTGGATGTTTATTAGTATCTTCTAAATCAGTGAAATGGCAAATTTATGTTGCTCAAGGAAGATTAGTTTATGCTAACCATTCCCTCGATTCTTTTGAACGATTAGAAAGACATTTACGACGGTTAAGTTATACAGTATCTTCTTTAACAGCATCGGTACGAAATCAAGCGCGATTGAATTTTGAAAATGAAAAACAAGATAAAGATAATACACCCCTCGAATATCAAGCAATTAATTGGTTATTGAAAGAAAACTATTTAGAAGATCATCAAGCAGCTAACCTAGTAACATCCCTAAATAAAGAAGTCATTGAATTGTTTTTATTATTAACTGATGCTGACTATACATTTATCAAGAATACTGGTGTTTCCCTGGGGATAGTTAAGCTGGATCTTAAAAATGTGATAATTGAATGTCAACAAAGATTAAAATCCTGGCAAAGTTTGGCACCTTTAATTACTTCCCCTGAACAAAGACCTTATTTTTTTACTAATAATCAAAAAACAAGTGGATTATCTTCTGAACAGACTAAAAAATTTAGTAAACTTTTAAGGGGATTTAATTTTAGACAATTAGCAGTTTTGACGGATAAAGATGAGATAACAATTGCTCAATATATTTATAAATTTATCCAAAGTAAAAACATCATCATTCATGATCCTCAAACTCCTTTTGATCAACTTCCTCGGATCGTAGCGAAGACAGAAAATGCTCAGACAATCCCTAATAAGACTGTCAGAAACAATTACGTTGGGAACCTTCAATATAATAGGAATGAAACTAAACAATATAAATTAGTCTGTGTCGATGACAGTCCTACTATTTTAAGTGAAATTAATCGTTTTCTTGACAAGGAAGATTTACTTATACACGCCATTAATGATTCTAAAAAAGCCTTATTAGAAATAATTAGATTTAAACCTGATATTATTTTATTGGATGTGGGAATGCCAGGAATTGATGGTTATCGTCTCTGCCAACTAATCAGAAATCATCACTTCTTTAAAACAACTCCTATTATTATGGTAACTGGGAACCGAGGTTTAGTAGATCGTGCCAAAGCCAGAGTTGCAGGAGCTTCAGATTACTTAACTAAACCCTTTACTCAATCAGACTTATTAAAAATGGTATTTCGTTATTTAAGCTAAATTAAAATAACTACCCTTTTAAAATAACGGTGTCAATTTTTACGATAATTATGGGAACTCTAGGATTAGAAAAGTTTTTCAACTCATAAATTTACACGGTTTTTTTGAGGATATTTACCAATGTCTAAAGTTTTAGTCATAGAAGATACAGCATCTGAGATGGAGTTAATCAGTAATTATCTGCGAGATAGTGGTTACACTGTGATAGCAACTACTGATCCTAAAGATGCCCTAGGAAAAATTAATCAACATAAACCCAATGTGATTATTACGGACTTAGTTATGCCTGGTATGAATGGCTTAGAATTATGTCGTAGTATTCGCAAAAACCCCGACACTCAAAATTTACCTATTGTAGTTTGTACCTCAAAAGATCAAGACTTAGATCGAATGTGGGCTATGAAACAAGGGGCGGATGTTTATGTTACTAAACCCTTTAGTAAAGAACAATTAGTTCGGGCTATTAGATCCGTGGAATAATTTATCATCAATAATGAATAATTAATAATTATTTGATTTTGAAAATTGTTAATTATTCATTTTAGCATTTTATATCATTTATTAATACAGTCTCCAAATATTCCTATGATAGAAACTCAAATCTTGTCTAATCAAAGAGCAGTTGGTGATCCTTATCTTCATCTACAGATTGATAGTCAAACTCAAATTTTATTACCTATGACAATGACAAAAGAAGTATTTATTATTCCTTCTAGTCGATTAACTATTATGCCTAATATGCCTTCATTTTTTTTAGGATTATTAAATCAACGTAGTCGTATTTTTTGGGTGGTGGATCTTGGAAAATTCCTCAATTTATCTTCACTTAAATTAGATAGTCAACAATATTCTATCGCTATTATTCATTCAGGAAAAAAAGCATTAGCATTAGCAGTAGAAAAGGTGATGGGAGTGACCCGTTTTTCTAAAGAAAGAATAGAATCGCCTTTTAATACCGTCCAATCAGATTTAATTCCTTATTTACAAGGTTGTATCCCTCAAGAAAAACAACTTTTTTTTATTTTAGACCCTGAAGCCATTTTGAATTCACCGATTCTCAGTCTATAAACCTTCTATAAACCTTGCTAATTACCCCTAAAGAGGGGAAGAACTTCTCGAAAATTAACCAACACTCAGAGATGACTTCACGATACAACAACGGAGTGATCTTGGAGTGTTTTTTTATGATTCTTAAATTTATTTGTAAGATACACAAGAAGTCGGTAAAACTAATTTTGCTGACGACTAAGTATATTCCTCATTACTGCAGTGGATTTAATTACCAGACAATCAAATTTTGTTAACTTTTTCTTAATATAGTTGTTTTGTTCTCTACGCAAATCCCTGTATTATTACGGAACTCACAGATTTTATCTGTAGTAAGAATTAGTAATTAATTGAAAAACAAGCACAACAACTTAGTAAAAATACTGATTTTTTTTGATTTCCTTAAATTAAAAAAAAAGTCAGTGAATATACGATGGCTCTTTAGAATTTTCATATTTACAATTAAGAAGAATCTAGGAATCAAAACTTTTTTTACAGAAATTTCACATCATGTTATTTCCTTCTTTACAAAACAAGAAAAATCCGACAGTTTGGGTTTTTCCAGGACAAGGTTCTCAAAAGTTAGCAATGGGACAAGAACTATTAAAGTTTCCCTTAACGCAATGGAGATTACAACAAGCAGAGTCTATTCTGGGTTGGTCTATTGGCAAATTATGGCAAAGTGATGACAAGCAATTATCTTGCACTCAGTACACCCAACCTTGTCTTTATGTTTTTATGACACTTTTGGTTGATTTTTTGAAGCGTTCAGGCTATCAACCTGGTTTAGTTTCTGGTTATAGTTTTGGGGAATATGTTGCTTTATATGCTGCAGGAGCTTACGATTTTGAAACAGGTTTAAAACTGGTTAAAAAACGGGCAGAAATTATGTCTCGTTTACCCCAAGGTTCTATGACAACCTTAACAGGCTTTGACCCAGAAAAACTTAAACAAGTGGTGCTTAATACCCCTAATGTTTGGTTGGCTAATGATAACCTAAGCTATGCCATTGTTTCAGGTACGTCTGAAGCGATTGCCTCTGTTTTATCTCAAGTTTCAGTGAATCGTGTGATTCCTTTATCCGTTAGTGCAGCTTTTCATACACCATTAGTAGAAACGGCAGCCCAAGAATTTCAGGAGACTTTATACTCGGTTGATTTTCAACCTTTTTTGATTCCTGTTTTTTGTAGTGTAGACTGTACTTTGAGTTTAAATATTAATCAGGTTAAACGCAACTTGATTGAGCAAATTAGTCAACCAGTTCGATGGGAAATGATTTCTAGAACTCTAGTAGAACAAGGCATTAAACAAGCTTGGCAAATTGGTTCTGGCCAAGGCTTACTAAAATCAATGAAGCAAATTGATTCCAATTTAGAAATTGATAATATTGGTTCTACTGCTGATATCGATAGTATGGTAATTCGGGATCAACTCAAAAAATTGTTTATTGCTAATCCAGAAATTGTAGAAAGATAATTAACTTTTTATCATCCAATTAATTATTGATGTATAGTGTTTCTCGGAATCATTAGGCGCATTTTACACCCGCTTCGTGCCTTCTACCTCAAAGTGAAACTTTTATACCTCACAAGTATGGAAACTGCTATAACTAATAATTAAATTGTTTGAAGTTCATAGATTTGTTTTTCAATCCAATGATTAAGCATAGAAGGTTGAGTATCTTTTGATGTTAATGCGCTTCCAAAAATATGATCGATATCATCAATTAAACTAGAATACTCATATTCACTAATCTCTCCTGTTGCTAAACGGAGCCTCACAGAAGCATATCTCAAAGCAGCGTTTTCATCAATTCCCTCAATTACGGCTTGAAGGCGAAGCTTGACAATAAATTTCTCAATTGCTGTATTTGAAAGCATATTTAGAGTAATAATGAAGGACTATTAACCCTTATTATGCCCAGTTTTTGAGATTAAATCTGTGATATTCACAAAAATAAATATTGATCCCGATCACTATTGATAGGGAAAATGATTGTTTCAATTATGGGCAATAGCCAACATCATAGAGTTGGGCTTTCCTTTTAATGATAAAATGCGATTGATCATCTGTAGGAAAAATCGGACAAAGGCAACGGCTATGACAAGCGATCGCCTCATTTTTCGTCAAGACGTAATTGGTTCTCGTCGCTTCAGTAATTACTGGTGGGCGACTGTTTCAACCATTGGCGGTATTGGTTTTCTTTTAGCAGGACTTTCGAGTTATTTACACACTAATATACTCATGGTCAGCGATACCTCTTCCCTTCAATTTATCCCTCAAGGAGTCGCTTTACTATTCTATGGGATAGCCGGGTCTCTTTTGGCATCCTATCAATGGTTGATGATTATCTTGAATGTTGGTGGAGGTTATAACGAATTCAATAAGCAAACCAATCAAGTTAAGATTTTTCGTTGGGGATTTCCTGGGAAAAATCGCCGAGTTGAATTCACCTGTCCCTTAGAAGATGTCCAAGCAGTTAAGGCTGAGATTCAAGAAGGATTAAACACCAAACGTAAACTCTACTTAAAGGTTAAACAAAAACGCGATGTTCCCCTAACCCGTATTGGCCAACCCATGTCCCTTTCAGAATTAGAAAATGAAGGGGCAGAATTAGCCAGTTTCATGGGGGTTCCCTTAGAAGGGTTGTAAGGAGACTAAGAGATATCACCTATATATTTTCTCCCAGTCACACCCCACTCAGTAACATTGAGAAGTACACAGAAGACTCAAACCAAGATTAACCTTAAAGATATCTATGAGAAATCTAAAAAAACGTTGGTTAACAACTTTAGCCTGTCTTATCTTAGTCTCTGGGTTCATGATAAGTGGGTGTTCTAATACCGATAGTAATTCTGAGACTGTCGTTAGTCCAAATGAAAATCAACAAGTGAGTCAATTAAATATGGATAATTATCCTAGATTAGAAGGTAATGCTGTGGTTGAAATGACCATTAATGGTTCTCCTGTCACCATCGAAGTCAAAGGAGAAGATGCCCCCATTACCGCCGGAAATTTTGTGGATTTAGTTCAGAGGGGTTTTTATGATGGGTTAACCTTCCATCGTGTGGTTAAAGATCCTCAACCCTTTGTAGCCCAAGGGGGTGATCCTCAAGGAACCGGAATGGGTGGCTTTGTTGATCCAGAAACTAAACAAGAAAGACGCATTCCCCTAGAAATTAAGCTAGAAGAAGACGAAAAACCCACCTATAGTAAAGCACTCGGACAACAAGGAAACCGTACTGCTATGTCTCAACCCGTGATTCTTAAACATGAACGGGGAGCCGTGGCTATGGCGCGTTCAGGAATGCCTGATTCCGCTTCGTCTCAATTCTATTTTGCCCTATCAGATTTAGAATTTCTCAATGGAGACTATGCTGTGTTTGGGGAAGTTACCGAGGGAATGGACGTGGTTGATAGCATTCAACAAGGCGATCGCATCGACTCAGCTAAAGTGGTTTCTGGTTTGGAAAATTTGAAAAAATAGGCACTATTTTTCCTTAACCGAATAATAAAGCTCTCGATGCTAACTTAAGCTAAAATCGAGAGCAGTTACTACTATCATAAACTTCATACCTGACACCCTCTTTAAACAAACCTAAATCTTAGGAGTCTATGAGTTAGGAGACCACTAAAATTATGGCACAGACAAAAGCTAAAGAAACCAACATTAATATTAAAGATCCTCAGTATTATATTAATCGAGAATTGAGTTGGTTAGAATTTAATTATCGTGTTTTAAATGAAGCCCTAGACTCTCGGACTCCTTTATTAGAAAGACTGAAATTTGCTGCTATTTTTAGCTCCAATTTAGATGAATTTTTTATGGTCAGGGTAGCCGGATTAAAACAACAAGTAGAAGCAGGCGTAACCAAGTTAACCGCCGATGGACGAACGCCTTTAGAACAATTAATCGCTATTAGCGATCGGCTACGCCCTTTGGTCAAAGAACAAGATCATCTCTTTGAATACACTTTAAGAAATTTATTAATTAATCAGGGAATTTATTTAATTAATTATGTAGACCTTGATCAAGAACAACGGACTTATTTACATCAGTATTTTGATGATAATATTTTTCCTGTTTTAACGCCTTTAGCAGTTGATCCTTCTCATCCTTTTCCTTATATTTCTAATCTTAGTTTAAACTTAGGGGTCGTAGTACGTGATCCTGACACAAACGAAGAACATTTTGCACGGGTAAAAGTTCCTGGTGTATTACCCCGTTTTGTTGCACTGCCTTCAGAATTAAGACATCAAGAAGATGATCAAACTGCTATTTGGACTGGAGTTCCTTTAGAACAAGTCATTGCCCATAATCTTGAAGCTTTATTTCCTGGTATGATTGTTCAAGAATGTCATCCGTTTAGAGTGACAAGAAATGCTGATTTATCGGTAGAAGAAGATGAAGCCGATGACTTATTATTAGCCATCGAACAAGAATTAAGAAAGCGACATATTGGTAAATCGGCAGTACGGTTAGAAATTCATACCAGTACCCCCGAACCGATTAGAAATCAACTTATAGAAGATTTAAACGTAGAAGAAATTGATGTTTATGATATCGAGGGATTATTAGGATTAAAAGACCTATTTTATTTTATGTCCCTTCCTTGTCCAGACTTAAAAGATGAACCTTGGAGTGCAGTGATTCCTCCTGCATTACAATCAGTAAAAAAGATAGTAGATGACAATGATGAAGGAAAAGTTCAACGGCAAGGAGAGGATATTTTTTCGATTATTCGTCAAGGGGATATTTTAGTTCATCATCCTTATCATACTTTTAGTTCTTCTGTTCAACAATTTATTACTCAAGCAGCTTATGATCCCGATGTTTTAACCATTAAAATGACCTTATATAGAACATCAGGAGATTCTCCCATTGTTAGTGCTTTAATTGCTGCTGCAGCCAACGGAAAACAAGTGGCCGCTTTGGTAGAATTAAAAGCCAGATTTGATGAAGAAAACAATATTATTTGGGCCCGTCGTTTAGAACAATCAGGGGTTCATGTGGTCTATGGTTTGGTAGGATTAAAAACCCATACAAAGATTATTTTAATTGTCCGCCGAGAAGGTAAACAAATTCGGCGTTATGTACATATTGGAACAGGAAATTATAATCCAAAAACAGCAAAATTATACACTGATTTAGGACTATTTAGTTGTCGAGAAGAATTAGGGGAAGATTTAACAGATTTATTCAATTTTTTAACAGGTTATTCCCGTCAAAAATCTTACCGCAAACTATTAGTTGCTCCTGTAAATATGCGCGATCGTATGGTATCGATGATTAATCGAGAAGCAGAACATTGTCGCAATGGAGGTAGTGGTCGTATTGTTGCTAAAATGAATTCTTTAGTCGATCCTCAAATTATTGAAACCCTTTATCAAGCTTCCCAAGCAGGGGTAAAAATTGATTTAATTATACGGGGAATTTGTTGTTTAAGACCTGGTATTGAGGGAGTTAGTGACAACATTAATGTGATTAGTATTGTTGGACGTTTTTTGGAACATTCACGAATTTTTTACTTTCATAATGGAGGAGAAGAACAAGTTTATATTGGTAGTGCAGACTGGATGACGCGCAATCTTTCCCGTCGTGTTGAAGCGGTTACACCAGTAGAAGATGTTAACATTGCTCAGGAATTACAAGAAATTTTAGGGGTGATGTTATCTGATAATCGTCAAGCTTGGGAATTACAAACGGATGGTAGTTATATTCAACGTCAACCTCAAAATAAAAATCATGAGCAAAGTTCTCAAAAAACGTTTAGGGAGATGGCGTTACAATCTGCAAAAGACGCTATTTAGTTAGTATTTTCATGGTTCTTATTGATAGTAAGGGCATAATAAATAATGCCTTTTACTATTTGCCAAAAGGGTAAAGTAATAAGATTTAGTAAGCAAAATAAGAAGATTGAACCCAAAAATCCCAAAGCAATTATCCCATAAAAAGTAAAGTCAGTGTTTTCATTAATATTGAAAAATGGGATGACTGATAAGATGGGAATAGCTGAGATTAAATAAACGGGAAGAGTAACTAAAAAAGACAAAAATATAACTAATAAAATAGGCCAAATGTAAGGATTAGTTAGTTTCCAACTTTTTTTAATAGAATTGATAATTTCTTGGTCGTCTTCAATAACAAAAATAGTTTCAGCAATAAAAAAATGATTGTAACACCAGAGATAAACAATTGAATATAATATAGTTCCAATTAATCGCAATAGATCAGTAATAATAGGTTGGTTAATGAAATAACTTGGTAAGTCAATAGCTATCCATTGAATCATGGATAATATTATACTAATTCCTGAGATAATTAGACTAATAACGACTTGTAATCCATAAAAAGACCAAAATTTTCTAATATTTTCTTGAGCCTGTTTAGTTGTTTCTGGTTGATAAATGATTTCTCTAAAAGCTAAACGGGATATTAGTGCTGAATTTTTAGACCCATGACACCAACAATAAACACTAAATAATGCCCAAAGAATTAGAGTTACAATGATAATCAATATGTAAGCTATTAAGGCAGCGTTGATGATATTAATATCAAATAAAAATACTAAAGAAGTAAAAAGAATAATTAAGCCTAAAAAAGAAATGAAAGGGAGAATAGACCAAAGCGTAACTTGTAGTGATACCCAAAAATATGCTTTAAAACGATCCCTATATAATCTCAATGCACCAGTGATGATCCTCTTGGCATTAAAAGGTTGCATCGGATTAGGAAATTGGGAACTATCATTCATCTTGTTTGATTATCTCAGTCCATTCAAAGAAAAGTTTTGAGAGTATGTTAACCGATGAGTTCAAAAAATTCTAGACTACCATCAAAGAAAAATGAGAAATCTGACGAGATTTTGTTAAATACATTATCATTAATTTAAGGAATCCTCAGACCATAACATAGTAACGACATTTTTACTGTCGTTATTTTGTTGCTTGCACTTATACATCCCTAAATTTTGAATGTTAGACCAGATTCTTGACTCTTCTCTCGCTCTCAGTCTCAAAACCCCGATTTTACTGATTATTTTAATTGCCTTAGAAGCGGTGTTATCGGCCGATAATGCGATCGCTTTGGCTGCCATTGCCAGAGGATTAAAAGATCCAAAATTGCAACGATCCGCCCTAAATGTAGGGTTAGTGGTGGCTTATGTTCTAAGAATGTCCTTAATTTTAACAGCAACCTGGGTGGTTCAATATTGGCAATTTGAACTATTAGGAGCAACTTATCTCTTGTGGTTAGTATTTAATTATTTTACCTCCGAAGAGAATGAACAAGATGAGCATCATGGCCCAACGTTTACCTCTCTTTGGCAAGCGATCCCTCTGATTGCGGTTACAGATTTGGCCTTTTCCTTAGATAGTGTAACCACAGCGATCGCCTTAGCAGATGAAATTTGGTTAATTTTAGCAGGGGGAACCATTGGCGTAATTACCCTAAGATTTTTAGCAGAATTATTTATTCGTTGGTTACAAGAATATACTCATCTCGAAGATGCAGGTTTTATTACCGTTGGTTTTGTAGGATTACGCTTATTAGTTCGAGTAATTAACCCTGAATGGGTTCCCCCAGAATGGTTAATGATTGGGGTAATTGCTTCGATTTTTGTTTGGGGTTTTTCTAAGCGTAACCCAAACAGTGAAGATGACGTTGAAATTCTTGGCGAATCTGTGGACAATAAAATTAGCTCTGAACCCAAAAAAATTTCCTCCGAAGTGTAGATAGTTACCGTTATCTTGAGTATGACTGTAGAAACCATTAGTTTACCCCAAACTGATCCGACTACCCCCTTAAACTGTGATTTAGCCATCGTTGGTGGTGGTATCGTTGGGGCAACCTTGGCGTTAACCCTGAAAGATTCAGGATTGAAAATTAAGCTTATTGAGGTGCAATCCCTAGAAAAAGTGGCTTCTAGAGGGCGGTCTTATGCCCTTTCTCTGCTGTCTGGAAAGATTTTTGATTCGATTGGGGTCTGGTCAGAAATATTGCCTCAGATTGGCAAATTTCGTCATATCCGCCTCTCAGATGCAGATTACCCAGGAGTGGTAACTTTTGAAACCGCCGATCTCGGAACAGATTATTTAGGATACGTCGGAGATCACGGGGTCATTTTACGCACCCTACAAAAAGCGATCGCAGATTGCCCTAACATTGAATGGTTATGTCCAGCGAAGGTAGTGGATGTAAAATATGGTGAGAAAGAAGCGATCGTAACGGTAGAAAAAGACGGTATGACCCAATCTTTACACACCAAGTTAGTCATTGGGGCTGATGGTCCACGATCATTCATTCGTTCTCTGGCCCAGATCAAAACCCAAGGCTGGAAATATTGGCAGTCTTGCATTACCTTTACCATTAAACATACGGCACCCCGTAACGACATAGCGTTTGAACGGTTTTGCTACAGTGGACCCATGGGAATTTTACCCTTACCAGGAAATCGTTGTCAGATCGTTTGGACAGCCCCCCACGCCCAAGCCCAAGAATTGTTAGAGTTAGATAAGAAAGAATTTTTAGAAAAATTACAAGAACGAACCCAAGGATCGTTAGGGGAGATTACCTTAGACAGCGATCGCTATTTATTCCCTGTACAATTGATGCAGAGTGACCATTATACCCAGTCTCGTCTCGCTTTAGTGGGAGATGCAGCCCATTGTTGTCATCCGGTGGGAGGACAAGGATTAAACTTAGGCATTAGAGACGTTGCAGCCTTAGCCCAAGTGATTCAAAAAGCTTATGAAGATGGTGAAGATATTGGAGATATTAAGGTTTTAAAACGGTATGAACGTTGGCGAAGATGGGAGAATTGGGTGATTTTAGGGTTTACGGACTTTTTAGATCGCTTCTTTTCTAACCAGATATTACCGATAATGATGATTCGTCGGTTAGGGTTACGGTTGATGATGGGATTACCACCATTTAAAAAGTTAGCCTTGCAGTTGATGACAGGGTTATTAGGAAAACGCCCCTTATCAGTGAATTTTTAAGAATTTAACGTTAGAATCTATGACAGCAGCTATTATCAAACCTGAGTTCGACGGAGATTTAGGAAACGTAAACAGGACACATGAACTAGACTAGAGGGATTATTCTTTAAAGTTGACACTTGCCTTTTGCTTATTCTTATTCTTACTCTTGCACTTTTTCAGCCAAGCTTAATTATCTATTGACTTTTGCCTCTTGCCTTTTGCCTCTTGCCTTGAGGATTTTCGTTTCCGTCGAATCACCCAACCAACAGAAACCACAACTATCACAACAGCCACAACAATACTAAAAGGCCCGAGAAACTCTTTAACTCGGTCATAGTTAGCTCCTAAAATATACCCGGCGAAAGTCAATAAACTCACCCAAATAGCCGTTCCTAGAGTTGAATAGAAAAGAAAAGGCAATAACGCCATATTACTCAACCCGGCAGGCACGGAAATATAGGTGCGTACTCTCGGAACCAAACGACTGACACAAGCAGCGATTTCCCCTCGACGCTCAAACCAATCTTTGGCTCTGTCAATATCTTCACTCGAAACCGTTAACCATTGTCCGTAACGATCCGCTAAACCTTTAATATGCTTCAAACTGAGAGATTTTCCCAAATAATACCAAGGTAATGCCCCCAACACCGAACCGATCACCCCGGCGATAACCACGGAAACAAAATGTAATTTACCTTGAGTCACCACAAACCCCGCTAACGGCATAATCAACTCTGAGGGAATGGGAGGAAAAACATTTTCTAACAACATTAATAAAGCAATTCCAACATATCCTAATCCATCGACGATATTAACAATCCAATCAAGCATAATACTCTAAAAATAAACTATTTACGAATCAATTTGACAATTTGGCCAACAATCACAGGAATAAAACTCGCTGCGATCGCCATTGCCCAACCCTTCACACCAGGGTCAACGGTTTGTAAGGCTCCAGAAAGTCCGGGTAAATAAACAGCAGATAACAACAATCCTGTACAAATCAACAACGCCGCCCAAATATAAGGATTTTGGCTAATTTCATTATGAATTAAACCCCCATCGGTATCACGCATATTAAAGACGTGCCATAAGCGGCCAAATGCTAAAGCCAAGAAAGAAATAGTCACCGCTTGTCGTTCCCCAAACCCCAACCGATAAAAAGCGTAGAAAAATATTCCCAACACTGGAGCCGAAATTAGTAAACCGTAAAGAACAATAGCTAACCAATGTCCTTTAGTCAAAATAGGCTCTTTTGAATCACGGGGAGGATGTTCCATTAAATGAGGGTTTCCCTCACCTACCCCTAACGCTAGAGCCGGAAAGACATCATTCACCGCATTTAAAAAGAGAATTTGTAACGGTAATAACGGTAAGGGTGCATCGGTTAAAGAAGCAAAGGCCACCGCCATAATTTCCCCTACATTACCAGAGAGTAAATAAATGGTAAATTTACGAATATTATTGAAGATCGCCCTTCCCTGTTCCACGGCTGCCACAATGGTAGAAAAAGCGTCATCTTGCAAGATCATATCTGCTGCTTCTTTAGCCACCTGAGTCCCTCGCTGGCCCATCGCGATACCGATATCGGCTTTTTTCAAGGCCGGGGCATCATTTACCCCGTCCCCAGTCATCCCTACAACAGCCCCAGCTTGTTGATGGAGGGTAATTAAATTAAGTTTTTGTTCCGGACTGACCCTTGCAAAAATTGGCACTTGTCGCAGGGCTTCTTGTTGGTCTGAGGGTATATCATCAGGATTTTTGAGGGCTTTTCCGAGTTGGGCATCCCGTTCTTTTTCGGTGGTTAAGCCCACGGCCAAGCCAATATTACGAGCCGTAACCGGTTGATCGCCGGTGACCATTATGGGACGAATACCAGCCTCATGACAAGCTTTGAGGGCTTTTTTCACCGCTTCTCTGGGAGGATCGAGTAATCCTACCACTCCTAACAGGGTTAAATTTTGGTAAGGTTCACTATCTGAGTTATCAACGGTTTTTTGAGCGATCGCTAAAATTCTTAGTCCATCTTGAGCCAAAGAATGACATTTATCTTGCCAAGTTTGATAGGTTTCCGTGTCCATCTCTTGGGTTTGATCTATAGTTGCGTAATGAGAACAAACGGGTAACACGGATTCCGGGGCCCCTTTAACCGCTACCCAATATCTACCTTCTACCTCGTGAAAGGTGGCCATCATTTTAGTTTGAGTATCAAACGCCTCTTCTCGTACTTCTGGCTTTTGTTCTCGCTGTTTATTACGGTTTAAGTCAGCTTTAGCAGCCAAAGCAACCAGAGCGATCTCGGTGGGATCTCCCACATCTTGATTTTCTTTCCCCCCTTCTTCTACGGCTAAAGTGGCATTATTACACAACACACAAACATTTAAGAGATTCCTAAGAATAGAATTATCTAAGGGGTCAATGGTTTGGTCATCACGGCGAAATTGACCTTTGGTTTGTTCTTCCCCTGTTATTTCAATAGAATCCGACCATAACATAATTTCTCTGGCCGTCATACGGTTTTCCGTTAAGGTTCCCGTTTTATCTGTGCAAATAATACTGGTTGCCCCTAAAGTTTCTACTGCTGAGAGACGGTTAATAATAGCGTTGCGTTTGGCCATGCGCCACATTCCTCGGGCCAGGGCTACGGTAGCCACAATGGGTAAACCTTCAGGGACAGCAGCCACCGATAAAGCGATCGCGGTTTCTACCATTGTATAGAGATCACGACCACTAACAATCCCCACACCGGCAATAACAACGGCAATTAACAGAGTAATCCAGATTAACCGCTTCCCAAGACTATCTAATCTTTTTTCTAAGGGGGTAATTTCTTCTTCTGCTTGAGCAGTTAAAGAGGAAATATGACCGAGTTCGGTGTCCATGCCGGTACTGACTACTACCCCTTCACCACTTCCGCGAGTAATTGCAGTTCCTTTAAAGACCATATTACGGCGATCAGCGATTTCTAGCTCTTTTTCGAGGGGTTCTATGGTTTTACTAACGGGAACGGATTCCCCTGTCAAGGCCGATTCATCTGCTTGTAATTTTGAGGCTTCTAACAAGCGCAAATCGGCTGCGACTAAGTCCCCACCGTCTAAGATAACAATATCCCCTGGAACTAATTGCTCGGCATCTATTTCTTGTACTTGATTATTTCGTCGCACCTTCGCCTTAGTTTTACTCAGTTTTTGCAGAGACTCCATAGAGCGAACGGCTTTCGTTTCTGTTACAAAGCCAATGATCGCATTGAGCAGAATAGCAATAATAATCGCGATCCCTTCAATCCATTCTTGAAAGGCAAAGGAAAGAACCGCAGCTACGGCTAATAAAGCAATAATGGGGCTTTTGAATTGAGCAATGAGAATTTGCCAAGCACTACGACGTTGAAATTCTTGGAGACGATTTTCGCCGTATTTTTTACGTCGTTTTTTGACTGTTGATGAATCTAATCCTTGTTTAATATCAACAGATAAACGTTGAAGAACATCATTGGTTTGTAGAGAACTGGCTTCTTCTAGGTCTACTTTCGGTGCGACTTGACTCATATCTTCAATTCATTGTTTAATGCTTGCTTAAATTTTGTCGCAGATTTATCTTTATTTAATCCTTCTTTAGTATTAAGTTTAGACAGAGCCAATTAAAAGAGTAATTTTGAAAAAAAGCCAGGAAGTAGACTGTTAAGATACTGGGAAGGTTAACGTAAAAGTCGATCCTTCTCCTGGCGTGGAAACTAGGTTAATTTCCCCCTGAAGCAGTTTGACTAACTTATCAACAATAGTTAATCCTAAACCAGTACGATCAGATAAGTTTCTATTTTTTAACTTAACTAGATAATAAGGTTTAAAAATTTGAGCTTGATCTTCTGGTGAAATACCAATTCCTGTATCAGTGACAATGAGTGACCATTGATTGTCGTTTTCTGTCTGGCATTTTATTTCAATCGTTCCTGAGTCAGTGTACTTAATGGCATTGCTTACTAAATTGGTAATGATTTGCCTCAATCTTAGCGAATCGGTTATTATCTGTTCGGGAGTTTGGTCAAAGTCAAATCTGATGTCTAAGTCTTTCTGTGTAGCACTGGGTTCTAAAATTTCAACCACAGCTTGAACCAGAAAACGCAAGTTAGTCGGTTCTAAATTGAGGGATATTTTTCCAGCTTCGTAGCGAGATATTTCAAGAACATTATTGATTAAACGAAGTAATTGTCTCCCGTTGTTAATTACCTTTTGGGTAAGCTCTAAATTTAAAGAAGTATCCGGGTCTTGATTTGCTTGTTGTTGCTGTTGTTGTAGCAATCTAGAAAAACCGATAATCGAATTAAGAGGTGTTTTTAATTCGTGTGCTAACTCAGAAATATCTTCCTTTTGCGTTGCTATTAGGCGCTCTAATTCTTCATTAGTAAGCAATAGCTGAGTTCGTACCTGTTCAAGTTCTTCTAATCGCTGTTCAATATAACTGTCTAAAGACCAACAAATAACCTGATCGATAACTGAATCAATCACTTCAATCATCGATAATATTTCTTCTGGGGAACCAGAGAGCAAATCGGATTTTAAAACACTAATAATAACTGTTCTTAATAAACTATATTCTCGTACTATCTCAGCCACATCATAACCTTGCTCTGCTCTGATGATGCCATGATCCAACCCCTTTCTTTCTAGCTTTTTGGGTTTATCTTTTAGAGATTCAGAGAGTAAACTAGCCAGAGCTTCTACAACGTAAGGAATACTATTACGAACTGATTTATAAGCAAGACCTTTGGCACTTTCTATCTCGATATCTGTACGAATAGCTCCGATCCAATCATCGGTAATTATTTCTATTTTAGTCAGCAAGGCATAGCCGATGTCATTCATTTCTCAAAAAATGATTAAAAATATGTGCGTTCGTTATGATATTAGAGTAATTTTACTACGCTCTGGACAATTCAATTAATTAAGGTTATCTAAGAAATAGTTGTTGTGACATCGAGAAAAAGTGTCACAGGGGAGTGAGCCAATTATTTAACCCGATTTAATCTATGGGTACAATATTGATTTTATAAGGAGATAACCAAGATGAATCAAGTGGGATCTCATCCCTTACTCGATCGCTATCAGATCGAAAAAGAGATAGGAAGCGGTGGCTTTGGTGTCACTTTTTTAGCTAAGGATACCCGAATGCCTTCCCAGAGAACTGTCGTTATCAAAAAGCTAAAACCCAGTAATACAGATAAAGTTGACCATAAAATTATTGAAGACTTTTTTTTAAAAGAAGCATCTATTCTAGAAGAAATAGGTCGCAATCACCCCAATATTCCTGAACTTTATGACTATTTTGAAGATGGGGGCAATTTTTATCTAGTTCAAGAATACATTGAAGGCCAAACCCTAGCCGATATTAGTCCCATTTCTCAAGAACAAGCTTTTTCTATTCTTACGTCTCTATTGAGAACTTTACAATACATACAAGATAAAGGACTCATTCATCGCGACTATTAAACCAGAAAATATTATCATCCGTAGCAGTGATGGGTTACCTGTATTAATTGATTTTGGTGCGGTTAAAGATTCTATGGGAAAAGTGCGCCGATCTTCAGGATCAGTCATTAGTTCTGTGATTATTGGAACTAGAGGGTTTATGTCTCCCGAACAAAGTGTGGGTCGTCCTATTTTTAGTAGCGATTTATACGCTTTAGGCTTTACTCTAATTTACGCTTTAACGAATAAATTACCCGTAGAATTTCAACCTGATCCAAAAACGGGGGACTTAGACTGGAAAAAATCTATTCCTAACTTAGATCCAACTTTAGAAAAAGTTCTTGATAAAGCAATAAAAGACGATCGCAGTCATCGTTATACAACGGCGGATGAAATGTATCAAGATTTGCATTCATCCCAACCGAAAAAGTCAATCAAAACAACTGAAATTGCTGGTAATGGTCTAGATTATCATCAAAATATTCAACCCCCCACACCTCCATTACCAACGACTGTTATTGATCCCACTCCTCCGATTAATACCAGTAATTCGGTATCTAATGAGAGTCAAAAACAAGGAAATTTTAAAAAAGTATCTTTATTTTTTTTAGGAGGTATTATTGTTCTTGGTGTTGCTATTGGTAGCTATTTTGTAACCAATATGCTCACAGAACTAAAAGCAGCAATTGATAGTAATAATCAAACAATTGCTGAACTTGAAGATACAGTGCAAGAAAAAGATAATCAGATTGAACAATTAGAAGC
>NZ_AAXW01000039.1 GCF_000169335.1 Crocosphaera chwakensis CCY0110
TTAAACTGTAATAGTTAAAAATTTGTACTGAAGCGTTTTAAACTAATAATGGATCTAACTGCATTAAGAGAAGAATATACTCGCAATGGTTTGACTAGAGATGATTTAGAAACGAATCCTTTTAAACAGTTTGAAAAGTGGTTTCAACAAGCAACAGAAGCGGAATTATCCGAACCAAATGCTATGAGTTTAGCCACTGCTTCAGCCAAAGGAGAACCCTCCATTAGAACCGTTCTTTTAAAATATTTTGATGAGAAAGGATTTGTTTTTTTTACGAATTATGAAAGTAGAAAAGCACAAGAAATTGAGAAAAATCCTTACGTGGCTTTGTTATTTTTATGGCTTCCTTTAGAACGTCAAGTAAAAATTCAAGGAACTGCTACGAAAGTATCCACAGCAGAATCCTTTAGTTATTTCACCAGTCGTCCCAGAGGAAGTCAATTAGGGGCTTGGTGTTCGGCACAAAGTTCGGTTATTTCTTCACGAAAACTATTAGAAATGAAGTTTGAAGAATTAAAATATAAATTTCAACATGGAGAAATTCCGTTACCCTCTTTTTGGGGAGGATATCGAGTCAAACCGGCACGATTAGAATTTTGGCAAGGAAGACCAAACCGTTTACACGATCGCTTTTCTTATACTTTAACCGATGAAGAATCTTGGGAGATTCACCGTTTAGCCCCTTAAAATTCGTTCTTATAGTCCTAAGCTAAAAATTAATCAATAACCCAAAAGCCATTTTTCCGCCAATATTGCTCTTTCAGGGCTGCTTCTAATTGATGATTGACAATTAAACCTTTTTGGAGTAATAATTCTCCGATACGGTTTTTTTGAGAGGTTTGGAGTTGAATCACTTCATCGAGTTGCTCAGAAGAAATCCATTGTTTCTGAAGCAAAATTTGACCTAACTGCATAACTTTACCAGGGCATTGCCCTGAATAACATCAGAAATTTTTACTTAAATATACTCAAATTTATAGCATACTTTATTAAAAGATTACATAAATTTGTCGAAACTTTAATAGAAGGCCAAAAAAGAGAGCCAAGGATCATCTGTCCTTGACTCTTTGAAATTAAGTTATAAAGGTTTACTCAGAAACCATGATTAGCCTTCAGCGTTGGTACGGGTTGTTACGTCACCCACCTTAGCAAACAGACCCCATTCCACTTGTTCTTCAAGATCGGGATCAATTCCAGCAAATACGTCACGGTACAGAGTACGAGAACCATGCCAGATGTGACCGAAGAAGAACAATAGAGCAAAGACTGCGTGTCCGAAGGTAAACCAACCTCTGGGACTGGTGCGGAATACCCCGTCAGAACCGAGGGTTTCACGATCAAAGTTAAAGGGTTCCCCTAACTGTGCCTTACGAGCAAACTGCTTCACATCAGCAGCATTGCTGAAGGTTTGACCATCTAATGCACCACCGTAGAAAGTAGCAGTTACACCACTTTGCTCAATACTGAGTTTAGACTCAGCCCGACGGAAAGGAATGTCCGCGCGAACAACACCATCGGCATCGGTTAAGACAATGGGGAAGGTTTCAAAGAAGTTAGGCATCCGACGAACCGTTAAGACACGACCATCGCTGTCTTTGAATACAGGGTGTCCTAACCATTCTTGAGCGATACCGTCACCGCTATCCATAGCACCGGTACGGAATAAACCACCTTTAGCAGGGCTATTACCGACATAATCATAAAAAGCCAGTTTTTCGGGAATTTTTGACCAAGCTTCCGATAAACTGTCACCAGCAGCGATATTGGATTCAACCCGACGTTCGATTTCTTGTTGGAAATAACCGTTATCCCATTGATAACGGGTCGGTCCAAAGAGTTCGATAGGAGTTGTCGCGTTACCGTACCACATGGTTCCGGCAACCACGAAAGCAGCAAAGAATACAGCAGCGATACTACTGGATAATACGGTTTCGATATTACCCATTCTTAGAGCTTTGTAGAGGCGTTCTGGCGGTCTGACCGTTAAGTGGAATAAACCAGCAATAATGCCCACAATACCGGCTGCAATGTGGTGAGCAACCACACCCCCAGGGTTAAACGGGTTAAAGCCAGATGGCCCCCATTCCGGTGCCACCGGTTGGACGTGGCCCGTCAAACCGTAAGGGTCTGATACCCACATTCCTGGACCCCAAAGTCCAGTTAAATGAAAGGCTCCAAAACCGAAGCAAAGGAGTCCAGATAAAAATAAGTGAATCCCAAACATTTTGGGAAGATCCAGGGCGGGTTCCCCTGTACGAGCATCTACGAATAGCTCTAAGTCCCAGAATACCCAGTGCCAAACTGCAGCTAGGAATAATAGACCAGATAAGACGATGTGAGCAGCAGCCACACCCTCAAAAGACCAGAAACCAGGGTTAACGCCAGTTTCTCCGGTGACACTCCAGCCACCCCAAGATCCGGTTACCCCTAAACGGGCCATGAAGGGAAGAACAAACATCCCTTGTCGCCACATGGGGTTAAGAACGGGATCACTCGGATCAAAAATAGCTAACTCATAAAGAGCCATAGAACCTGCCCAACCGGCTACTAGGGCAGTGTGCATCAAATGGACGGAAATTAAGCGTCCTGGGTCATTCAGAACAACTGTGTGAACTCGATACCAAGGTAGTCCCATTGACTACGCTCCTCCTGTTGAGAATATGTCTACTTCGACGTTTTTTTCTTATGGATATTAAGGTTATGTGACTTATGTCGGGCGATCGCTGTCGAACAACTCTCATAACCCAAAAGTCAGCTAACCTACATTATGCCAAGAAAATGAAATTTATTTAAAGAAGTGTAACTATTGTTAGTCTCGATTGCAAGTTTTTTAGTCTCCTGTAGTAAGGATTGCATAGTCTATATGTTCTAGTTTTTTGTCCTAACTCAGAGCAGAAGAATGAAAATTATGATAAAAGCAGGATTTTTACAGTTTGGTTCTAGATTATTATTATCGAATGGATATCAAGCGATTCATATATTATAAAAAATAACAGTCAATCACTCTTTATGAAAGTTCGTGAAGTAATCAAAAGATTAAAAACTGATGGTTAGTATGAAGCAAGAATTAAAGGGAGTCATTGAGTTTTCGATCACGTAACTAACTACATCGCAAAAGTGCCACTATTGTTAGTATCGATTGCAAGTTTTTTAGTTTCCTGCAATAAGGATTGCATGACCTATATGTTCTATTTGTCTGTAAATTAGCAAGCCTAAATTTTTAAAATTTAATATAGATTGAACAAGAATGGCTCGTCTCTAAGAAATCTAGAAACGTGATTCTCGCAAACGTATGACACACTTTCTGCTAACCATTCATGTTCTTTTGGATTGCTTACATGATTAGAGAAAACATCTATTACTGCTAGAATAAAAAACGCTTCTACTATTTCTATATAATTCTCAGGTAATTGACGAATAGTATTATACCCTTCAAGGAAAGAAAATCTAATTGATGAAGTTAAGTATTGGAGTGCTGAAGCAACATCGTACAAATAATATCCAAAGCCACATAGGGCAAAATCTATCGGTCTAATTTGTTCATTTGAATTAAGTTTTGAAAGGGATGCATAAAAATGATTGGCATCATATAGAGGACGTTCAAAATTTGATGGTAATTTCCATCGACTGCTATGCTGATGTAATTGAGCCATCAATAAGCCAAGTTGATATGCTTGTTGCGGTGTTCTTTGGGTATCAGAAATTGCACCATCCATCCAGCCTAGCAATGATCAAAAAATGTTTTTCGTCCCTTCTACCAATACTTGTGTAACCCATTGACCTGATTTGTTTTTTATAGGTTTTTGTACGGTAAAATTATTTTCACTATGTAAAGCGGCAAGCCACATAAGTTCTGATTCAATAATCTTTGGTTTTTTCCAGATATTGTCATCCGCTCCTGAAATTGATTGGTGAATACGAAGCAAAAAATTTTTTGATGATGTTTTTATACAGAAAGTTACATTGTCGCTATGACTTAAAAACTGAAGTTTTTCTGGAATAATAGAATATTGTTTGAGAGCAGTTTTAGCTATATGTTCGTAACTGTTGCTTTTTTCCATTATTTAAACATCTATTTCAACTTTTTTATTCATAAACGTTTTCTTTTTATTATAAATCTATTTGATAAAAATTAATTCATGACTTATCATAAAACAATTCATTTTTCTGATACAGCCTCATAGGTTGGGTTGATCTGCATTTATTCATAATCTATTATTAATTTTTTCAAATAGCGGAACCTAACACGAACATCTTTAATTGGTTGGGCGTCACTATGGTTTAACCTAACTTACAATTAGATGAGTGGGATCGGGATTAAAAGCGATCGCTTGTAACATGATATATTTTTAATGTCATAATTGAGGAACAACTAATTCAACCCACTAATAAACAAGCTCAAGCCAGCTTAAGAATTTGTCAAATGTTATCAAATGGATATCAAGAGATTTATTTATTTCGTTTTGATGAAAAGATCGGCAACGTTTTTATTTTAGCTGGTGATAATATTCAAATTGTAATTCCACCTGATGGAGAATGGTATTTCATATGAAACCTAATTATGAAGCAATGAATAAAGCAGAATTAAGAGCTTATGTTCTTGGACATAGAGAAGATATTGAAGCAATTCGTCTGCTTTTTCAAGTTCAGGATGATATAGACATTAAGAAGTATCCTCCAGTTTGTACCGAAGAAGGAATTCCCATTGAGAAAAATATTAATATTATGAAAAAAGCAATTGAAGACAAAATTGAACAAGAAAATAATAATAAATAGTGCGATCTCAAAGAGATCCGCTTTGCGGTGCGCCTGTAGGTTGGTTTGAACAACACTTATTCATAATAGATTAGTAACTTTTTCAAATATTTAATATAAACCCATCCACTCAAAATCAATGACTTATTGTAGAACCATACATTTTTCTGATACGGATGCAGCCGGCGTTGTTTATTTTGCTGCGTTATTATCTATTTGTCACGAAGCTTATGAAAATGCTTTACAAGTAGCAGGAATTGATCTAAAAACTTTTTTCAAAAGTTCAAATATTGCTATTCCTATTATTCATGCTGACATTGATTTTTATCAACCTTTATTTTGTGGCGATCACATACAAATTAATCTAACACCTATACAATCAAATGAGACAGAATTCGAGATCAATTATCAAATATTTTATGAAAATAATTTAGATAAATTGATAGCTAAAGCAATAACTAAGCACGTTTCCATTAACCCTAAAATTCGTAAACGTTCTCCTTTGCCATCATCTATTATTAGATGGCTACAATCTAGTCGAGAGAATAAATAAAGCAATTTGTAACTGATTGACATAACATTCTAAGCTGATTTTCTGTTGCTTAAAGTAATATTTTTTGAACCTTAAACAGTCCCAAACTGCTGTAATTACTTTTTATAATGCAAAATCTCATTAGCCACACGATCGCAGACTCCCACTTCTCCTAAAAGGGTTCTCATTTGTTCATAGTCAGCGAAAGTTTTTTGACGGCGTTCGGGGTTTAATAATAACTCTAAAGATTCTTCTACAATGCGATCAATAGTTGCTTCTTCTTGTAATAATTCGGGAACAATTTCTTCCATTACGACTAAATTAGGAGGAGACATAAAAGGAATCGAAAACTTAAGGACATTCCTAGCGATCCACATGGTTAAAGGATTAACTAAACAGAGAACTAATTGAGGAATATCTAATAAAGCTAATTCTAAATTAACCGTTCCTGATTTAGCAATGGCAAAGTCAGCAGCAGCCATTACTTCTATGGCCCGTCCATCAAATAAAGTAATCGATAAATCATATTGTTTCACCATTTCTTCGATGGTGTGACGATATTCTTTTAAAGAAATAGGTAAGAGAAAATGGACATCAGGAACCTTTTCTTGTAACTTTTGGGCTGCCTTACAAATTAACGGTAAATGATACTTTAATTCTTGATAACGAGATGCAGGAAACAAAGCAATCACACGCTGTTCTTCTTTTATTCCTAAAGCTTGGCGAGTCTCTTCTCTAGTGGGGGCTTTAGCCATTCTATCTAATAAAGGATGACCCACCCATTTAACGTTGACCCCTTTTTTCTCAAAAAATCGTGCTTCTTCAGGAAAAATAGCGAGTAAAATATCAGTAATTTCGGCAAATTGTTCAATAGTTTTATTATTAGGGGCCCAGACCCAAGACTGAGGAGCAATATAATAAATAATAGGGACATGAGGTAGATGTTTGCGGGCGTACTTACCAAAAGCCACATTGGGTCCCATATAATCCAATAAAATTAACACATCTGGGGGATTATCCCGTAAATAAGCTTTAACCCGACGCTGCATTAACCAGGTGGGGATAATAAAAGGTAAGGCTTCAACAATACCAATAGACCCAATACTAGCCGTATTTCCTAATAACTTCGCTCCGGCTGCTTCCATAAGATCGCCCCCTAAAGCCAAAATTTCTAAAGGAATATTTTGTTGTTCTGCTTGCCGATAAAGGGCTTTAACCAACATCGATCCTTGTAAGTCCCCTGAAACTTCCCCGGTACTGATAAAAATTTGCATAGTTTCCTCTTTAACCCATAATGATCAATCGATGATTATTTAACTATTATTTCCTGGGATCGGCCCCCGTCGTTTTTCTCCTGTGGTTGAGAGTTGAAGAAAATGACGTAAATATCGGGCAAATTCATTATTATCTAAGTTTTCTAACTGTTCTAAGGCCTGTTGCAAAGTTAGATCAGACCGATACAAGAGACGAAAGGCTTTTTTTAGATAGCCTACATCTTCGGTGGTGAGTCCAGCCCGTCTTAACCCCACTAAATTGAGCGATCGCACTCTAGATGGGTTTCCTTCGATCATCATAAAGGGAGGGGCATCACGATCTATCCGACTCATTCCCCCTAACATGGCATTACGGCCAATTCTCACAAACTGATGAACCCCTAAAACACCCCCGATAACTGCCCTAGACTCAATATGAACATGGCCCGCCAAAGCGACGGCGTTAGCAATGATTACATGGTCTTCGATAACACAGTTATGAGCAACATGAACATAAGCCATTAAAAGATTATTACTACCAATTTCTGTAACTTCATCAGCATGAGTTGCTTTATTAACGGTGACAAATTCCCGAATAGTGTTACCATTTCCGATTTTGACCCGACTAGGGGCCCCTTTATATTTTAGGTCTTGGGGATCTAAGCCAATAACTGCACTAGGAAAAATACGGTTATTTTCGCCAATTTCTGTGGGTCCTTCGATAACCACATGGGGGCCAATGGTGGTTTGTGCGCCTATTTTCACCTGATCACCAATGACCGCATAAGGGCCTACTTCTACAGTGGGATGTATTTGTGCCTTCGGATGAATGACAGCAGTAGGATGAATTAGCGTAGTCAACGGGTTATCTCCCTTTGGATAGGTCAGCATGGAATTTAGTTATAGGGTACACAATAAAGGTTTTTAAGGGAACAGGGAAAGGAGAATTAAGGACAATAATATATGATGACGTACAATCGTTATTTTGGGTTCTGCTTAAAGGTCAGTGGTTTAAATATCAGTTGACAAAATTAAGCTTGATCCGTAATAACTAATAACTAATCTTTTTTGGTAAGGATTCATGAATTCAACTTGGGATCTCGTTACCCTCTCTTACTTTTCACCGAAAACTTGGCTGAATGCTAGTTATGTTTACCGTCTGGTGGGTTTATTTTCTGCTTGGCGCGAGTCTAGCTTTTTATTACAGTGGAGTGAGGCGATAGGGGCATTATTAATCAGTCTTGTCTTTATTTTTGGCCCTTTTATTACCACTGGTTTAATTGGAGTTTGGTTAATTGCTATTACCGGTTATTGGGGGATTTTAACCTTATCTGATAGGGAAAAACCTGGGTTTAGTCCTATTCATTTATTGATATCTGTTTATTGGGGAGTTTCTGCGGTGGCGGTGGCGTTATCTCCTGTTAAAGCTGCTGCTTTTTCGGGGTTTATCAAGTTAACTTTATACTTAGCCTTTTTTGCTTTTTGTGCCAGAATTTTGCGATCGCCTCGCTTAACCAATTACTTAATTACAGTGGTTTTAGGTATTGGTTTAGTGGTAGGTTGTTATGGCGTTAGACAACAAATTTTTGGAGTAGAACAATTAGCCACTTGGAATGATCCGACTTCAGAATTAGCTGGTGCAACGAGGGTTTATAGTTATTTGGGTAATCCTAATTTATTATCTGCTTATTTATTACCCTCTATCGCTTTTGGTGTCGCTGCTTTTTTTGTTTGGCAAGGTTTATTACCTAAATTGTTAGCAACTACTATTACTTTAGTAAATACGGCTTGTCTTTATTTTACGGGAAGTCGTGGCGGTTGGATTGCAATGTTGGCTTTAATGGCAACCTTTTTATTATTATTTTTTGTTTGGTTTAAGAACAATTTATCCCCGTTTTGGCGTAAGTGGTTATTACCGTTAGTCTTTACTGTTTTAGGGGGTTTACTGTTGGCTGCTATTGTCTCTGTTGACTCTTTGAGAATGAGGGTGATGACTATCTTTATGGGAAGAGAAGATAGTAGTAACAATTTTCGTATGAATGTGTGGATGGCGGTATTAGACATGATCCGCGATCGCCCATTAATTGGGATTGGTCCGGGAAACAGTGCTTTTAATAAAATTTATCCCCTTTATATGAGTCCTAAATACAGTGCTTTAAGTGCTTATTCTGTACTCTTAGAAACCGCCGTAGAAACAGGTTTAATTGGCTTAAGTATTTTTATTTGGTTAATTGTGGTTACTGTTAATCAAGGAGTACGACAAATTCAACGATTAAGGGATAACAATAATCCTTATGGTATGTGGTTAATTGCTGCGATCGCTGCTATGGCTGGTTTAATGGCCCAAGGGTTATTTGATACAGTTTGGTATCGTCCCCAAGTTAATACCTTATGGTGGTTTCTAGTCGCTTTAATTGCCAGTCAATATCAACCCAAACAAAAAGAAAATACTAGAAATAATATTGATGCAGAATCAATGTTTGTGGTTAATAAGTAACACTTTTTTTGAGGTAGGAGGCGTTAACATAACGTCTCTTAGCTTATACTAAATTAGTTCATTTTTTATAAATATCAGCCAAATAGATTTTCCATATCATTAATCGCTTTTTCAAGATATTTTATTGTAATATCTACACACATCTGAGTGTAATCTTCTTCAACGTCACTATGAACACCAGTACCTCTTATTTGTTCTCCCATTCTATAAAAATTCATAGGTAAAGTATGTATTTGATTTGATAAGAAAATATATGAAAAACGGAAATTATCTAAACTTAATCCCATTTTTTCTATAACTTCGTCTTGAGATAATAAAAGATGTTTGTTCCCTTTTAAATAATCTTTTTTCTGTTTATCCGATAAATTATTATTGAAATATTCATTATTTATTAATCTGTCTTTTAGTTCTGATATTTGTTTATTAAAACCTTGAATATCTTGATCACAATCACCCAATATTTCGGACTCAAAAAGCTTTTTTCTTCTTGTACAATCATGTAAATTAAAAATGTTATAGCGACATTCCCATTCGGTATAAGAGACAGAATCTATACAAAAATAGAAAAAAATCAAATAACATTCCAATATATTTCTTGTTAATGAAGCAACTGAGGCATAATCCCAATGATCAGTTATTTTAGTAGGTAATAATCTTTCCATACTAATTGCTATGACACACAATCTTGTAAATAAAACAGAACCGTAAAAGCGTTGAGGAGTAACTGACGGAATATTAGCAAACTTTTGAGATACTTTTTTGCATTTTGCAACTGTTTTTCTAAACTTGCTTGAATGAGAATGATAGCTTTGGTTTGACATTTTAGACTATTTATCAACTATTCTATACTAGAGTAGTATTTATATATTATAATCAATTCTTTCTCTCCTGACTCCTTATTTAAGAAACAATTTCATGAAACCGGTTGAGTTATTCCCGTTTATAAAAGAACAAAGACAGAAACTTCAAGAAAATTATCAAATTTTATGGCAAGAAGCTGAAAAAATTGGTAAAGAGTATGAACAAAAATCCTACAGGGAGATTTTGTCGTCTCCTGCAAAAACCGTTATTATTAACCTATATGAAGATCAACAAATAAGTTGCTTTATCGATGCTTATCATGTAGAGAAAAATGGAACTATAGCAGTTTGTATTGATGCTGATGGTTTACCGACACTATTAGGTATCAAACCATCCTATCATTTTTACAAAAGACCTGATGGTTCTATTGATTACTAATAGTCTGATTTTAACTAAATTATGAATAGTAAGGTTCCCGACGCTGATTTCATACAGCGCGGGCTTTCTGTAGCCCTGAATCTATTGAACAAGCCAACAGACTCGAACCTCCAGGCAGCCTTACACTCTGCCCCACTAAAGCTATCATCAACGACCCATTAAGATCAGCATCTCCAATCCACCCACAAGCTTTATTACTACATTTAAAAGACTTATTGTTTCTAAGTCCAATATGCAGACAGCAATGACAGGTTTGAGACGTATATCTTGGGTTAATTGCTATTACTTCAATCCCTTCTTTAATTCCTTTATATTCGAGGAAAGTTCTTAACTGATAAAAAGCCCAAGAATTAGACCGTCTTCGTTCGGTTTTATTTCTAGGTTTTTGGTTAGTTCGTTCCCGAATACCTGTTAAATCTTCAATAGATACAAAGGATTGACTTTGTTTAGCTTCGTCAATGATAGCTTTACTAATATTATGATTTAACCACGCCTGATATCTTCTTTCTTTACCCGATAGCCGTTTCAAAATCTGACGACATCTACGCCGTGTTGACCTTGTGCCTTGGGTTGCTGCTTGGTGCGCGTTCCCTTGCGCCGTACGACGGCGCGGGGTCGCATCCGCTTTTTTCTGCAAAGAAGCTCTGACACGATTAAATTTATCTCGTTTTCGGAGAATCTCTTTTCCTGACCATGATTTATTAGTGCTAGTAACTGCTATGTCTCTTCTACCAAAATCTACCCCAATAACGTTATCTGATTTGATAGGTTTAGGAGCATCAGATTTTAGCTGAATATGCACATACCAATCACCATCTTTATGTTGACAAACTTGTGCGGATGTGGGGTTTTGACCTGACAGTTTTCCTATATGGTAATTACTTACTCTCATAGGAATTTTAGCTCGTTTTCCAGTCGTGCTAATACTAGCTAAATAACCAGTTTCAACAAACCTAAAAGTACGGGCATCACAGTCAAAACTGGTGGGTTTAAAGTGTTTAACTTTTCTACCTTTTTGTTTAGCTGTTAAGCGATTAGCTGCGACCCTAGCACAAGCTCTAACAACATGATTAGCTGTTAGTCCAAACTGTTCTTTAACGTCTTGATAACATACAGCTTGTATTGAGTTTCTATTGGTCAAATTATGTTTAACAGTCTTATTAATATAGTTGCAAGCATCAGCAAACGCCTGAGCAGTATCACCTAACAATTGGGTTTGCTTTGATGTAGGTTGAAGTTTTACAACTAGCGTTAAGAACTGTTTCACTGACTTTAAAAACTCACCATAATGACATACTATCATAAAAATCGTACTTCGTGTTAATATATTGGTCGCAATTCCTCTCGTGCAACTGCGCCGCAGCGTAGCGAGGAACTCTGACTTTCAGTACAGAGCGAGCCTCCTTGCGACATCAAGGTGAAGAATTAGCCCGATATATTGAAGAGACTGATAAAATATCACAACCTTGGTTATTGATACAATTAAGACTCAAAAAATTACAAGAAAATCGTCATAATCTCTCATCTGATCAATATATCGCCCAAATGTCTGAATTGCACCAAGAATTAATGAAATTAGGTGAATGGTGGGTAGGTATTGAAGATGATGTATTTAATCCCTAGAAAAACTTTTAAATATCATTTAAAAAGCGATCGCTTTGAAAATATATCAATAAAATGAAGTTTGAATGGGACGAAGACAAAAGACTAATAAACATCCGTAAGCATGACATTGACTTTTTGGATGTAAAGAGCATTTTTGAGAACGATACAGTTATTATTGAAGATAATCGCTTTAATTATAATGAACAAAGATGGTTGGCATTAGGTTTGTTAAAAGGACGAGTAGTAGTTGTCGTTTATACTGAACGTAAAAGCAGTCTAAGAATTATCTCAATTAGAAAAGGAACTCAATATGAACAACGAACCTACTTTGAACAAATCACTAACTGATTGGACAAGATTAGACGCTATGGAAGACGAAAATATTGATTTTTCAGACTGTCCAGAAATTACCCCAGAAATGTTAAAATCTACTACTATCAGACCTGGTATAAAATCAAATATTGATGATAAATCTGTTACTGTTCAAATTGATCCTGATGTGGCTAATCTTTTTCCTGATTCAGCAGCCGTTAATGAAGGATTACGTTTGTTAATGCGATTAATTTATCATACTTCATCTTCAATAAAATGAAAGGGAAAAGAGTTATACCCTTTCCCCTCAATATTGTAACCGAGTTAAGGTTAAACCTGGACTTTTAATAAAGAATCTTTGAGTAAGGCTGCTTTATCGGTTGCTTCCCAGGGAAGATCGAGATCATTGCGTCCAAAATGTCCATAAGCAGCCACATCTTGATAAAAACGACCTCCTCTTTGTGAAGGAAGTTGACGCAGGTTGAGAGACTGAATAATACCGGCAGGCCGTAATTCAAAGAGTTCCTTAACAGCATCGAGTAACTTAGTTTCCTCTACTTTACCGGTGCCAAAGGTTTCGACTAAAATACTAACGGGACGAGCAACCCCAATGGCATAACTGAGTTGAACTTCACACTTTTCAGCTAAACCAGCAGCGACAATATTTTTAGCAACATAGCGACAAGCATAAGCAGCAGAGCGATCGACTTTTGTGGGATCTTTTCCTGAGAATGCTCCACCCCCATGACGAGAATAACCGCCATAGGTATCAACAATAATCTTACGACCGGTTAAACCTGCATCCCCTTGAGGGCCACCGATGACGAATTTACCCGTAGGATTAACTAAAAAACGAGTTTCTTGAGACGGTTTCATTTTCATATCCCCTAAAACGGGTAATACTACTGCGTCCCAGAGATCAGACTTAATTTTGGCTTGAACTGCATCATTATCGGTAATCGATCCAATGGTTTCATCGTGTTGTGTAGAAATGAGAATGGTATCGATATCCACGGGAATACCATCTTCATAAACGATGGAGACTTGGGTTTTACCATCGGGTCGTAAATAGCTTAAATCACCCGTTTTACGAACCGCGGCCAAACGACGGGAAAAACGATGGGCTAAACTAATGGGCAAGGGCATGAATTCAGGAGTTTCATTACAAGCATAACCAAACATAATCCCTTGATCACCGGCACCAATTTGGTCTAACTCGTCGTCACTAAGAGCTTGACGTTGTTCCTGCGCTTGGGTAACCCCTTGAGCAATATCAGGTGATTGTTCATCTAAAGCAACTAAAACTGAGCAACTATTGGCAGAAAAACCATTATCAGCATCAGTGTAGCCAATTTCTGCAATTTTTTTGCGGGCAAGCTCCACAAAATTAACATTTGCTTTGGAGGTAACTTCCCCAGTAATCAAGACTAAGCCTGTGTTGACAACTACTTCGGCCGCTACCCGACTTTGATCATCGTGGTAGAGGAGGGTATCAATAATAGTGTCAGAGATTTGGTCACAAACTTTATCGGGATGACCTTCAGTTACAGATTCAGATGTAAATAGATAACGGCGAGACAATGTTTTTTACCCTCTCTAAGTAATGATACGGATTAAAGCTTTTGTTAACCTCTGATCATACACCCTAAAATCCGAATTAGGAAATGTGAGGATTGTTGTTTAAGAATCTTATGGTTTTGAGAGTTGAATTGCTTCGATTTGATTAATGATGATATCAGCTTCATCTAAATGAGAGACTATCTGATTAGCCCAACAAATACCGATAGTTCCTGCGACTCCTGCTTGTTTGGCCATAGTAATATCCCCTTGGGAGTCTCCTACCATAAGGGTTTTGTTGGGAGATGTTTTAATCATTTCACAGGCTCTAATGAATAGTTTGGGATCAGGTTTACTTAATCCTTGATCGCCTCCCATCATTAATTGAATATATTTAAAGAGTTTGTGTTCTTGGACAAAATGTTCTACGTCTTTGGTAGGGGAAGCCGAAAGAATTCCTAATTTTAATCCAGTCTCAGATAAGGTTTTTAACACTTCTAAACTTCCAGTAAATAATGGGGAAGTGGTGCGATCTTTTTTGAGATATTTATCAACCTCCCTAAAGGCATTTTTGGCAATTTCTAACGATTCAAACCAACTTCGCCCAGTTTCGGCAATATAAGCAGCAGCAGCAATTAAGTTTTCTTGAGGACTTCCTACAGCCATTAAACCGGTAGGATCGAGTTGACCATCTTGAAGACCAAAGGCCATTAATAAAGGTTCCCCAATACCGGGTATTTCGGCATCTAATAAACGGGCGCGACGAATACTGAGTTCTCTCAAAAAGTTATTAGAATCTTCTAAGGTACCATCTTTATCAAAAATGATGGCTTCAATATCTTTAAACTCAAGGTTCTCACAGCGAATAGTTACCAAGATATGTACTCCTAAATCACACCAGTTAAATAGTAACAGGAGATTCTACATAAATTGTCGGTTCTTGAACAGTAAATTCAATACCATAATTACTGAGTTTATTGGTAATAGTTTCATTGGCTAATTCTAATAAACGTTTTCTTAATTCAATGGAATTTTCACTCGAACCTAGGATAAAAAAGGTAACTCTTGCGCGAATTCCATCACTTCCTTCTTTGGGAAATAAGGAAATTTTAGTGCTACCTGGATCGATACCAAATAAAGCGTCGGTACTTTCCTTTACGACTTGTTCGACTAAAGCTTGTTCTGAGTCTTCCAACTGTTTAAGAAAGTCTAAATAGAGTAACACCATCACTTTTTTACCACGGGTTACGTTCTCAATTTCTAGGTTAGCCATAATAGAATTAGGGACAATCATCAAGGTACTTTTGGCTGCTGTCCGAATTTTTGTTGACCGTAAACCGATTGACTCAACCCGACCAAATAAGCCACTCGGAAGCCGTATATATTCTCCAGGAATAAACGGGCGATCAAGATATAATACGCAGGTTCCTAATAGCTGTTCTAAGGTTTTTTGGGCTGCAAAAGCAATAGCTAAACCCCCAATTCCTAAACTGGCTAATAGTCCAACTAAATTAACTTGTTGACTTTGAGCAAAAGCTAAGACAGCGATAAAACCAATAAGAACATTGGCAATGGTTTCAAATACTAACAATAATTCATCAACCTGTCGCCCTAGTTTTCTCACTAAATCGATGCCATAAAAGCGTACAAATTGGCGAAAAAGTCGAGAACAAAGCCAAGCACAACTACTAATGACAGCTAGATCGATGAAAAAGTTTAGAAATCGATAAATACCTGTGTAGTTAACTAGAAAATTAAGAGAGATAGAAACTAAAATTAAAGTTCCTGTAATACGAAATAAGTGTTCAATGGGAGTAATTAAATTTTCATAAATACTAGCAACTTGTTTAGGAAAAAATCGTTGAATAATTAATCTAGCTAACAAGGGGGTATAGCGTCCAATTAACAGGGATAACAGGACAAAAACAAAAAAGATGAGTAATTGTAAGCCAAAGGTAATTATACCCTTTTGGGCTGCTTCATCAAATTGAAATAAATTGGTGAAATATTCAATAACAACTGTCATGATCAATGATTATTAAACAGTAATGGGTGAATCAACGTTAATAGTTTTATCTTCTATGTCAAAACCAATGCCATATTCTTTCAATTGATAGGTAATTTGTTGATTAGCAATCTCTAAAAATTGACGGCGTAACTCCATAGAAACTTGTCCTGATCCCAAGATAAAAAAGTTAATTTGTGCTTGAGTAACTATAGAGTTTCCATTTTCGACAGGGATTTCTTTAAAGATAACATCAGTACTGCGAGAATCAATGCCAAAAATATCACTGGTACTATCTAGAATAACTTGGCGAATTAGGGCTTCTTCGTCTTTAGGAATTAAGCGGTAAAAGGTTAAATAAATCAGAGAAACTACTTTTTTAGCACCCGTGTAATTCTCAATATTCATCTGAGTTAAGGAACTATTAGGTACGATCATTAGGGTTCCTTTCCCTGATGTTCTGATTTTTGTTGACCTTAAACCCACTGATTCGACCCTACCAAAAGTGCCATCAGGTAAGCCTATATAATCATCAGCAATGAAGGGTTTATCTAAATAAAGGACAATTCCCCCTAATAGTTGCTCTAAGCTTTTTTGGGCTGCGAAAGCTACTGCTAATCCTCCAATCCCTAAACTAGCTAGTAATCCAAAAACATTAATATCATGGGTTTCTGCAAAGATGAACAAAACAATGAGAATAATAGCAGCCTTAGTGAGATATTTAGCAATAATAATAAATTCACTATTAAGCTTACTACTATTAGCGATCGCTAGTTGTAATAAATGATCATCAAAAAAGGTTTGACAAATTTGTAACCCTACCCAGATAACAGTAAAAACAATGACAAAACTTAAAGGTATTTCTAGAAATTTTAGCCAACTGGGTAAAGAAAATATCGAGAAACTAAGATCCGTAATGGTTAATAACCCTATTAATGCTAACCAGTTTTGATAAGGGGGAATAATCTTATCATAAATAACTTTGAATTCACCAGAAAAAACATTAGTAATAATGTTTCCTAAAATTCTAGGTAACAAAAATAAGCCAATGCCGGCGATTATTAAGATGAGGGTAACAATAGCAAAAATAATAATGCTATCTATATCGATACTAAATGAAATACTATCGGTCATTTTCTTATTCTTATATCACTTCAAACTATTAACTATTTAACTAATGTCAAAAAATTAAAACACTGTTATCATAACATATCTTAACAGATTGTAAAGAATTGATAACCCATGACAGGAAAATCTCAACGATAAGAAATCGTTTGCAGATAATAATTTATGCTTCAATAAAAGATAGATACACTACTAGGAGAAGAAACGATGAAAGTCGAAAACTTAGGAGTTGAACAACGAGTGACACAACTTCGTCAACAACTGCAAAAAGCGAATTATGCTTACTATGTTCTTGATGATCCCATTATGGAAGACGCTGTTTATGATCAGTTATATCGAGAATTAGATAATTTAGAAAAAGAACATCCTCAGTTAATCACCCCAGATAGTCCTACTCAAAGAGTAGGGGATAAACCTGCCTCTCAATTTGTTTCAGTTACTCATAATATACCCCTTTATAGTTTAGAAAATGCCTTTAATTTAGATGAGTTAAAAGCGTGGAAAAATCGGTGGCAACGATATAGTGAAAAAGAGGATTTAGACACAATTGAATATGTATGTGAACTAAAAATTGATGGATCTGCCTTAGCGTTAACCTATGAAAACGGCTTATTAATTCGAGGAGTAACAAGAGGAGATGGAACCACAGGAGAAGATATTACGCAAAATATTCGCACTATTCGTTCCATTCCTTTAAAATTAAACTTAGATAACCCTCCCCCTATGATTGAAGTTAGAGGTGAGGCGTTTTTACCCCTAGATGAATTTGATCGCATTAATCAAGAAAGAGAAGAAAAGGGAGAAGCTTTGTTTGCTAATCCTCGTAACGCAGCAGCCGGAACCTTGCGACAGTTAGATCCAAAAATTGTTGACCAAAGACGCTTACAATTTTTTGCTTATACTTTGCATCTTGAAGAGACAGAAATTAGTAGTCAATGGCAGTCTTTAAACTATTTACAAAACAGTGGTTTTTTAGTTAATCCTCATCGCAAATTATGCCAGTCTCTCGATGAAGTCGCCGACTATTTTAAGCAGTGGGAAACCGCCAGAAAAGACTTACCTTATATGACTGATGGGGTGGTAGTCAAAATTAATGATTATTCTCTGCAAAAGGCTTTAGGGTTTACCCAAAAATTCCCCCGTTGGGCGATCGCCTTAAAATATCCCGCCGAAGAAGCCCCTACTATCGTTAAAGATATCATAGTTAATGTGGGACGAACTGGGGCAGTAACTCCCATGGCCGTTATGAAACCGGTTCATTTAGCCGGAACAACGGTACAAAAAGCCACCCTTCACAACAGCGATCGCATCTCTCAACTTGACATCCGTGTGGGAGATACGGTGATTATTCGCAAAGCAGGGGAAATTATTCCTGAGGTGGTTCGTGTTCTCAAAGAATTACGTCCCCCAGACACCCAACCCTATGAAATGCCTGATCGCTGTCCTGAATGTAATTCCCTCCTAATTCGTCCCCCAGAAGAAGCGGTTCTTCGTTGTATGAATTTATCCTGTAACGCAATTTTAAAGGGTAGTTTGGTTCATTGGTCTTCACGGGATGCCCTAGATATTCGGGGTTTAGGGGAAAGAATTGTGGTTTTACTCATTGATAATGAGTTGGTCAATTCCATTGCTGATTTATATTATTTAACCCCTGAAAAAATTGCCAATTTAGAACGCATGGGCAGTAAATCAGCAGATAACTTAATTAAGGCTATAGAAGGGAGTAAACAGCAACCTTTCTCACGGGTTTTATACGGTTTAGGCATTCGTTATGTGGGTAGTGTCACCGCTAATTTATTAACAGAAAATTTTCTGAGTATTGATCAATTATCCCAGGCTTCTTTTACATCTTTATGTTCTGTTTATGGTGTAGGAGGAGAAATTGCACAATCAATCATTGATTGGTTTAGTATTCAAAAAAATTATGATTTAATCCAACAATTAAAAAAAGTTGGGTTACAATTAGAGATAACTTCCTCCGAAAAAAACACTGTTGAATCTTCCCTAACTCCCTTATCTGGCAAAACTTTCGTCATTACTGGAACTTTACCTACCTTAAACCGTACTGAAGCTAAAACATTAATCGAAAAAGCAGGGGGCAAAGTAACAGGTTCTATTAGTAAAAAAACAGATTACTTGTTACTGGGAGAAAATGCAGGATCGAAATTAATTAAAGCACAAGAACTAGGGATCACTCAATTAAGCGAAGCAGATTTATTAGCCTTTCTCCAAACTGAATAATGGTTATTAGTTTAGTTGGTTTTGAATTAGATAAATTGTTTTAAAAAAGTTTATAATAACTGAATTATGAATATTATTATTAATGATTGTAGTATTAAAGAAAAACTTTATGAAAGTCCTCATTCTTTAATTTATCGTGGTGTTAGAGAAACGGATAACAAACCTGTTATTTTAAAAATTCTTCAAGATAGTTATCCAGATCCTTTAACCTTATCACAATTTAAACAAGAATATAAAATACTAAGTCAGCTAAATTCATCAAGAATAATTAAAACTTATGGTATTGATAAATATCAAAACACCTTAGTGATTATTTTAGAAGATTTTGGTGGAATAGCTTTAAACTCTTTATTAAAAGACAATAGCTTAGATTTAGAATGTTTTTTGAAAATTGCTATAAAAATTGTTGAAGGATTAGAAGTTGTCCATCACTATAATATTATTCACAAAGATATTAATCCAAGTAATATTATTATTCATCCTAAAACTCAAGAAATAAAGTTAATAGATTTTGGTATTTCTACTCAACTAGCGTTAGAATCTACTCAGGAATTTAATCCTCACTTAATTGAGGGAACACTAGCTTATATATCCCCTGAACAAACAGGGAGAATGAACCGTAAAATTGATTATCATACGGACTTTTATTCTTTGGGCGTAACTTTCTATGAAATGTTGACGAAACAGATTCCTTTTATAACGGAAGATCCCCTAGAATTAATCCATTTTCATATTGCTAAACAACCAATTTCTCCTTATGAAATTAATATTGATATTCCTGTAATTATTTCTAATATTGTTATGAAATTACTGGCGAAAACTCCTGAAGCAAGATATCAAAGTGCCACAGGAATTAAAGCCGATTTACAGAAATGTTTAAATCAATTCAAAGAGAAAAATCAGATTCAATTATTCTCATTAGGACGAGATGATATTTCGGATAAATTTCAAATTCCTCAAAAACTTTATGGTAGAAAAAAAGAAATACAAACCTTAACAAATACTTTTGAAACAGTAACGAAAGGACACAATGCTATGATATTAGTGTCTGGATATGCTGGTATTGGTAAATCAGTTTTAATTCGTGAAATTTATCCATCTGTTAGTAAAAAAAATGGATATTTTATTGCTGGAAAATTTGAACAGTTTCAACGAAATATTCCTTATGCAGCTATTATCGAAGCTTGTCAAGAATTAGTTAGTCAATTACTAACAGAATCAGATCAAAATATTAGGCGATGGCGTGAAAAATTACTAATCGCTTTGGGGGTTAATGGACAAGTTATTATTGATGTTATCCCCGAAATTGAACAAATTATCGGAGATCAGCCAACCGTTATCCCATTAGAACCCAAAGAAGCACAAAATCGTTTTAATTTAGTGTTTCAAAATTTTATAAAAGTCTTTACTAAACAACAGCATCCTTTAGTTATATTTCTAGATGATTTACAATGGTCTGATACAGCTTCGCTACAATTGATACAGTCTTTAATTACCACATTAGATGATCAATCTTTATTAATTATTGGTGCTTATAGAAATAATGAAGTTGATTTAGCTCATCCCTTAAAACTAACCTTAAATGATATTCATAATCAAGGGGTTATTACTGAAGAAGTTTTACTTAATAACTTAAAAATTTCTGAAATTGAAGTATTAATTAAAGATACTATTAAGCTAGAAGATATCAGTTGTAAGAAACTGGCTGAATTAGTTGCGGAAAAAACTAATGGCAATCCTTTTTTTGTTAAAGAATTCTTGAATTCTCTTTACCAAAATAGAATTTTACTATTCGACTATATAACAAGACAATGGGACTATAATAAAAAGGAAATTCAAGCCTTAGAAATTACTGATAATGTTGTTGATTTAATGGCCAATAATATTAGAAATACGCCAGTAGAAATACAAGAAATATTAAAAATAGCAGCTTGCGTTGGAAGTAAATTTGATTTATTTACTTTGGGAATAGTTAGTAATAACTCACAAATCAAAACAGCAAATAATTTATTACAAGCTTTAGAAAAAGGATTTATTTTACCCCTAAATAATCAATATAAATTAATTAACAATTATAAAAACGATAACGAAATTCCTACCTCATTAAAAATTAGTTATAAGTTTTCTCATGATCGAGTACAACAGGCAGCTTATTCCTTACTATCTAAAGAAAGGCAAGAAAAAATACATTTAACCATAGGAAACATACTATTAAATAACATACCAAAATCGAAACAAGAAGAAAAAATCTTTGATATTGTCAATCAAATTAATATTGGTTATAAACTGATTGATAATCCTTTAGAATATGAACAACTTGCTAGATTAAATTTAATTGCTGGAAAAAAAGCAAAAGCATCAGCAGCTTATGAAGTTGCTTTAAATTATTTACAATTTGCCATTAATCTTTTAGAACTAGATAAAATCTGGACAACTCAATATAAATTTTCTTTAGAAGTTTACTTAGAAGCAGCAGAAACTGCCTATTTAACTGGCAAGTTTGAGATAATGGAAGGTTTAATTATAACTATTATTGAAAATACTCCATTTTTACTCGATAAAATAAAAGCTTATGAAATCAAAATAAAAGCATACACTTCTCAAAATAAGTTATTAGAAGCCATTGATTTATCTTTATCTACTTTAGCTTTATTAGGAATAATAATACCCGAAAATCCTACAATTATAGATGTAGAAAAATCCTTGCAAGAAACGAATAGCTTATTACAAACAATAATTATTCAAGAGTTAGTTGATTTACCTCTTATAACTGATAGTAAGGCTATAGCTTCTTTAAGGATTTTAATCACAACGAGTATGGCAGCATTTTTGGCTAATTCTCGATTATTTACCTTAATTGTTACTCAACAAATTAAGCTATGTTTAAGGTATGGTAACTCTCCCGAAGCTTGTGTTGCTTATGCTTTTTATGGTGAACTTTTATGTCAAATTAGTGAAGATTTTGATGCCGGTTACGAATTTGGAAAACTTGCTTTATCTTTATTATCAAAACTTCAAGCAAAACGAGTAGAAGCACAAACTTCTTTTATTGTTATCTTATCTATCAGACATTGGAAAGAACCTTTAAGAAAACTGATTAATCCTTTACGTTTGGGATATGAAAAGGGATTAGAAACAGGTAATATTGAGTATGCAATGTGGAATGCTCAACTCTATTGTAATTATTTATTTGCTGCAGGAAAAGAATTAAACGAACTTAAAGATGAGTTAAATAAATATATTGAAGCTGCTAAAAAAATGCAAAGTAAGAATAGTCTGTATTTTTTAGCAATGAATTATCAACTTGTACTTAACTTACAAAATGAATGTGAATTTCCTTGTCGTTTGGTTGGTGAAGCATTTAATGAAGATCAAATGCTTCCATTGTATAAAAAAGTTAATTATAATCTAGCGTTATTTCATATTTACACTCATAAAACTACTCTCTGCTATCTATTAGGAAATTTAGAAAAAGCATTAGAATATGCTCTAGAAGGAGAAAAATATATAGGAGAAATGCTAACCGCAGGATCTCCAAAATTTCTTTTTTACTATTGTTTAACTCATTTAGCCATTTATGAGCAAAAATCTGATGAGGAACAACAAAAGATTATCGAAAAAGTAACCCATCATCAAATAACTATAAAACTTTTATCGACCCATAATCCGAGTCACTATTTAGGAAAATTTTATTTAATTGAAGCTGAATTATATCGCGTATTAGGTGAAGATCAAAATGCCAGAGAATATTATGAC
This sequence comes from Crocosphaera chwakensis CCY0110, assembly GCF_000169335.1. GTDB lineage: Bacteria > Cyanobacteriota > Cyanobacteriia > Cyanobacteriales > Microcystaceae > Crocosphaera > Crocosphaera chwakensis. The sequence continues at coordinate 22,878 of NZ_AAXW01000039.1, forward strand.
CAAGCAATTGCTTCCTTTGAAAAAGCAATTATATTCATGAACAAGCGATTGCTTATGAATTAGCTGCTAAATTTTATTTAAAAAAGAACACACCCACTTAGCTTATTACTATTTACACAATGCCCATTACTATTATAAAGTTTGGGGAGCGATCGCAAAAGTAAAAGATATCGAAGAAACCTACCCTCAGTTGGTATCAAAAGACAGTTTTTTGCCCAATAAACTAACCACAAAAATAACTGAAAAAAGATTAACTGAAGAGTTAGATTTTAACAGTATTTTAAAAGCCTCTCAAGTTATTTCTGGGGAAATTATCTTAAAAAACTTGTTAGAAAAATTGATGAGAACTATTATAGAAAATGCTGGCGCACAAAGAGGATTTTTATTATTAGAAAATAATAGTAATTGGTTAATTGAAGCAGAAGGAAATATTGAGGATGAAAATCTCACCATATTACAATCAATTCCTATTAATCATTCTGATCAAATCTCTCACAATATCAAACTGTCAATTCCTATTATTAATTATGTCGCTCATACCCAAGAAAGTATTGTTTTAAATGATGCTTCTCAAGAAGGCAAATTTACTCAAACTACTTATATTGTCAAAAATAAACCCAAATCAATTCTCTGTACGCCTATTATTAATCAAGGAAAACTCAACGGAATTATTTATTTAGAGAACAATTTAACTACCGATGCTTTTACCCCACAAAGAGTAGAAATTGTCAAAATATTATCAAGTTCTGCTGCGGTTTCTATTGAAAACTCTCGCCTCTACGAACAACTAGAAGACTATAGTAAAACCTTAGAGAAAAAAGTACAGTTAAGAACCCAAGAATTACAAGATAAAAATCAGCAATTAAATGTAACATTGGCTAAATTAAAAGCAACACAAAATCAAATTATTGCTCAAGAAAAATTAGCTTCTCTTGGGGCCTTAACGGCTGGAATTGCTCACGAAATCAAAAACCCTCTTAATTTTGTTAATAATTTTGCAGAAATTTGTATCGAATTAACAGACGAATTATATGAAGAAGTAGATAACCAAAAAGATAAATTAGATCAGGAAACTATCGAATATATAGAAGAAATCTTAAAAGATATTAAACAAAACTCCCAAAAAATTCACGAACATGGACAACGGGCTGATAAAATTGTTCATGGTATGTTAATGCACTCAAAAGGCAAACCAGGACAACGAAAACGAACTAATATTAATAATTTATTAGCTGAGTCTGTTAATTTAGCGTATCACGGAATGCGAGTCCAAGACCCTTCCTTTAAAATAAAAATTGAGACTAATTATGATAGTAATATTCCTGAAACTAATATAGTTCCCCAAGACATTAGTAGAGTTTTTCTTAATGCTATTAATAACGCTTGTTATGCTGTTAATGAAAAAAGTAAATCTTATCCAGAAAACTTTACACCAACGCTAACTGTAACCACCGCTAATAAAAATGAAGAGATAGAAATTGTCATTCATGATAACGGTAAAGGCATTCCTCACACTGTAATCGATAAAGTTTTTAACCCTTTTTTTACGACTAAACCGACTGGACAAGGAACAGGTTTAGGATTATCTATTAGCCATGATATTATTGTACAAGGACATCAAGGACAAATTTTCATAGACAGTAAAGAAAATGAATACACCGAATTAAAAATTATCTTACCAATAGTAAATATTATTAGCAAAACAACAAGCAATAATAACTAACCCTTAAATAGTCTAGAAATAAATTGTATATCGCAAAATTAATTCAAAACTAGATCAGATTTAATATCCCCATCAAACTTATCAGACTTATCAGACGTAATAATAATGTGGCGATCGCTATCAAAACTAAGCCATCCTTGACGTTGAAATTCTCCTAATAAGCGAGTTACCGTCACTCTCGTTGTCCCGATCGCCCCGGCTAAATTTTGATGAGTTAAACGCACTTTGATACGGGTTCCTGTCTCGGTGGTTTCCCCTAGTTCCTGCTTCAGTAAACTCAGTAATTGTTGAAGACGATCCTCAACTCGTTTCAATCCTGAAATAGCTAATAATGCCTCTGTTTGACGCATTCGACGGGCTAATTGAGTAAAAGCCATTTGACTTAATTGAGCGGAGTTAGTTAACTCTTCTAGGGGATGCCATTTCAAATAAATATCCGATAACCCCTTCACTTGATAAGAATCGACACAAGTTAACCAAGAACCAAAAAATGTCCCAGGTTGCGCCCATCCTAGTAAAATTTCTTCTCCTTGGGGAGATAACTGACTTAGTTGAGCAACACCTCGATAAACTTGCCACACCCGTTCTGTTACTAAAGGAATCGTCTCTCCTCGTTCATAAAAGTGCAGTCGTCCCCCCTCTGTATCTTCAAGGGACAGAGGTTGAGTTGGGTTATAGGCTAACAGCATCTTGATTTTAGTCTTCCCATCGTTAAACGACAATACTTTACGAGACAGTGTAAAAGATGAAGGTAAACATTGGGTAATCATCAGATTAAAACATTCAAGGCAAGAAATTAAATTTTACAAAAGTCAATTTTCTGCTACAGTAGCTTACAACTCTTTAACTTTCTTTACGAAGTGACCAAAGTTGTCACAAGTTAGGAGCTAGGAGTGAGGTGTGAGGAGTGTATGAGATGTGAGGAGTGTGTGAGATGTGAGGAGTTTGTGAAGAGTGAGGTGTGAGGAGTGTGGAGTTAATACTCCCTCAAGGGGCAGAGTTTAACCCTTGATTTCCTCGTTAATCTGTATATATAGCTAAACCATTCATTAATTTATGAAATTTTCATCAAATCGATTAATCATCGCTGTTGTAAGCATCTGCTTTTCTTTAACCTTTCATAGCCTAGTCGCTGCTTCTGGAGATAGTGAAGCTGGCTCAAAGTTACGCCCCCTTCCTTCAGATAACTATTTACCTCAAACCCCTGAATCGGCTAAAGGTTACATTTGGCCGGCTCAAGGAAACCTAACCTCTGGCTTTGGAAAACGTTTCAATAAACTACATACAGGGGTTGACATTGCTGCGGCCATCGGTACTCCTATCGTCGCTGCTGCCTCTGGAGTTGTCGTCTTTGCCGGTTGGAGTAATAAAGGTTTGGGTTATCAAGTCAGCATTCGTCATCCCGATGGTAATGTCAGTGTTTATGGCCACAATCAACGGCTTTTAGTGACTTCAGGACAAACCGTCGAAAGAGGCCAACAAATTGCTGAAATGGGCAGCACTGGATTTAGTACCGGACCCCATTTACATTTTGAAATTCGTCCTAACGGTAGAAAAGCAGTTAATCCTATCGCTTTTTTACCTGGTCAAAGACCATCTTTAACTCCTGCTCAAGCTGAGATCGTAGGGCGCTAAAAATATAGCAATCCCCATACTTGTGAGGTACAACGTTTTCTAGTTTTAGAAGTTAGGAGTAGAAAAGTTAAATTTTAGCTTTACCTCATGAGTTCGAGAAACGCTATAAGCATTATCAATTAATAATTGTTTAATTGAGTTTAAAATCTTTCTAGCTTGTTTTGTTTTAAAAAAATAAAATGCTTTCTTTCATTGGTTTTCATATCCTCAGAAAAAAATAATAATCAATATATGGTTTCTAACGATGAAACGGAATTGAAATTAATGGAAGTAAGGTGAATAATATACAATGCCAATCGATGCCCTCAAACCTAAAGTAATCTGATTCACTAAATAAGGCATTAATTCTTTCTTCAAGGTGATTATTCATCTCAATATCATGAAACCCTGCTTCTACAACCCCTAAATTGTTAGTTATCGCTATTTTTTGAACTTCTTGAGCAATGATTAGTAAAGATTCTGCTAACATCAAAGGGTCAACGGTTTGAGCAGCTTCTTGATCTGCCCGAATTTCTCTTAACAGTAATAAATCTCGCCAAAGCTCATTGGTTTTAGGAAGCCAAAAGCTAATCCGTTTTAACCAACCTAACCAGAAAAACCAAAAGGTATCATGATAATGGGTATGGGCTTGTTCATGGGCAATGACTGCTTTTATGTGGTCATTATCTAGAGTTTCTAATAAACCATTACTAATGATTAACTCGGAATTCCAAAAGCCCACTTGTGCGCTGTAAGGTAAATTAATATTAATAATTCTAGCAATATTGTTGTTAATATTTTGTTGAGGATAATCCTTGATTTTTTGGGTGGCTAACCATCCTTTATAAGTAATTTCTAAGCCTCTTACTAATGCAAAACCTAAGAAAAAGATAGTTAATAGATAACTGAAGCGACTAGCGTGAAAGCCTAACATCTCGCCATGATAGCCCATAGAAATAACGGCAATGGCTGTCATTAATAACAATAGAGGTGGCACAATAAAAGCAATCAGCGATCGCTGCCAACGACTCATTTGATAACACCATAAACCGTAAGATAATCGTATCCCTATTCCTAAAGCCAATGCAGTTATAATCATCATTAAGTGCATGGTTAAGGAGTCCCCCGTTGACGACGAATAGCCTGAAGACGAGTAGCGATCGCCTCCAATTGTTCTAAACTGGTTGTATCTAAACTATCAGCAAAAGAAGCTACCATATCAGGATTACTAATAGCTAGAAATTGTTGTAATTGTTCATAAGCTTGTATCGTTTTCGCCTGTTCACGGGACACTAACGGTTCCCAAACAAACGCTTTATTGGTTTTACAACATTTTAGCCAACCTTTTTTTCTCAAACGGTTTAATACCGTCGTCACAGAAGCATAGGCCAGTTCTCGTTCTGGATCAGCTAAAATGTGATCGTGGATTTGTTTAACCGTCGCTTGGCCAAAGTCCCAAACGATTTCTAAAATTTCTGTTTCTAAAGAGCCTAAAGACAGTTTTTGGGGTCTATACTCAGGTAAAGGGGACATAACTTAATTATGAGAAAAATTAAATAAAAAGGCAATCAACTAAGGCTGTTGTTGGTTATTTTACTGAGCTTTGTTGGCTATTAATAGTAAATATAGTCAAAATTTAATACTTCTGGATAATTATAACTCAATCATGAGGAACAGGGAACAGGCAAGAAATTAATAATCGAATCAGCTAGTCAAGTTATCATATAAGGAGTGAATCAGAGTTTATGAGCAATGGTGCAAACAACACTCTTAAAACAAGTCAGAAAATAATGCTTCTTAATTAGTGTTAGTTAAAGCAAAAAAAATTGTCAAGTAATTATGACCATGAAAGTGCAAGAAGAAATTTTATTAGGAAAGTCCGTAGAACAATTAACCGACTGGGTAAAACAACAAGGACAACCTGCTTATCGAGGAAAACAACTCCATCAATGGTTATATCAAAAAGGAGCGCGATCGCTCACTGACATTTCTGTTTTTCCCAAAACCTGGCGAGAAGAATTAAAAGATTATCAGATTGGTCGTTCTAACATTTATCATCGTACCATTGCCGACGATCAAACCAGAAAATACCTCTTAAGTTTAGGGGATGAATTAATTATTGAAACTGTGGGTATTCCTACTTCAAAACGCTTAACTGTTTGTGTTTCTTCTCAAGTGGGATGTCCGATGAATTGTGATTTTTGTGCCACAGGAAAAGGTGGATATACCAGAGATTTAACCTGTGCAGAAATCGTTGATCAAGTCTTAACTGTACAAGAAGATTTTCAACAGAGAGTGAGTCATGTTGTCTTCATGGGAATGGGTGAACCTTTGTTAAATTTAAAAGAGGTAATAAAAGCAGTAAAAATCCTCAATCAAGACGTAGGAATTGGACAGCGATCGCTCACTATTTCTACCGTTGGAATTCCTAAAAAAATCTTAGAATTGGCTCATCGTAAATTACAAGTGACTTTTGCTGTTAGTCTTCATGCTCCTAATCAAACATTACGAGAACAATTAATTCCCAGTGCCAAATATTATCCTCTTCCTAAACTATTAGCCGATTGTCGAAAATATGTAGAAATAACCGGAAGAAGAGTCTCTTTTGAATACATTTTATTAGGGGGAGTTAATGATTCATCAGAACAAGCAATCCAATTAGCTAAATGCTTAAAAGGGTTTCAAAGTCATGTTAATTTAATCCCTTATAACCCTATAGAAGAAGCAGACTATCAACGACCTGATACTCAAAGTATTAACCTATTTCGTAATGTTTTAGAAGAACAAAAAATTGCCGTTAGTGTTCGTTATTCACGGGGACTAGAAGCCAATGCAGCTTGTGGACAATTAAGAGCGATGTCACAGTAATTAATAATTATTAACTTTTGCCTTTTGACTTTTGACTTTGGCGTAGCAGTTATGTATTGGTATGATGGTCAACTATTTGAAGAAGATACAATCTGTTTATCCATTAATGACCCAGGATTAAAATACGGGGCCACGATTTTTAGCACGCTTCGAGTTTATCAACAATCTCTAGAACACCCTTTAACTCAATGGGAGGCACATCTTGACCGTTTAAAAAACAGTTTAGAAGCTTTTGACTGGTGTTTCCCCAATTGGCAAAACATAGCTCAAGGTGCAAAACATTTAATTAAAACATACCCCGTTTTAAGAATAACTATTTTTCCTGATGGAAGAGAATGGATTATCGGACGTTTTTTACCTGAAAATTTAGCTCAATTTCAACAACAAGGGATTAAAGGATGGTTAGCATCTTATCCCCTCTTTGAACGAACTTTAAACAGTCATAAAACGGGGAATTATTTAGGGGCGTGGTTAGCCTTACAACAAGCAAAAACCCTTGGCTTTCAAGAAGCTATTTTAGTAGATTCACAGGGTAATTGGCTTGAAACCAGTACCGGTAATCTCTGGGGATGGAAACAGGGAACATGGTACACACCAGCTTTAGAGGGTCAAATTTTGCCAGGAATTGGAAGATGGCAATTAATTCAGTGGTTACGTCAGCAGAATCTTAACATCAAAGAAAATCAATGGACTCCCTCGTGGACTAAATCCCTAGAAATCATTGCTTATACGAATAGTGTTGTCGAAATAATTCTCTTTTCTCAGATTGATTGTAACGGAGAATTACTGACTTTTGATGTTTCTAGGAAAGTATTAGAAATCTTGTCTCAGTATTATCAAAATAAACTGCTCTAGAATTAATAATAATTATTCAGTTTCCTGTTTACTTTCAACAACTGAAGATGAAGCAGAAGAAGAGCGAAAAATACGCCAACCAGCCAAACAAAGGGTACAGTTTCCTACCACTGTCAAAGAAGCTTGTAACGTCACTAACCAATCTAGAGAAGGTGCATTATCAAAGAAATGCCAAGTACAAGCACACATCGCACTCACTAACGCCGGTAACATTCCCCAAGATAGCCATCGCCAGTATAATTTCTCACTAACTTCTGCATAAGTCCAAACCAATAAAATAGCAACTGTCCACTCAATAACACTAGAAACATGAACCATCCAGGTTGGAATTGAAAGTGCATTCATAATTTAAAAATCAACTCTAATTCTTCGGTTAATTAAACTGACTATATAACATCTCAAAACACATTATATTTCAAATTGATAGATTATGGATAAATTCGAGAGTATGCGTGCCTTTACTTACGTTATAGAAGAAGGAAGTTTTGCGGCCGCAGCCAGGAAAATGAAACTATCCCGTTCTGCGGTTAATAAATTAGTAATTAATTTAGAAAATTACTTAGGAGTACAACTACTGTATCGTACTACTCGTCAAGTGACCCCTACCGCTACTGGCCAAGCTTTTTACGAACGTTGTCTTGAGATTCTTAGCAATTTAGAAGAAGCAGAATTAGCCGTTTCACAGCAACAAAATGAACCCCTAGGAAGCCTAAAAATTAATGCGCCAATGTCTTTTGGGATTACTCGTTTAGGGACAATCATTGCTAAGTTTATGACCCGCTATAGTAAGATTAAAATTCAATTGACTTTAGAAGATCGGTTTATTGATCCCATTAGTGAAGGTTATGATCTCGTCATTCGCATAGGTTCCCCACCACAATCACCTAATTTATTCGTTCGTAAAATTACGACTATTGCTCGCGTTATTTGTGCTTCTCCCCATTACTTAAAAACAAACGGAATTCCTGAAAAAATTTCTGAGCTAAAACAACATTCTTGTCTTCATTATGGATATTTGCTGAGTGGTACTCAATGGCAATTTATTTATCAAGGAAAACAAGAAAACATAACCATTGAAGGTTCATTTTGCTCTAATAACGGAGAAGTATTAAGAGATGCTGCATTGCAGGGACTCGGCATTGTTATTTTACCTGATTTTATTGTCAATCAATACTTAGAAAGTGGGGATTTGCAAATCATTTTATCTAGTTATAAAATACCAGAATTAGACCTATCTATTATTTATCCGATTAATCGACATCTTTCTACAAAAATTAAGTTATTTATTGAATTTCTTCAACAGTCTTTGATGAACTAAAAGCACCTCCGAACATTCTACACCCCACACTCACCCCTCCGGTTCTTTTTTTTCTCAAGAAAATTTCCAACTCTAAACAAAATGTAACGAAATGCAAAGTATAATGAGTAAGACATAAACCCTTATAGAGAAGAAAAATAGATGCGAGTTGCGATCGCCGGTGCCGGTTTAGCGGGCCTATCATGTGCCAAATATCTTGTGGATGCAGGACATACCCCCATTGTTTTAGAAAGAAGAGATGTCCTCGGTGGCAAGGTTGCTGCCTGGAAAGATGAAGATGGAGACTGGTATGAAACCGGACTTCATATTTTTTTCGGGGCTTATCCTAATATGTTGCAATTATTCAAAGAATTAGGGATTGAAGATCGCTTACAGTGGAAAGAACATTCCATGATCTTCAACCAACCTGAAACCCCTGGAACTTACTCAAGGTTTGATTTTCCTAATATACCAGCACCCGTCAATGGTATCCTTGCTATTTTACGCAATAACGATATGTTGACTTGGGAAGAGAAAATAAAATTCGGTTTAGGGCTACTTCCTGCCATTGTACGGGGACAAAGCTACGTCGAAGAGATGGATCAATATTCTTGGTCAGAGTGGCTTAAAAAACAGAATATTCCCTCCAGAGTTGAAAAAGAAGTCTTTATCGCTATGTCTAAGGCGTTAAATTTTATTAACCCTGATGAGATTTCAGCCACCATTTTATTAACCGCGTTAAATCGCTTTTTACAGGAGAAAAATGGCTCAAAAATGGCTTTTCTCGATGGTTCCCCCACAGAAAGACTCTGTGAACCGTTAGTTGATTACATTACTGAAAGGGGCGGAGAAGTGAGATTAAATGCCCCATTAAAAGAAATTTTACTCAATGACGATAATACAGTTAAAGGGTTTCTTCTCAGAGGAATTGAGGGTAAACCAGACGAAATATTTGAAGCGGACTTATATATATCGGCCATGCCTGTTGATCCGTTAAAGGTGATTTTACCCAAACCTTGGCGACAACTAGAAGAATTTAAGAAATTAGAAGGATTAGAAGGGGTTCCTGTGATTAACCTCCATCTCTGGTTTGATCGGAAACTTACTGATATCGATCATCTTCTATTTTCTCGTTCTGATTTACTCAGCGTTTATGCGGACATGAGTAACACTTGTAAAGAATACGCTAACCCCGATCGCTCCATGTTGGAGTTAGTTTTAGCCCCGGCACAGGATTGGATAACAGCCTCCGATGAAGCCATTATCGAGGTAACCATGACAGAAATCAAAAAACTCTTCCCCCAACACTTTACAGGGGAAAATCAGGCAAAACTCCTCAAATATCATGTGATAAAAACCCCTCGTTCTGTGTATAAAGCGATTCCCGGAAGACAAGCTTATCGTCCTTCTCAAAAAACCTCCATTGCTAACTTCTATCTAGCAGGCGACTTTACTATGCAAAAATATTTAGGAAGCATGGAAGGAGCCGTTTTATCCGGAAAATTAGCAGCACAAACCCTAGCGCAAGATTACCCTGCTAAGATAACCTCATCAAGCTCTGAAGTCCCTAAAGAAGCCTCTTTAGTCTAGTCCTTTGACAGTTAGCGACCTAGAATTTTGTCCGAAATAATGACGAAAAGGTCAATGAATGGGACAATGCTAAGAGTCTAACGGTCAAAAAACTTTATTACCTCTTTTTACTATAGAAAATCATTCTGCTTGTGCTGAATGCTACAATTGCCTAAACGTCCCCAACCCCCAAAAATGCTGGTCTCCGTAGAAGAGTCCTATGAACGCTGTCGTCAAATTACCCAGAAATATTCAAAAACCTTTTATCTGGGAACCCTATTAATGCCGTCGGAGAAACGACGGGCAATCTGGGCGATCTATGTTTGGTGTCGCCGTACCGATGAGTTAGTCGACGGTCCCCAAGCAAAATACACCACCCCAGAAACCCTACAACAGTGGCAAGATCATCTTCAATGCCTGTTTAAAGGTAATCCCATTGATGACGAAGATGTCGCTTTAGTGGATACGTTACAACGGTTTCCTGTAGAAATTAAACCCTTCGAGGACATGATCGCAGGACAACATATGGACTTGCATCGTAACCGTTATGAGACGTTTGAAGACCTGAAACTTTACTGTTATCGGGTAGCTGGCACCGTTGGCTTAATGTCTAATGCAGTGTTAGGCGTGGAAAAACAGCCATCCATCGGTCCTTGGAATAAACAACTTGAAAACTATATTCCCAAAGAAGAGGCGATCGCTTTGGGTATTGCTAATCAATTAACTAATATTTTGCGGGATGTGGGAGAAGATGCCCAACGGGGACGTATTTATTTACCCCTAGAAGATTTAGATCGCTTTAATTATACAGAAACCGATTTATTTAAAGGGGTAATTGATGATCGCTGGCGTGAGTTGATGGCTTTTCAGATCCGACGAGCTAGACAGTATTATAAAGATGCAGAACGGGGTATTCGTATTCTTTCTAGAGACTCTCGTTGGCCAGTTTGGGCAGCATTGATGTTATATCAAGGTATCCTTGATGTTATTGAAGCCAATGATTATGATGTGTTTAATCAAAGGGCTTTTGTTCGGACTCCCAAGAAAATGGTCTATCTTCCCATTGCTTGGCTTAGAGCGCAGGTGCTTTAAAGCAGTTATCAGTTATCAGTAAACAGTGACCGATAACTGATAGCTGACTGGTAATTATTAATGATTAAAAGGATTGTAATTTAATTGAAATTACTTGATTTTTACCGGTAATTAAAATAGCAGAATCAGAAAATTTAGGGGGTCCAGTTCGGATAACAGGATTACTAGAAAATCCGAATTTTTCTGTGGGTACTCCCAGAAAATTACGGTTTAATTCTCCGTCAGAATTATTATCCCAAAACACTGCCACCGCATAGGTGTTGGGAGGTAAATCATTAAACGTTATTTTAGGGGGAGTTTCTGTAATTTTGACACATCTTTTATCGACGGCATCATTACCACTGTCAGGAAAACCACGACTACTTTTAAAAAGACTAAAACAAATTTGCCCTTGGCGATCGCTCACCCCATCGATTTCAACAGTAAGATTACTGTTAAATTTTGCGTTAGCAGGAACAGAAGCACTTAAAATTCCTAAAAACGGCAATAAAAAAGCACTGATTACGTATCTAGAAGTCATGGTTTGGTCAACCTTGAAGAAATTGTTAAGATATATTATACCTTTAAGATTGGTTCCTCCACAATGTTGAGTTCTCCAGGGGTTGAAACACCCTGGACTCAAAAATGTTGTTACGAGTCGGGTTAAAATCTCGCCTCTTCACATTTTTTTCGGTATGATTTACTTAAATTCTTAAATACATCATACCGATGTGGGCGACATTAAAGTCAGTGAAGAAGTCACCTTCTCCACTGCTCTCCAAAACGGTGCGTGACAGTTTCCCGTCACACCGCTCCTCAGTAGAACGGCTATTGTCATCAGTACGTCATCACAAGCATATCCTCAACCCATTTGTAATTGGATGGGATAATGGATAGTTGTTTTGGTATGACACTATTGCAGTCAGTTTTGTTACCAGACCTTTCCAAACTTCCGTCTGTTTTGGTCTTTTCATCATGGCAGTGTCGATGGAGTAATTGCCAATTTTTGTATTCATCTTTTCCGCCTTTCGACTTAGGGATGATATGGTCTAGCTCTATTAGGTCTCCATCTTTGAAAGTTAATCCGCAATGGGTACATTTCCCTTTTTGCTTTTTGAGCAATGATGCTGTTCGCTTAGGCATCTCAGGGTTTTTTCCCATTCTTGTACTCCAGTAAATCAGGTTGCCATTGTATGGGCTGGCATTCCCTTTAACCTTAATGTATTTATCATTGAATGTGAATTCATCGTGTAACTTTAAGGTAAAGAGTTCATTGTTGCTTATCTTTGTAGCAAAAACCCAATTTTTGTTACCAACGTGATGAAAGTATTTGTTTTTTACAAACTTTCTTCCCTTATTTTGGTGTCTTTTCTTACCCCATTTCCATAACTTCCAAAATGTTATGTTTTTGAGTCGCCTGAACACTTTGCTTGAACTAGCTATTGCGAAGTAATTGCACCAACCTCTAATTATTGGGTTGAGATTATCAATGAGAGCAGCTTGTCTCTTTGATTTGTGTTTTCTGATTATTTCAGCAATCTTTTGATAGTGTTCTGATGCGCTATTTTTACTGGGTGAGATAATAGTTTTGAAGCCTAGAATATTCCCTTTATATTTTGCACTTCTATATTTTCCAGACTTAAATTGTCTGATGTGAAATCCCAAGAAATCAAATCCAGGTTTTTCTTTTTTGTAGTGCATTAATGTATGGGTTGTTCTTGTTTTACTGGCTTTTATTTCTAACCCCATGTCATTTAGCCATTGAGTTATGACCTCTATACATTTGTTAAGTATGTTTATGTTTTCATGAAATATCACAAAATCGTCAGCATACCTAATAAGATTTACGCTTTGTCGCTTATCTTTAGTATTTAGTGGTCTTCCCGTGGGACTTAATATTCTATATTGAACTACTAAGTCTTTAATTACATTTTCCATTCCATGTAAGGCAATATTCGCTAAAAGCGGACTTAATACGCCTCCTTGGGGTGTTCCATGTAAAGTTGGTTTTAACTCTATTCCATCCATAACACCAGCCTTCAGCCAAGCTCGGATTTGCTTCCGTAGGGTAGGATAGGTATTTAGTTTTTCGAGTAGTTTGTTGTGATTTATGCAATCAAAGCATTGACTGATATCGGCATCAAAAACATACTTAGACTTCTGTTTTATTGAGCCAAAGATTGCTGTAATTGCATCATGACATGAGCGTCCTGGTCTGAACCCGTATGAGTTAGGCTCAAATTTGGCTTCCCATTCTGGCTCAAGTGCCAGTTTGACAAGTCCCTGCATTGCTCGGTCTTTAATTGTCGGTATTCCTAATGGTCGCTTCTCTTGTTTCCCAGGTTTAGGAATCCATACCCTCCTAGTGGGAGCGACTTTTGTACCCAGTGTTAATTTATTTGTCAAGGTGAGACGCTGTTTTGGGGATAGAGATTTAACCCCATCCACTCCTGCGGTCTTCCTACCTTGATTATCCTGAGTGACCCGACGAACCGCTAGACATTTTGCAGACCAGGATTTAATTAGAAGTTTTTGGAGTCGGCGAACTAATTTGACATTACCACGACTAGACGCTTTGTAAATCCTCTTTTGCAACTTGTAGATGTTCTTTTCTAGCTTACGCCAGGGGATATCTGACCATTTATACATCGGTTTAACCGTGTTCATAACTTATTCATTGCTACTTGTAGCTTTACATTCCGTTCTACCGTGAGTCTGTCGGCATATCTTACGCATTACCATAAGCGTTAGCTTCTGACTCAATCTTTCCTATCTATTACCTACCTTTTTTGGTAGATGTTTTGTCTTAGCTGACTACTCAATCTTTCGACCTTGATTGAGAGTAAATAGATAGGTTACTTCGTTCCTCATTTTCATTGTTTTGTTCTCTTAGAGTGGAAGCGTCCGCCGAGTTTTAGGGTAGTGCTGAGAAAAGTTATTGAACACTTTTCCCACCCTTTATGTTCAATTAGTTGAACCTTATGACCTTTTGGTACTCCCAGTGTGTATAGCCTTATTCCACTGGTTTGGGGATAACGACGGTTCTCAAACCTTCCTTCACTTCTGTTACTCATAAGAACTTGCTCACGTGATACCAAATTAGGCTATTAGTATCTTTACGCTTTTTCTCCCGCTTCAGGGTTTGATGGCTAGTCTCGAACCTGGGGAAAATGCTTTCAATCAAGCACCATGACGGTAAGACTTGTGATTTCTAGGGTACTTTCACTCACTTACATGAAAATGAAGTTATCATTCTATTGAGGATTAAAGTGCGAACTCCAACCAAATTGGTTTACTCAACAGATGCTCTCTATCCCCCTATATGTATAGGTTTCAGAGAAACGAATCGCACTCAAAACACCCCTAGTAACCTCGGCTAGAGAAATATTCTCTAGCTGTGTTTTGGTTTTAACCAGAGAAGCGAGTGTCAAAAAAGTGATTATGTTTGGTTAATTTCCCAATATTTACAAGCCGTATAAGCTAAAGTAACCACTCCTGTAATAATGGCAGATTCATCTATTTCAAATAAGGGATGATGTAGAGGATAATTAACAGTATCAGGTTGTCCAACCCCCAAGCGAAACATTGTTCCTGGAGCGTGTTGTAAATATAAAGAGAAATCTTCTGCTCCTAAAGAGGGTTCTGGAAGTAGTTCGACAAGATCATTTCCCCAAGCTTCTCGACAAGCATTTTCTAATATTTGCGTTAAATTAACATCATTTTGAACCGAAGGAACACCGCGACGATAATTCATTTCATACTTAGCTCCATAAGTATTACAAACATTGGCAACAATCCCCTCTATCCACTCTGGTAAGTTAGCATGGGTTTCTGGATGTAGCGATCGCACGGTTCCAGCCATTCTTACATGATCAGCAATTACATTCGGCGCACGTCCTCCGGTAATTTGTCCAATGGTCAAAACCAAAGGACGTAAGGGGTTCTGAGTGCGACTGATCGCTTGTTGTAGAGTGGTAATTACCTGAGAGGCGATCCAAATAGCATCGACTGCCTCGTGGGGACGGGCCCCGTGGCCAGACTCTCCTTTAATAAAGATTTCAATATCATCGGCTGCTGCTGTTAATGCCCCGTAACGAATGCCCACAGAACGCGCCTGAAGAGACGGAAACACATGAACCCCCAAAATGCTATCCACATCTCGCATTACCCCATCTTGCACCATCCAGCTTGCTCCCTGGGCGATTTCTTCGGCGGGTTGGAAGATGAAGCGAATATTACCGGGTAACTGTTCTCGTAACTGGGATAAAATCATAGCGGTTCCCAGTCCCAAGGTGGTATGAACATCGTGTCCGCAAGCGTGCATTACCCCTGGTTTACAAGAGGCAAAGTCAAGTTGTGTTAGTTCCTCAATGGGTAAAGCGTCCATATCGGTGCGAATCGCTAAAATTCCCTTTTTTGCCCCATTGCCCTTCAAGTTACCCACAACCCCTGTTTTTCCTACTGCTTCTTGGACATGAAGCCCACAAGAAGATAACACCCCAGACACATAAGCTGCTGTTTGATATTCTTGCCCACTTAATTCGGGGTGAGCGTGTAAATGGCGACGTATTTCAATAAGTCTAGGGGCTAAGTCTTCAGCAAGGGTTTTGATTTGGGAGAGCATAGAAAATTGTTGGGATTTGGCGTTAATTTAATCTTAGTATACTTTTCATAATAATCTCTATACTAAACATCTTAAATATCAACTACTTTAAAAATATTAGGGGTTCTCCTAGTCTTTTTGTGCTTTTGATTAGATTGTTTGTGATATTAACTTGGCAACCTAATTTATTTAGCGTGTAAATTATTTTTAGTTTGATTTTCCTCATAAATAAAATTATGTTTTTGTAAAATTTCTAATAAATTAACATCTGTCTCTAATAAACAAGCATGACCACTGTCAGGCAAAATAGCTAAACAACTGTTAGGAAAAGAATTGACTAATTCTTTTCCTTCATCAACCGAAGGTAATAATTTATCGGCTTGACTCGCTAATACTAATGTTGGTTTTTCAAACAACATCAACTGTTTTTTATTGATTTCAAAATCTCGTAACAAAGAAAGTCGCCAACTGACTACCTCTTGGGGAAGGGTTTGCATCGCATTAAATAAAGCTCTACTATCCTTATTTGTTATTCGATTTAATGCGCCTAAAAACGATAAAAGAATCAAAGCAGATCCTTTATATACAAAGTTAGGAATCCATCGATTTAACTCAATTCCCACTTTGAAAAAAGAGCGTTTATTAAAAGAAGAG
Source organism: Crocosphaera chwakensis CCY0110 (assembly GCF_000169335.1). Taxonomy (GTDB): domain Bacteria; phylum Cyanobacteriota; class Cyanobacteriia; order Cyanobacteriales; family Microcystaceae; genus Crocosphaera; species Crocosphaera chwakensis. The sequence continues at coordinate 39,132 of NZ_AAXW01000039.1, forward strand.
GCTGGATTAACTAAAATTACTTTTTCCACTAATTCTGGGGCTGTTAAAGCGACTTGAATCGCTAAACAACCTCCGAAAGATTCTCCACATAAATAAGCTGAGGAATGAGGATGATCCTCTAATTCCTTTCTAATCAAAGTTACTGTTTTTTTAACTAAAGTTGGCCAATCACTTTGATCATTGGATGGAATTGATAAACAACGAATGGAAAAAAAATCCTTTAATTTTTCTCCTTGCCGATGAAATAATTTTCCGCTTCCATCCATACCAGGAAAATAAATAAATAAAGGGGTAATCGATTGAGAAGAAAAGGGAGAAAGTAGCCTCATAAGGTTTAATGAATGGGAGAAAGAACAGGTTGTTCATAAAGACGATCTTCAGTAGCGATCGCCCCTTGATTATCTACCCATACTAAAGAAATATTACTTACTTTGCCATTTTCTAAGGTAACTAGGGAAAAATTCCGTAACTTTTTGCCGTTTTCTTCAATAATACGAGGGACACAAGCTGCATTTAAGTAAACGGTTCCCTGTTCACTGCTGACTACCCTAGTCCGCAGTTGGGAACGGGTATGACGTAAACGATGGTGCATATGACCAAAAGTAACTAAAGGGATCTTTTTCCCTAAATCATAAGTCTGTTCAATGGCTTGGGTAAAGTCTGGATCACCATGATCCCCTCCGATGGGTTGCCAATCTTTTCCACAGATAGCTTCAGGATGTTTGCCTAAACCAGTGGGGCCATTATGACCTAAGAAAATAATATTATCTTCGCTAGTTTCATGAACAGCAGACATTATTTTTGTAGTAGATTCTTGAAAATTGGTAACTTGATAGCGATCGCGTAAAAACTCTTTATTTTTCCATTCTGGACCGCCCCAACTATAGGGACGACTGCCTACAACAGAAAGTTTAAATTGAGGAAAATCTAATTTATCGTAACCGATATGAATATCACCCAATAAGTCTAATTGTTTTTGTAACCAATCTTCTTGAGAGCGATCGTAAGGGCATTTTTTGCGTCCCCAAGCAGAAGCAGTGTACCAAGCATCATGATTACCCATAATCACTGCTTTCGGCACAGATATCTCACTAATTTTACGCACTACGGGAACGGATTCGTTCCCAAAATCTCCTACAAATAAAATCAGATCAATATTTAACTGTTCTAACGCATTATTATCAGCCTCTTCCCATTGGTCATGAACGTCTCCCACTACAGCAATAGTGATGGCTTGTTTTTGATGAATACTCATACTAAGTTGACTAAACTATTTTTGTCTTATCTTATAGGATAAACGGATTTTAATCGGGTTAAAAATTCTCTCCTTCGGAACGAGGACTAACTGAACCGGGTGGGTTCAAGAATAAGTTTCCGGCTGCATCGTTAGGATAGATACAATCGATGGTGGGTTGACTATCCAAAGAACCAACAAAACCAAAGGTATTCATGCGATTTCGACAATCTCTCGCTTGTTCTGAGGTGATCAGTCGTTTTTGTTCGAGTAAATTCATGTTAGAACGACGTAGAACACATCCGGGTTGCATTTGCGGTTGAGTGACAAACACACTAAAAGGATTTAAGGTCAGGAAAATCCGCATATCCGCAACAATGGCACTAGCTCCGTATTGAACACAAAGTTCCGCATTGGGCGCACTTTTGTCTATAACCTCCCGTGACGCGACATTTTTGGGGTCAAAACTGGCGTTAGAACTCACACCGATGCCAACCCCGATTCCTAAAACAAAAATGCCTCCAAATAGGGCAATAGTTCCATAGTTAATATTAGATTTGGGGGAAGGCGGAGGAGAAGGGTTAGAACGGCGATCAGAATAACGAGGGGGTGGTCTACGAGCCATAAAGTTTTATCTAGTTCACTATTTTTCTAGTTTACTTTTTTTTCGGAAGATTAAGGGCAATAGAATTGATTATCTAGGTTCTCAATATAATATTTATTGTCTGTAGAATCAAGCTATTATCAAAAACCAGTGATCGCCTATTAAGATAACAAAATGAAAATAGATACTCTTTTTTATTGTCTATTTCAATCTTTTCCTAGCATCTTCTTTGAATTCATTCAAGTTCCTGTTAGTCAAGCAAATAACTATCGGTTAAGTATCGGTTTGATTCTGTTGAAGTTAAACAATTAGCTTTTCGTATTGATGGGGTATTTCTTACCCAAAATGATAACCCTGAAACTCTCATTTATTTCTGTGAGATACAATTCCAACAAGATGATCAATTTTATGGACGTTTCTTTGCTTAAATTTTCTTATATCTCAGTAAAACCGAATTAAGCAATGATTGGAAAGGGGTTATTATTTATCCTAACCGTCAAATAGAAATGGATAACAGACAACCTTATCAAGAAGTGTTAAACTCTCAACGAATTACCCATATTTATTTAGATGAATTAGAAAATATTAATCAAGCTTCAATTAGATATTGAACAAGTTAGAAATATAAAAAATAATAACGAACAAGGGGCGAATCAGTAGGAGAGGATATTGTTTCCCACTGTCGCCCCGACTTTTGTTAATTTCATAACACTAATTTGTTCAACTATGGTGTTTCGCCACCGACACCGATACCTGTGTTAAAGATTTGCGCGTTGGTAATGTCTAGATTTTCCATAGATGCGCCGGTTACGTCTGCATCATAGATTTTGGCATTGGCTAAGTTAACGTTATCTAAGTTAGAGTTATTTAAGGTAGCATTCGTTAACATAGCTCCCATGAGGTTTGCTCCTTCTAAGTTAGCCCCTGTAAGGTCAGCCCCTTCTAGGTTAGCTTCGATAAGAATCGCTCCTTCTAGGTTAGCGTCTCTGAGATCAGATCCTATTAAATGAGCATATCTTAGGTCTTCGTTACTAAGATCACACCCTTGACACATTCCTGTTTCTAATAATTGTTGAACATGGGCCGGGTTTCCTGCCATTACAGGACTAGCTAATAAAATGGGGGTAGCTAACAATACTGCGTTTAATATATTCCTTTTCATATTTAATACTCCTCGCATTTCTTTTATATTATTAATGTAACAAATCTTCATAACAATCTCATCCCCCAATCGGGTTATTCTTATCCCCCGATCGGATTATTTTTTTGTTCCCGTTTTCCTACAATTTAATTCTACAATTGGATTCAAAAGGGATATCAAAAGAAATTATTATGTTTAGTTTTAGTAGTGTTTTTGCAGAAATCGCCTGCATTATGGCGATCGCAACGGCTGTGGGAGGATTAGCCTTATGGTTACGGCAACCTTTAATTATGGCGTTTATTATTGTTGGTATTCTCATTGGTCCGGCGGGGTTACACATCGTTTCAGCTAACGAAGAAGTGGAATTATTGGCTGAATTGGGTATTGCTTTATTATTATTTGTGGTGGGTTTAAAACTTGATCCCCATGAAATTCAATCTGTTGGTCCGGTGGCAATTATTGCCGGAATGGGTCAAATTTTGATGACAGGAATTTTAGGATATTTTATTGCTAGTTTTTTAGGGTTCGATCTAATTTCTGCTTTTTATATTGGCTTATCTTTAACCTTTTCTAGTACCATTATTGTTGTTAAATTATTATCAGATAGACAAGAAATAGATGCTTTACATGGCCGCATTGCGTTAGGGGTTCTTATTGTTCAAGATTTAGTGGTTGTGGTGGCAATGATTTTGTTAACAGCATTTAGTGAGGATTCGCAACAGTCCTTATGGCAAGAAATCCTCTCGGTTATTTTAAAAGGAGGAATCTTTTTATTATTCATCGCTTTTTTAACCCGTTATATTTTACCAAAATTACTTCATGTTTTGGCTTATTCAACGGAATTACTATTGATTTTTGCTATTTCTTGGGCGATCGCTTTAGCAGCAGTAGGAGATGGTTTAGGGTTCAGTAAAGAAGTAGGCGCATTTGTAGCAGGGGTATCTTTAGCATCCACAACTTATCGAGCAACAATTGGAGCCAGATTAGTCAGTTTGCGAGATTTTTTATTATTATTTTTCTTCATTGATTTAGGCATTCATATTAATGTTAGTTATTTAGGCTCAGAAATTCTTTCGGCTCTTGTTTTATCAGTGTTTGTTTTGTTGGGTAAGCCTTTAATGATTACAGTGTTAATGAGTATCATGGGTTATCAAAAATATACTAGCACCATTACCAGTTTATCTTTGAGTCAAATTAGTGAATTTTCTTTAATTATTGCCACATTAGGACTTGAATTGGGTCATATTAATGAGAATGTTTTAGGCTTAATTACGTTAGTGGGATTAATTACTATGGGAGTGTCTACTTATATGATTATAGATTCTCATACTATTTATGAAAAATTATTACCAATTGTTTCTCATTTGAATAAATTAATTCCCCATTATCATCAAAAATTAGGTGATTTAGATGCAGTTAATGTTTACAATGTTGATATTATTTTGTTCGGGTTAGGACGGTATGGCGGTAGTTTAATTAAAGCCTTACAAGGATCAGGTTTACAAGTTTTAGGGGTGGATTTTAACCCAGAATTAGTGAGAACATGGCGACATAAAGGGATATTAGCTTTTTACGGGGATGCAGAAGATCCTGAATTTGCAGCAACCCTTCCTTTAAATAAGGCAAAATGGGTCATTAGTACCTTACCGGGGCAACGAGTGGGACTAACCTTATTACATACATTAGAATATCAAAAATTCCAGGGTAAAATTGCGGTAACCAGTCATACAGAACGGGAAATGGAAATTCTCAAAAATGCAGGATCGGATCTCGTTTTATTACCTTTTAGAGATGCAGCACACGAAGCTGCTAGACTGTTAGTTTCTGATTTTAATTAAGCTTTTCTGTTGACTGTTGCATGAATACCTTTTATTTTTAATTATTCTGAAAATTGATCCCGATCAATTATTAACAAACATAAAGATGTGAGTTAGAAAGATTGTTTTTTCAATCCAGATTTACCCCCTACAGTGTACCAATATTCCCATTGTCCTCCATTGGCTGTGGACCAGTCCTTTAAGTCAAAATGACCGCTTCCTTCTGGTGTGCCTGAAATTCGATAGGTTTTAACTGCTTTTCCCTCATTATTCCAAACCAGTGGCCAGCCTGGTTCCATTTGTTCTGGTAAGGCTCCATTAGTCTGTAAAAAATAGGCATCTTGTCCAATATTAGTTCCATTTCCAAAAACCTTAGCAATTCCTTGCTCATCAATAGCAACAAAGGCCCCTTCTTCTAATCCAATGCCATAATGGTCAAGTTGATTATTATCTTCGTAAATGACCTTAGCTAATAAACCCAATAACCTTCCATAGCGAGTTTCTGGATTCCATTGATTCAGTCGATCTAGATGTGTATCCGTCAAGACTTGGTGCAGGTAAGGGACTTGCAGGAAATCACTTCGATGGATATGTTCTGTATTATAGTGAAACGGATCGTTCAAAATTTCTGAACTGATAACCCCTTGATGGTCGGGAGAATAGTAATAGTCTCCTAAAATCGCCATTCCTGCACTGGTTCCAGCGATGGGGATTTTTTTTTCATTAATGACGTAATTCAGCGTTTCTTCTGTTTTCGTGCCTTGCCAATATTCTTGATAGTCATTTTGGTCACCTCCTGCGATAAACAAAGCATCAGCGTCGAGAATATAGTCGGTGACTGTGGAATTATTAGCGGACTCACGACTATCAATAGAAAGTTCGGCAGCAGAATAGATCCAATCTCTATAATTTCGACAAATCCAATCAGCTTGTCTGCCAATTCCTCCCACCCGAAGCACTAAATATTTTCCCCCGTAGGCTCGTTTTAAAAACCATTGCGTCGCCTCATGTTCTCCTGATTTATTGCCTTCTGCTCCCCCAATTAATAAACAGCCTGGTTGTGCTGTAATTGACTGATAGTCTCTGCCTTCACAAGCTAAATAATAATCAAAATCATATCGACTTCCCATACTGAGCAATCTCTAACATTTCTAATATTTATCTTTTAATATCTCACAAAATCGCAATGGAATCGTCGTTGTAAAAATAAAGAAATATTGCTGTTAAAATAACAAAAAATTTACAAATAAACATTTTTCTTTAGATTTCTAATTAGCTAATAAAGGAAAGAAATCTTTGAATCACGAAAGCATTAACAATATCAATAAAAAATGCCCCTACTATAAAGAACGATAATAGGAGTAGTAATTAAGCTTTATTCTAACAAAATTACCGATGAATTCCCTTGTTTAACAATTAATTCTCCTGTTACTTTTAACTCAATTCATTCAAATTGGATAATTCTCTTGAGATCCATCGGGGTATTACAATTAAAAAGAACCGAGCGATCGCTCACAAACAATTCTTGGACAGATTGAGACTGCAACCATTTTTGAAATGATCGCCCTCCTCCTTGTATAAAGCTCTCAAGGGACGTTAAACAAGAAGAACGGTAAAACCCACACAATGGGTCCCACCCTTTGTCATGTCGGGGTAAACAAGCAGTGGCTTGATCAGAAACTTGATGTAACTGTTGTAACGATGCTTCGATAGATTGATTTGTTAAGTTAGGTAAATCACAGGCTAACAATAACACCCATTCTGTCTTAACATAGGATAAAGCTTGAGCAAACCCTACCAAAGGTCCTTGGCTTTCTCCAGATGGACACACTTCTTGCAACAAATGACAGCCTGAAGGAACTATCTTTTGATAGCGTTCTATCCAAGGGGTAATAATATAGACTGGGTTAGCGTAGGCTCGGATTAAAGTAGCACTAACTTGTAATAAGGGAAATCCCCGAATTTTAATCAGTGCTTTGTCTTCACCCATGCGAGAACTTTTACCCCCTGCGAGGATAATGGCACTAAGATCGGCTTTGAAAAGTGTTTCCATCTCAGATTATGGGTTAGAGTAATGAAAAATTCTCATCATGATCCGTTTCAAGAACGAAAACTAGAAAAGTTACAACAAATAACTCGTCTCATTCCTGTTGTTGGTTGGATTCCTGCGCTTTGGACAGTTTACTATCATCAGGGTAGCCGTCAGGTTGTATCGATTAGTCGTTTTTCCCTGCGACTCACAGTTATTTGGGCAATTGCTTATAGCTTACTATGGTTAAGCTCTTTACAAACATCTGAAACGCTTACGTTACGGTTACTATATCTTAACGGCTTGCTCACATCGGGTTACATCTTGGTTTGTTTAGGATTAATGTTTCGGGTTTGGCAGAGAAAAAACTAGATATTTATTACACTTAACGCTGGTTCGCGTATCGGAGCACATATATCAGTTAGAACAGTCTCAAAAGCCAGTAGCTTAGTTCGTTTCTTTTATGGCCTTTTCCCTGTTGTGCTGTATCATCATAGATTGACCTCCCGACACCCCTTGTCCCTCTTCATCGTTTGCCTAGGATATTAGAGAAGCTTGACACGAGATGGAGAGCGTCTATCTTAAGACACTAGAATAAGTCGTTTTTCATTAAATCTCGGATGAGATTGTCTCTAGCCATGATTTGCTGCATGGTATCAAGCAAATAATCAATGACTTGCTCCCTTTCTAAGTCTTGGAACTCCTGCTGTAAGCATTGAAGTTGAAACTGTTGCTCTAAGGATAATTCAAAGGTATTAGCGTCCATATTGACCTCCATAAGTTAATTGATAGTTAGTGAGATTTTTTTTGGTAAACAGAGAACTATTTACCCAAGTTACGAACAACATTTGTTTTAATCATTAATAGTCGTGATGCTTGGACTAATAACTCTAAAGCTTGCTCTCTGCTCATTTGAGTTGCTGCATCGCGAATCCGTTTCATTTCAAATTGTTGTTCTAAGGTGAGATTACAAGAGGTGTTTTCCATAATGACTCCTTGTTTAAATAGAAGTAGGGTACTGAGATCCTTAAGTCGAAAGTTAGGGTGACAACTTAATTTTTATTATAAAGCAATGTAACAAACATTTGACAGAATGTCTACCCTATGTATGAATCAGAGCGACTAATCCCTAGAGTGGTATACACTGCGGAATAGGGAATAAGGAATAGGGAATAGTGGGTTATTACAAGATTGCGAAGCAAAACTCTGTTTCTAACCTTTTTTGAGACTGTTATATTCCTACAAGTTCTCTGTTGTTCTTTAGATTACCCAAAAGGGTTAAAGAACTATGCACATAACATCATTTTTAGCAAGTCTTTTGCCAAAAAGTTGCTCAAAGTGAACAAAAGTGGTAATAATATACTGAAAAGATAACAACCATTAGAAAAATAGAACCTAGTTTCCAAAGTGAAAAAAGTAGATAATAGATAGCACTTGCCCAAGCTCTCTTATCAAATCACTGGAGAATTGTCATTATTTTTTAGGGAATTATTTGACGAATTGTCTATACATTCTGTAATAATTTAAGAGGGCATTATCCGTTCAATCCATTTCTATCAGTCGGACAGGAATAAGCCAGGTCTCAATGATTCAATTGCCTAATCTTAGCAT